>JAEZYD010000001.1 GCA_023419375.1 Pseudomonadota bacterium
CGCCAGCCTCGGCTTGCCGCAAGATCTCAATAATCTGCTCTTCGGTGAATCTGCTACGTTTCATTCTTGTGCTCCTATGTCAGGAACACTAACTTTTCAATGGCATACTTTTCGGGGGGAGGGTCACCCAAATCTTAACTCATCCACCCTTTCCAAATCCGATGCCTGACACTCCGCCGTTAGAGCACGATAAAGCAAAGCCGCCCGCGTTTCTTTATCCCCGAACGCTTTCTCAAGAATTTCAGGACCACCTTCCTTCAGCGTGTTGATGCTTTTATGAATGAGCATGGATATGGGGGACGGGACATACGCAGTCAAACAACTTTTCAATATTTCCAGTAAGCTTTCTATCGTCCTATTAGCTTTTTCTTTATGGACAACGGCGATGAAAACGCCCTTGCCGCAAATCCAGGGGATTCCATCTAAGGTTGTTCCACAATCACGCAAGCAGGAATCACTTTGAGCGGGAGTGTTTGGGAATCGGTCCCTCGCATATACCTCAAATGCATTTACTATATCCATCTCTTTTGGCTTACCAGCAAGCTCCAGCCCTGCATACCACTCCTCGAGAGGAGCTAACCCGCCAGAAAGATATTGGATAAATGCTTCTGAAATACATTCATTAGGAATATCTCCAAGCCGACGCTGTGCGCCCTTACTCAGTGTCGCTTGCCCATTTTTCCCTCGGAGAAAAAATGCTATTTCTTGCGCCACGTCAGAGGGGTCGTTGTTGGTATAAACAACAACCATGTTGAATCGTTTGGTGCTGTTCAAGTGATCTATGATGTTCAAAGCGTCCTTTCCACTGTCCGCCTTGGCATCCAAGATAAAATCAAGGACCACGAAATCGGCTTTATTGATGAAACTTTCTCCGTTTTCAGCCGCCAAAGCGACTTCCGCAGAATTTTCAACATCGAAGATATATCCGCAGGTTCTGCACGATTTCGTCAGCTGCAACACGCGCTCTACATCGGGCGTAGCCGCCTCTACTGCAACGGCAACCGCGACTTTCGGCTCATTTTCAAAAAGATTGTGGTACTGCGCGTCATCCGCTTGCTTCAAAAGACCACCATCCAGCGCGAGCGGTTCTGGAGGCCCCTGAATAGTCTCCGCATAGGTCGGAAACTTGTCATCTATAAATAAAACGCTCTTGATCGGATCAATGTATACTTCTTGAATCAATTCCGCTGTATTAGACATTTTCGGCGTCCTTGAATTCTATGATGAAATTTGCTCCTTCCAGCGGGTGCGGATCGGAGTCATTGGCGTACCGTATCTCATGACTAGCAACGGCCAAATTTTGTCGGCAGAGATACAGCCCGATACCGCGCCCATTGGTTCTACGGGTAAAGAACAATTGAAAGAGGTTATCCAGATCGTCCTTATCAATTCCTTTGCCCGTATCCGAAACGATGGCTTTTCCGTCTATAACATCCAGCTGAACAATGCGTCGCTCACCATACTGCACCCAATACAATGCATTGTTCACCAAGTTGATGAAGGTAGGATAGATTCGGGAAGGCAAGTCACGAATGGCCAGCCTTTCGAAGGCTGGTGTCACCATGAAGTCAATGCGGAATTTTTCAAAGGTATCGCCAAAGAATTCGCGAAGATAATCGCCAATTTCTTTGCCCGTGATGCGTATCCGATTACGGTATGCCGTTTTTTTCAAAGGAGTAAGAAAACGGAGGCGGTCTGTCAGTTGCGAAAAAGCTTCCAACGCATTTTTGTAGGAGGTCAACGCCCTGACCTCAGCGGGCATGCGCCGGAGGTAGGTGGAAACTTGCGATTCCAGGGCCTCAAGCTCGTGCCCTATGATTTCTACACTGATGCCCAACTGGGCAACACTGTGGAGCAGTTGCACCTTTTCTTCCAGCTTGGCATTTTCCCGGTCTGTCCAAAAAAACGCACCTTCGATGTCCACATTCTCCGCCACCTGAGAAAGACTATTGATAATGGCGGAATACTTGATTTCGAAGTCGTCTCGAAGTTCGGCGTGTTTGGCATCCAGCAAGTTCAGGACAGGAGCCAACCCCTCGCCCTGTTCCAAACGATAGACAGCTAACGCAGCATTTTTGTTGTAGAGTTTTCTGTCTTCAAAAGCATTGGCATCCCAACTTATAAGAAGCGAATTCAAATTATCCTTGATCGTTTTCAGGTAGCCGCCGATCTGACTGGAAAGCCGAGATTCATTGCTGTGGAATCGGCTCAGCACTATACGCTTTGGGTCGCCTAACAGACCCTCAGCTTCGCACTTTGCCAAATTTTTTTTGAGTGCTTCCAAGGCAGAGCAAAATTCCCCATAGGCGTCTCTAAAAGCTCTGTAGTCACTCTCATTCTGGCCCAGCACGGCAGGCCGGTTCGGCAGCCGGAGCATATCCCGCAGCTCGCCGAATGCATTTAACTTCTCCTGTATTTCTCCCAAAGTAGCAGCATCTCGTTTTTTTTGAGCCTCTTCAAAAAGGGCGAAGTTTGCCCTAATTTCATCTAGACCAAAGGTCACCTTAGGAAGAGCCACCTGCAACGCTCTGGAAAAATTTTTCTGATTCCGTTTTCGGGCCGTTTCGGCAGCCTTCTGCATTGCCAGATTACGCTTTTTTATACCTGGTAATTCTGTGTTGCGTAGTTCCGAATTATACCCAAAAAATTGTCGTGCCGTCTGTTTTAAAACATTAATGACAAGGTCGATCATGTCTCTGCGGGCCTTATTGTCCACAAGACCTTCGCGCCCTGCCTTGTCTTTTAAGTAAGGGTTCTCTTGCGAAGAAAAAGCCACACGGCCAACGCTTCTTCGATGCGAAAAAAATTCTCGCCCGGCGTGTTTTGAACGGCGTTCTTCGATACCGAAAAGGTCTGCATTCTCTCTGCCATAGGGCATGACGCGAAGAGCATCGCGATACATGCAGATGCCGCCGTATTTTTCCGTTTGGGATTTTATTGAAGTATATTCTTCTTCTGAATGCGTGGTGGACTTAAGCTCCTGTTCTATTGTGCCTATACAGAATTTGAAAGGTCCCAGCCTCACCCTGCCCTGATTTTTTAACAACTTTGAAGGCCGAATTTCAACGTTGCCCCTGTCTTTGCCAAAGGCCTTTATTGCCCCGGTAAAAACGCCCAGTTCATCAAATTGTCCATCAATGTAATGTTCCAGAGCATACAATTCTCCCAAAGAAAAGCATTCAGCAGAACTGACGACGACATGCTGCGGTTTATTCTGTCTGTGAATGGCTACGCAATAATCAAAAAGAAGATTACGGTCTTCAAAGGGGTCGGTGAAGTTGACCAACGTTTCAACCAAATCATGCTTTACCTTGTCGCCGTCCTCGCCTTCGTATTCATCGCGCACCCATTTGCCAAGTTCGTCGTTTATGTCGATGGCAAACATGACTGTTCCGTGGATGTCGTATTCCGAGGCCCTCTTCATAAGGTCCCACCACGGAAAAACGTGCTCCCATTGCAGGAGCGAGGTGTCATCAAAGCTCAGTATAGCCTCGCGGGTGGTTCGCTCAACTTTTTTATCTTGCTGCCGTTCCAGTTCGTCAAAGCTGTCCCAGGCCGCGCTCAGCCGTTTTGCCTTGGCATCGTCCATCCCGTTCCAGCCAAGGTTCTTTCGCAGGGCCTGAAACATTTCAGGGAGCTGCTCGGGCAGTTCCTTTATTTCTCCAAATTCAGCTATGGGAAATTCGATGTCGGAGATGAGCAGGAAGGGATTTTCAAAGAAGCGCCAGTCAACGAGTATTGCGGCAAAAGAGCTGCCTTCCCGCTTCGTGACGACCAGCGTCATTGGGGCGAGATAGGCGGCGGAAAGTCGGCCAATACCTTTTTCACCCTGCGTTGCCCGCATGGGAAGCCCAAAACGGTCTTCGGGCCTGTCTGCCTTGCGAACTTTGCTTTCGGTGCCGATGACAAGCCAGTTGTTCAACAACTCTTGCGCGTTCATGCCATGTCCGTTGTCCATGACTCCCGCGACAAGAACATTGCCGTCAAAAACATGCAGTTCAACATTTCGCGCATAGGCATCATAGGCATTTTTCCACAACTCGCTAACGGCTGTGGGGGCATCTGCAATCTGCCCCCTGCCCAAATGATCTATGGTGCGTGCTCGCGTCTGAAAGCTTGCCGTATTTATCATAGTACAGCCTATATCAAGCGATTATAAAAAAGGAAACCCTCCCCTAGGGAGAGGCAAATGCTGTCAGAATTTCTCAAGAGCTCCTACAACTGATGCCAGCACAGCCCGCCCCAAGCGTATGGGCACGGCATTGCCAACCTGAATTCCACTGGCCATCAAACCACCATGAAAGACGAAGTCTTCCGGAAAAGTCTGAAAACGCGCAGCATGCCTTACTGAGATGCCATGGTGTTCTGTAGGATGCAAAAAACGCCCTTTTGATGGGTTGATGCACGCAGTCGTCATCGTCGGGCCAGGTTTGCTGGGGTCTACACGCCCGTAAACGTCTTTGTGCCCGTTATGCTTGCGGTGACAAGGGAGCACTCGGCCCGATTGATGCCTGCTTCCACCGTTAAGGGGTGTACTTTCGAATACCTTTACCATCTCAGGAGTGTGGTGCATGCAAATATTATTTGGATCATCAGGTGCAACAGGAAGGGAAAAGACGTCAGAAGCTGGGCGCCATGCAGGCAACCCATCATCGAGCACCTCTTTGGATTCTGGAGCGAAATGAGTCGGCTGAGGAGGCCACTGAAGATTGCCCGGAATATTGTTTCTGAAACCCAAAATGAAAACGCGTTTTCGATTTTGGGGAACTCCGTAATCTTTAGCGTTTATAACTTGAGGAGCAAAAATTTCATATCCGGCTTCAGCTGCAAGGCTATAAAATTTATTTAAATAGCTCTCATGGCGGGGCCAAAGCAAACCAGGCACATTTTCAACAACAAACGACTTAGGCTTCAACGCCTTTAAGTAGCTGAAATATTGCAAT
This sequence comes from Pseudomonadota bacterium, assembly GCA_023419375.1. Classification (GTDB taxonomy): domain Bacteria; phylum Desulfobacterota; class Desulfovibrionia; order Desulfovibrionales; family Desulfovibrionaceae; genus Desulfovibrio. The sequence goes on from JAEZYD010000001.1 coordinate 4,944, forward strand.
ATAAGAGCATTTCTTGGATCATCAACGCCAGCATTGTTTATTCTGTGCGTGGAAAACCCTTGGCAAGGAGGCCCGCCCATCAAAATATCAACTGAGAATGGTTCAAGGCCAGCCGAATTTATAAATTCAGCTGGTGGAAGTTGGGTTATGTCGTTTTCGAAAAGCTTTGTTGGGCATGGGCAGCCCTCGATAAGATTGGAACGGTACGTTTTGCAGGCATTAGGATTATTTTCTACGGCAGCAACAACGTGAATACCGATATCACGGGCAGCCTGAGAAAAGCCCCCCGCTCCGGCAAAAAGGTCCACCGCATAAATCATGCGACGTTCTTGACGTTTTTTTGTTGAAACATAGACCATGCCGAAATGCCCTTTAATAAATTTGGACGAATTTTGGCTCTTTTTTGCCGAAAATTCAAGAATAATTGCCTCATTCCCCTCTTTGATATTTGAAGGCGATTTGAGAATTATTCTTGTAAGCACCGTAGCGAAGGCGATGGCTGGTGTTGGGCGAATTTGCAAAATACGCATTTTTCTGGCCTGACAAGGAAAAATCCTGTTTTTGAGCGCAGCGTACTCATGTACGTGAGCATCAAAAACAGGATTTAAACGCCGTCAGGTCAAAAAAGTCGGGTTTGCGTAAATGCGCTCGACAGGCTCACCCCGCCACCAAACTCTTCCTGCCCTTGCCTTTCTTACCGTTCAAAATAGGTGTAGCCGCGCAAGCCGTCTTCAAAAACCTGCATGATGGCAAACCGGTCGCTGGGCGAAATCCGCCCCTGCCGCACAGCCTGCTCCGCCGTACTGCGCAGATCTTCCAGAATGCGGCGCGGCTCGTATTCCACATAGCTCAGAATATCAGCCACAGAGTCGCCCCTGATTTCACGCACATACTCATAATTGCCGTCATCCCGCACCCTGATGGAAACCACATTGGTGTCGCCCATGAGGTTATGCAGATCGCCCAGGGTTTCCTGATACGCACCCACCAGGAACACGCCAAGGTAATATTCCTCGCCGTCCCGCAGCGGATGCAGATCAAGGGTGGGCTTCATGCCCTGCGGGTCGATAAAATGGTCAATCCGGCCATCAGAATCGCAAGTAATGTCAGAAATAATGCCCTGCCGTGCGGGAAATTCCTTGAGCCGATGCACGGGCATAACCGGGAACAACTGGTCAATGGCCCAGGAGTCAGGCAAGGACTGGAACACGCTGAAATTGCCGTAATAGATATCGGCAAGGCTCACGTCGATGTCCGCAAGGTCGCGGGGAATGGTCTTAAGCCGGGTTTTTTCCTGGGCAATGCGCATGATGATGGCCCAGAAAAACCGCTCGGCCAATGTGCGCTGCCGCAGGTTCACACGTCCGGTGGAGAACAGCTGACGCATCTCGTCGCGGTAGTAAATGGCGTCGTTATAGCACTCCTGCAAATTGCGCAGGGTGATGTTGGCAAGGGTTTCGCGCAGGTTCAGCACCGGCTCCGGCGTGCCTTCGGGCAGGGTGTCGGGCAGCTGCACTTCTTCCACCATGCTCACATCAAGCACGTTAAAGAGCAGCACGGAATAGTAGGCCACCGTTGCGCGGCCTGATTCCGTAATGATGTGCGGATGCGGAATCTTCTGCTCATCAAGAATGCTCATGATGGCTTCAACAATGTCGGCGCTGTATTCGTCGAGCGTATAGTTGCGCGACGAAACATAGTTGGTGTGCGAACCGTCATAGTCCACAGCCAGACCGCCGCCAAGGTCAAGATAGCCCATGGGCGCGCCTTCCTGCACCAGGCCCACGTAAAGACGCGCGCCTTCCATGACCCCGGTACGGATGTCGCGAATATTGGAAACCTGCGAGCCGAGGTGGTAGTGCAGCAGCTTGAAGCAATCAAGCATGTCGTTGGCCTTGAGCGTATCCACCACGTCCACGATCTGCGCGGGCGAAAGGCCAAAGGTGGAGCGTTCGCCGCCGGAATCCGTCCAGTGGCCGCTGGCCTTTACGGCCAGCTTGGCGCGCACGCCGATGTTGGGCCGCACGCCAAGAGCCTTGCTGCGCTCAAGCACAACTTCCAGCTCGCTGGGCATTTCGAGAACAAAGAGCACGTTGAAGCCAAGGCGCAGAGCCTGAAGGCCAAGGTCGATGAATTCTTCGTCCTTGTAGCCGTTGCAGACAATGCAGGCCTCGCGGTCGCGCATGAGCGACACGGCGGCAATGAGTTCCGCCTTGGAGCCGACCTCCAGGCCGTGATGGTAGGTGGAGCCGAACTGGGCTATTTTTTCCACAACCTGCTGCTGCTGGTTGACCTTGATGGGAAAAACGCCACGGTACGAACCCGTATAATTCAGATTTTTGATAGCCTTGCGGAATGATTCGTGGATATTGGCAATGCGCGAATCCAGAATGTTTTCCACGCGCAACAGCACGGGCATATCATACCCGCGCTCTTTCAGCCCAGCGATAACTTCCGGTATCGAAACCTGCGGCCCCTTGGGCCCCTGCGGACAAATCACAACTTCGCCCGCATCCGACACGTCAAAATACCCGGCACCCCAATTACGGATGCCGTACAGTTCGATGGAATCCTCCACCCGCCACTGCTGCAATGCGCGGTTTTTTGCCAATTCCTGCTCCTGGAGCGCCGCAAGGCGCATATATAATGGTGATTCAGCTCCGGAAACGGGGCTGCAGGTTGCCGCCGTTCAAAAAACGACCGCAGATGGTTGCACGAAAAATGCGGCGTAATTATGCCGTGACCGTGCCGAATGTCAATCACCGCAAAAAGGGCGGCAAGCGCAGATTGTTAGGTGCGTGGCTAACTATCTTCTTGACGGCGGGTACTCCTTGCTTCATTTTTTTTCTTGCGCGCAACGGCCTGATGTCGGCTATTTCACTCTTATGGGGAACGCCATGAAACCAGCCCAGAATCCCCTTCCTCTCCTTCTGCTTTTTTTTCTGCTCGCCCTTGGGGCCTGCTCGCAGGATGACAGCAAAAAAAACGCTGTGCCCCCTGCCCCGGTACGGGTTGAAGCCGTTACGCGGGCTGATGTGCCGCGCCTGCTGCATGCTGTGGGCAACGTGCGGGCTTCTGCCTCTGTAGGCGTAAAGCCGCGCGTAACGGGCGAGATTCAGCAGGTGCACTTTACCGAAGGTCAGGATGTGCGCGAGGGCGACCCGCTTATCACCATTGATCCCCGCCCCTTTGAGGCAGCGCTGCGCGAAAAGAAAGGGCAACTTGCCAAATCGCAGGCGCAGCTTGCCAAAGCCCAGGACGACATGAGCCGCTACGGCAAGCTGGTAGGCGGCGGCTACGTGAGCCGCGATGCCTATGAAAAGACCGCGACCGATGCGGCGGCCCTGCGCGCCACGGTGCAGTCTGACAAGGCCAGCGTGGAAAGCGCCGCCCTTGATCTCAGCTACTGCACGGTGGTGGCTCCCATCAGCGGCCGTGTGGGCGCACTCAATGTGGACAAGGGCAACATGGTCAAATCAGCTGACGCCACGGTTATTGTCAGCATAGACACGCTTTCGCCCATTTATGTGGGCTTTTCTGTGCCCGAGGTGCACCTGCCTGTCATTATAGAACAGATGGCGCAAACAACTGTGCCGGTTTCTGCAACTCCTGCCGGGGGCGCGGCGGAAAAGGGATTTCTCACCCTTGTGGACAATACAGTGGACACGCGCACCGGCACCATCCGGCTGCGCGCCACCTTTGAAAACAGCCAGCGCCGTCTGTGGCCGGGGCAGTTTGTGCAGGTGGAGCTGCCGCTGGGCATGGCCGCCGGGGCGCTGACCGTGCCCACAAGGGCCGTGCAGTCTGGCCGGGAAGAATCCTACGTATACGTGGTGGATAAGGACAGCCGGGCCAGTTACCGCAAGGTGAGGCCGCTGTTTGAGTACGCTGACCGCACGGTTGTGGACGGCGAGGTGGCTGAAGGCGACAAAATTGTGGTGGATGGTCAGGTACGGCTGGCTCCGGGCCTGATGGTCAAAATCATGGACTGAAATTTTGCAGAAGCAAACCAGAGCCGCACACAACGGCCTGATATTTGCATATTTTCGGGCAATACCAACAGGCGGTCAATTTTTCCACATGGCCGCCGCGCGCTCTAGCGCGAGTGCAATGACGCCGCACGGCGTCAAGCCTGAGGAGAAGCCCGATGGAACTGGAATTCCGTTTTCGCAATAATGATCTGGGGCCTGTTTTTCCTACCTTTCAGGAAAGGGTCAACTCCATGCTGCCCGTAAACAGGGCAGAAAGCACCCCAGCGGCCCCCGCAGCGCCCGCTGACGATGACATCAGTACCTCTGCCGCGCCGGTTCTGGAACAGACTGTTCCCGGCACCCCGCACATGCTCAATTCAGACGAAATGCGTCAAGCGCTTGCCCAGGTGGAGCAGGAGGCCATGCAGCACAGTCAGGACCTTGTGCAGGTGCACAGCGGCCTGAACGAGCAGCGTGTGGCGCGTTTGCTGGGCCTGCTGGACTAGACCGGGGCTATCCTCGCCCTCAGCGGAGCAATTTCTAGCGAGAATTGCTCACCCTATGTATTTCGCCGGATGGCAGATTGCTCAAACAAAAGCCGTTCCCGCCGCTGTGGCAAGGAACGGCTTTTGCCGTTGGTCAAAATCCTTTTGGTCTACGCTGTACAGGTCTAGCCCAGAGCAAGCCCCCGTACGTTTCCCAGCAGCAGGCAACAAAGAGCCGACATCTCGCGGTAAAACACAGTATTGGCGCATTCCGAAGCCTTTTTCAGGCAGTCTCCGGCCCAGGCCAGAGTATGCCCGTCCATAAAAGCCGCCAGCGCCGCCTCCGGGGATTGCCCCTGGCTTGAGGCAACAGCCCCGCCCAGGTTCTGTACAAAAAAAAGAATGAAGGCCAGTTCCAGCCCCAGATGGTCCTCGGGTTCGTGCCCGTCCCGTTCTGCGGCAATGCCCCACTCCCTGTAGCAGTCGCGCACTTCCTGCGTTTTGCGGCCAAAAAGCAGACGATCCTTTTCCCGCCACACGGATTCCCACGGCGCGGCGGCAGGCTGCGGCCCGGAAAACAGGGCCAGATGATCCATGTGCATATCCAGATACAGCGCGCGGCAGGAATCCTGCACCGCCTCTGCCGGATAGGCTGCCGCAAGGGCGGCAGCGCGGCTCTCAGGATCAAGAGCCCCTCCCCACAGTTTTTCAGCCAGCTCTGAAGGCCTGAAACAGGCCCAACTGCCAAAGCCTTGCAAAAGCCCGCCGCCAATGACGCCGCGCAGCAGGTCTTCATCTGGCGAATTCTGGAAAATGCGGCTGCAAAACTGCAAGGCCACAACGTATTGCGTCAACTGTTCCTGTTCCATATGTAATAGAGCGGGGGCCAGATGGCCCCCGTAGAGTTTGCCGTGCCTACATGCCCAGGCGTGAATAGGAAAGATAGAAAACAAGACGCCCGAACACTTCACCCAGAACAATCAGGAGAAATGCGGGAACCGCAAGCGCCGGGCGAAATCCTTTGCCCTGCATGCCACGGGCCGCAGCCAGAGCCAGCAGTACCACGCCCAGACCCGAGGCAAGGGCGTGCAATCCGTGCGACCATGCAATGCATGCCGGGGGCAGCAGGCGGGAACCCGGATTGACGAAGGCAGACTGCTCGGGCATGGCCAGCGGCAGGCTCACAGCCATAAGCACAAGGCCCAGCACCGCCCAGACAAGGCAGGGGCCCAATGCGCGTACGGGCGCGCCTTCCTTGCGCAGGCTCAGCACCACACCATGCCAGGATCCGCCAAGCAGGCACATGGAAGCCAGAAAGGCTGTAAAAACGCCCCAGTTGCGCCAGCCGGGCATAGTGGCCTGATTGTAAACACAGCTCATGACGAACAGCAGTGCAATACCGCACAGACCCGCCACGATCATGGCCTTCTTCTCACCTTCCAACGCATGGTTTTTGCGCCCGACCACCACCAGCCACAGCAGTGCAAGCCCCATAAGGCCGATCATGAGAATTTCGCGGCTGAGCCACGACTGCGTCACATGCAGCAGGGTAAAGGGCGCGTGCAGGGGCGTGCCAAGATGCACAAAACTGATGATCACGGCCACGGCGAACAGCAGCAGCGCCGCCACATTCTGCCGCCGCACGCCTTCGCGCAGTACGCGGTCGGCTTCGTTGCCAAGCACGCATTTGCCCACCAGCACCATGCCCACGGCCATCTGCACCAGCAAGGTAAAGAATACCAGAGGAAATTCCTGAAGATATTCCATGTTACATCTCCTCCGGATTACGGATGCTGCCCATGTTGCTGCCCACTGGCTGCGCGTTGTGGGGCGGCGTAATCACAAGACAGGGGGAGGTCACGCTCTGCTCCGGCAGCGGAGCCACATGCACGGCATCGCCGAACTGCTTTTTCAGGTCTTCATATTCGCCAAAATGGATGGCCCGCATGGGGCAGGCTTCCACGCACAGGGGTTTGAGCCCGGCGGCCAGCCTGTCCTTGCAGAAATCGCACTTGGTCATTCTGCCCGCCTGTTTGTCATACTGGGGGGCGGAATAAGGGCAGTTCCACTCGCAATAGCGGCACCCCACGCACTTGTCGGGGTCCACGCTCACAATGCCCTGCTCGTCCTTGTGCATGGCCGTGGTGGGGCAAACCTTCACGCACACGGGGTTCTGGCAATGGTTGCAACTGACGGACGTATAGTAGGAAAACACGTTCTGATCGAACGTACCGTTGGCCCGGCGCACCCATTTGCCGCCCGTGTACTCAGCCACACGCCGCCACATGACGCCCTGGGGCAGATCATGGCCGTCTATGCAGGCCACCATACATGTTTTGCAGCCCGTACAGGCTGTCATATCTATATAAAAAGCCGGCTGTTTCACAATAAATCTCCTCAATGCAGACAATTCAGCGCAACAGGCTAGATTTTAACCACATCCACAAGATTTGTGTGCTGCGGATTGCCCTTGGCCAAGGGGGTCATGTGCGTTTTTGTCAGGGTGTTGATGCACCCGCCCTGATCCACGCCGTTCTTGTCCGGGGTATACCATGCGCCCTGCGGCAGGCTGAGCACACCGGGCATGATGCGCGGCGTCACCTTGACCCGCACAACCACAGCGCCGCGGTCGTTGAAAACCTTGACCATGTCGTCGTGCCTGATGCCGCGCTGCGCCGCATCGGCCTCGTTCATCCAGAGTTGTTGCGGGGCAACCTGCTCAAGCCAGGGGATGTTGGCGTAGCTTGAATGCACGCGCCCCTTGTAGTGGTGGCCGATAAGCTGGAAGGGATGTTTTTTCATTCCCTCGTAATCGCACGGGCCTTCCCATGTTTTTTCATACACGGGCAAGGCGTAGATGGCGTCGCCCTGGGGCAATTCCCATGCCTGGTTCAGATCCCACAGGCGCTTGGAGAATATTTCGATCTTGCCCGAAGGCGTCTTGAGCGGATTGGCCGCCGGATCGTCGCGAAAGGCCTTGTAGGCGACCTTTTGCGGCATGGGGAACCACTTGAACAGGCCGATCTTTGAAGCTTCGTCAAAGGATTCGGGCAGTTCCGGCTTTTTGGCGCGGGCCTAAGCGTAAAGGTGCTTCACCCAGTCAAGCTGGCTGCGGCCCTCGGTATATTTTGCCGCCAGATCGGACTGACCCAGGAGCTTGCCGATTTTTTCGCTCAAAGCCGCGCAGATATCATACTGCGAGCGGGTCTCGAACAGGGGTTCAATGGCCTTGCGGGCAATGAGCAGGGAACTCTGATCCACCTGATAGCCCTGCTGGATGATGTCGTCCTGTTCCAGCGGCGTCACGGAAGGCAGGAGAATATCCGCAAATTTTGCCGAAGCGGTCATGCGGTTTTCCACCACCACAATGCACTCGCACTTGCTTTCATCCTCAAGAATCTTGCGGGTGCCGTTGATGTCCGAATGCTGGTTGATGAGGGCGTTGCCAGAGCTGTTCCACAAAAACTTGATGCCGTGATCCAGCTTTTCCTTGTTGCGCAGGCCCATCTTTTTGGCCGTCACCTGGGTGTGGTCGTCAATGGCGTTGATCCAGGTGTAGAAAGAAATGCGCGTCTTGACCGGATTAGTGCCTTCGGGCATGCGCGGAAAACCAATCTGGCTCACGCTTTCCGCACTGCCGGAACCGCCTCCGGCAATGCCCACGTTGCCGGTAAGGATGGCAAGCATGGCAATGGAGCGGGAAATGGTGTCGCCGTTGGCGTGGCGCTGCGGCCCCCAGCCCTGAATGACGCAGCAGGGTTTGGTGGAGCCGATCTCGCGGGCAAGGCGGATGATCTTTTCCGCCGGATACCCGGTGATGGTTTCCGCCCATTGCGGCGTTTTCGCCGTTTTGTCCGGGCCTTCGCCCATGATGTACGCGCGGTAGCTGTTGCCTGCGGGCACGCCCTCGGGCATGTGCTCCTCGTCAAAACCAAGGCAGTGCTTGTCCACAAACTGCTGGTCAACCAGCCCTTCGTTCATGAGCACATGGGCAATGGCTGCGATAAGCGCACCGTCAGAGCCGGGGCGGATGGGCACCCATTCGTCCCCGAGTTTGGCCATGGAGTCCGAATAGCGGGGATCAACCATGATGATGCGGGCATTGCCCTTTTTTCTGGCTTCAAACAGCTCATAGGAAAGGCCGCCGCCGCTCTGGCGGGTTTCGAGAATATTGCAGCCAAACATGACGATGAGCTTTGAGTTCGCCATGTCGTTGATGGTGTTGCCTTCATTGTTTCCGTAAAGATACGGAATAGCTGCTGCAATCTGGGCCGTGCTGTAGGTGCCGTATTCGTCCAGATGCCCGCCAAGCAAATTGGCAAGCCTGAAAAATTCGTTGCGGCGCGTCATGCCGCTGGACGTTGTGCCCGAGCCGTACATGCGATGGATGGACTCCGGCCCGTAGGTGTTCAGTACACGCACCCATTCCTTGGCTACGGTGTCCAGGGCTTCGTCCCATGAAATGCGCTCGAACTTTCCCTCACCGCGCTTGGCGCCGGGTACGCGCCGCATGGGGTACTTAATGCGGTCGGGCGAATAGGTATATTTGCGCATGGAACGCCCGCGCAGACAGGCGCGGATGGCCCTGTTGTTGGGGCCGTCATCGGAGTTGTCGGTCTCCACGCGCGTAACGCGGCCATCTTTGACAAAAGCTCGCAGCGTACACTGCGAACCGCAGTTCACCACGCAGCCGGAATAGAAACACTGCTCGCCCGCGCCATACGGCGGCTGTGTGGCGGCACGGGCCAGACCAAGGGGCAAACCACCGCCCAACGGCAAAAGGGATGCACCGCCAAGTGCGGTACACCACTTGAGAACTTCGCGCCGGGTCACTTCCCTGTGCGCGAGCAAAGGCGGGGTGGAGTCGGAATATTTTTTCATTACAATCCTCATTCTGCGCCGCAGACGCGGCAAGGTAACCTTTCCCCTCCGAAACAGGAGGAGGAATTCAGAGTAAGGGCAAACCCGAGAGCAGGTGAAGGCAGGACTGAATCAAAAGGACATAGGCCACGTATTGGCACTCAGGAGTATCGGACAAAATCCACGGCGTGGACGATGGTTCCTGGCGGGCGCGCTCCATCTGCCGGAGCGCCTCAAAAGTGGGGATCTACTGTTCTTTGCACATTATTCAGGCTGTTGCGAGGTTGAAAAACCGCAATATTCACGCTCGTTGCCATAATCGTTACTGTTACCCCCCATTGTACAGAAAGGCAATACCGCCAGAATCGGCCTTAATGTCAGCACGTTGGATTATTTTTCGCATCACGAATAGCGGCTGACGCAGCGTATCCTGCGGCATATGAACCACGTATGATCGTTATTTGGGGGTCTGCGCAATTATTGGATCAACGCCGGATTGCCGGATCGCAAGGGGCAGGTATCAGACAAAAAAATGCCGGGCTGGAATCAAGCGGTTCCAGCCCGGCGGCATAAGTGACTTGCGGCCTTAGAATTCCAGGCACAACCCCACGGGGCAGTGGTCTGAGCCAAAGACGTCTGTTTCAATCCAGGCGTCGCGCACAGCGGGCACTAGCTCCTGCGATACAAAGAAATAGTCGATACGCCAGCCCACGTTCTTTTCCCGCGCGCGGCTCTTGTAAGACCACCAGGAATAGCTGTCCGCCTTGTCGCCGTGCACATGGCGAAAGGTGTCCACATAGCCCATGGCCGTAAAGCGATCCAGAAAGGCGCGCTCTTCGGGCAAAAAGCCCGTATATTTTTCGTTCTGCTTGGGGCGCGCGAGGTCAATGGGCCTGTGCGCTATATTAAAATCCCCGCAAACCACAATGGGCTTGCTTTTGCGGCATTCTTCCGCATAGGCGAGAAAGGCCTCGAAAAAGCCCATTTTGTACGGCACACGCTTGAAGCGGCCCGTGGGCTTGCCGTTGTCGTCCAGTTCTTCCGCGCCGCCGTTGGGGAAGTACCCATTAAAAAAATGAAACTGCGGGTACTCCAGATGCAGCAGACGGCCCTCGCCCTGAAATTCAGGCTGCGGCAGTTCTATGCTGGTATTCAGCGAAGGAATCTTGCTGAATACCGCCACACCCGAGTAGCCCTTTTTTACCGTGCTCCACGACCAGTGGGATTCCCAGCCGTCAGGATCACGCACGTCTTCGCTCAACTGGTCGGGGTTCGCCTTGGTTTCCTGCAAAGCCACCACCTGCGCTTCGGTGCGCGAAAACCATTCCCATTCGGGCTTGCCCGCCACGGCGCGCAGACCATTGACATTCCATGAAACAAGCTTGAGCTGCATACGTCCTCCTGCCGCAGCATAGCCTTGCCTTGTTTTGCGGGCAAGGGGCTCCGGGCGGGAATTGCCTGCAACGCATTGCCAGAACGGGCTTTTTGCGGTATCAAAAATGTGGGCGTACATACGCCGCCAAACCCTTTCCGGGACATTTTTCAAGGAGTCGCTTATGGATATTTTGCCAATTCGTCGCGCTATTCTGAGCGTTACGGACAAAAGCGGCCTTGTGGAGTTTGCCACGTTTCTTACATCGCGGGGGGTGGAGCTTATCTCCACCGGCGGCACCCAGAAGGCCCTTGAGGCAGCCGGGCTGTCCATTACCGCAGTAAGCACCGTCACAGGATTCCCCGAGATTCTGGGTGGCCGGGTCAAAACCCTGCACCCCAAGATTCATGCGGGCATTCTGGCCAACAAGGACGAACCGCAGCACATGCAGACCCTGTCAGAAAAAGGCATCCGCCCCTTTGATCTTGTCTGCGTCAACCTTTACGACTTTGCGGGCGCGGTGGAACGCCACCTCTCCCTTGAGCAGGCCGTGGAGGAAATTGACATCGGCGGCCCCTGCATGCTGCGCGCTGCGGCCAAGAACTTCCACAGCATTCTGGTGCTGCCCTCGCCGCAGTGGTACACCGCCGCCATGGAAGAAATGGAGAAAGATACCACCGTGGGCCTTGAGTTCCGGCAGGTTATGGCATCGCGCGCTTTTGAGGCCACCTCGCGCTACGATGCCCTGATCACCTCGTATCTGCGTCCCTAGGCTGCACGCAGCCCACGAACCGCACTCGTTCACGCACCCGCAGCCCTGCCCCTTTTGAGGTACAGTGGTTGCGGGTGCGGTTTAACATTTTTTCGCTCAGGAGCTTCCCATCCCAAAGCCAGAAGGTAACGTGCAAGGGCTCAAGCCGAGCCAGCTTGCAGCACTCACCCGCCTGTTCAACCGCCGTTTCCCGGCGGAAGAAGTCTACACCGTTGACCAGGCGCGGGAACTCTCCCTGCTTTCACGCGCCGTGGGGCGGCAACTGGGCCTGCTCATTGACCGCAAGGGCCGGGTGCAGATGGTTATTGTGGGCGAGGCGGGCAGCATCATGATTCCCGAGCTGCCGCGCGGTCGCAGCGGGCAGGAACGCCTGCGCGGCCTGCGCCTGCTGCACACCCACCTTTCTCCCGGCGGCATCAGTCAGGAAGACCTGATGGACATGCTCTTTCTGCGGCTGGACGCCGTGGTGGCGCTCACCGTGAACCCGGTTGGCGAACCCGTGCAGTGGCAGGCGGCCCATCTTTTGCCCAACCCTTCGGGCGGCCAGCCCTACCACCTGGATGCGCCCCAGCCCTGGGACCGCACGGAATCGCAGTTTGTCGCCACGGCGGAAGCCCTGGAAGAAGAACTTGCCCGCAAGGCAGAAGACGCCCGCGAGGCGGATGATACCCCCCGCGCCATGTTGGTTTCTGTGGGTACGCAGCCGCGCATCATTCAGGAGCGCAACCTGGACGAACTGGCGGAACTGGCCCGCACCGCAGGTCTGACCGTGGCCGGGCGCATGGTGCAGCGCGTGGCGCAGATCAATCCGCGCCTCATCATGGGCAAGGGCAAGGTGGCAGAGCTTGAAGTGCTGGCCCTGCAAGGCCGCGCGGGCATGATGGTTTTTGATGGCGAGCTTTCGCCCGCACAGTTGCACAATCTGGCAGACATCACCGAGCGCAAGGTTATTGACCGCACCCAGCTTATTCTGGATATTTTCGCCCAGCATGCGGTGAGCCGCGCGGGCAAGCTCCAGGTGGAACTGGCCCAGTTGCGCTATACCCAGCCGCGCCTGGTGGGCAAAAACCGCGCCATGGACCGCCTCATGGGCGGCATCGGCGGGCGCGGCCCCGGCGAAACCAAGCTGGAAACCGACCGCCGCAAAATCCGCGAGCGCATGGCCCGCATCCGCAAAGAGCTGGATCAGTTGCGGCGGCAGCGTTCGTTTACCCGCGCCCGGCGCTCACGGCAGGGCATCCCGCTGGCGGCTCTTGTGGGCTATACCAATGCGGGCAAGTCCACCCTGCTCAACACGTTGACCCGCTCGGAAGTGCTGGCCGAAAACAAACTTTTCGCCACGCTTGACCCCACAACCCGGCGGCTGCGCTTCCCCGCGGAAAAAGAAATCATCATGGCCGACACCGTGGGCTTTATCCGCAATCTGCCCAAGGAACTGATGGACGCCTTTCGCGCTACCCTTGAGGAGCTGGAAGCGGCCGATCTTTTGCTGCACGTTGCCGATGCCTCGCATCCTGACCTTTTGCAGCAGATAAGCGCTGTGGAAAGCATCCTTGCCGAAATGGAACTGGATCGCATGCCGCGGCTGATGATTCTGAACAAGTGGGATCAGCTGGAAGCCCCGGCCCGCGCGGAGCTGGCCGATGCATTTCCCCATGCGTTGACGATTTCCGCCAAGAACGGCGAGGGCTGCAAGGCCTTGCTGGAGGAGCTGGAGCTTTTATTGCTGCGGCATCCTGCGAGCATGATAGCGACCGACGCGCCGACTGTATTGAATTAGGGGGAGATGCCTTCGCGGCGGTGATTTCGCCCAAGCTTCCCTAAGTTAATTCTTCTTGCTGCCCTTCGGGCACTGGATTCCGCCCTCCGGCGGAGTTTGGGACGCCTGTGCGGCGCGCAGCAAGGCGGGGCCGATTATGGGGCTACGCCCCCTTCGCGGCCCCCCTTGCATCCCCCCCGAAGCACCCCCTAAGAGGACTTTCAACTTCCTTAGCGCGGCGAGGGCAACGCGGCCATAGCTGCGGGAGCTTCCCTCGCTCGCTAAGCTCGCTCAGGTGATCTCCCTCCGCGCCGCGTTAATGCCAGAGGGCGCTTTCGCTCCGATTGGGATTCCGTCTCAGCCAATAGTCACAGTCAGAATTGGTAATTACAAATCTCCGCGTAACTTGAACCCCAGCCCGCCATCAAAAGCAGGTCGTGGGGTCGCCTTCCTTAAACTCGCCGGAGCGAATGCGGAGGCGATGGCGGGTGTTGGGCGAATTTGCAAAATACGCGTTTTGCGGCCTGAAAAGGAAACGCCGGGGTTTTGAGCGCAGCGTACTCAAGTACGTGAACATCAAAATCCCGGCGCTGACGCGTTCAGGGCGCAAAAGTCGGGTTTGCGTAAATCAGCCTGACAGGCTCACCCCTCCTGCTTTTTTGCTCTTCATCCTGCGGCAAGGCTGCCTCCATCCTGCCCTTCGGGCACTGGATTCCGCCCTCCGGCGGTGTTTGGGACGCCTGTGCGGCGCGCAGCAAGGCGGGGCCGATTATGGGGCTACGCCCCCTTCGCGGCCCCCCTTGCATCCCCCCCGAAGCACCCCCTAAGAGG
>JAEZYD010000013.1 GCA_023419375.1 Pseudomonadota bacterium
CCCCCCAAATAACCCACCCCGGCGCCCCTCTCCGCCCCCCCCGCTTTTGCGCTGACATGCGGTCTGCTCCCAAATACCACCGATGCGGATGGTAAAAGACGGCAAGGTTGTTTTTGAAAACCGAGTATCATCCTCTTTGACAGGCTTATCCAGAGAAGCTAATCTCCCCAGGATAAACACCGCACCAGCTCAAATTCTATCCATATCTTACTGCACTGCGAAACAAGCGCCATGGTCAAATCCAAAGAGTCTTCTGTTCACTGCAAGAACACATACCTCAAACTATTTGATATGTTTGATAAAGCAGGCGTTCCGCCAGAAACGCGCTGGCGCTCGTTGCTGCTTTTTTTCAGGGAAATGAAGGACTATCATTTTCTTGATGAAGAACAAAAAATTGCCATTCTCGCCCAGATGGAAGAGCTGTTGAAAAACAGACACTACTCTGATGAGCAGCTTGTTTCCACAATCCGCAAATGCAGCGAAATATTCAGCAAGCCAATTGTGACCCAGCTCGACAGCATGGTTCACGAAACGTCTTCCATCATCGACCAGTTTTTCAGCAAGCTGTCTTCGCGCTATGGTGATATTGCCCACCTTGAAAAAGAAAGCCTTTCCATTGTGGCGGAGAATGGCGACGGCACCGTCATGCTTGAAAAGCTGCAATCAGCCTTTCACAGGGTCAAGGTTCTTTTTGAAGAAGACATCTGCAACCTTGAAAGCCTCGCCTTCATTGACCCGCTGACCCAGGTTGCCAACCGCCTGAGCCTTGATCTTTTTATCAAAAATTCTACGGCCCGGTGGCACGAAGAAGAGCACCCCTTTGCCCTGGCCCTCTTTGATATCGACCACTTCAAAACCTTTAACGACACCTATGGCCACCTTATCGGCGATCAGGTGCTGAAGGTTGTCGGCTCGCACCTCCGCAGGGCGCGCGAGGAATTTGATACGGAGACAGAGGCCCTTGCCGCGCGCTTTGGCGGCGATGAATTTGCCCTTGTGGCCTCCGGGGCCAACGCGCACTTGTTGCCTGAAATCATCAGCCGTTTTTGCAAGGCCATCAAAAATTTCAACCTGCTCATCCGCGATACGGAAGGCAAGGTTGAGAAAAACAACCTGCACATTACCGTCAGCGCCGGCATAGCCGTACTGGACGCCAAAGCGCCGCAAATTCAAACGGCAGAGCAGCTTTTTGACCGGGCGGATAAAGCCCTGTACCACGCCAAGCACAATGCCCGTTCGCGCGCGGTTGTGTTAAAAGCCAACGATCAGTACCTGATCCTGGACGAAGAAAATCACAAAGTTGTCTAGCGCCCGGGCAATAGCCCGAGCGTGCGCACCATAAAAAAGGCGGGGAAGCCCGCCTTTTTTATGGTGCTGGAAAAATCAGCCGCATACCGTCAGTAATGGGCCTAACTCCTCGCGCCCCCGCTTTTTACAGCCCGGCTGCCTCTGACTCGCTGAAAGCAGAACTTTACCGCCACGGCGGCAAGGCAAGCTGTCAAAAATGCTCCCGCCATATCCAGCGGGTAATGTACCCCCACAAAAATTCTGGCCCAGGCCGTAGAGAAGCCCAGCAACATGACAAACAGGGCAATGCCCCGCGAGCCCATGTGCAAAAGCAGAGCAAACGCCATTGAAAACATAAAGGTGGCGTGTAAACTGGGGAAAGACGATGTGGGGTCGTGGGCAACCAGCATTCGTCCAAGCCCCAGTACAAAGGGCCGGGGGTTATAATGGAACATTCGAATCAGGCAGGCCGAACCCATGGCCACCGCCACGGTCAAAACCACGCGCAAGGCCAGAGCAAAGGCAGACCCGCGTGGCTTTTGCCGCACAACAGCCAGCAAGGTCAACAGCATCGCGATACCTATGGGCCACTCTGCCAGCGCGCGCCCTGCCCATACGGCTAAGGGAGAGGCCGCATCGCTGGCGTTAATGGCAAGAAAAATCTGGTGATTCAGTGAAATCATGATCTATGCCGGGATGCGATGCATCAGAAAAAATCCGCATTGTGCGCGCTGAAGCGTGTTGTCAAAAATTCCTTGAACACGGTTACAGCTGAGGCCGCCGTGTCGCCCCAGGCAAAATCCTGAAAAACAAAATGCCCGCAGTACGGCAGCAGGAGCAGGGAGGCATCCGGAATCAGATTTTTCATGTCCACAAGCTGCTCTGGCAAAACTATATCCCGGTCGCCGCCCACAACGAGCGTTGGGGTTTGCAGGGCTTGCAAAATTTCAACATCAATAACGCAATCCCTGCTCCATAGCTCTTTTGTCTTGTTGATAAAGCTCTCAAGTACTGGAGCCGGGTTCAATTCAGCATACTGCTGCGCGACTTCCGGCATATGTTCCTGAACAAAATCCGCAGACAAGACCTCTACCGTTTCCAGCCAGCCTTGCGACATCCCCGACACGCCAAGATAATTGCCGGATATGGCAATGAGGCTCTTTACCTTGCCCGGCAGGCGGCTTGCCATGTGCAAGCCGAGGTTTGCCCCATCGCTGTAACCAACAATGTGAAAAGACGGCAGATCAAGCGCTTGCGTGAAGGAAATCAGCTCCTCCGCCATCAGGGCATACTCAAAAGGGGCATCCGTATCCGCTGTTCTGCCGTGCCCGCGCCGGTCAACAGCGATGACGCGGAAATCCTTTGCCAGTTCTGCCAGCAGGGTTTCGTAATTTTCGCAGGTATCCAGCCCGCCGTGCAAAAAGAGAAGGGGTTCCCCCTGCCCTTTTATTGTATAAAACCAGTTGATTCCGTCAGTTGATATCTGCATTGCTTGTGCTCCGATGCCTTGGTTCTTTGGTATATTACTTTTTTGCGATGACTTATCAACTTAAGAGCGTTGCCGTTACTGCCCTGAACTGAAAAATCTTTTCGCGAAAAATCGCCCCCGAACATGTAAACAGAAAGAGCCGAAGCAGATCATACTCCGGCTCTTTTTGCACATATCAGAGTTTGCTTTTCAGTCTACTGTCACTGCACGCCCTTGCCATTAAGAAATGGGCCGTAGCGTTTATCCGTCCCCATTATATGGCCCACGAGCCACTCTTTCAAAAAACGCATGATTTCCATGGTGACCTTGGCTCGACCACTTTTAAGTTCCTGCTCAAAGGCCAGAACTTTTTCTACCAGATCACGGTGCGCTTTTTTATGCGCAGGCGCTTCTGCATAACCATAGCGGTCAAAAAACTCTTCTTCCGTGGCAAAATGCTTTACCGTGTATTGCTTCAGCCTGTCCAGTACGCCCGCCAGCACCTCTTCCGACCGGCGTTGCCGCATGGCGGAATTAAGCTCATTGATAAGGCTCACAAGAGCCTTGTGCTGCTCGTCAATCTTTGCAACACCCACAGAAAGATCGTTTGTCCAGGATATAAGCTGGTCGGAATCAACAACACCGCCAAGATTTCCCTGCCCCATGGCGCTGACGATGGCGTCCAGCTCTTCTGCCTGGCCTGATATTTCCACAAGCACACGAATGGAATTATTGACGTGCTCCGCCGTGTCCTTTGCGACCGTGTTCACTTCAGCCGCACCTCTGCGGACTTCTTCACTCGCTGCGGTCTGAGCCTGACTGGACGCTGCGATGGAAGAAACTTCGTTGGCGGCCTGCTGCACAAACCCCGCAATCCTGTCCACATCTTCGGCGGCCTGCTCTGCGGCGTTGGCACTGGTAACAATCTCTTGCGCGGCGGCATCCACTGCCTGGACATTTTCGCGGGCCTTGGCCTGAATATTTCTCAATGAATCGCCGACCTCGCTGGTGGCCTTCATTGTCTTTTCCGCGAGCTTACGCACTTCATCAGCGACCACGGCGAATCCACGGCCGGCTTCGCCTGCCCTGGCGGCTTCAATGGCGGCGTTCAGGGCCAACAGGTTTGTCTGGTCTGCGATATCGGAAATGACTCCCAACACAGCTCCGATGCCCTCGGCCTGTTGCCCAAGATTGGTCATGGTTTCCTTGAGCAGCAGAATACGCTCTTTAACCTGATCAATAGAAAGAACTGCCGAGCGCACTCCCTGCGCGCCAGACACAGCCCCCTGCTGCGCCAAAGCAGCGTCATCCGCCGCCTTAACGGTATTGAGCGCGATACTCTGGATGGCAGCATTGATCTGCTCTATGGCTAGAGAGGCTTCTTGCATTCTCTCCCGCTGGAGTACCACATCTCGGTCCACATTCTCCATGTTTTGACCAAGTTCGCGGATACCGGAAAAGATACTTGAGGATGCAGTGGCCGCTTTTTGCGAGGCGGTACGCATGTCATTAAGCAGTTGCCGTATCTGGGCTTCGGCAGCGCGGCTTTCCTGCAATGCAAGTTCGCTGTCTGCCGCGAGCCGGTGCGCTTCGTCGCCTTTATGCCGCGCATCTTTAAGGGCCTGATCCAGCGAGGCGACCATGGTGCAGATACTGTCGCGCAGGTCGGCATATTCCGAAGGCATGTAAGAAAGGGGGCATGTTGCCGCACGGCCATCGGCAATATCCCGTGCATAATCACGTATGCTGCGTAAAGGAAGCATCAGCTGCCTGTAGACCGTCCATATTAAAAAAAGACCAGCCGTGGCCGCCAATAAAAACAATGCACCGTGTATTACAAACGATGCATTAGAAATAACACCATATGTGAAAGATGCTGCGCCACCGCACATCAGCACGACAGCAGAAGAAAACAACCGGAATGAGAGGCTTGTTCCAGATACAATAGCCATGACAGATCCCCTGATGTAGTCGATTTTCAGGAAGCAAAACTGTTCTGACAAAAATTCTGGCTAGACAACTCAACGGGAACATTAATAATTTTTGTATATAATTATACAAATTTAAATGCAACTGCCACTCAAGAAAATACGGTAGGTGCCTATCTTTTAAATCACCGTCAAAACGTGCATCCATTCTTGAATAGCTTACTTAATAAAATAAAAAAATATCGCGAAAGAGTTACCGCCCCGTACTTTGAGACATAACGGATGCAGTACTTTTTGCATTAGCTTAAGAAATATTTTTTTGAAGCAAAAAATAACAATCACTGTCATATCATACGGAATCTGTAACATTTACTATTCCCATGAAAACAGGAATAAAAAGCATTCGCGCCTCATGGGCAAATGCTTTTCTTAATAATTCTGCGGAGACAAAGTCGTACAGAAGCATGCGTTCACATGGCGAACGCATGCTCGTGGAGGTTACACCCCGGAAAGAGTGCAGTCGGTATGGGGGCGGCAGCTTGGCGTGAAAAAAGACTGGAGCCCCATGCGTGAACCATACATGCGGCTGACGCAGACAACGGAATTTGCCCTACCCGGCCAGTTCGCCCAGCTCTTGCAGACGCTGCTCCGCAAATTCCCAGCGCAGCAGCAGCTCGGTTTGCTCTGTTTCCAGCGCCACCAGCCGATCTGTGGTTTTGGCAAAAGCATCTGGATCGCGGGAGAACAGCTCCGGATCGGCAAGGGTCGCTTCCAGGGTTTTCTGCTCCTGCTCCAGGGCGTCCATGCGCTCCGGCAGGGCTTCCAGCTCCTGACCTAGCTGTTCAAACTCGCGCTGTTCCTTAAAGCTGCGCCTGCGGGGCTTGTCCGAGGCGGGCCGCTGGTTTGTGCGGGCAGTTTTTTCTTCCGGCTTGCGCTCCTGCGCAGGGGTCGAGCGCTGGCGCAGCCAGTCGGTATACGCGCCAACATACTCGTGCGCCACGCCGTCGCCTTCCAGCGCGATGACGCTGGTGACAAGATTATCCAAAAAACTGCGGTCATGGCTGACCACAAGCACTGTGCCGGAATAATCCGCAATCAGCTCTTCCAGCAGATCTAGGGTTTCCGCATCCAGATCGTTGGTGGGTTCGTCCAGCACCAGCACGTTGGATGGCCGGGTAAAGAGCTTTGCCAGCAGCAGGCGGTTGCGCTCGCCGCCGGAAAGCACCTTGACCGGCAGGCGCAGGCGGTCGGGCGTGAAGAGAAAGTCCTGAAGATATCCGGCCACATGGCGCGTGCTGCCGCCCACCGTGACCACATCGTTGCCCTCGGCAACGCTGTGCATGACGCTGGCTTCCGGGTCGAGCGTTTCGCGCAGCTGGTCGAAATAGCTGATCTCCAGATTGGTGCCCAAGCGCACCTCGCCTTCTGTGGGCTGCTGCTCGCCCAGCAGAACGCGGATAAGCGATGTTTTGCCCGTGCCGTTTTCGCCTATCAGCCCCACACGATCGCCACGCTGAATGATTGTGGAAAAATTGCGGATAAGCGGCGGCTGACCTGGGTAGCCGACTGAAATATTATCAGCCTCAATAACCAGCTTGCCCGAACGCCCGGCCTCCTGCGCGGCCATACGCACGTTGCCCTGCCTGTCGCGCCGCTCGGCGCGCTCGGCCCGCAGAGCCACAAGAGCGCGCACCCGGCCCATGTTGCGCGTGCGGCGGGCCTTGATGCCCTGCCGAATCCACACTTCTTCCTGCGCCAGCTTTTTGTCTTGCAGGGCAAAGGCGCGCTCCTCGGCGGCAAGGCGTTCTTCGCGCCGCTCGGGGTATCGGTCGAATCCGCAGGAATAGTTGTGCAGCTTGCCCCGGTCGATCTCCACAACACGCGTGGCAAGGCGCTTGGCAAAGGCCCGGTCATGGCTGACAAAAATCAGGGTGCGGGCCTTGCGCAGCAAAAAATCTTCCAACCAGGTAATGGTGGCTATATCCAGATGGTTGGTGGGTTCGTCCAGAATGAGGTCTTCAGAGCAGATCAGCGCCCGCGCCAGTGCCACGCGGCGCTTGGTGCCGCCGGAGAGAGAGGTAAAATCCGCATCGGGATCCAGCCCCAGATGGTTGATGACGGCAAGCACATCGCCGTAGCGCTCCCAGCCGCTGGTCAGCTCAAGGCTGTGCTCGTCCCCGGCATGGGCGGCGGCAAGGGCCGTGCCCTCCTCGCCCAGAACCTCCGCCACCAGAGAAAAAACCGTGCCGCGCCAGCGCTCTGGCACATCTTGCGGCATCTGGCCTATGAGCGTGCCGGGGCGGATAATCATGCCGGAATTGGGCTGCATTTGCCCGCCGAGCAGGGCCAGCAGCGATGACTTGCCCGCGCCGTTGCGGCCCACGAGGCAAAGCCTGTCTCCTACTTCAACCGAAAAATCCGCCGAGTCCAGTAGCGGCTTGCCGCCGAGGTTCAGGGTAACACCCTGCATGCTCAAAAATGCCAAAATATTCTCCAACACTGTGATATGATTCTGCCCAGGGCTGTGGCTGCCCGGGTTGCGGCTGCCCTGCGGATGTGTGCTGTATACGCCCTGCAAACCGGGCGACCAGCGATGTGCGCAAAAAAGCTCTGCACCTGCGCCCCGCAGAGGCGTATCATTACCCCAGCGGCGAAACTGACGCAACGGGCGGCTGCCAAGCGGCGCGCGGCGCCTCCGCGCAACAGGCGCAAGGGCGATCTTGTATTGCCCGCGCAAAGCGAGTACCCGAAGACATTGCCGAAATTTCACTCATTACCCACAGGCGGGAATATGCGGAGCGCAAAAATCTTTTGCTGGTGTTTTTTGTTTGTGTTTTTTGGCGGATTTGGTCACGCCTTTGCGGGCGAGATTCAGATTCATGAAGCCACGCAAACGACATCCCAAGGCCCGGTTGTGGTCAAATCCTTTCGTGCTGCCGGGCAAGGGACGCACCCGGCTATCATTGTGCTGCACGGCAGCCAGGGGCTGGATAAATTTCGGGCATTTTATGAGCGCAATGCCACCCAGCTCGCCCACGCGGGCTTTGATGCCTATGTGCTGGATTATTATAATGAAGAAGATGTCGCCTGTTCCAAAACTGTGGAAACCCGGCGTGCAAATTTTTCCAGGCGCATAGGCGCGTGGTCGCAGATGGTCAGCGATGTTGTGACAGACGTGCTCGCGCAGGACAAAGCACGCCCCGTTGGCATTGTGGGCTTCTCCCAGGGGGGATACCTGGGCACATCCGTAGCCAGCAAGGATACAAGAATCGCGGCGCTGGCTGTGTATTACGGCGGCATCCCCGCTCAACGCAGGGCTGACGGCAAGCACCCCATTACCCACATGCCGCCCCTGCTGGAACTGCACGGCGATGCGGATACCGTTGTGCCCATGGAAAGAGGCAAGGAACTAGTAGAGTTGACCCGCAGCCTTGGGCAAACCGCTGAAATGGTGGTCTACCCCGGCGCAGGGCACGGCTTTAACCGCACTGCCGCCACAGACGCGGAGCAGCGGACGCTGGAGTTTTTTCAGAGGGTGCTGATGGGCAAGAGATAAGGGGAAGTCCAATACTCGGTGCCCCGTGGGGTGAAATAACTACCAGAAGGCATTTTCACCTGAAAAGCACGCCACCAGATATTAACCCCCTAGCGGTGATTATTGAATCTGCGGTTCCGTCGGAATCTGTTCGGAGGCTGAAGCCGAGGCCAACAGGGGCTCTAGGCATTCTGGCACATAGGGAGGGGCGATACTGCAGTCGCCCCTTGCTTTTTTATGCAACAGGCCACAATGAGCATGACGTGGAAACTTGCAAAAATGATTCGTATTGGCGAATTAGGGCTTTTTTGCCGTGCCGTAGCGAAAAACGCCGCGCTCCATGATAGTGAGCTCAGAAAAGCTGCTTTCTTTCAAAATTTGGTCTGTGCGGCGGTTGAGGTTGCATCCATCGGCAATGAGTGTCCACGAGCTGTTGGCAAAGTCAGCAAATGATCCGGCCCACGATCCTTTGGGCCGCACATGTTCTATGAAAATGAACAGGCCGCCCGGCTTGAGCACCCGCTGTATTTCGCTCATGCTTTTTTCAATATCCGCAGTGCAAAAAAGCAGCGTGGCGACCACGGTATCAAACTGCCCTTCTGCAAAAGGCATGTTCTCAACACTGCCACGATAAAACGTAAAATTCTTCCGGGCCCGACTTTCAAGCTCGGGGGCGCACTGGCGATCCAACCCGGTCAGGCTTCGTATTTTTGCAGGATTATAATATCGGAGGTTGGCTCCAGTCCCTATACCTGCTTCAAGCACATCGCCATATGCGCGGGGGATTATTGCTGAACGCATATCCTTCAGGCCCCAGGCTTCTAAGGGCATCATGGCGATGTCGTATATGTTCATGCCCGTGTCCATTTGTTGCACGAGGTTGCGGAGAGGGTGGGATTCGAATAACACATTAACGCGCTGAAATGTAGAGTGAATTGATTAAAATAAACACTTCATGTCCGCTTTAATATCCACCCAAACAAATCTTTCACCATCACATAAATTTATTCCCTCTAAATAGTAACGCCTCGAACTCCAAGTCAGTTCACGAAACGACATAAACAACCCGCTAACAACTAACCAAGCAATATCATTGACGCAGAATTAGCAATAAACAAAATATTCACGGATTGACAATCTGGTGGCACGCCTTCAGCCACAAAAACTAATCCTCGATTCGGGACAGAAGCGATATTGGCATGGATTTTTCCGAAAAAATATTTTAAATAAAATAAAAAAATTCTAACCAATAGGTTCGACATGGCAAAGCAAGCAGATATCAAACTACGGGCTTTCACCATTGCACAAGACGCCAGCATAACACTAGAATCTTCTAGTATTTTGCCCGAACTAACAAAAAAATTAAACTCCACAGCAGCCAAAGACCGAATGCTAAAGCGTAGTACCGAGAATGAGGATAAAGAGCATGATCTCGTGTCGTCTGCTGAGTTTGACAATAATACAATTTTTGGAGTTATGCTTCGGGTTGAATTAGATTCTACCTCCCCTCAAGTACCCAATAACTTACTTGAATTTAATTCATTTTCATTGTCTGACCTTAAAGATGAAGACAAAAAAAATACAATTTACAAAAATCATTATTATTTTTGCATCAATAATACACACTTGGTGACAACTCTCTCAGGAAATACAACGATTATTGGTTATCAAACATATATAAACTGGCTGCTAAATTCTGCGACACAACAATATGAAATAACACCACTGTGTAAATCCACCCCTGAGGTAAAGCTATCAGACATTAAAGAAATAGTATTTGAAGACGACTCCATACTACTATCACATAATAAACAATCAAAAACCGTGACTGAAGACACCTCTGACAAGATATATAATATTGCTCTCGATGGAATTAAGCATATTCTTAGCGACACCATCGACCTAGATGACGAAGAAATAAAACGAGTCGTTTCCGCTCGACTCCTGTTGAAACTAAAAAAGCCACGGGGAATGACTGAAGAAGAATATCAAAAAAAATTTGGAGCAATTCTTAAGCCTGTTTCTGATACTGACCACCTTCATTATGTTTCAAAACAAGGGCAACGCCTAAAAGCAGACACAGTAGCTGTTACAAAAAATATCACAGTCGAGACTACTGGCAGAGGTTTTCTTGTAGAAGAACAATTGCGACAATCTATGATACAATTTCTTAATGAACAGAAGAAGCCATGATAAAATTCTTTTTTCGACTGGCTATTGTTATTTCCATCACCATTACCAGCTATACACTAAAAATTTTTCCAAATGACCTCGTCATTTCGACACTATACACGGTTGCAAGTATCTTTTTATCAATTGGACTTAGCTTGATAATGACGTTCGACTTTACAAATATTAGAGATGAATTTTTTTATAAAACAATAAAAGACAATGTACATATGGTTAGGAAAACATTTCTCATTTATTTTGGCATGATGTCCTTCGCATATCTTGGCGCCACCCACTTCATTAAAAGCACTTCGAAATGGGCGAACACAGAAACCAATTTACTTTTTAACATTATGATTACCCCATCTTTCTTAATTGTCAGCATTGCATTCTCAATACTACTTCTTGGCCTACTCTGCTTTATTTTCAATTTTATTTTTCTCCAAAAACTAAAAAATGACATCGATGAAAGAGTTCGAGAGTCCAGAAAATCAAGTTAACCATTGCATATCGCACAAAGCTACCATTGCTTTTCTATCAAAGGGTAGCAAATAAAAAAACACTTTACATAATGGGTTAGCCCATTCTTTGGGGAGGCCTAATGTCAATTCCGGAACAGTATGCAAGTCGGCATATTTATCATTTTACACATATAGCCAATATTCCGTCGATACTTCAACATGGGTTGCTTGCAAAAAACAAATTATCTTTACCATACACCTCAATTGCAGCGGAGAGTATTCAGACACGCAGAGACAATTTATCACTCCCCGTGCAGGGCAAAAACATTCATGACTATGTGCCTCTGTATTTTTGTTCAATCTGCCCGATGTTCCTATCCGTAGTTAAGAAAAAAATTTTTGATCAGAGATTTCTAGTATACATAGAATTTCCAATTTCCATCATAGATAATCCTGGGGTTCTTTTTACGGATATTGCCGCAAATAGCACTACAAAGCCTACATTCCACAAAGACTGCGAAAAACTCACTGAACTTGATTGGGATTCAATAGATAACAATAAATGGTCATGGACTGAAGAAATAAAACGAAAGAAAATGGCCGAGGCACTTATCCCAGAGTCCGTATCATTAAGCTCAGCAGAAAGACTTGTTGTCTGGAACCCAGATATAAGAAACTACATCTTGACGGAAGCAGCGCGTCTAATGATCACGCCCCCCGAAATTTCATTTGAAAATTGGCAGGATCGACCCCATTTTTTTACTGCTTTTATGCATCGAGGAGAAAAATTTCTAAGTATCGTACCTGGCCCCACTGAAATAGCGAACAAATTCAAGGCCGCTGTAAACTTGGCAAATAAGTACAGAAAGCTCCCCCTTCAAAATCCACCTTTCGACAATTTGCAAGATCTTCTTGATAATCTTGACAATGATTTTTACTGCCTTGAGTGCACAGAAGCACTCCGCGACTTGAAAGTTAACAGTGTGATCCACACCGAAACAGTTGACTCGCACACACTGCATGTTGTCGAAAAATTACAGAGCCTTGAATGTTATCAGTCATTGGAAGTCCACAGTAAGATAATTACTAAAATCTCTGCTTACCTACATGACATTGGGAAAGGAATTGACGAAAAATTAGTTCAAGGAAAATATGAAACAAATGAGCGCCATCCATTATACGCTTTACCGTTGCTTGCAAACTTATTAGGAATAAATATTTTGACTATTACAGAGCAAGAAATTAATAAAGTTCTTTTCCTTGTTTGCTATCATGATTTTTTTGGAGACATTTTATCGAACAGAAGAGACACTAAAGAGATCACAAATATCACACATGATGAGCAAGACATTCATATGCTATACGCTTTGTGCTATGCCGACTCACTTGCTATATCTCCAGACTGGTTTAGCACCCGTTCACCAGAATATTTTCTCAACAAAATATTAGAAGAAATTAGGTCATCCAATGATTGAATTCACGCAAGGTGACATTTTCAGCAATAATGCGGACATTCGCGTCAACACCGTCAACTGTGTTGGTGCTATGGGAAAGGGAGTGGCACTCGCCTTTAAAAAAAAATACCCTTCA
This sequence comes from Pseudomonadota bacterium, assembly GCA_023419375.1. GTDB lineage: Bacteria > Desulfobacterota > Desulfovibrionia > Desulfovibrionales > Desulfovibrionaceae > Desulfovibrio. The sequence goes on from JAEZYD010000013.1 coordinate 12,439, forward strand.
ATGTTTAAGCAGTATAAGCAAGACTGTGATAATGGATTAGTGAGAATTGGGAAAATGCACATATGGAAAGACCTCACGACCTGGATTATAAACTTTCCCACCAAAGACAATTGGAAAAACCCGTCAACTTATGAATATATAGAATCCGGATTAAAAGCACTCTCTGCATATTTAGCGGAGCAGGGTAACGTAACAGTTGCGTTGCCAGCACTTGGTTGTGGGAATGGCGGACTTGATTGGAGTATTGTCTCTGACATGATCGTAGCACACCTCGCAAATCTTGATGCAAAAATTCTTGTTTACACTCCAGGAGACTCCCATTCAGCCGGTCAATCTATAGAAACCGTATCTACGCTTCAAAACAATAAACTCATGACTGATCTCGGTTTTGTCAAAAACTTAAGCAGTTCAAGCAACCTTTGGGCAAAAGGGAACCAATGCCTTCTTGATATTCCCTGGATGTTTTTTTTCCGTCCCTCAAACGACAAAAATAAACAACTCGCTTCAGTCATCGCAATTTCAAAAGAATTAAGTTCAAATTCTATTTCCCCAGTATTCATTTATCATAATGAACATGACTTGCACATACTGCAAATACTAGATCAGCACGAAATTCCATCCATTGTTGCATTACCATTTTTTGTTCCTAGCAGGAGATCTTTGCTTCTCAAGCTAGATAAATTGCAGCATAATTTATACATTTCTCTCATTGACAAGGAAATTCAACACATAATTTCGCACAATAAAACTCAAAATTTCATTTTGCATAGGGCAGCTGGACTAATTTTTTCTGATATTTCTTTAGAATCATTTTCAAATGACAAATCAATAATATCCAATAGCACAGTAAGCAAATATTTTGTCTATTATAACGAACTTTCTAACAATGATTTATTGTTACTACAAAAATACAACTTTAGGGAAATTAAGAAGAACCTCAAAACAAATAGGCCCAATATTTGCGAAATACTTAGAAATATTTCTTTAAAAAAAATGAAATGTACACATCAAGCGATCAAAGATGAGTATACATTAAAATTTACGCCAGCAGACTTGCGTTTATTAGCAGAAGTTCTTGAAAAAAATCATACTGACTCCATTGACATCCGCATTGTAGACCACATAATTGCATCCGATTTTATAGACTTAAAAAATCAAATTTAAAGCAAGGGAAGATCATTTTTTCTTCTCTTGCCTGTTTAGGTACCTCGTTTTCAATTGATATACTCAACTTCTGAGCCAGCCGATAATGGCGTACAAAAGCACAAAAAAAATTGCTGTGCAGCCAGAAGTTACACTTGCCAACCACCACGTATCACCCCACAATTCCTTGCCGTATGCTTCCTTTGCTGCACGCGATTTATCAAGATATTCTTTTGATGCTATTGCTGCTTCCTCGCCGTTTTCCGGGCCTGCTCCATACGCGTCCTGTGTGGATTTAAAACCTCAACGGTTTATTTCTTTTCTTGGTGAGCTGCGGCCCCGATCTCGCTCGGCGGGCTGGTGTTGACGTTGGAGCGCGAGTTCACCTCCCCCCATCAACCAATTGCTATCATCTCATATTTTAGCTATTATTCTAAAAAATAAAGTTAAGAGCTATTATGTTAGACGATATTTTAAAAACTCCGCAGGAAATTCGGCTCGGCATCGCCGCCAAGGCGCAGGCCAAACGTCTTGCTCTCAATATGAGCCAGAAAGATTTGGCGGCCCGTAGCGGCGTTTCCCTTGGCTCTGTGAAGCGCTTTGAAACAACAGGGGAAATCTCGCTCGCGTCCCTGCTGGCTATCGCTCTGATTCTTAACGATCTTGAAGCCTTTTCCGGCTTGTTCAACCCGCCGCGCACAGAAAACCTGTTCAAGCCTCAATCCCCAGCACCCCGCAAGCGGGCAGGGAGAAAACGCCATGAATCTTGACGTGCATCTGCATGCATACGGCGTACGGCGCCATGTGGGAAAGCTCGCCGCACACAGCAACACCATTCTGTTTCAGTACGCGCCAGAATTTCTTGATTCGGGCATCAACATTTCGCCGTTCAGGCTTCCGCTTAGCCCAGAGGTCAAGGAAGACCCCAAACGCACCTTTGACGGCCTGTACGGCGTATTCAACGATAGCCTGCCCGATGGCTGGGGGCTACTTTTGCTGGACAGGGCATTACAAAAAAAAGGCTCATCGCTCCATGCCTGCCTGCCCTTGCAGCGCCTTGCCATGGTGGGTGCCCACGGCATGGGCGCGCTGGAGTACACCCCGGCGGCGAAACAGGCAGAAGAAGCCGTTTTTGTGGCGGAACTGGATGCTCTGGCAGAGGAATCGCTGCGGATTCTGCACGATGTGCCTGTGGATGCGGGGCAACTGGACAAGCTTATTCAGCTCAACGGCTCATCCGCAGGGGCCAGACCCAAAATTCTGGTGCACGTTGCCGATGATTACCGCATTGTGCCGCAGGGGGTGGGGAAACCCCAAGGAACCCCATGGATCATCAAATTTCGCTCCGCGCACGAACCGCCAAACACCGGGCTGACGGAATACGCATATTCCCTGGCGGCCAGAGAAGCCGGGCTGGATATGCCGGAAACGCACCTGTTTCAGTCGGCAACCTCGCCGGGATATTTCGGCGTCCAACGCTTTGACAGGGTGCATGGCCAAAAGGTGCATGTGCACACCGCCTGCGGCCTGCTGCACGCATCGCACCGCGAACCCTCGCTCACCTATGAAAGCCTGCTGCGCCTGACGCTGCTGCTCACCAAAGACATACGCGAAGTGCTTAAAATGGTGCGGCTCATGGTGTTCAACGTGCGCTCCGGCAACAGGGACGACCATTCCAAAAATTTTTCCTTTCTGCTGAACAAGGAAAACCAGTGGCGCATGGCCCCGGTTTATGACCTTACGCCGTCAGAAGGCATTAACGGGGAACAGACCTGCATGGTCAACAACAAGGGCAAGGATATAACCGAAAAGGATTTTCTGGCGGCCGCCGCAACTGTGGATGTAGACGCGCGGATAGTGCGCGAAATTATACAGCAGGTGGACGCGGCTTTGGCCGAGATGAAAAAGTAAGGTGCTCAAATGTGCTGTAAGGAGGCCGTTTGAGTGACAAATGGGAAATTCCGCAAGCAGCCTGAGAACTGCCCAAAAAGGAAACGCCAGAAAAAATATCCGGTTTGGTATCTGATTTTCACAGCGCGCAAGAAGGCTGCCATGCGGTTACGCATAGCAGCCTTCATTTATTAACCTGCTGAGATAACAGCCTAAATCCCTACGGCAATACTCAATGGCCTAGCCAGCGGAGAAACACGAACAGAAGCATGAAAGCAATCGCTGTGCATCCAGAAGTTATACTTGCCAACCACCACGAATCGGCCCGCAATTCCTTGCCGTAACCATCCATTACTGCACGCGATTTTTCAAAATACTCCTTTGATGCGATTGCCGCCGCCTCGCACTTTGCCAAACACTGCTCCATACGCGCCCGGTGCTGATTCAAAACCTCAACGGGATAATCCCTTACTTGGTGAGCTGCGGTTCCGATCTCCCGCGCGGCCTGAGAGGTACTTCTCTGCAATTCTCGTAAAAGCTGAATCAGCTCCTGTGAGTTCTTGATTCGTGCCTCCTCTTGCAAGCTCAGAACCATCAGGCTTGCTTCTATCCTTGTCTGATCTATCTCGCTCGTTGCGGCTGGTGGCGTTGTCGCTTCCGATGCCCTGCTCATGTTCTTCAATTCGTCTATTTTGCTCATGGAGTAATCCTCTAAGTTGCAATGCGCCCCATGTGTAGCCTTTGCCGAGCTTGCTGCCCTTGAACGTCACGTCACCAAGCGCAAAGCTGATCCCCGAAACAAACCCGGTGGAGGCTTTATTTAAACGCACGGTCACGCCCTGGGCTGCCAACTGCTGACAAAACGCATTCAACGCAATTTTTTGCGTAAGGGCTGCATCAATTATTTTTTGTAAGTTCATGCGGGTGGAAGCCTCGCCAGTACGCAGGGCGTGCTCAATTTCCCCTTTCGTAAGGGCTGCCCGCAAAGTTTCCCGGCTTGAGCGCACTTGCCGAAGAGAAAACCGTTGCTCCAGCTCCCGCATTATTGTTTCCTGTCGCCTGTAGTCGTGCGCGTCACTCACCACTTTTCCATCCAGCGCAATCCTGTTCACCAGAATATGAATGTGTGCGTGCGCGGCGTCTGTATGTCGGCTAATGACATATTGATTGTTTACAAAGCCCATGCCCTGAAGCCACGAATGCGCGGCCTCACACCACTGCTCATCTGACAAGGATTCTTCCGGGTGTAGGCTCAGGCTTACATGGCAAACAGCCTTGGACAGATTCGGCCTTAAAGCACGAATAGCCCCGAATTCCGCAGCAAGGGCGCGTGGTGTGCGCCCTGCCATATTGGTTTCAAGCAACAGGCTTTTGTGGGGCTGCAAATCATAGGCTGCCGCCCCACGAAAACCCTTGCCCTTGATGCACTTGGCAATCAAGGCACTTCCCCTGCCACTGGCGGCGTACTGCTAGCAACCCCCATCAGGGACGCTTGCAAACTCATGATCTGGCTAAGCAGCTCCCTTAGCAGTCCGAAGGGAACAGCCGTTCGCCCCGCATTGGCAGCCTTGGCGATCTGGTTAAGATTAACACCCAGCCGCGCAAGCTCGCCGTAGGCCTTGCGGTTAACCTCTGGCACAGGGGGAAGTGGCATGCGCCTGCTTAAAGCTGCTGTGCGCAACCACTGTGCAGGACTCATGCCCATGTGCCGCGCGCGAAGCTGAAGCGCCTCCCACTCTGCCGGATTAACGCGCACCCCGATTGTCATGTGGCGCACCTTTATGGGGTCGCCCTTTGGGCGTCCACTTTTTCGGGGGGCGTGTTTGCGCGACTCAGCAAGCATAGCGCGCTCCTTTTGCCGTGAAGCGGCAATGTGCTTTGACGCCTCGCAGAGCAAGCCGTTTGAGCGAAGCGAAAACATGGCTTGCTTCAAGCCATCTGATGCGGGGGAGACGATACATTGCAAGGCTGTCCCTCTGTCCCTGCCCTTAGGGATGGGACGGTGGGACACTGCATTAATAACGAACAGCACCAGCATCGCCGCCCTCCTCCAGCTTTTTCTTGAGCCGATGAACCACAGACTTGCTCACACCCATTTCATCGGCGCAATCCCGAATGGAGAAGCCTTCAGCCAAGAGCTGCTTCAATTGCTCGGCCTGAACATTGACTAGCTCGTTCACATCCCAAATGAGCTGAATCCCTTCACTGCGCAGATGCACCTCAAAGGGCATTGCATCCTCACCCACGATTCCCCGCGCCTTGGTCAAATGGACTTCAAACCGCGCACCTTCAGCAACACTGTAGGTTGTGGGCCTCCGTAGGCTTATAACCGTGTCCATTATGTCTTCGCGTGCCGATGTCCCGCGCTGATCGCCCGATTTGCCCGCGTGATGCACCAGCAAAACTGCCATGCCCCGCCGCCGCAAATCCAATAGCCAGGTCTGCATGGGCGTCCATGATTGTGATTCATTTTCTTTGCCAGTGCGGCAAAGGGTGGCGAGGTTATCTAAAACCAGTAAATCGACTCCAGCAAGAAATGGTTCAAGAGCCTGCTGCCCGTAGGTTGTTGCCAAGTCCGGCATGGGCCGCGATTGCATGTCGGGGGTGATAATGGAGAAATTCTGCATCGCATGGGGCGGTGCTGCCATGCCCGTTGCCAAAGCCGCTAGGAGCTCTTGCATGGAGATAGCGGGCATTTCGCCATCCACATACAAAACGCGCCGAGCCTTGGGAGCATGCCAGTTGAAAAGGGACAACCCACCAGCCACAGACAGGGACATGTGCAACGCCGTAAAGGTCTTGCCTATGCCCCGCTTGGCAACCAGCATGACTATCCCCTGCTCAGGAATTACCGGGTGAAGCAAGTAGTCGCGTTCGGGCAAGGTGCTTAAAAGAAATTCCTCCATACTGATCGCCTTCAATGGGGGAAGATTATTTTGTGAACCAAGAGGAACAAATGGGGAGGTCATGCGGCATCCCCTCCTTCCACATTGCTGATTAGCGCCCGGATATCTTCAACGCGCCAAACGGTGGTACGCGGCCCTAACTTCACAGGGGTGGGATAGCGCCCTTTTTTGACGCCTTCCCACCAGCTTGTTTTGCCAATGGGCAGCACTTGGAGAATTTGCGACAAACGAACAAACCCCTCATCAGGCAGGTAGTTTCGTTGCCGATACAAAAAATCGACTTTTGCCATAACGGCTCCTGATTTTTACGGGCCGCTATAAAATGAAAACGACCCATGTTGGAGAACATGGGCCGATGTTGCCTTGTCAGGCTAACTGACAGTCAAGTGACAAAAAAGCTAAGCCAAATTCCTATATATGTATGCATCCTCTTGAGCCCGATAGTATCTTCTAGAATAAGACTCGGGCTGAATTCCCTCTGCTGTGGCCGTTAACTCTGGATTATAATAAAGAAGTCTGCCGATATCTTCACGCCTTAGCTCTGGGAATCTTCTTTCAAGTTCTAAAAGAAGGAGCAAACGCTCATTTTTCTTCTTGGGTGGACGCTGAGCAACAAAATTTTGAGCTTTTTCGAGGAGTGTTAATGGTTTTACTGTAGCGAAATATTCGAGCTGTGGAGGATATACCCTGCTTTCATCTATTTTATATTCATTAATGATATTATCAATCCGGCCGTCTTTAACCGCCATCATCAGCAGACTGCGACATAGCATAGAATTCATATACTCAGGCCTATCATGTCTACTAATATAAAAAATCAATGGAATAACAATATTCATATTCTCTGGTGTTGATAAATAAAAATCATATTCCCCCTCAACTGGATCTCTAAAGGCCTTGTACTCTGGATAATTTTCTTCTATCGATTCGACTTCATCCATAAGGAATACAATCTTATCTAGTTTCAAGTAAAACGAATGAAAATCAGATCTTCTAATTTCTTTTATATGGTAAAAAATTTCTTTTTCAACCGTATATGATTTATCTAGCAGCTCATATGCACGCAATTTACTACCATTACTGCGACTCATATGTATAGGAATCTTAAACATACTTTGGAATGGCCATCGCAAAATCAAATTATACATTGGAATTAGCTCATTAGATCGAACAAATTTTGCATCTTCAGACTTGGCAATCATAATATTCTCCTCTCTTTCAGCTGTTCCAAGTAATCAGCCCATGCTTGCATCATCTGCCGCCGTTCCGGCAAAAATTCCGCATGATTGTATGCCGCTCGAATTTTATTGCGCTCACCGTGGGCAAGCTGGCGTTCTATTGCGTCCCTGTTCCAGCCAAGCTCGTTGAGCAGGGTTGAAGCCATCGCCCTAAAACCATGCCCACATATTTCTTCCTTGGCGTATCCAATCCGGCGCAACGCCACGTTAATGGTATTGTCAGACATTGGGCGGGATGCCGTTCGCACCGAAGGAAATAGGTAATTCCCATCCCCGGTGAGCGGCTGCAATTCGTAGAGAATATTCAGGGCTTGGGTTGAGAGCGGCACGATATGCAAAGAGCGCATTTTGGTTTTATGCGCGGGGATGCGCCATTCGGCAGCTTCCAAATTGAACTCGCTCCACTCTGCGTTGCGCAGTTCACCAGGGCGCACAAAAACCAAGGGGGCCAGCCGCAGGGCGCAATACACGATTGCCGATGCTGCACAGCCGTCTATGGCTTGCATGAGCCTGCCAACTTCTTGTGGATCAGTAATGGTAGGACGGTGCTGCTTTTTAGGTGTCGCACAAGCCCCTATGAGGTCGGCGGCAACGTCACGCTCTGCCTTGCCTGTAGCAATGGCATAACGAAAAATCATGGAGCAAAGCCCGCGCACCCGGCGCGTGACCTCAAGAGCACCTCTGGCTTCAATGCGGCGAAGACATTCCAAAAGTTCTGGCGCAGATATTTCCCCAACGGGTTTCTTTCCGATGTAGGGGAAAATATTCATCTCCAGACGCCGAAGATTCAATTCCGCGTGGCCTTCTGTCCACCGATGGGCGTTTTTTTGTGCCCACTCACGCGCTACAGACTCAAAAAACTTGTCTGGAGATACGGCGGCTTTTTGTTCACGCACCAGCGCCACAGGATCAACGCCGTCTTTAATCATGCGCCGCTTATCATCACGGCGCGAACGGGCTTCTGCCAGAGATATGAGGGGATATTCACCGAGGGAAAGACGATTTTCCTTGGAGTCTATCCAGTAACGGAGACGCCAATACTTTTTGCCAGAAGGCTTTATCTCCAGATAAAGCCCATCTGCGTCTTTGAGGGTATAAATTTTCTCGCGGGGCTTGGCCTTTTTAATGGCCATATCGCTTAGAGCCATAAGCGTTTCCTCCCTAGACCGGACATCTTTTGGACATAGGAAACGCCAAAATAAAAAATGTCCGGCGCAGTATCCGGTTTACGCTCGGCTTTGAGCGTTTTTTACCGGACATCGTCGGACAAAGTAAAACTCCGAATTCGGCTACTGTCAACGACTAGCGGACGAATTCGGAGTTCCTTGAATCATCATATGGCGGAGAGGGTGGGATTCGAACCCACGTAGGAGCTATTAACCCCTAACTCGATTTCGAGTCGAGCGCGTTACGGCCGCTTCGCTACCTCTCCGCAGGCCACAAAGGGCGTTGGGTGCCCCGCTTGCAGCCGAAGGCGGTATATAGCCTATCTTTGGATGAAAGGCAATGCTTCGGTTTCACAAAGCACGCCGCCTCTGCGGTTTGCCCCAACACAGCAAAACCATCTGTGCAGCCATCATTCACGCCGCCGCGGTTGGCAAACCTGGAGCCGAGCTCAAGATCGTGGGCAGCAATGCCCGGAATGGTAGCTCATCCGCACTGGCGGAGCAGGAAGACAGAGCCCAAATTTTCATCATTTCTTGACCTGTCAACGTGCACGGCGCGTATTCACAATCCATGAATACGGCCTGACCGCAGGCTCCTTCAGGCAAGGCTCCCGCTCCTAGCTCTTATCCAGCGCCGCCATAACCTCCAGGGCATCGGCCTGCTCTGGGTCTGTCTGCAAGGCGCGCAGGGCGTTGTCTTCCGCAGCCTGCTTTTTATGCCACAAAAGATACAGCTTCGACATTTTTCCAAAGGTGGAGGCATGCCCGCCAAACGTACGCAGCACAGCCTGATACACCGCCTCGGCCTTTTCGTATTCCCGCAGTTCCATCCACGCCGCCACGGCCCCGGTGTAGGCCGAGGCCTCGCGCGGCTGAATGACCATGGCTTCCTCATACATGGCGGCGGCTTCGGCAAACAGCCCGGCAGCGGCAAAAATCTGGCCCATTTGCAGGCGGATGCCTTCCTCGTCGCCAAACTCCTCCACTATGCGCTTCAAAAAAGCGCGCCCTTTGGCGACCTGCCCCTCGCGCAAAAAATCCAGCCCGCTGCTGATAAGCTGCTTTTTCCGATCCAGCCGGGCCTCCGCCTCCTGCTGCACAGCCTGCTCCGCCGCAGTTTGCAGAATCTTGGCCAGTCCATCCAGCACGGTTGAAAGCGTGGTTTCCTTGCCCGTTTGCAAGGTGATGCTGCGCGGCTTGCCCGTATTGCCGGGATCAAGCAGCGGTTGCATCGCGCTATGGCGCACAATGGCCGCCAAAAATTCCCCGATCTGGATATCCAGCTCCGCCCTTGCGGAACGCATCAGTTTGACTTCGGCGAGGAGCCGCAGCGCCTCGCTCATGGTCACAAGGGCACGCTCAACTTCGTCACGCCGCAGATAGCCCATCGCGCGGGCGATATTTTCCCTGATTTCTTTTGGAGCAGTAGTCAGCATACCGCGCCGTCCTCCAGCCAGTGATGCCGCACTGTTTGAGCGTTGTTTCGCAAAATCTGCAAGGCTGCATCCGGCACAAGAAAATCCACATTACGGCCCGTCAGCCAGAGTTGCCGCACCCGAGAGGCGCTCACCGCCAGCCACGGTACAGAAAGAAAATGCGCCAGCCCGCCCCCCGGCAGGGCCATGCACGGGCAGGCAGGCAGCACTGGGGCGCGCTCTGCGGCATCGGGCCACAAGGTTTTGGAGGCGGTGATAAAATCGGCAGAGGTATGCCCCTTGCGGGGCACAACCACAAAATGACACAGCCGGGGCAAATCCAGCCCCTTATGCCATGTGGAGAGCATGGCGAAATCCGGGCTGCCCAGAATAAAATACAGATCCGTTTCCGGCTCTGCCTCACGGTAGGCGCAAAGCGTATCCCACGTATACGACGGCCCCTGGCGCTGAGCCTCCATCCGGTTGCAGCGCAGCCATGGCAAACCATGAGCGCAGGCTTCTACCATATGGGCGCGCAAATCAAAGGGCAGCATGCTGCGCTGCACCTTGTGCGGCGGCACGGCGCAAGGCACCATATCTACGCCCTGCACAAGGTCGCCCAAGGCCTCGCGGGCCTCAATGGCCAGCCGCAGGTGTCCCACATGGGGCGGGTTAAAACTGCCGCCAAGAATGGCTCTGCCCGGCGGGGGGGACGCCGATTCCGTCATTTATCCGCGCACCTGCCCCTGGCCAAACACCACAAACTTGGTGGTGGTCAGTTCGTCCACGCCCATGGGGCCGTAGGCATGCAGCTTTGAGGTAGAAATGCCGATCTCCGCGCCGAGGCCAAGCTGCCCGCCGTCGTTGAAGCGGCTGGAAGCGTTGACCGCCACCATGGAAGCATCCGCCTCGCGCAAAAAGCGCATGGCGTGTTCGTGGTTGTTGGTGCAGATGATTTCCGTGTGATTTGAGCCGTAGCGGGCAATGTGATCCAGCGCGCCATCCATGCTTTCCACCACACAAACGGCAAGCACCAGGGCATGGAATTCCTGCCCGAGGTCATCGAGCTGCTGGGCAACGGCAGTCGCGCCAAGCAGGGGCAGCGATATCGGGCAAGCGCGAAACTCCACCCCGGCAGCACCAAGCTTTGCCGCCACCTTGGGCAGAAAATCCTTGGCCACGTCACGGTGCACCAGCAGGCATTCCAGAGCGTTGCACACGCCGGGGCGCTGCACCTTGCCGTTAAAAACAATCTCCGCCGCTGCGTCCAGATCGGCATCCGCATCAATATACGCGTGGCACACGCCCTTGAAGTGCTTGAGCACGGGCATGGTGGCAGCCTCGGTCACGGCGCGCACAAGGCCCTCGCCGCCGCGCGGGATGATAACATCAATATAGCGGTCGAGCTTGCACAGGGCGTTGACGGCCTCGTGACCGGGGATGGACACGAGCTGGGCGGCGTCGGCGGGCAGCCCCGCCTGGGCCAGCGCATCGCACAGGGCCCTGGCAAGCGCCATGTTGGAGCGCAAAGCCTCGCTGCCGCCGCGCAGAATAACCGCATTGCCCGCCTTGATGCACAAAATGGCGGCGTCGATGGTCACATTGGGGCGCGCCTCGTAGATCATGGCGATCACGCCCAGAGGCACGCGCATGCGGCCCACAAGCAGGCCATTGGGGCGCTGCCACTGGCGTTCCGTAGCGCCCACAGGGTCAGGCAGATTGGCCACGTGGCGGCAGGCTGCGCGCATTTCATCCATAATGGCAGGGGTAAGCGTCAGGCGGTCAAGGCGGGGGGCATCCTGCCCGGCGGCACGGGCCGCAGCAAGGTCTTCCGCATTGGCGGCCAGAATTTCGGCCTCCCGCTCCTGCAGCAGTTGCGCCAGCCCCAGCAGGGCTTGCGTTTTGGCATCGGGGTGGGCCTTGGCTATGGCCCTGGCCGCTTCCTTTGCCCGCGCGCCAAGGCGCGACATTTCTTCTGCAGGCGTCATGCATACTCCTTATTGTATTGGCCGGGGCCGCGCGGGCAGCCTGACCAGAGGATATTTGTTTTGACAGAGGGGCTGATTCTGGCCTAAGAAAAAAGCTTCCGTCCAGCTCCGCCGATCATGGAACGCGCAGGGCAAACGCGCGGAAAAACTACGGCGGTTCCGCCTCCCTAAGGAGTTTTGATACATGAATCCGCAAAAGAATCAAGGCGCAGAGGATTCCCCCCTGTTGCGCGACCTTCAGGCAGAAGTCAGCTCCGAAAGCGCCCCCATGCTCCAGTTCATGCTGCGCCACGCTGGTACCATAGCCAGCATTGTGGTGCTGTTTGTGCTGGTTCTGGCGGGTACGGGCATCTGGCGCTGGTACAGCACATCCAAAAACGATGAGGCGCGGCAGTCGCTTGCGCGCATTGTGCTGCAAACCAGCGGGCCCGCGCAGGTCAAGGAACTTGCCGCCCTGGCGGAAAAAGCCCCCTCTGACGTGAAATTTTCCGCCTATCTGGCCCTGGGCCAAAGCGCCATGAGCAATGGCGACAACGCCACTGCCGCGGATGCCTTTGGCAAAGCCGCCAAGGAAAGCGAAGGCCCCCTTGCGCTGATTGCCGGCATGAACGAGGCCGGAGCCATGCTCAAGGCCGGAAAATACGCCGGTGCCCTTGCTCTGCTGCAAAAGTTGCAAGCCGCGCTGCCGGGTGAAGTTACAGCTCCCCAGCTCAAGCAGATGATGGCCGAAGCCGCCGTTGCCGCCGGGCAGACGGAACAGGCCGCCCGCATCTACCTTGCCCTCTCGCGCGAGGCGCAGGGCCTCAACAGCGAATATTTCCGCGCCCGCGCAACCACGCTGGCCCCCAAGATTGTTGAAGAAGAAGCCGCCCAGACTGCGGCCCCGGCAGCGCCAGACGGCGCTGGGGAAAAATCTTCCGGCAAAGCCCAGTAAATATCTCTTCGCAAGCCCGCGCATGTGCAAACAGCGCGGGCTTGCGTCATTGTAGGCGGGGCCGCATGGGCCGCGCCATTTTGCATCCAGTTGCGGTTCAGGCGCACTAGCCTGGGCCTGGAGGGAACATGAGCAATCATCCGCTGTTGCAGGGCGCTCGCGGCGAGCGACACCTGCTGTTGGGAAACGAAGCCATTGTGCGCGGCGCGCTTGAAGCGGGTGTGCATATGGTCAGTTGTTACCCTGGCACTCCTTCTTCGGAAGTGCCGGACACGTTCCACCGCCTTGGCGGCGAGGGCCGCTATCGGCTGGAATATTCCGTCAACGAGAAGGTGGCTATGGAAGTGGCCGCCGGTGCCGCCCTTGGCGGCGCCATGAGCCTCGTGACCATGAAGCACGTGGGCGTCAACGTGGCTGCCGACCCGCTGTTCACCTCCGTTTACACTGGCCTGCCCGGCGGCATGGTCTTGCTGACGGCAGACGACCCGGGTTGCCACTCGAGCCAGAATGAACAGGACAACCGCACCTATGCGCGCTTTGCCCTGCTGCCCTGTTTTGAGCCTGCCTCCGCGCAGGAAGCCAAGGACATGACCCGCGAGGCCTTTCGCCTTGCCCGCGAGCTGCAACAGCCCGTGATGCTGCGCACCACCACACGCGTCAGCCACATGCGCGGCGCTGTGGATTTTGACGATCTGCCCGCCACCCAGCCCAAGGTTGAGTTCAAGCGCGATCCGAGCCGTTTTGTGCCGGTTCCCGCTGTGGCCCGCAAGCGCCATCTGGTGCTGGACGGCATCATTGAAAAAGCCCGCCAGTTTGCCGAATCCAGCCGCTTCAATACGGTGCATGAACCCCAGACGCCCACGCGCCTCGGAATCATCACCAGCGGCGTGGCCCGCAATTATCTGGCTGATGCCCTTTCGGCTGGCGGCTGGGGAGACCGCGTGCGTGTGCTTGAGCTTGGCATGACCTGGCCCCTGCCCATTGCCATGATCACCGAATTTCTGCACGGCTGCGACCGCGTGCTCATACTTGAAGAAGGCGTTGACCTGCTGGAACAGGACATCCGCGCCCTGGTGCAGAAGCAGGACATCCATGTGCGCATTGAAGGCAAGGATTCCGGCCTCACCGGCCAGGGTGAATACTCCACCACCCTTGTCATGCGCCGCCTTTCCTCCTGGCTCGACACGCCCTGCCCGGCCAAGCCCGTGCGCAGCGTGGACATGGAGCTGCCCGGCCGCCCGCCGAACCTCTGCGCCGGCTGCTCGCACCGCGCCGTTTACTATGCCGCGCGGCAGGTTTTTGGCGACGATGCCTTCTACTCCAGCGACATCGGCTGTTACACCCTGGGTCTGCTGCCGCCCCTGCGCGCTGCGGATTTTCTGGTATGCATGGGGTCTTCCATCTCCGCAGGCAGCGGTTTTGCCCGCGCATCGGAAAAACCCGTGGTGGCCTTTATCGGCGACTCCACGTTCTTCCACTCCGGCATGACGGGCCTTGCCAACGCTGTTTTCAACCAGCATGACGTCATTCTGGTCATTCTGGACAACGGCACCACGGCCATGACCGGGCACCAGCCCAACCCTGGCATGGTGCAGGATATGCTCGGCTCCATGAGCCAGCACATGGATATCGAAGCCATTGTGCGCGCCATGGGCGTTACCCAGTGCGCCAAGGTGCGCTCGTTCAACGTCAAGGCCGTCACCAAGGCGCTGGAAGAAATGAAGGCCCAGAGCGGCGTGCGCGTGCTGATTACCGAAGAGCCCTGCGTGCTGTATGCCCGCCGTCAGCTCAAAAAGGCCCAGCCCCAGGTGGCCGAAGTGGCCCAGCAGGGACCGGAAGCCATGCGTTGCCTTGAGCAGCTGGCCTGCCCCGCTTTTTACCGCGAGGGCGACAATCTTGCTGTGGACGCCACGCTCTGCACGGGCTGCATGGTCTGTTTGCAGGTTGCGCCCACGGCCTTCAAGGCGCGGAAGCGGTAGGGAGATATTATGAAGACACAAGAAATGCAGAAGCGGATGCGTATATTCTTTACCGGCGTGGGCGGTCAGGGAACCCTAACGGCCACAACCCTGCTGGCCCGCACGGCGCTGGAAGCCGGACTGGATGTGGTGGCTGGCGAAGTGCACGGCATGGCCCAACGCGGCGGCGTGGTGGAATCCGTCATGCTGCTCGGCGGCTGGCGTTCCCCCAAGCTGGACTACGGCGAAGCCGATGTGCTGCTGGGCTTTGAGCCGCTGGAAACCCTGCGCGCCCTGCCCTATTTGCAGCCCGGCGGCGCAATCTTTTCCAGCAGCGATGCCCTGCCGCCCCTCAGCGTTGCGCTGGGCAAGGCAGAATACCCCGACATGCCGCACATCATGGAAAAGGCCCGTCAGGTTGCGGGGCAGTGCCACTTTGTGCCCTGCCGCGAGCTTGGCATGCAGGCTGGTTCCGTACAGAGCGGCAACACCGTGCTTTTGAGCGTGGTCTGTTCTTCTGGCGTGCTGCCCTTTGGCGTGGACGCGCTGGAAGCCGCCATCAAAAAGTTCCTGCCCCCGAAATTGCAGGAATCCAACCTCAAGGCGCTGGAACTGGGCAAAGCCTACGTGAATAAATAGCGCCTTGCGCGCAGGCCGCCACAGCTGCGGCACCTGAGCGTGGTCCATTATGAACGCACAAAGCCCCTTCAATGAAGGGGCTTTTTTTGTGACGGGATAATTTTTGCCTCAACAGTTCTGCATCTGTTCAATGAGGCCTTCAAGATTTTGAGCCTGGGCAGAAAGCCCCGCCACTGCGCGCGAAGCAGCGCTCATGGCAACAGCTGTTTGCCGCGAAAGACTGGTGACATCCCCGATGGTGCGGTTGATCTGGTCAGTGGCCACAGCCTGCTGCTCGCTTGCTGTGGCAATGGCGCTGACCTGATTGGCGGTTTCTTCCACTGTTCCCACAATGCCCTCCAGTGCTTGCCCTGACTGCTGGGCAGCTTCCGTCGCCAGCGAAACACCCTTTACGGCCTCCTCCACCGAGGCGGCGCTGTGGGCCACACTTTGCTGAATAGCCTTGATGGCCGTATCCACATCATGGGTGGAAGCCATTGTTTTTTCCGCCAGTTTGCGCACTTCATCCGCCACCACGGCAAAGCCCCGCCCGGCGTCGCCTGCACGTGCGGCTTCAATGGCGGCATTGAGGGCGAGCAGATTGGTCTGATCCGCAATATCCGAAATAACATTCATGATGCGGGTTATGGCCTGCGCATGCCCACCAAGCTGCTCCATATCATCCTTGAGCCGCAAGGAGGTGGAGCGCACGGTTTCAATACTCTCCAAAGCGTGGCGAACCACCTTGGCCCCGTCCTCTGCTTTTTGGCGGGTTTCTGCCGAAGAGTCAGAAGCCACGGCGGCATTCTGCGCCACCTCGCCCACAGTGGCGTTCATCTGCTCCATGCCCGTGGCTGCTTCCGTGAGCCTTTGGGCCGTGCTGTCGGCGCTTTCTTCTGCCTGCCGGATGGTTTCGCCCACCTGACCGGAGGCCGTTGCCACAACATGGGTCACTTCTTCCAGCGCCTCGGCCACCTGCTGCATGGCTTCAGTTTTTGCGCGGGCATCGCGCTCCGCCGCTTCGGCCTGCTGCAGGGCGGCATTGGCCCTGGCGGATTCTTCCCGCGCTTTTTCCGACTCGCTGCGGGCGCTTTCTATATGGGCCTTCAAAGCCTGAACCATGAGCACCAGCGAGGCGTACACGCCCTGCTGGCGGCCTGAGAGCTCAAGATCGTAATCCCCTTCAGCCACGCGGCCCGCTATGAGCTGCAATTGCGCCGGGTCTTTGCCAAGCTGGCGCTTGATGGCAAGCGTGATGCCCGCCGTAACCGCAATGCTGAACAGGATGCCCACGATAGCAAGCACGGCCCCGGCCAGGCGCGACTGACGCGCAATTTCCTGCGCGCTTGCCGCTGCCTCCTGACTGCGCTGCACATCGTGCTGCACAAGTTGGTCAAAATAGCGCGCAAGGCGGATAAAATCGGCCCTGCTGCGGGTGAACAGCGCAATGGAGCCATCCGTATCGCCTTCGCCAGCCAGCCGGATGATTTCTTCCCGGGTGGCTTCCTCCGCGCGCAACTGGGCCGCGATGTTGCCCCACAACTCGTCATCCACCGCTTCGCCTGCCTGCTTACGGGCTTTAATCAATGCCTGATAAGCCTCGGCGTGCTGCGCAAACTGCTTGAGCACGCGCTTGATGCGGTCGCGATACTCGGCAATGGTGACTTTATCCGTGTGCGGGGTAAGCGCCGCCAGATCGGAGCGGGCCGAATACAGCAGGGACGTCATGGTCTGCACAGCCACAAGCGAGGGCACATACTGCTGATCCATATGGCTGACGGCATGATCAATACGGTCTGTATTGACGTAGTACACGCCGAACAGCGCCAACATAAGAACAATAATGCTGCTGAACGAAAGAACCAGTTTCGTGGTCAGCCTCATGAATACTCCCGTAGTTTGATTGCTGTCGTTTTGAGGCAGCAATAATCGTTATGCTTCAAGCTGGTAGTTGCTGCCGCTGATGCGCTTGCACTGCTTTTTCAACGTGGCTGCGGCCCGCGCCAGATCAAAGCTGCTCTGGAAGTTGCTGGCCTTCACGCCGACAATGGTCAGGGACATGAGCGGGAAGCGCTCCTCAATATTGCTGCGGCTTTTGCCCTCAATGTAACCGCGCTGGACGTCATCGGCGCTGTAAAAGGCAGGCACGCTGTCGTTAAAGGCAGAGATGATGGTTTCGCACACGCTTGGGGCCGCTTGGGCGTCTGTTACGGCGATAAAGTCATCGCCGCCGATGTGGCCCACAAAATCATCCTCGCTCGCGCTTTCCTTGATGATGGACGAAAGGCGTTTGAGTGCCCTGTCGCCATTTTTAAAGCCGTATTTGTCGTTGTAAGCCTTGAAGTTGTCGATATCGAAGTAGAGAACAATCCTCGGCAAACCGAGGCGTACAAGGCGCTCCAGTTCGATATCTATGAGCGCGTTGCCGGGCAGTTCTGATAGGGGGTTGAGCTGGCGGGCGTTGGCGACTTCCAGTTCGATGCTTTTTTCGAGCAGCTCCTTGACTGTCACCACGCCCTGATAGCGCCCCTCGCGGGTTACGGTGACGAAATCATAGAGCTTTGTATCATCGCGGCGCATGGCCTGCCGTGCGACCAGATCAATGGTGCACTGATGGTCCACGCACAGAAAGGAGCGGTCCATGACCGCTTCCACAGCTTTGTCGGCAAAGAGGGAAAAGCCGAACCTGCCGCTCAGTTGTTCGTGCAGGCGGTTGCGCGTGAGCGCTCCAACGGGAATTTCGCCCATGACCACGCAAAGGCCGTTGAGCTTGCTGTTTTTCTCAAACAGATCAACCACATTGCGTATGGGCATGTGCGGCGGCACAACAGTGCCAGAGCGGCAAATGTGCCGCACATGGAACTTGTGGACGCGCGCGCCGAAAAACCTGTTTTTAATTTTATTTTCTCGGTGGATGACCTGAAGGGCCACGGGGTCTACAGCTCGGGGAGCGGGATCTGGCCTGCGGAGAAAATAGCCCTGCCCGTAAGGCACATCAAAACTGATGAGGGTTGCCAGCTCTTCTTCGGTTTCTATGCCCTCGGCAATGATGCGCGTATTGGTGAGCGCCGCAAATTCCTGCATGCTCTTGATGAGCGCCTGCCGGGTGAGGTCTTTATCCACCCCGCGTATGAGCTGCATGTCGAGCTTGATAAAATGCGGTTGCACGTCAGATATGAGGTTGAGGCCGGAATAGCCCGCGCCCGCATCGTCGATGCTGATCTGGTAATTCTGGCCTTTGTAATGCTCGATAATCTGCTTGAAGCCGCGAAGATTCACTACCGATTCGCGCTCGGTGATTTCAAAAACGATGTCCTCGGCGCTGATAGCGAAGCGGGTCAGGTATTCCTTGGTGAACCCCATGCCGAAATGGGAATCCTGAATGATGTTGGGATTGACATTGAGGAACAGGCGGATGCCCGTTGGCATTTGGCGGGCAGCGCGCAGGGCGCTGCGCCGAAAGAGATGCTCAAGCTCCAGCATGCGCCCGTTTTCCAACGCGCACTGAATGAGGGCCTCGGGATTTTCAAGCGGAGTCCCGGCCGGGCCGCGACCAAGCGCCTCATAGCCAAAAACAGCGCCATCGCGGAGGGATACAATGGGCTGGAGCACGCTGGTGATAGTCTGGTTCTGGAGCACATCCAGCAAGGCCTGGCGGTGTTGCCCATCGTCACGTGCGACAGGAATCTTCAGCATTTTTGCTGCGGGCGCGGGCGCCATGGGCACGGTGCGGCATGGATGCGAAGGCGAATCTGTCATGCTTGCAGGGTGCAGCGGCAGATCGCAAAAAGTTTCTACAAATAAATCCTGCGCGGAAGAATCGGGCATGACCCCCTCCACATATATTGCTGTGATAGGTGGCTGCGGTCTGCTTGCGCGTCGTGCCTGGGACTGCAATTTCCGTCAGGCGTGGCACTCAGACTCGTAGTCACAAACATCACTAAGCCGATACTGTGGCGGGTCTGTTACAGAAATAATTGATTTTGACGGCGAATCGGATTCTTCGGGGATAATTGGAAAAGACTGTTACCCAAAAGAAGGAGGGGATTGAGTTCATTGTTACAGGCGCATGACGCGACTTTTGACGACAAGGTTACGGAGGTAAACGTGCGTGTGTGCTGGGGGCCTGGGGTTGATCGGATTCTAGATGGGAGAGGTGGATGTTCTTTTGCGCTAAGCTTTCATTATGAAAGAATTATTTCAGGAAAGGTTTGCTTAGTTCATAGTAATTACGTTCATAGCCCTTCGGGCACAGGATTCCGGCACCCGGCGGAATTGGGGACGCCTGAGTCACAGCAAGATTTAGGCTCCCACTGGAATGATAGTATTTTCTGCCCTTCGGGCATGTGCTTCCGCCGTCCGGCGGAGTTTGGGACGCCTGTGCGGCGCGCAGCAAGGCGGGGCCGGTTATGGGGCTGGCCCCCTTCGCGGCCCCCCCTTGCATCCCCCCCGAAGCACCCCCCAAAGAGGGATCTTCAATTACCTCAGTGTGGCGAGGGCAACGCGGCATCTGCTGCGGGAGCTTCCTTCCCTCGCTGCGCTCGGTCAGGTGATCTCCCTCCGCGCCGCGTAAATGCCAGATGGCGCATTTGCTTTGGATAAAATCCGTTTCAGCCAACAACCCCGATAACAATTCTGCTTTGAAAGCTAGTCGTGGGCTCATGTTGCCCTCACCCAATAGATGTTGCATCGCAAAAAAACTGGCTTCGCTATGGACATCATCACGGGCAAGACGTGTTGCTCACTCCCCTAGCCTCCTCGAAGCGAAAGCCCCACATCTAGAGGTCAACGTTGACTCATTAACATCATATGTCTTTGCGGGCTGTAAATGAAAGATCGCAGGATCACGTTGCATCACCTTTTGAATGCGCAACATTGCAAAGAAATTGCACAACACGTGGCACAGGGGCCCCTGTCTTTCAGCGGGAATGATGCTAAATAGTTGTGTCTTGCCTTTTGCAGGTCGTGATTAGGAGATGGTTATGAAGTTGCCTTCCTTAGACTCGCCGGAGCGGAGGCGGAGGCGATGTGCGGGTGTTGGGCGAATTTGCAAAATACGCATTTTGCGGCCTGAAAAGGAAGCGCCGGGATTTTGAGCGCAGCGTACTCAAGTACGTG
>JAEZYD010000045.1 GCA_023419375.1 Pseudomonadota bacterium
CGGTTTCTGTTTCCGTCCAGGGTGCAATGGACGCAGGTTCGAAAGCCCTCCGGCGGCGAAAAACGGCGCCTGTTCCTATTGCGCATCCTCATGGGCGCGCCCAATGTTTTACTCCTGGACGAGCCCACCAATGATCTGGAT
Organism: Pseudomonadota bacterium; assembly: GCA_023419375.1. Lineage (GTDB taxonomy): Bacteria > Desulfobacterota > Desulfovibrionia > Desulfovibrionales > Desulfovibrionaceae > Desulfovibrio. The sequence goes on from JAEZYD010000045.1 coordinate 142, forward strand.
ACCGACACGCTGACCGTGCTGGAGGAGTATTTGGAGAACTTTTCCGGCGCAGTCGTCACCATATCTCACGACCGGTACTTCCTGGACAAGGTCGTGGACACGATCTTTGAATTCCGGGAGAACGGTGAAATCCGCCAATATACCGGTGGATATTCGGACTATCTGGAGAAACGTGAACCCGAAACCGGGGACACGGATGCGGTGCCATCTGCAAAAGTTGAAAAAGCCAAATCCGATGAACCATCCCGCTCGACTTCAAAACCGGCAAAGCCAAGGTTTACGTTTGCGGAGCAGCGCGAGTTCAGTACCATCGATGCCGATATCGCAGCGTTGGAAGATCAGCTGCGGCAAGCGGAGGAAGACGTTGAACGGTATGCCAGCGACTATGAAATGCTGCTACCCGCCCTTGCGGAAAAAGGGCGGCTTGAAACCGCGCTTACCCAAAAGATGGACCGCTGGGTGTACTTGAATGAGTTGGCGGAGCGAATTCGTAGTGAACGGCCGGGGATGGCATAACGGTTCCACAGTTTGACCGAATGCTCGTTCACATCGATGGGGTCACAGGTTCGAGTCCAGTACAGACCACCCAAAACCGCCCCGCTTGGGCGGTTTCTTCTATAAAACAAGCGGTTGAAAGTCCTTGCAAGCCAAGGGGTTCAGCCGCTTTTGCGTTCTAAGGATTCGGCCTCCAAATACCGATAACCCGTGCCTCAATAGCAGTTTTTACCTTTCGAACGCCCGGTAAAATCGAATCCAATCCTGTTGACAGAGAAAGAGGCGCGGGCTATACTTTATTAGAACATATGTTCGTATCTCCGGAAAGTGGTGTGGTGGGCCATGGAAGCGCCGAATTGTGTCACACATTCCCCGCATCGCTTTGAGAGAGAATATCATTGGACAGTGTGGCAGATGAAAGCTCAGTTTGACAAGCGGATGATTTCCTAAGGAGGTGGCCGGAGAAGAATCATGAAGGACAGAGCCTACATCGCAATCGATCTGAAATCCTTCTATGCCTCGGTGGAATGCGTCGAGCGACAGCTTGATCCGATGACCACCAACCTCGTCGTCGCTGATTCCAGCCGCACCGAGAAAACCATCTGCCTCGCCGTCACCCCGTCTCTCAAGGCGTATGGCATCTCCGGCAGGTCAAGGCTATTCGAGGTCGTGCAAAAGGTCAGGGAGGTAAACGCGGAGCGGCGGCGCAAAGCACCGGGACGTACCTTTTCCGGCGCTTCCTTCAACGATCTTGAATTGAAATCTTTGCCGGAGCTCTCTCTGGACTACATCGTTGCGCCGCCACGAATGGCCCTGTATATAGAGTACAGCACGCGGATTTACGATGTTTACTTGAAATACATCGCACCGGAAGACATTCATGTCTATTCCATCGATGAGGTATTCATAGACGCCACCGCTTACCTGAACACTTACAACCTCACGGCCCGCGAGCTTGCTTCGAAAATGATCTTGGACGTACTGGAAACTACCGGTATTACTGCGGCAGCGGGCATCGGCACGAACCTGTACCTCAGCAAGGTCGCGATGGACATCCAGGCAAAGCACATCCCGGCTGACGCGAACGGCCTACGGATTGCCGAACTCGACGAAACGAGCTACCGCCGCTCGCTGTGGTCACACCGGCCTCTGACAGACTTCTGGCGCGTTGGCAGGGGATATGCGAAAAAGCTGGAGGAACACGGCCTTTTTACGATGGGCGACATCGCGCGCTGCTCCCTCGGAAAACCTGCCGATTACTTCAACGAGGATTTTCTGTACAAGCTGTTCGGCATCAACGCCGAGCTGCTGATCGACCTTGCGTGGGGTTGGGAGCCATGCACAATGGCCGACATTAAGGCGTACAAGCCGAGTGCAAACAGCATCGGATCGGGACAGGTATTGCACAGCGCCTATACCTTTGACAAAGCAAAATTGATCGCGCGCGAAATGACCGATCTGCTGGCGCTCGATCTGGTCGATAAAAAATTCGTGACAGACCAGCTTGTTTTGTCGGTTGGATATGATACTGAAAGTCTGGCTGACCCGATGATAAAGAAAACCTATCACGGGGAGATCACCACGGACGGTTACGGACGCGCCGTTCCGAAATCGGCGCACGGTTCGGCGAACCTCGGCAGGCAGACCTCCTCTACGAAGTTGCTGCTGGGTGCCGTAACAGGGCTGTTTGATCGAATTGTTGATGGTAATCTCTTGGTGAGGCGGATCAATATCACGGCAAACCACGTTGTCGATGAAGCATCCGCAAAAAAGAAAGGCATCGCTGAGCAGCTCGATCTCTTCACCGATTATTCTGCTGTCCAAGCGCAGAAAGAAGCCGAGGAAGCCGCCCTAGAACGGGAAAAGCGGATACAGGTGGCAATGCTGTCAATAAAGAAGAAGCACGGAAGAAACGCCATTCTAAAGGGCATGAATTTGGAGGATGGCGCGACCACCGTTGATCGAAACAGGCAGATTGGAGGGCACAAGGCATGACAGGCGAATACGAAGACATCATCAATCTGCCGCACCATGTATCTATCAAGCATCCTCATATGACGGCGATTAACCGCGCGGCTCAGTTTTCCCCTTTTGCAGCGTTGACAGGCTACGACGCCGCCATCAAAGAAACCGCGAGACTGACTGATGAGAGAATGGAATTGGACGAATATTCAACGAACGCTTTGAGCGATAGATTGCAAATCATAGCAGCGCGAATTACTGAGCAGCCTGAAATCGCAATTACCTACTTTCGGCCAGATACAATGAAAAGTGGCGGGTCTTATGTTACTGCTACCAGCGCGGCAAAAAAGATCGACGAACACAAACGGATTGTTATAATGACCGATGGGACAACGATCCCCATTGATGAAATAGTCGGCATAGAAGGGGCGATATTCGAGCCGCTCAACGATCAATAAGCATCAAAAATCCGGCGCTATGCCGGATTTTTTTGCTATACTGACTTACTTGTCCGCGCCCTCCGTGGATGC
>JAEZYD010000042.1 GCA_023419375.1 Pseudomonadota bacterium
AAAATTACGCTCTGGGCGTGTTTTTGACTGATGCCCGGGCGGAGCGCAATAACACATAAGGGACGGGTTTGGTAAATGCAGAGACTGATTGGCAAGAGAGCAGTAATTACGGGTGCGGCGCAGGGGCTGGGACAGGCATTGGCGCTGCGGCTGGCAGCCGAGGGCGCGCGCGTCGTTATCGGGGACGTGAGCCTGGAAGGCGCAAAGCAGACGGCGGATATGCTGGAAGGCGGCGCGGCGTTTGCGCTGGATGTGACGGATTATGCGTCGTGCGACGCATTCATTAAGAGCGCGGCCCAGGTGCTGGGCGGTATCGACCTGCTGGTTTCCAACGCCGCGATACTTCTCTCCGGCGCGATAGAGGAGTTTGACTCCGATAAGTGGAGAAAGGTGATCGACGTCAACCTGTGCGGATGCTATAACATCTGCAAAGCGGCGGTGCCGTATTTAAAACAGAGCCAGGGCGTGATCGTTCAGATCAATTCCAAGTCCGGCAAGAAGGGCTCCTACAAGAACTCGGCGTACGCGGCGTCCAAGTTCGGCGGCATCGGGCTGGTGCAGAGCCTCGCGCTGGAGCTGGCTGAAGACAAGGTGCGCGTGAACGCGATCTGCCCCGGCAACCTGCTGGATTCGCCGCTGTGGGTGAACAGCCTGTTCAAGCAGTACGCCAAAAACCAGGGCATCACCGAGGAGCAGGTGCGCCAGAAGTACATCGACCAGGTGCCGATGAAGCGCGGCTGCACCTATGAAGACGTGGCCAACGTGATGGTGTTCCTCTCCAGCGCCGAATCCAGCTACATGACCGGTCAGGCCATCAACGTGACCGGCGGGCAGGAGATGCGGTAAACCCAACCAAATGAAATCACCGATGTGCCGTGCGCCCCTGCGGGATTCTGAAAGGACACCGCAGGGACGTATTGCATACGCCCGCTAATGAGCCGGCCGGAAGTTCAAGCTTGGGGCGGGTATGGAACCCGGCGGGAACATCTTTCCGCCAGCGCCGTAGGGGTCGGGCTCTGCTCGACCCGCTTATATAATCCTGCATGATCCGAACTATACCCCAGTTCGACTCGATGAAACCAAGGCGGCCCGGTTTATCTCCGTCCGACCTGGTTTTATGCCTGTGCGGAGCGGGCTTTTAGGATGGGCGGCGCAGAGCCCTTCGCGTTCGCCGCTTCGCAGCGAGCCGCTACCGACAATTGCCCGCACATTTGCTGCGCAAATATGCTACACAATTGTCGGGGTGATACCCCGCCCCTACATCGACCGCCAGTCCAATCTGTGTATGTTAGGGGCGAGTGCAGAGACCGGCCCCTACATCGCCATCGCATTCAATCCATATCGCCCGATCTACTGACTACTAGCTACTAGCTACTCCCGCCCCCGCTTCCGATACTGCGCCGGCGTGCAGCTGCGGGCCAGCTTGAAGACCTTGTCGAAATAGTTGATGTTGCAAAAGCCCGTCCGCGCGGCGATCTCGGTTACCGGCAGGTCGGTCTGCTCCAGCAGCCCGGCGGCCTTTTCCACGCGGGTCAGGTTTATGAAATCCACCAGCGTGCGACCGGTCAGCTTTTTGAAGGTCTTGCAGAACTGCGTGGGGCTCAGCGCCACCATGCGGGCCGCGCTGGCCACCGTCAGCCGCTCGGCGTGGTTGCAATCGATGTGTTCCAGCAGCGCCTTGAATTGCTCGATGTTGCACGACAAACGGACGATGTCGGCGCCGCCCGCCTCCCCGCCGGGAAAATTCCGGCACACGGCCAGCACCATCAGTTGCAGCGCAGCCTTCACGGCCAGCTCGTAGCCCTCCCGCTTGCCCTGGAACTCCTGCAGCAGCAGGTCCAGCGCCGCGCGGAGCTCCCCGTAGCCGCCGTCGCCGGGGGCGATCTTTTCCGGGAAGAGCCGCCTGTTTTCCAGAAAGGGCAGCACATACCGGGCGTGGCTGGGGTCCGGCGAGGCGCTGCCCAACAGCGCCCTGTGAAATACGACGGCCTGAAAGACCACCGGTTCGTCGCCCAGGGCGACGCCGGAGTGCAGCAGGCCGCTGTTGACGATCAGTATGTCGCCGGACGCCGCGTCATGGCTGCGGCCCTGCAGGGCAAAGACGGCCCGGCCCTGCTGCATGGCGATGATCTCGATGTTGTCGTGCCAATGCAGGTGCATCGCGTTGCGCCCTGTCGGCCGGTTGTTGAACACATTGATCGGGAAATACCGGTCGATCAGGCTGGTGTGCTCCATCAGCTCCGGTTGGTTCATCGCGCGCTCCCGCCGGGCCGCAGGATCGTATAACATTTGCGCAATGCGATGTATAGTATCCCCGGCGCGGTCCGGCTATCATCATTATAAATGATGCGTCGTTGGACGAAAAGTGGAGGGACCATGGAAAACATTCGGATCGGCACATTGGTGGGCGGGGCGGACGCGGTCAGGGTGATTCCCCAGATACTGCCCCACGGCTTCGAGTCGTTTACGCTGACGTTCTGGCAGACCACCGGCACCGTGGACCTGGCCGACCTGGCAAAGCGGGCCAGGGACGCGCTGGGGGATAGCGGCGCCGTCATTTCGGCGGTATCGATCTTCGGCAACGCGCTCACCTGCGCCGGCGACAACGCCGACGCGCTGAAAAGCTGGGAGCGGTTGATCGACGG
>JAEZYD010000049.1 GCA_023419375.1 Pseudomonadota bacterium
TTCCAGCAGATGCTGGACAAACACCTTGCCTGAGAAACCCGAAAAGCAAGGTTAAACATTCGCAAGGCAGTGTCAAACTGGGCTAAAATGTGGTATACTGCAAGGGTAGATTGCAGGAGTCAATGGCGAAAGGGCGTCTGCGGACGCCCTTTTGCGTTTGGCGCGTCGTGTGATCCAGAGGTCCGAAACATAGAACCCAGCGTCCGCGCGTCGCACGTTGCCGCTCCCTTCCGGGGGTGGGGTCGCCCGGCCGGGTTCGATGCTTCCAGGATTCCCTTTCGGAGTCCTTGTTTTTGCGTACAAAAAGCCGATTAAAAGGAGGTTTACCATGGCATCAAGGCCAGGAAAAAACAAGAACATTGGGCCGAAACTGCGCGTCATCTCGCTGGGCGGGATGGGCGAGATCGGCAAGAACCTGACGGTATTCGAATACGACGAGGACATCATCGTCGTCGACATGGGGTCGCTGTTTCCCAGAGAGGACATGCCCGGCATCGATCTGGTGATCCCGGATGTGACGTACCTTACCAAAAACGCGTCGCGCATCCGCGCGTACTTCATCACCCACGGGCACGAGGACCACATCGGCGCCTCGCCCTACATCCTCAAGCAGCTGCCCGCGCCGGTTTACGGCACGCGGCTCACGCTGGCGCTGATCGAGCACAAGCTCAAGGAGCACCACGTCAACAACATTCAGCTCAACGTGGTCAAGCCCGGCTATGTGGTGGAGGCGGGCCAGTTTGAGGTGGAGTTCATCCACGTCAACCACTCCATTACCGACGCCTGCGCGCTCGCGATCCATACGCCGCTGGGCACCATCGTACACACCGGCGACTTCAAGGTGGACTACACCCCCATCGACGGCCAAGTAACGGACCTGGGGCGCCTCGCGGAGCTGGGCAACGAGGGCGTATTGGCGCTTCTGGCCGACTCCACCAACGTGGAGCGGCCCGGCTACACCATGAGCGAACGCACCGTGGGCGAGACGTTCAACAACCTCTTTGCGAAGGCGGAAGGGCGCATCATCGTCGCGATGTTCGCAAGCAACGTGCACCGCATTCAGCAGGTGGTGGACGCCGCCGTGCGCTATGGCCGCAAGGTTTGCCTGATCGGCCGCAGCATGGTAAACGTGTCCAAGGTTGCCATGCAGCTGGAAGAGCTGAAGATCCCGGAGGGGAAACTCCTGCAGGCGGACGACCTGGACCGCTACGAGGACAACGAGCTGGTGGTCATCACCACCGGCAGTCAGGGAGAGCCCATGAGCGGCCTTGCGCGCATGGCCTTCGCCGAGCACAAGAAGCTGGAAATCAAGGGCAGCGACATGGTGATCGTCTCGGCCACGGCCATCCCCGGCAACGAAAAGAGCGTGTCCCGCGTCATCAACCAGTTGGTGCGAACCGGCGCCAACGTGATCTACGAGGCGCTGGCTGACGTGCACGTTTCCGGCCATGCGTGCCAGCAAGAGCTCAGGCTCATGCACGCGCTGACCAAGCCGCGCTTCTTCATACCGGTGCACGGCGAATACCGGCACCTGCACCACCACGCGATGCTGGCCGAATCCATGGGCATGAACCCGGATAACGTGCGCATCAGCGCCGTGGGCGACATCATCGAGCTCAGCCAGAACCGCATGAACGTCGTGGGCACCGTGCCCTCCGGCGAGGTGCTGGTGGACGGCCTGGGCATCGGCGATGTGGGCGCGGTGGTGCTCCGGGACCGTAAGCACCTGGCGCAGGACGGCATGCTGATCGTCGTGATGGCCATTGACCGCAACAGCGGCACCGTGATCTCCGGGCCGGATGTCATCAGCCGCGGCTTCGTGTATGTGCGCGAGTCGGACGAGCTGATGCAGGGCGCCCGGGACGCGGCAAAGGCAGTGCTGAACGAGTTCGGCCGCATCGACCCCAGCGACTGGAACCGGGTCAAGAACGACCTGCGCGACGCGGTGTCCCGCTACGTCTACCAGAACATCAAGAGAAGTCCCATGATCCTGCCGATCATCGTGGACACCTGATGCGTTGCAAAACCGCTGGGCGGTTTTTCAACGCAAAGGAAGAAATCTTCGTGAGCCTCAAATTCTGCGGAATTTCCGGGCGGCTCACTGACAGAAGGAATTGTTCCCTGCACCAGTGTGCGCACTGGTGCAGGGAACCGTTCCCGGCTCACGGGTCGCCGGGGACGATTGGATAAGTCGACGGAGTTTGTCGATGGTCTGTGGCACCGGCAAAGCCGGTACCTATGGCTGAACTTTGGAGGGCTTCGACCCTCCAAGCCTCCCGGAAAATGCGAAGCGATGGCTGACCCGAAGGTTTGTGAACCAAATTCCGGTCGCCTGCGTCTACTAACCAGCATAGGGGTGGAATGATGAACGTGTACGATCAGGCGCACATCCTGGCCAGGGCCATGCGCGACAGCGAGGAATTCAAGGAATACGAGCGGCTCCGGGAGCCAGCCTTCGCGGATTCCACGAACAAGGCGTTGCTGGACGAATACAAGCGCCTGCAGTACCGCCTGCAAGCTACGATGGCCGCCGGACGGACCATGGAAGAGGCGGATTTTCAGCGCATGCAGCAGATCGGCGCGCTGCTCCAGTACAACCCGGATGCGCGCGACTACCTGATGGCCGAATTCCGCTTTCAGAAGCTGCTGGCGGACATCTACAAGATCCTGGCGGACGTGGCCGGGATCGACCTGGATATGCTCGTGCAGGGCTAGCGCCCTGAGCAATGAAAAACTGCCCGGCAGCTTTTCATTGCGCGGGAGCGGCGCAGACCTTGCATGCCATAGGCATGCGGACAGGCCCGCGCGAAAAGCGGTATAGGCAGCCTGCGGCCGTACACGCCGTCCTCCGGTTGCCTTAATAAAATCGGGGCTGCGGCCCCGAACTCCGAGCAGGGTTTTACGGGAAACGATTCGATCACATGCCCACTACGGGCGGATGGATTCGCGGCTGAAGTGGTTTCATCGCATCCCGCGGATCAAAGTTGGAGGTTGGCAAATGGCAAGAGACCGCCTGTATTCGTCCCGCCGGCCCAGAAGAAGGGGCGTCTCGGCGTCGACCTACAACCAGAAAACGCTGCACCGCGACCGCGAGTACGGCTTTTTCTGGTATTCCTGGCTCTGGCATCTTTTGCGGCCCGTGGTGGTCTTCGTGTGCAGCCTGATCGTGGTGCTGGGCATCGTGGCCAGCGGCTGGCAGTTCGTATACAGCCAGTTCTTCATGCCCGTCAGCCCTCAGGACACGGTCGTGCGCGAGTTCACCATCGAGAAGGGCTCGTCCATCTCCACCATCGGCTCGAAGCTCTACGATCAGAAGCTGATCCGCAACAAGGGCATCTTCAAGTACATCATTCAGTTCCAGGGTCTGACCTCCAAGATCCAGTACGGCAGCTATCCGCTGTCGTCGAGCATGAACGTCAACCAGATCGTGTCCATCCTGACCTCCGGCACGGCCTCCACCGAGCGCACGATCACCATCATCCCCGGCTGGACGATCGAAGACATCGCAACCTACCTTGTCAAGCAGGGCGCGCTGCCGAGCACGAAGGAGTTCCTGACCCTAGCGGGCAGCGCCGACCTCTTCAAGGACGACTTCCGCGAGGTGCAGGACGCGGTGAACTCCGGCACGCTCTCCGAGCGCAAGTACGCGCTGGAGGGGTATCTCGCGCCCGACACCTACCGCGTCTACGCAAGCAGCACCGCCGAGAGCCTGATAAGGACGCTCCTGAAGCAGACCGAGGCCGTCACCGACGGCGTGTTCAACACCGAGCCCGTCACCGAGACGGTCTACGACGAAGAGGGCAACGTGATCGAGCAGGTGCTCTACGAGAGCAAGCTCACCCACGACCAGACGATCATCCTGGCTTCGCTGATCGAAAAAGAGGCCAGCAAGAAGGAGGACTTCGCCCGCGTCTCCGCGGTGTTCCACAACCGCCTCAATTCGGGCATGCGTCTGGACAGCGACGTGACGGTGGCCTACCCGCTGGGCGTCCGCCGGATGATCCTGACCAGCCAGGAGGTCGCCTCCACGAACGGCTACAACACCTACAACCGGGATGGCCTTCCGGTGGGGCCGATCTGCAGCCCCTCCAAGCTGGCGCTGACCGCGGCGCTCTACCCCGACATGGAATACATCGCCGAGGGTTAC
>JAEZYD010000051.1 GCA_023419375.1 Pseudomonadota bacterium
GCGGAACCCCCTTGGCTGGGGCTTTGTGGTGGGTGCTGCAAAACATGCTGCCTCTCAAAGAACAACGCAAGATGATCTTGGTAATCACTGACGGCATGCCGGACAACCCGCTGGCCGCAAACAATGCTATAGGGGTGGCTCAACAACTCGGTTTTGAAGTTTATGGCCTTGGCATCAGAGATGAGCACATCACGCACCTGCTGCCGCACTCCAGCCGGGTGGTCAACGACTTGCCTGACCTGGTGCCTGCCATGTTTGCCATGCTGCAGGCTGCGTTGCTTAAAGGCGGTGCTGCATGATGGTGCCGCTTGATTTCAGACCTTGGAGCCGAACGGGAATATTTCATTTCTTCTTACTTAACAAAAAACGGCGCATCCAGCGCTGCTAAATGAAAGGAGGGTAAATGAATTATCTTAGCTGGATACCAGTTGTTATAGCTGTGCTTCAAGCCATAAAGGACAATTGGGATGATTAGCTTGTACACGCAAGCAAGAAGGAGCAAGGATATGAGCAGTAAATGGGCATTTATAGGCGGCATAATGGCGGGGATCGCAGGAGTTTTCACAGCGGCAGCGGTGTCGGTGGAATTGGAAAATCGGAGAGACGGCAGATGCAATGCTGAAGAAGAACCGAAAAGGCTGGCCTTGCCTGAAAGCGAAGGCAGGTAAGAATCCGTGTTGATTCTTGGGCAGGGAAACGGGGACTTCCCGCTTCCTTGCCCTTGCTATACTTTTATTTTTTGATTGAAGTATAGGTCAAGTCGCAACATATGCATTCCACAAACGAATTGCAGCAGACTCGCTGACAGACCACTGGAGTGGGCAGTTGCCACATTCACAAGCATAGCGGTAAATATCGTGGGTTCTACCATCCGGCCTTGATGTTTCACGTTGAGGCATTTTGCCGCATTTGATACACGGCCTGAGTGGAGGAAGGTATTCCTTGCTTGTGCTCATGCTGGGAAGATAGCGATTGTCTTGCTTGAACGCAAACCTTGGGGTACTGGCGAAATTTAATAAGAGTTCTTGCCGACTCTAGCGCTTAGATTCTTACCAAACAATACCTCAAATAACCGCTTCATACTCGACGATCGCGGGATAAGAGCGGGATAAAATTTCGGAAATACAAAAAAAGGACCTATGCAGAAAGCATAAGTCCTTGTATTTACTGGTGCCGAGGGACAGAATTGAACTGCCGACACGGGGATTTTCAGTCCCCTGCTCTACCAACTGAGCTACCTCGGCCCATTAGGGCTTGCCGCCAGAGCGTTTGCTCTTTCACAGCGGCTGGAAAAGTCTTCTATCTACTTGCGCTGACTTTGGCAAGCTTTTTTTTAAGAATTTTGTACAACGGCTTGAAATATGGCTTTCTTCCGGCCATACTTTCCCCCGTCAACAGATCAAATCAAGGATTTATCGTGCCTTTTCACAGCCCCATCCCCCCAACCTTGCGGGATCTCGATGCCCTGCGCAACATTGGCGTCAGGCGCGTCATCATGCAGGCCCTTGTTACCGGCGGCGTCACTGGCGCTGTTATCGGCCTTTTTCGCCTTGCTTACGACCACATCAACGCCGCGCTTGTGCACACCATACGCCAGCACGATCTTTATGACCCGGTTACGGCAGCATGGATTTTCGGCGGTCTGGCGGCATTGGCCCTGCTGGCCTTGCTGGCCCTGCGCCTTGAGCCCCTTGTGAGCGGCAGCGGCATTCCGCAGGTGGAGCTTATGGTGCGCGGGCAGATGCGCATGAACTGGCTGCGCGTGCTGCTGTGCAAGTTTGCCGGAACCCTCGTTTCGCTCAGCGGCGGCCTGTCTGTGGGCCGCGAAGGGCCTTCCATCATGATGGGCGCGGCCGTGGGGGCTGGCGTAGGGCACCTGTGGGGCGAGCGCAGCGGGCAGAGCCTGCCGCGTTATCTTGTGGGGGGCAGCGTTGCCGGGCTTGCCGCCGCCTTTGGCGCGCCCCTGGCGGGCATGTTCTTTGCGTTTGAAGAAATGAAAACCATCCTCAGCGCCCCCATGCTGTTGTTTACGGGCGTGTGCGCCCTTGCCGCATGGTTTGTGGTGCAGGTTCTGCTTGGATTCGGCCTGGTGTTCCCCTTTGCGCAACAGCCCTTCATCCATTGGACGCAGTGGTGGATCATCCCCGTAGTCGGCGTAGCCATGGGCGTTCTGGGCGCTTTTTATAATCTGGTACTGCTGCGGCTCACCCATTGGGCCGATCACAGCCCCCTGATGCCCCGCCCCTTGCGCGTGCTCCTGCCCTTCATGCTGGCTGGCGCGCTGCTTTATCTCTGCCCGCAGGTGCTTGTGGGCATTGGCTTCAGCACCTTGCAGCTTGAGAGCCTGCCCCTGCCCTTACTGGGCCTGTTTGGCCTGCTGGCGGTAAAGATGGCCTTTTCATGGATAAGCTTTGCCTCCGGCGTTTCCGGCGGCCTGCTGATGCCCGTGCTGCTCATGGGTTCCATTGGCGGGGCATGCATGGCCTCGGGCCTGCAATCAGCCGGAGTTATCAGCCCGGAGCAGACCGCCACAGTGCTGACCCTCGGCATGACAGGCCTTTTTGCCGGTTCCGTGCGCGCGCCGCTGACCGGCGCTTTTTTGCTGCTTGAAATGACAGGATCGTTCCACAACATTCCCACGGTGGTGCTCACGGCCTATATTGCCGCCTTCACCGCCAATGCCCTGCGCTCCGAACCTGTGTACGACAGCCTGCGCGCCCGCTGCCTTGATCTGGCTGGCGCGGCAGCCCCAAGCGACAAAAATGGCAATGATACCGATGCGTCAGGCAGCGCAACACAACTGCAAAAATGAAAGGTCGTGCAAAAGGCGCACGATGCCGCAAAAAATTTATTCATATAACTATTTGTTATACTTGAATTTTTAAAAAAATGCTTGCGTTTTGGAATTGGAGTGTCTATGTTCACCAATTGCAAAACCAACCGCGCCCCATGGAGTAGGTATGACCCGTAAAGACCGCACAGAAGGCATATACAGCCGCCGAGAAGTACTGGACGAAAGTGAGCGTCGTCAGTACTGCCTTATTCAGCTCAAAGATTTGCTCTCCTACGCATACCGCTATTCAGAAGACGTTAAAAAACGCTTCGACCGTGCGCAGTTCAATGTGGAGAAATTCAAAACACTTACCGATATAAAGCACATTCCCATCCTGAAGAAGAAAGAACTTATCTTCCTTCAGTCCATGGGGCCGCGCCTGGGCGGTCTGCTGACCAAGGATATCGGCGAGCTCAAGCGCATCTTTTTGTCGCCTGGGCCCATCTTCGATCCCGAAGACCGTGGAGAAGACTACTGGGGTTACACCGAAGCCTTCTATTCCGTTGGCTTTCGCCCCGGCGACGCCGTGCAGAACACGTTCAACTACCAGTTGACGCCCGCTGGCCTCATGTTTGAAGAGCCGCTGCGCAACCTGGGCTGCGCGGTTATTCCCGCCGGCCCCACAGACGCCGCCACCCAGCTCGACATCATGCAGAAGCTGCGCGTCTCGGGCTATGTGGGCACGCCCAGCTTTCTCATGCACCTTGCGCAAAAGGCCGAAGAAAAAGGCCTCAACCTGCGCAAGGATCTTTTCCTCGAAGTGGCCTTTGTCACCGGCGAGCGCCTGTCTGAAAAGATGCGCTCCCAGATGGAAAAGAAGTACGACCTCGTCATGCGTCAGGGCTACGGCACCGCCGACGTGGGCTGCATCGGCTACGAATGCTTCCACAAAACCGGCCTGCACATTGCCAACCGCTGCTACGTGGAAATCTGCCATCCTGACACGGGCATCCCGCTGAAGGACGGCGAAGTGGGCGAAATCGTGGTGACGGCCTTCAACAAGACCTACCCGCTCATCCGCCTTGCCACGGGCGACCTTTCGTACATCGACCGCAGCCCCTGCGCCTGCGGCCGCACCAGCCCGCGCCTTGGCAGCATTGTGGGCCGCGTGGACACCACCGCCCGCATCATGGGCATGTTTGTGTACCCGCATCAGGTTGAACAGGTCATGAGCCGCTTTGAAGAAATCAAGCGTTGGCAGATTGAAGTTACCAACCCCGGCGGCATCGACGAAATGACCCTGTTTGTGGAAACCAGCGGCTTCAAGCGTGAAGAAGAGCTGCTGCACCAGTTCCGCGAAAAGATCAAACTGCGCCCCGAACTGCGCGTGCTGGCTCCCGGCAGCCTGCCCCCGCAGATCAGACCCATCGAAGACAAGCGTCACTGGGATTAACCCGCAGATATTCGCAATAAGCCCGGCCAAGAGCCGGGCTTGTTTTTTGGCAATTCCAAAAGAACCGCAAGCGGCGTGGAGAAGAAGTAAACCACTTTTTCCACACTGCAATTTTTACAGTTTACTTTACGTATCAAGCGCGAGCGTCATATCAAACCACTGCGCTCCTCCATGACTTGATTTCGAAATTCCATCATTCACATAACCAAAGCATTCATAGTAGCGAATCAGTCGCTCTTTGCACGTCAGTATGACTTTCTTTTTGCCTAACTTTTTAGCTGTTTGCACAAAATTCTTCATGAGCTGAGAGGCAATGCCTTGCTTCCGAAATTCTGGAATCACAGCCAGCCCGAAAACAGTTAGATTTTCACCAGTCTTATTGTGGTGAGACGTGCTATAAAAAAGTTCATCGTATATGACGGGGCTATCGGTAGCGCATCCATTAATATACCCCACCAATCTACCGCCGACTTCAGCCACAAGAAAAGACTCAGGAAAAGCCGCAATCCTTTCCTTAAAGGAGGCCCGTGAGGCGGCTTCAGCCTCAGGAAAGCACACGGATTCTATTTCAGCTATACTCTCCAAATCATCCTGACGAACACGTCTAACTGTGAATTCTTGCATGCAATTTACTCTTTACTGGTGATTGTGCTGGCTTGCCCATGTCGCTAGTCGATCATGCTTTGTACTAATTTGATGTCAACCTAAGGAGCTTTGCTAGGTCTGCCAACCCAATAATTGCAACGAATCAATACACAGGCGCACGCAAATTGGGCCCAGGGGAGAATTCTACCTTGCTGATGCACATTCGACCCTTTGTTTTTTCTACATAAACTACGATATCTGGTGCGTACTCTTTTTGATAGCCCATGCTCACAGGCACAAGACTGAGGCTTTCGTTGACGGCAATGGATTTTCCTACCATGAACTTTTCCAGAGATTCTTTTAAAATCTCTTGCCCCTTCTGGTAATAATCAGCCTCATCGGCGCTCACGCCCCTATTATAGTCAAACTGAACTCGCTTGGCTGTACACCTACACACGTATTTGAATATGGCTTCATCAAAAATAGGTCGATCATCTGTCGCCAGTGATTGCTTCAGGTACCATTTATAAAAATCATGAACAAACGATTCCACGTCTTGTGCGTGTGCAGATTGTGGGCATGGCTGAAGCAGGGTCATAACAAGAAATATGCAGACTAAAAGAAATTTTTTCATATGGATTTTCCTGCAATTTAATATGGGTAAACATCAGAAACGGATGCAATTTTAAACCTCGCGTCAACCTTTTTTACATATGCAATTACAGCACTCTCAAAATTTTCTTTCTTAAACATGACAGGAACAACAAAGACATCATCTGTCATATTGAGGACATCTTTCACTACAACACGGCAATCTTTAAATGCCATAGTACTACCAAACTGTATAAAATAATATATATCTGACGGTCCTCTCCTTTTAAGGTATGCAATAAGAGATTCATCGACATATTCGGGCAGCTTTTCCTCTTCAAAAATGTCATTCTGCTCATAATGTTTGATAATATACCATTCATAAAATTCTTTAACAAATTCCTGCGGTGTTTGTGCTGCGTCTGCCGCCTTGGGGCACAAAATGCCAAGACACAGCAGGCCTGTGAGCACACAAATAACTATTTGGCGAATGCGCATGTTTTGATTCCTACGTTGATTTTGCAAACTGCGCCCGGCGAATCACTGTTCACCGGGCGCATGCATGGATAACTTTTAAACGCGGATTGCGGCCAGCTTTGAACACGCGAGAGAAGGCATGCCCAGCACAATCACGCTGATTTCAGCCTGAGAGCACATGGCGCGACGTGACCCATTAATAAGCGCCGCGAATCAGTACACAGGGGCGCGAAAATTAGGCCCAGGAGAATCTTCTACTTTGCTGATACACATACTGCCATTTGTTTTTTCCACATACACTACAATATATGGGGAGTATTCCTTCCTCATACTAACAGAAACAAGCCTGAGATTATCACTCACATCTATTGACCCACCGATCTTAAAATCTTCTAACTGCTCTTTTACAACGTCTTGCCCCTTTATATAATAATCAGCGCCATTGCCGCCGACCCCTCTATTATAGTCAAACTGAACGCGCTTGGCTGTACATCTGCACACGTATTTAAATATGTCTTGATCAAAAACAGGTAGCTTTTCAAACAACGGCTGAGGTTGTTTAACAAACGACAGTGATTGCTTAAGATACCACTTATAAAAATCACGAACAAATGACTCCACATCTTGCGCGTGCGCAGATTGTAGGCATGGCTGAAGCAGGCTTATGACAAGGGATATGCAGACTAAAAAAAATTTTTTCATATGTATTTTCCTGCAACTTAATATGGGTAAGCGTCTGATACAGACGCAATTTTAAAACCAGAGTCAACTTTTTTTACATATGCAATTACAGCACGCTCAAAGTTTTCCCCCCTAAACGTGACAGGGACAACAAAAACATCATCTGTCATTTTGAGTGTATCTTTCACTACGATACGGCAATCCTTAAATGCCATAGTGCTACTACCGTGTTGTATAAAATAGTATATATCAGAAGACGGCTTGGCTTTAAGATACTCAACAAGAGATTCCTCGACGTATTCCGGTAGTTTTTCCTCTTCCAGAATGTCTTTATTTTCATAATGCTTAATAAGATACCATTCATAAAATTCCTTAACAAATTCCTGCGGTGTTTGTGCTGCATCAGATTCCTTAGGGCAAAAAATCCCAAGACACAGCAGGCCTGCGAGCACACAAATAAATATTTTACGAATGCGCATGTTTTTATACCTCTATTGTTTGTTGCAATACCTGCCTCCGGTGGTGAATACGGGCACCGGAGGCAGGTATTGAGTGTTGTTATCGTTCTCGCATGACTAATGCGGAGCTACAAGCTGCTCACCTATATCACTTAGCTCATTTATGGTCGCCGGTAAATAACATACGGCGCGTCAACCTCTTGATAGTCTGTGGCTGCGTATATGCTGTTTTGTCTAAAGTCTGATATCCATCGTTTTCCATCAAACATGGCAGCATGGCCATAGGGGTGTCCTTTAATAGCCTGAAAAATTACGACATCACCTTTTTGTGGCTTTTCACCCAGAGCCACTGTTCTAAAGCCTACGTCGCGCAAAATGGGTCCAAACCCACAAGCACCGTACTTCGGAGAAGAATTTAATGAGGTGTTCATTCTTAGCCCACCCGCCTCAATGGCCTGACGGACATACGTTCCACAATCACCAGTGGAATCTTTATGTGATTGTGTTTGCAGATGCGCTATGGCCGCATCGAGATCCCACTTTGGCAATGGCTTGTCATTCGGCAAAATTTCCTCCCTTCGCATCATGCCGTTGCGCGATATGGCAGACCGTTTAAGCTCTTCCCTCTCGAGCATGGCATTACGGCCAGCATCAGCCCGGTACATAGTCCATCCCGATACTGGCGCCCGCAGTTCCGGCCCAGTAGTTGATAAGCCCGCTGCGCCGCCCCCCGCGTTGGTAAACTGACCACCGGCATCGCGTGGATGCTTGCTCTCATCCCAGGCCAGCCCGCTGGCATCGTGCCTGTTGACCGGGTCATCCACACAATTGTCGTAGAGGTCGCCATCGCCGCGCGTGTCGTTTGCAGGGTCAAGCGACATAAATCTGCCAATGCGCGGATCATAGTCGCGCCAGTTAAACCGTATGAGGTGGGTGTCCCTGTCTTCCAGCCCGGCGCAAAACCCTATGGGCACATAGAGGCAAGGTAAGGAATCATAAACAATTTTGCCAAAACTGCTGCGCACCACCTCCTTGACCACCTTGCCGTCTGGCCCCACAAACAGGCGTGGCGTACCCAGATGATCGCAGCAGCACGCCAGCACGAGTGACGACAGCGCCGATGCCGCCCCGGCAGGCGCGCTCCCGGTCATTGTCCCTCCCAGAGCGGGCTTCTCTGGCTTGCCAGCATCAGAAGGTTTGCGGAGCTGTTGGTATGCAGAGAGACACTGACACACTCTTTCCTTACGATTTGCTGCGCCAAACCAGTGCAACCAACCGTCCGAGCCGTTGCGTTCATTTTCCGGAGCGGCATCAGCAGCCAGAACCGTTTTCAAGGGGCGAATGACTACCCTGGTCAGGGTGCCGTCCGCATCGTAGGCATAGTCATACTCCAGCCGCAGTTCATGGTCGCGGAAGCCTGCGAGCTGTGCCTGATCGTTCCAGCGGTATTCGCCCGTAATGTCGTTGTGGCGGTACCGCCTGTAAAGCCTTGTGCCCTTGTAGGCGTAGCGCAGCTCGCAACCATCATTGAGCTCGGCCTTGCCCAGCATGGTACTGCTGCCGTAGGCAAGCCGAAGGCCGCGCCTGCCCGTGATGCTGCTTACCGAACCGTATTTGTCATAGGCATAGCGGTTTTGCCCGTCGCTTTCCAACTGGCCTTTGTCATTATAGCTGTAGCGCGATTTTTCCATTGCGTTTGTGGATGCGGAAGGGCAGCCCTCATACCAGACCTTGCTGCGCACGCGTTGGCCAGAAGCGCTGTATTTATATGTTTCCGCAATGGCAGCGTTGTTTTTTACCTCGGTCAGCCTGCCCTCGGCATCGTAGGCATACTCCAGCACATTTGAGGCCCCGTTAAAGTGCTCTGTTTTGCGGGCAATGCGTCCATCCACATCATACTGATACTGGATTGCCAGGCCATTTTGTCTTCTCACCACTTGCGCGTCACGCATAAGAACCTCTTTGTTTTTTGTTCATCCCAAGAATTTCACGCATGGATTTCCAAATCTGCGGGCTGCTAGAATGGTCACCACACTTCAAGTCGGGGTCCGAACAAAATAAATGCCACAAAAATTTTATTCTGTAAGACTGAAACATTTCAGTAAACTGGAGGTAAATTGGGGCCGCATGCAACACCAATAACATGTGATATTTCAGCTTGTTAAAGAGCGCCACATGAGGGCAAAGAAAGTTGCAAATTTTCACTACTTTTATAACTATATGATTTTATTTAATAAAAAAATGATTAAATTTTGCATTTTTTTACTTCATAAAACTCACAACACTCTAATATAATACATTTTTTGTAAAATAAAAAGTGATGCCTTTTTTAAGACATCACTTTTTGCCGCGCATGAATCGCTCGTGAATCTGCGCAATTTACAAACAGAAGCTTTATCCGCGTGGGTAAGCAATAAGGCCCGGTATGAAGCATCCGGTAAAGATGGGCCTTGCCCTCCGTCATAGGCGATGCACTCAGGGCAGTTGCTACGCGCCAGACTTCATCTTTTGCACCAGGCCCTGCAAATCGCGCGTCTGCCCCGCCAACTGCTCCACAGCCTGTGCGGACTTGCTCATAATCGAGGCCGTATCGCGCGAAATACCATTGATTTCATCAATACTGCGGGTGATTTCTTCTGATGTGGCAGACTGTTCTTCGCTGGCGGTGGCAATGGCGCGCACCTGATCGCTTGCGCCGTCAACCATGGTCACAATCTCCCGCAGCACTTCGCCGCAACGCCCGGCCAGTTCCGTTGTGCGCTCCACAGCGGCAAGGGCGCGCTCCATATTTTCTATATTGGCGCTGGTGCCGCTCTGGATGCCGCTGACAGCCTCGCCCACCTCGCGGGTGGCTCCCATGGTTTTTTCCGCCAGTTTGCGCACCTCGTCCGCCACCACGGCAAAGCCGCGCCCGGCGTCCCCGGCCCGCGCCGCCTCAATGGCCGCATTGAGAGCCAGCAGGTTGGTCTGATCCGCAATATCCGAAATGACAGACATGATCTGCCCGATGTTGCCCACCATGCCGCCCAGCGTATCCATGGAATTTTTCAGCTCGGCGGAGACGCGCCGCACCTCGCCCATGCCGTCCACCACCTGATGCATGACGCCGGAACCTTCATTGGCCCTGCTGTGCGCGGCATCCGTGCTTTGCGCGGTATTGGCGGCATTTTGGGCAACCTCAAGCACGGTGGCGTTCATCTGCTCAATGGCTGTGGCGGCCTCGCCCACGCGGGCAGACTGGCGCTCCGCACCAAGGCTGGCCTGACGCACCTGCGCGGATATGTCCCCGGAAACGGACGAAATTCCCTCCACCGCGCGTTCAAGCTGCGCGGCGGCTTCCATCATGCCCTCCGCCCTGGCGCGTTCTGCCGCGGCCTTGGCGGCCTGAGCTTCATCCGCTGCCTGCCGGGCGCGGCGGCCTTCTTCCGCAGCCTCGGCGCTCTTGCGCTCGGTTTCGGCTATCTTGCCCTTGAGCGTGCCCACCATGCCCTCAATGCTCTCGCGCAGAACGGCCATTTCCGCACTGTAACTGCCGCTGGCCCGGGCATTGAGGTCTCCGCCGGCCACAGCGCGCGCAAAGCTGATCACCCGCCCCAGAGGCCGGGTTACAGACAGCAACACCAGCAGGGCAATACCCGCGCCGCACACAACGCTGCCGCAAATGGAAATCAGCAGCAGGCGCTCTGTGCCGCGCGTTTGCTCGGCCAGTTCACGCTGACTGGATACCACGCGTTCCATGAACTCGGTTTCCAGCGCTTGCAGATTTTTTTCGGTAGTATGAACGTGATTCTTGTAGGTTGTGTAGTAGGCATTGGCCTGCGCGGCGCTCATGCCGCCAGAGCCGGAGACTATGTCTGATGAAGTGCGGCGCACCACGGCATCGTAAGCCGCAAATGCCTGTGCCGCCTCCTGCGCCTGGGCCTCGGCCTTGGCTCCGGCCTGGGGATTGCCCCGCAGGGCGGCCTCCAGCTTTCGCAGGGTCTCGCCCAGTTCAGACGCAATTTCATCCAGCTTGCCCAGATATCCTTTGAGCGCCTTGCTGTCGCCCATGTTCAGCAGGATGTCTTTTTCAGCCTTGCGGTAAAGCTGCATATCCAGGGATGCTTCTTGCAGCAGATTGATAGTGGGCAGTTCATGCCTGCCCAGCATGCCCAATGTCTCGCGCTGTGCGCGCAAGGCCAGCATGGCCAGGCTGCCGGATATGGCAAAAATCAGCAGGATCACGCCAAAACCGCTTGCCAGTTTAACCCGAAGCGACATGCCCATAGTGTCCTCCACTACGCGGATAAATCGTGAAGGGGGAACTATTTTGATAGTCCTACCTACGCACCGCACCTGTCAATGGGCGAAGCGGCCCGCGCCGCAAAATATATGCCCGGCGTTGCCTTCTTGCCTGAACTGTATCATTTTAACAATCATGCACGGCTGCGCAACAGGCCGCGCCGAACCCCAGCAAGGAGAATCCCGTGAGCGCCAACACCAGCGAACAGGCCCTGACAAGCCTTATCAAATGGCTGCGCAACCGCCATGCAGAAGTTATGGCGGCAGGGGCGCAGGCCCTTGCCCGCCTTGACGCCGGGGATACCCCCGGCCATAATGAACACATGCGCCTCAAAGCCGAGCTGCTGGCCGCCATGGCCGAAGACGCCAAGCCCCTGCTTGAGCCGCTGCCGGGCGAAACGCGCTTCAATTACGCACTCGCTCTAGAAGGCTTTTCGGCAAATGCCAGAATGTCTTTGCGTCTGAACTCAATTTTTTATATGTCAGCCCTGCTCTACCCCGATGATCACAAGCCGGGACAGCCCGACAACCTCACTCTGTGCATTGACCGCATGGAAAAAATGGGCCTTGATTTCAGAACAGAATAATCCGGGCTTGAAATTTTGGCCTTGCCTATAGCTGGCATGGCTTTATCTTGAAAACAGCAAGGCCGCAGGCTACACCCAAACGCTGACGGCTCAACACCACAAGGAGATCCCCCATGAAGCTTCTGCACATAGCCCTCGCTGCCGTGCTCTGCCTTTGGGCCGCCTCTGCGCAGGCCAACCCCGCCGCAACCGATGCGCCCAAGGTTGATAAATTCGAACTTATGGATACCAACAAGGACGGCAAGGTGTCTTACGAGGAATTCAAGGCGTACTTCCCCAACATGCGCGAAGAAGCCTTTGCCGTTATTGACAAAAATGGCGACAAAGTCATTGACCGCGCAGAATGGGATGAATTTGTGTCCAACCATTCCTCCGGCCACATGGGCGGCAGCATGGGCAACATGATGGGCGGCCAGAGCGGCATGCCCGGCAATGGCATGATGCCCACTCCCGGCAGCGCAGACATGCCCCTGGTGACGCCCCCCAATGGCAAATAAACGCCCCGCGCCATTTCCGCAGCCCTGGCGTCAGCACGGCGACCAGGGCTGTGCTGCTCCTGAGCGGCAGCCCGAAAGATCAAAAACGGCTGCCGTTCCGCTTTCTGCTGACGCGCCCAAGGGTGCGCCGCGCCGACAGGGTTCCAAAAGCACCGCGCATGCAGATAACAAGCCCGCGCCCACGCGCAAGCCGCCCTTTCCCGATCTGCTGCGCGAGAACGCGCAGCAACGCAAGGCTGCTGCTCCGGAATCTCTGTGGGCGGACGCGCCGCAGGCAGGCGCTGGCGGCGCACAGCCGCAAGGCCGCTTGCGTCAGCCTCGTTTTGTGCCCATGAGCGCGGAAGAAATGCGCGCCCTTAGCTGGGATCAGCTCGATGTGCTGCTGATCAACGGCGACGCCTACGTTGACCACCCTTCGTTCGGCAACGTGCTGCTGGCCCGCTGGCTGATCCACCACGGTTTCCGCACAGGCATTGTTGCCCAGCCTGGCTGGGAAAATACTGACGATCTGCTCGTCATGGGCCGCCCGCGCCTGTTTGCCGGGGTGAGCGCCGGAGCGCTTGATTCCCTGCTGGCGCACTACACGGCCTTTCGCAAAAAACGGCACGACGATGCCTACACGCCCGGCGGCAAAGCAGGTGCGCGCCCCAACCGCGCGTGTCTGGTCTATGCCAACCTTGCCCGGCGGGCCTTTCCCGGCCTGCCCATCATTCTTGGCGGCATTGAGGCCAGCCTGCGCCGTGTTTCCCACTATGATTTCTGGACAGACTCCCTGCGCAAACCCATTCTTATGGATGCCAAGGCTGATCTGCTTATCTGGGGCATGGGCGAAAAGGCCATTATCGAATGCGCCCAACGCCTGGACAGGGGCGAAGATATTCGCGGCATCCCCGGCACGGCCTGGATGAACAAGCTGGACGCTTCCGGGCATCCGGCCAATCTGCCGCCCGCCCTTGAAGGCGAACCGTGGGTTGCCCTGCCCTCGCACGATGAAATTTTGGCCGACTCTTTCCAGTTGCTCAAATTGACGCAGGAACTGGAACGGCAGGTGCACCGCCTTGACGCCTGGGCCTTTGAGCCTGTGGGCGACCGCGCCGTGGTGCTGGCCCGCCCGGCCCAGCCTCTCACCACCGAAGAAATGGACGACCTCTACACTCTGCCTTTCACCCGGCTGGCGCACCCGCGCTACAGGGAGGCCATCCCCGCGGTGGAGATGATGCGTACCAGCATCACAAGCCACAGGGGTTGCGGCGGGGGTTGCTCGTTCTGTTCGCTGGCCCTGCATCAGGGCAGGCGCATCAGTTCGCGCTCCGAACAGTCGATTCTTGCCGAGGCACGCCTGCTGGGACAGCAGAACGTGGCCCGGGGCAAGGGCCCGGTGGCGATCTCCGACGTGGGCGGCCCCACCGCCAATATGTGGCAGGGGCACTGCGCGCTGGACAGCCACACGGCGCAGGATGACGACACGTCCAAACCACGAGTCAAAAGCGCCTGCCGCCGCACCAGTTGCTGTTTCCCGAGCGTGTGCAAGTCCTTCATCACGCCGCAGCGCAAACATGTGGAGCTGCTGCGCAAGGTTGCCGCCCTGCCGGAAGTCAAACAGGCCCGCGTGGCGAGCGGCGTTCGCGCCGACCTTGCCCTGCGTGACGCCGAGGCCCTCGCCGCTTACACTGGCGAATTTACGGGCGGCCAGCTCAAGGTTGCGCCGGAGCATTGCGCGCCCTCAGTGCTTGAGCTCATGCGCAAGCCCTCGCTGGACGTATTTGAGGCCTTTCTGGAGAGCTTTGTGCGCCAAAGCCGCGCCGCAGGACGGGAACAGTACGTGGTGCCGTATCTTATGAGCGGTTTTCCCGGCTGCACAGATGAGGACATGCGCACCCTGTCGCACTGGTTGCGGCAACGGCACTGGAATCCGCAGCAGACTCAGTGCTTTATTCCCACCCCCGGCACCATTGCCACGGCCATGTTTTATTGCGGGCGCGATGAACTTGGCGAGCAGATCTATGTTGCCCGCACGGATGCCCAGCGCATGCGCCAGCACTACATTCTGATGCCCGCCACCGAGGATGGGGACGCACCCCGGCGATCTGGCTCGCGGCCCGGTGCCAGGCCCAGCACCCGGCCAAACGCTCGGGGTGACGCTCGCAATCCTGACAGCACCCGGCCCGACAGAACTGGCAAGCCAGAGGACAGGGCAAGACCTTCCCGTGTCCCGCAAGGGCAGAGGGACGAACGGCCTGCACGGCGGGAAGACAATGACCGAGGATCAGCGCAAGGCAGATCCGGCAGGGGTGAAAACCCGCAGAAGGGCAAGGACTCACGCTTCGGTTCTGACGATCGAGGCTCTGACCGCAATAGCAAACGAGGCGACGGACGGCGCGGCGGAAGGCGCGCGTAACTGTGCCAACAGGTGTTTCACAAGGAGGCAACCATGTCCCGCCCACTGACTTCAGAAGATGATCGGCTGACCCGCCTGGAAGAACTGACCTTTTTTCAGGAAGAACGCATCAAGGCTCTTGATGCGGCGCTGACCGCCCAACAGTTGCAACTGGACAAGCTGGAGCAGGATTTTTCCGATGCCACATCCGTGATCCGCCTGTTGCGCGAAAAGCTTGGCGATCAGCCGGAAAATTCGCTGCCGCCCCACTCCATGCCCGAACGCTGGTAGCAGATGCGCCCGACTCGCAGTGTATAACTGTTATAACTACCGAGGGCAGAGCGGGCGCACATCGCCGCCAGCAAGGCATACAAGCTCAGCGTATTAGGTACTGCCGCAAATAAAAAACCCGCCAGATGGCGGGTTTTTTATTTGTCTGAGGGATTGGGGCATGACCCCGACCCCTCTCGGCAATCTTTGCTTTAGAAGCCGAAGCCGTCGTTGTTGGCACCGGAAGCACCAAAGCCGAAATCGTCCGGCACGGCGCTTTCTTCAGCAGCAGGGGCAGCTTCTTCACCGGCAGCGGCGGCTGCACCAGCGGCAACGCCGCCCACAACCATGCCTTTCAGGCCGTCCTTGATGGCGTCCTTGATGTTCATCATCAGTTCGTCATGGTTGATGGCGACCTTGCCCTGGAATTCGGCAACCTGCTTGCGCAGCCCGCCCATATCGGTGTTCATGGTCTTGATTTTGGCTTCAAGCTCATCAACCTTTTTGGAAAGAGCGGCAGCGCGGGCTTCAGCGGGTTCCAGAGCGCGCACGCGGTCTTCAAGGGCCACGGCGGCGGCGGTCTGCGCAGCCATGCTGGCGTAGGTTTCGCCAAGGTAGTTCAGCACCTTGTCGCACAGGGCCTTGGTCAGGCCGTCCATGCAGGTGAGGGAAACATTGTCGCCAAGGGCGCTGCGGCCAGTGTTGACAAAGGCGTCCCAGGACTGGCCTTCAACCCAGTTCAGGTCGGCAAACTTGGGGTACCAGCGGGCCAGCCATGCGGCGGCAAAGGGGCCAACGGCCTTGGCGCAGGTATCACAGGCAACGGAACGACCGGCAACAAAACCGGCGATTTCCTTGACGTCTACGCCCTCCTTGCCCACAACCAGGGCAAGCACGGACTCCACGGGAAAAACCTTACGAGATGTATCGGACATGGCGGCCTCCTCCTCGGAGATCGTATTTTTTTCAGAAAAGCTCACGGGGAACTGTGCGCATCCTCAAGGGCGGCCCCCGGCGCAAAGCCAGGGGCCAACGCCGTTAGCTTCTGCCGTACATGCGGGCGTAAACCAGGGCCGCCGTGCGGTACACGAAGTGGCCAAGCTTAGACCAGGGCAGGTACGCGAAAAGCATCCACACAAATACCAGGTGCAGGTAGTACACCAGGAAGGCGGGCACAATAGCGTCCGCCAGGCGGAAGCACTGCGACAGCACACCGGTGACAGCCACCAGCCAGATGATGCCCAGCAGATACCAGTCGTACCAGCTGGAACCCTGGAACTTGGGATTCAGCATCACGCGGCGGACAGTAAGGATGGCAAGACCGGCCAGCAGCATGAGCGCGCCCAGGTTGGCCAGAATCTTCACCGGGAAGAGCAGCGGCATGGGCGTTTCAATGTGGATAAGCGGAATAACCTTGCCGCCCCAGTGACCAACAGCCACAACCGCCGTAACAAAGGCCAGAATGGCGAAGCTGTAAACCAGCAGCATGTGGCCGAATTTGCGGTTGGGGGTTTCCTTGCCGGTGACGGGGCCGTCTTCGCAGTCGTCAAACTTGCGGTGGGTGATGACTTCATCCCACAGCACGTCCCACAAGTGCCAGATCCAGCACTTTTTCTTGCCAATAACGGCCAGTGAGCCTTCAGGCTTGAACATGCCCCAAAGTTTCACGACGCCCCGCGCGATGATCAAGGCCGCGCCAAAGAAGGTGAGCATGAAGATGGGGTCGATGGTGTAGTCGCCGTAAAAAATCTGACCAAAAACAATGCGGCCATCGGCTGCGCGGGGGAACCACTGACCGCCGTTGAAACCGGCGCGGATCCACCACACAAAGAGCCACAGCACTGCCGGGATGGCGAAGAGCACGGGCAGGCCAGCGGGCTTGCTCATGAGCTTGCCCACGCAGGTGGGTTCGGTCAGTTCGCGGTAAATGACGTTGCGCGCTGCGCCCATGAGGTCCGCAGGCTTGGCGCCGCGCGGGCAAAGGTCGGAGCAGTTGCCGCAGTTGTGGCAGAGCCACAGGTCAACGTCGGCGCGCAGCTTGTCTTTAAGGCCCCAGGAAGCCCAGACCATTTCTTTGCGCGGATAAGGCGCATTGGCCGGAGCGAGAGGGCAGGCCACGGAGCAGGTGGCGCACTGGTAGCACTTCTTGAGGGACTCTCCCCCAGATTCTTCCAGTGCCCTGACAAACTCCATATCAGGTTTGATTGTACATTGTGCCATTGCTGCCATCCTCCTACATGCCCTTGAACGGGTTGGGGCCCATGGCCATGATGCGGTCAACAAATCCGTCGATCAGGTCGGGTACCTTGTCGTATTCGTCAATGGCCACTTCAAGCTGTTCCACGCGTTCGGGCTGCACGCCAAGGCGGTTGAGCGTCTCGGCAATGTTTTCCTTGCGGCGGGAGCAGATTTCAGAGCCCTTCACAAAGTGGCACTGGTAGTCGTCGCCATATTTGCAGCCCAGCAGCATAACGCCGTCGTAGCCCTTGCTCATGGCGTCAGACACCCAGATGGCGTTGACCGAGCCAAGGCAGCGCACCGGAATGATGCGGCAGTAGGGGCTCCAGGGCTTGTTGCGGGCACCGGCCATATCGAGCGCCGGGTAGGCGTCGTTTTCGCAGGCCAGAATCAGCACGCGGGGGCCGTCGGCTTTGAAGTCCTTGGGCACCTGCACTTCGCGGATCATGGAGCCGATCTGGTCGATATTGTAGTTGGCGAAGGAGATAACGCGTTCAGGGCAAGCGCCAAAGCAGGTGCCGCAGCGGCGGCAACGTGCCGGATTGGGCTTGGGCGTTCCCTTTTCGTCGTCGTCCAGAGCGCCGAAGGGGCATTCTTCCGTGCAGCGCTTGCACTGGGTGCAACGCACAAAGTTGAACACGGGGTAGGAAAGGTCGCCCGAACGGGGATGCACGGCAACGCCGTGGCTTGCGGCCTCGATGCACTGCATGGCCTTGAGCACTGCGCCCTTGGCGTCTTCTTCGCAGGCATCCATGGTCAGGGGCTGACGCACGCAACCCGCTGCGTACACGCCGGTGCGGCGCGTTTCGTAGGGGAAGCAGATGTAGTTGGAATCCGCAAAACCATCGAACAGGTTCAGATCCGGGAAGTCCGGGCCCTGGCGATAGTCAAAGCAGACGGTTACGTCTTTGGCAGTGGTGGGCACGAGGCCCGTGGGCAGCACAACCAGATCCACATCCAGATCAAAATCCATTCCCAGCAGGGTATTCTTGCAGCTCACAACCATGTGCTCGCCAGCTTCGCGGATGTCGGTCACGTCGGCCTTGGTCATCATGACGCCCAGGCGATCCTGCATCTTCTTGTAGAAGCGTTCAAGAATGCCGGGAACGGTCATATCCTTATAAAGGATAAAGGTCTGACAGGTGTCGTTGGTCTTTTCGCAGACCGTATTGGCAAGGCGGAGCATGCCCACGCTGTTGACCGCGTTGGAATACGCAACATGGCGGAAGCTTTCGAGGTTGGCTTTTACAAAGCCTTTTTCTTCCTCACCGTCCGCAGGCTTGGCAACTTCGGCGGCTTCAGGAGCGGCTTCGGCTTCTTCAGCGGCCTTGCGCACGGCTTCTTCAGCAATGGTGGTATCAAGCACAAAGGCGACGCGGCGGGCGTTCACCTGATCGGCCACCAGCATTTTGCCGAAGGTGGCGGCGTCCACAACCTTGGTGCTCTGCCCAAGGCCCATGGGAGCAAGGAACTTCTGGTCCAGCGGCACCCAGCCTGTAGCCAGCACCACAGCGCCCACTTCAATGGTCTGCGAGCCTGAGGGGGTGGCAAAGGTGGCCTTGAACTCGCCGGGCTGGCCTTCCAGCTTTTCCATGCGGGTGTTCATGTGCACGGTGATCTTGCTGTTGCCAAGCACCTTGCTGATCTTGTCGGCCACGTTGGTGGGCTGCTTGTCCGTCCACGGGGAGGCCAGGGGCGAACCCATGGGGATGTTGTTGGCAGCGCCGCCGAGCTTTTCGGCTTTTTCAACGAGCACAACTTCATAGCCGGTTTCAGCAGCCTCAGCAGCTGCGGTAAGCCCCGTCCAGCCGCCGCCGATCACGAGCACCCTCGGCACGCCGGTAATGGCGGCAGAATCGGGCACTTCGCTCTTTTGCAGCTTGACCACGCCCATGTTCACATAGTCGCGGGCCATGAGCGCCAGCAGTTCGGGCGCGCCGTTGGCCGTGTCCACGGGGGTGTGGTCAGGATTTTTATAGGCCTGCACGCACTGTTCGCGCAGGTTTACGTGTTCCACCTGCACGGGCAGGCGGTAGATGTCCGCATCCACGCGGGGGGAAGCGCCGCACAGCAGCACGCCGTCCAGCCCCTGCGCTTCGATGTCGGCCTTGATTTCGCTCACGGCCAGGGCCAGCACGGGAACGACCTTGACTACGGGAACAAGACTGCCCCACTTCTGGCTCGTCTGTTCGGCCAGAGCGGTCAGATCAAGCCCGCCGCCAATGTTCTGCTGGTCAAAATAGACGCCAATTTTACCCGACATGCCGCCTACCTCCCTTTCACCGTTTGTACCGCCTTCAGGGCGGCGGCTGTGCCGGACTGCGCCGAGCGCATCACATCAAGGGGCATGCGCGCGCAACCAGCGGCAAAAATGCCGGCCTCTTCTCCGCCCGCGATAAAGCCGTCTTCGTCCAGCGGCAGGGGCAGGGGCGCATTTTCGCCAGCCAACGAGGGCTGCATGCCAGTGGCCAGCACAACAAGATCATAATCAAGGGTCATCTTTTCACCGCGCACGGCGTCTTCAGCCGTGATGCGCACCCTGTTGCCCTCGGCCTGCACGGCGTCGGCAACCTTGCCCTTGACGAACTTCACGTTGGGCAGCGCCTTGACCTTTTCCAGCACCTTCACATAGCGGCCCGGGGCGCGCAGGTCGATGTAGTACACCGTGATCTGCGTATCGGGATTCTGCTCTGCAATGTACAGGCACTGCTTGAGCGTGGCCATACAGCAGATGTAGGAGCAGTAGTTCAGGTGGTTCTGGTCGCGGGAACCAGCGCACTGCACAAAGGCAACCTGGTGGGGAGCACGGCCGTCGGAAGGACGGACAATGCGGCCACCGGTGGGGCCAAAGGGCGAAGCAAGGCGTTCAAGCTGCATGTTGGACACGCAGTTTTTCACGTTGCCTGCGCCAAGATTGGTCAGCTGGGTAACATCATAGGGCTTCCAGCCTGTGGCAACGACCACCGCGCCGACATTGAGATCAATATCGCGCTGCGGTTCGTTCACATCAAGGAATTTGGCCCCGGCAACCCGTGCGCTGTCAGACTTGGAAAGCGCATCAAGGTCGAGCGTGTAACGGCTGGGGAAGGCGAAAGGCATATCCTTGTGCAGGGCCTTGCGCGTGGCAAGACCAAGCTCGAATTCGCTTTCCACTTCGCCGGTCAGGCTGGAGGCCAGCAGGCTGAAATCGATGTTGTGCGGGGCGGTGTGACGGGGGCTGATGCGCACCTTCACCTTGTAATCGCCCTTTACGCCCATAAACCCGACCACTTCGGCCTGGGTGAAAAATTTGATGCGCGGGTTGTTCCTGATGCGCTGGAACTGAATTTCCAAGCCGCAGGAGGGGGGACAAAGTTTGGGAAAATACTTATTGAGCTGAGCCACGCGCCCACCAAGCCAGGGCGACTTTTCGACGATAAAGACGTCGTGGCCCAGTTCCGCCGCTTCAATGGCGGCTGTGAGGCCTGCAAAGCCGCCGCCCACGACGAGAATGGCATTGGACATCCTGGATATCCTCCTGCGTTGTTGCATAGCGGCTGAAGAAGGAAAAGGACTCCCGCCGCGAAAAAAAAGGAGCGGCCCCGTGGCCGACCTCTGCGAGCGCCAGCGCACAAAACTGCCCGCACCACGCCCGCCGACAAAGGGGGGCCTGCTGCCGGTCATCCCCTTGCCGAACATTTGCCTTGTGCTGCGCACCTATGCCCAAACAATCGGCACACCAACAGGCTGGCACGAAAACCGCTCTTTTTCCGGCAGGGCCTGGGCCGCCGCCGGCACGCGTTTTTCGCCGCCGCGAGCCTGGCAAAGCCAGAGCTTGCAGCAGAGGGGGCGGCCTTGCGGCCGCCCCCATTTGGCATCAGTGCCGCCGACTAGTCGGGGATGATCTGGTAGTAGGGCTTCTTGAAGATCTTGGTCTCGCCGGTGGCGGGATTGTACTTCGAGTTCACGAAGCACTTCCAAGTGTCGTCGTCCAGGCCCATGAAGTCCGCACGGTAGTAGAAGCCGGGGTAGCGGGATTCTTCACGGAAGGCGATGTGCTGCATGTGCAGGCGCACCGTCCACAGGCGATGGTAGTTTTCCCAGCAGCGCAGCAGTTCGTGCAGGTCACGAGCGGCCAGCTTGAAGGAGTCTTCTTCCATCATGGCGAGCAGGTTGAAGCCGGTGTCAAGCAGCGCCTTGGAGGTGGTGTAGTACGTGCTCACGCCACCGCCGTATTCGTCGGTGCACTTCACGAGGCGCATCATGAAGTTCTTGGGCGTGATGTAGTTCGGGTTCACCACGGGGTCGGTCGAAGCGGCCTTGCCCTGTTCGAAGTTGTAGAAGGGACGGTAAACGGCCTTCTTCAGTTCTTCGGCGGTTTCAGCGAACTCAGGCTTGAAGTCCTTGTGATCAAGGCACCAGCGAACCATCTGCTTGCCAGCCATGCGGCCTTCAGCATGCGAACCGGAGGAGAACTTGTGGCCGGAAGCGCCCACGCCGTCGGCGCAGGTGAAGAGGCCTTCAACGGTGGTCATGCGGTTGTAGACCTTGCCGTTGGAAGCTTTCACTTTGTAGTCTTCGGGCACCCAAGCTTCGTCGGGACCGGAAACCCAGATGCCGCAGCAACCGGAGTGGGAGCCGAGCAGGTAGGGTTCGGTGGGCATGATTTCGGAACCACGTTCTTCAGGCGCGGTGTTGGTGCAGGCCCAAAGGTTGGCCTGGCCAACGCACATGTCGAGGAAGTCTTCCCAAGCTTCGGATTCAAGATCCTTCTGCTGTTCTTCGTTCAGGGTCGCGAAGGTGTTCTGCAGGGCACTCTTGGTGTCCATGTAGATGGGGCCGCGGCCTTCGCGCATTTCACGAAGCATCATGTGGTTACGCAGGCAGGTCGGAATGACATGGCCCTTGGCGTAGCCGCGATCTTCGTAAGGCTTCAGCATGGCGCGGTTGGTGGCGCAGTAATCTTCACCCTTGGAGTTGGTGGCTTTGGCCTTGAACAGGAGGAACCACGCACCCACGGGGCCGTAACCGTCCTTGAAGCGGGCGGGCACGAAGCGGTTTTCCATCATGGTCATTTCAGCGCCAACCTGAGCGCACATGGTGTAGGTCGAACCGGCGTTCCACACAGGATACCAGGCGCGGCCCATGCCTTCACCGGTGGAGCGGGGACGGTACACGTTAACGGCACCGCCAGCGGCCACCATGATGGTGTTGGCTTTGAAGATGTGCACTTCGTTAGCGCGCAGGTTGAAGCCCACGGCGCCAGCGATGCGGTTGGGGGTGTTCTTATCGAGAAGCAGCTTCACGATGAAGATACGTTCCATGATGCGGTCTTCACCCAAGGCATTCTTGGCAGCTTCGGCCACGATGCACTTGTAGGATTCACCGTTGATCATGATCTGCCAGCGGCCGGAACGCACAGGGGCGTCGCCCTTGCGCAGGCTCTTGCCAGCAGCCTTGGCGGCAGCGCCGTTCAGGTTGTGGCCGTCTTCGCCCTTGATCCAGCAGGGAAGGCCCCAATCTTCAAACAGATGCACGGAGTCGTCAACGTGACGGCCTACGTCGAAGATAAGGTCTTCGCGAACCAGGCCCATAAGGTCGGTGCGGACCATGCGGACGTAGTCGTCGGCGTCGTTTTCACCCAGGTAGGTGTTGATGGCGGAAAGACCCTGGGCCACGGCGCCGGAGCGCTCGAGGGTGGCTTTGTCAACCAGCATGATCTTCAGGCCGTGCTTGTCGCCCCAGCGCACTGCTTCAAAAGCGGTGCCGCAGGAGCCCATGCCGCCGCCCACGATCAGCAGGTCAACAGCGTGTTCCTTAACTTCAGGCTCGGCAATGGCCACACCCTTCGTCGCTTCCTTGACGGGAATCATTGGCATAATTGTTTCTCCTTATCGCACTAGCGGTTGCAATAGCCTAGCGGCCGTGTTCCATGCAGGTGAAGGTCTTGTCAGCGTCCTTAACATCGAACTTCTTGCCAAGGGCGGTCTTCGGGACGGCCAGGGCAGATTCGGTGAACAGCAGTTCATCTTCGATGTTGGCGCCTTCGGGATGGCCTTCAAAGGGCTTGATGGAACCTTCCGGCGTAGTGCGGATGGGGAACTTGAAGCGTTTCACGTTGCCATTGCGGAACTTGACGGTCCACATGATGGAGTCAGCCGAGCGCATGGGGATACAGGTCCCGCCCATGGGGGCAAAGTCTGCATAGGGACGGGCCGTAATGGCGCCCTGGGGGCAGATTTTCACGCAGGAATAGCATTCCCAGCAGGCATCGGGTTCCTGGTTGTATGCCTTCATTTCCTCAGAATCAAGAATCATGAGGTCATTGGGGCAAATGTACATGCAGGCCGTCTTTTCGCCACCCTTGCAGCCGTCGCACTTGGACGGATCGACAAACGTCGGCATACGTATCCTCCAACTCTTTTAAAAGTGTTTCAGAAAAACCCGCCGGGTTCGGCGAGGCGCGCGGCAAATCCGTCACGCCGGGGTTAGCCGAGCGCCTCCACAACGAAGGTTGGGCGTATGGCTTGCGCAATTAGTAACAAGCACTTAGCCTTTGAGTCAACCCCCCTCTGCAAAAATTCGTGGAAACTTCACAGAGCCGTCATGTGGATTTACAGCAAATTCAAAATGTTAACTGCCTTGTGAAAAAAAATCTATTTCACATTTTCGCCCCTCTTGCGTCACAACCATTTCAAAAGTCAACGGATCATGCCACGCAGGGCTGCCCAATGCGCAACCCTTGCAAGAGAAGTCATTTCAAGCTAACACGCTTGGGCAGATAAGGGAAGCCCCCGCGGCAAAACGAGCCATGAGTCGGCAACCTGTTGTTTTTTCAATGCTGCGCCACGGGCGGACCCCTCCTATCCAAATTTCATTATCAGTACAGGACAAGGCATGACCGACAATTCCAACGATTCCCGCGCTCCCCGCGATGCGCGCGAAGCACGGGGCCAGCGCGCCCCGCGCGGCCCCCGTAACGGGCACGAAAACGGCGATGCGCGCGCCCGCAAGCCGCTGCGCGAAGTGGTTTGCGAGATCGACCGCGACATTCTGCGGCTGCTGCTTCGCCGCAATAATATTCTTGTCCGCATGCGCGGCGACAAACCCCGGCTCGATTCCACGGAAGAAAAAACCATCCGTGAATCGTGGGAAGCCTCCGTTTCCCGCATCAGCCGCGACGCGCGCCTTTCGGGCCACTTTTTTTCGCTCATGCAGGAAGTGGAATTTCAGCCCCGCCCCGCCTCTGCCCGCGCTGACGGAGCTGATGATGGCGGCGAACTCGGCGGTGCAGCAGCGCAGGAACCGCCGCGCACGGCCTTTAACCTTGCGCCGCCCGCCAAGCACGTGCGCCTGCACATGCCTGCGCCCCTGGCCTGCCGGGCCACGCGCGCATGGCTGATGCTGGCCGCCGCCACGGGCCAGCCCCTGCATATCGCGCCCGGCCTCATGAATGATCCCATTGTGGACTGCGTCAAAATGCTCAATCAGGCAGGTGCCTCGCTGACCCGCGAGGATGAAGGCGTTTCCGCCCGCCCGGCTGCTCCGCTTGGCGCGTCTGACAAGGTTATCCACACGGGCGACAGCGCCTGGAACTTCTTCATGCTGCTGGGGCACTACCTCGGCCGCCCCTCGCGCGCCAAGTTTACTGGCGATGCAAGCCTGAAACTGGCTGATTTTTCTTCCGTACGGCATTTCTTGCCCACCCTGGGCGCGCGCCTCGTGCATGTGGTGCCCAAGAGCGACGGCCTGCCCGCGCGCCTTGAGTGCTCCGGCATTTTGCCTGATTCCGTCAAACTGCCTGCCGATGTGCCCGCAGAACTGGCCGAGGGCATCCTGCTGGCGGCTCCCGGCTACGAAAGGGCAATCACCCTTGATCTTGGCTCGCACCCCGAGCACAGGCTCATTGTTGCCCGCATACTGCCCATACTGCGCGCAGCTGGCGCAGATGTGCAGGTTGAGGGCGCCAAAGTGCGCGTCAATCCTGGCCCGCTCAGCCTGCCTGCCCAGCCCCAGGCTGGCATGGAGCCGGAGCTGGCGCTCTTTCTTCTGGCCCTGCCCCTGGCTCTGGGCGGTGAAGCCCTGCTTGGCGGCCAGTGGCCCGCCCTGCCCGCCGCCGAAGCTGGCTGGGATCTTTTGCAGCAACTTGGCCTTGAACTGCGCTACGAGGCTGGCAAAAACGGCGGCGAAGTCTGCGCACGCGCAGCCGCGCCCCTGAAACAGTACGCAAAGGGTGATCTGCCTGCCGGATTCCCCGCTGCCTGGGCCTCGCTGCCCGTGGCTCTGGCCGCCTGCGCGGCACTGCGCGGCGACAAGGCCGTTCTGCCAACCCTGCCCTCTGGTACAGACCGCACAACGGTAGAAAGTTTTCTTTCTGCTGTGGGTCTGGATTTGGATGAAAACGGCAGATTGTGCAAAAAAGAACAATCTGGCCCGCGTACGGGCTGGAATGCTCCTGATCCGGTCTGGGCAATGGCCCTTGCACTGGCTGCTTGCGCAAGCCCCCACCAGAAGCTGGGCAACCCCGGCATCATGACCGGGCTGTACCCGCCCTTCTGGGCGCTGTACAATACCCTGCCCGAACCGGCAGTGCGCCGCTCGGCCGCGCCGGAAGCTCCGGCAGCCGCTCCCAGACGCCGCATCATCACCGGCGCAGTGGCAGTGCCGCCGGAACTGAAAGACGAAGACGACTATTAGAAAAGAATAAACAACAGGCGCTGGCGGCGAGATATCGTCCCCAGCGCCTGTTGGCGTTTACGAGGGCAGGCGCTGGCATAAAGGCATTACGCGGGGCAGGAGCACCACGGCAAGCCTCTACCCAGCACCCTAATGCTCTGCGGGCCGCAGGCGTCCAGAGGGCCAGAAATTTCCTGTCCGGCAAAGTCTGGTGCGGCGACAATAAAAAAATCCGCCCCGTGCAGCATATCTGCAACGGGACGGAAATTTTGGATGGGCCGCCATGCCCACTCCGCAATAGCGGAGAAAAAACGTGGCTGCGAAAATTATTCCTGAGTAAAGCGGAACAGCCTCACGGAAAGGGGCTGCATGTTCTGCCGACTCATGGCCGAAACAATGAAGGCATAGTTTCGGGCCTGTCCGGTAGGCGGGCAGGGACCGCGATAGTGACGCGTCAAGCCGCCTTCGGGGATAATGCCGCTGCCGTCGTTGTTCCACTCGCCACCGCCAAGGAACAGATCCTGGCCATCGCTGGTAAATTCCACCAGGCGCACGTCGTAGTAATCTGTGCTGCCGGGGGTCTGCGCCACCTGAATTTCAGGCGATATCCGGGAACAGCGGTGAACTTCGCGCAAGGTAACTGTAACGGCCATGCCGTCCGGAATTTCCTGCGTCTCCTTGGAGGCGCAAGCGGGCAGCAGGGCTGCCGCGCACAGCACAGGAAAGAGCGCACGCCGGGCTTTGCCTAAAATTTCAAAACGCATCAGGGCCTCCAAATGACAATTGCTTTATGCGGCTTTTGGAAGCATAACCAATAGTCAGGTCGAATACAACAACAGTGGGAGCAGTATATGTCCATTCTTGCAGACAGCGTTACGGGGTATCTGGAACACTCTTCGTGGATCCGCCGCATGTTCGAGGCCGGAGGCCAGCTCAAGGCCCGTTTTGGCGCGGACAACGTGTATGACTTCAGCCTGGGCAACCCCGACCTGCCAGCACCTCCCGCCGTTGTGGACGGTTTGCGTTCTTTCACCGAACACGCTGGCGAACCTTTTGCCTTTGGCTACATGCCCAACGGCGGCTTTGTCTGGGCGCGGGAAAAACTGGCCGCCCACCTCAGCAAGGAACAGGGCGTGGCGCTTACCGCCAATGATGTGCTGTTGGGCTGCGGCGCTGCAGGCGTGCTCAACGCTTTTTTGCGCGCGGTCATCAATCCCGGCGAAGAAATGCTGGGCTTTGCCCCCTACTTTGTGGAATACGGCTTTTATGTGGCCAACCACGGCGGCACCTTCCGCGCTGTCATGAGCAAGGCCGACACCTTTGCGCCCGACCTTGCCGCGCTTGAAGAAGCCATCAGCCCCAAAACGCGCGTGGTGCTCATCAACTCGCCCAACAATCCCACCGGCGTGATTTACAGCCGCAAGGATCTCAAGGCGCTGACTGAACTGCTGGAAAACAAGAGCCAGGAATACGGCAAGCCCATCTGGCTGGTGGCCGATGAACCCTACCGCTTCCTTGCCTATGACGGCGCGGAAGTGCCTTCGGTGCTGCCGCTCTACCCTTATGCCGTGGTCATCAGCTCTTTCTCCAAAAACCTTTCGCTGCCCGGCGAACGCGTGGGCTTTGCCGCCGTTTCGCCCCTGCTGCACGAAAAGGCAGAGCTCATGGCCGCGCTCACGCTCACCAACCGCATTCTCGGTTTTGTGAACCCGCCCGTGGTGGGCCAGCACATCATGGCCGCCGCCCTGGGCAGCCAGGTTGATCTGAACGTCTACGCCGCCCGCCGCAAGGCCATGGCCGAGGTGCTCAAGAACGCCGGATACGAATTCCAGATGCCCGCAGGCGCGTTCTACTTCTTCCCCAAGGCTCCCGGCGGGGATGATGTGGCCTTTGTGAACAGGCTGGTCGAAGAACGCGTGCTGGCGGTTCCCGGCTCCGGCTTTGGCTGCCCCGGCTACTTCCGCCTGGCATTCTGCGTGGGCGAAGAAGTGATCCGCAAGGCTGCCGACGGCTTTGCCAAGGCCCGCGCCTCCGTAAAATAGCATCGCAGGCAGGGCCACAGCCCGATCTCAAACCATTACAGGTAGCAGAAATGACGCACACCCACTCCGCAACGCCATCGCGCGGCAGGCTTTACGGCCTGATGTCGGCGCTCGCATGCTTCCTCCTGCTGGCTGCCGTTCAGGTTTCCGCCAAGGATATCAGCGTGAAGGACGCCGCAACCCTGCTGCAGAATCCTCCGCAGGGGCTGACCATTGTTGACGTGCGCACCCCGGCGGAATTCCGCGAGGGGCACCTCGCAGGCGCAGTCAACATGGACTTTTTCGGCGCATCCTTTGATTCGCAGATACTTGACCTGCCCAAGGACAAGCCGGTGCTGCTCTATTGCCGCACGGGCAACCGCTCTGCCGGAGCCTACGATGCCATGGAAAAAGAAGGGATAACC
Source organism: Pseudomonadota bacterium (assembly GCA_023419375.1). Classification (GTDB taxonomy): domain Bacteria; phylum Desulfobacterota; class Desulfovibrionia; order Desulfovibrionales; family Desulfovibrionaceae; genus Desulfovibrio. The sequence continues at coordinate 28,370 of JAEZYD010000051.1, forward strand.
AACATTCTCCACATGAATGAAGGCATCACGGGCTGGCAAAAACAAGGCCTGCCGCTGCAAAAATAGCGCACCGCTGTAGCGCACGCAGCGTTACGGCTGGCACGGATTCTGCTTCTATTCAGGGCGGAGAGGAAGATTTTTCCTCCCCGCCCTTTTCCATTGCCTGAACAAATGCGCGGCCAAAGCGCGACAGGCAAGGCGCGCCGCACATAGAGGCGGCGATGCGGCTGACGCTTTCACAACAGAAACGTCTTGCCGTTTGGGGTATCGTTTCCGGGCAGGGGAAAATTATTCCCTCCCCACAGGAGGCAGAGCATGAACTCGTCATTGTTTATCGGTGCCACAGGCATGAAGACGTTGAGTAGCGGCATGAACGTTATCTCAAACAACATCGCCAATATGAGCACCATCGGGTACAAGCAGCAAACAGCTCTGTTCTCTGACGTTTTTTATGCGCAGCAAGGGGCCATAGGCGACTGGTGGGATGCGCAGACCAATTCCAAGGTGGCCCTTGGGCAGGTAGGTCAGGGCGTACAGCTGGACGCAGTGCTCACACGCTACAATCAGGGGGGCCTTGAGTCTACCAACACCGTTACCGATATGGCCATCAGCGGCAAAGGTTTCTTTCAGGTAACGGACAAGACCGGCGAACAGTACTACACCCGCGCGGGCGACTTCCGCCCCGACAATCAGGGTGTTTGGCGCACGCCCGCCGGCATGGCCCTCATGGGCTACCAGTATTCCCAGGACGGCACCAAGGGCGGTCTGGCGCAGGTTACAGTTGACAGATTCGCCAAGATGCCCGCCAAGGCCACCACGGCTGTCGATATGCGCTTTAATGCGGGGCAGTCCAAAGACACGGCCAGTGACCCCGCAAATCCCTATTTCAGCCTCATTGGTCAGTACAATGCCGCCAACGTGCCTCCCATGAACAGTTCCAGCTACGGCTACGGGCAGAGCATTACTCTGTACGGTGCCGATGGCACGGCCCACTCGGCCACAATATATTTTGACGGCGCGCCTTCCACAGCACCCGGAACGACTGTGGAATACCTCATTGCTTCGGATGCCGACGCCAAGGGCGGCAAGGCCCAGCCCCTGATGTCGGGCACCCTCAGCTTCAATGCTAACGGTGAAATCTCCGGCATGTCGGCATACACCCCCAGCACCGCGGGCAGCACAAACCTTGCGGACTGGAACGCGGCCACGCTCTCCAAGGACGGCATCCCGCAGATGACTGTCAACGGAGCGCCTGTCACTGTAAATCTGGGCATCACAGCCAAGAGCGGCTGGCAAAACAGCCCGGGCAATGCCGCCAGCGTGGGTACAGACCCCACAGCTCTGGCGAGTATGGGCAATGCCTATACACGCGCAGCGGATGCCACAACCAACTACACATCTTCCTCTCCGGTGACGCGCACAAAAAACCAGGATGGATACGCCGAAGGCACGCTGAACAACGTCAGCATCAGCGCCGACGGCACGGTGGTGGGCAAGTTTTCCAACAACAAGAGCATGGATCTCTGGCAGATTCCTGTATGCCGTTTCACCAGCGAAGACGGCCTGCGCCGCGAGGGCAACAACCTCTTTGCCGCTACAAAAGATTCCGGCACTATGGAAATGGGCGTTGCCGGTACGGAAAACTACGGCAAAATAAGCGCGTACAACATTGAAAATTCCAACGTGGACATGTCCCAGGAAATGGTCAACATGATTGTCAACCAGCGCGGCTTTCAGTCCAACAGCAAGGTTGTGACCACGGCAGATCAGATGTTGCAAAAGGCCATGGAACTCAAACGTTCATAGCCGCATGGGCGCAAACCCTTCCCTGGCGTCATGATTTTCCGGCCCCGGCATACCATACCCGGGGCCTTTCGTATTTCTGGCAGGATACCGCTGCGAGTCGGATGCGCTCATCTCATACGCAAGCACTTTGATTATCCGGGCAGTCCTTGATCCGGAGCATTGCTCCGTACCTCCCCATAGGGTACAGTGTTGCCTCAAGATGTGGATCACCCTGTAAAAAAACACTTTTTTCGCACTTTCCCGCAGGAGAGCACCCCGCATGAGCGTCGCAGCACCTCCCACCAATGGCACCGCTCTCTATGGCGTCGCCGGTTGGCCGCTGGCCCAGACACTTTCACCCCTGTTGCACAATACGGGCTTCCGAAGCCTGGGCATCAACGCACTGTACCAGAAATGGGAAGTGCCGCCCGACAAACTGCCCGCCTTTGTGGAAAGTGTGCGCCTGCTTGATATTCGGGGCTGCTCTGTGACCATCCCCCACAAGGTTGGTCTTTTGCCCCTGCTGGACGAAGTCAGCCCTCTTGCCCGTCAGGTGGGCGCGGCCAATACCATGTACTGGAAGGGCGACCGCCTTTGCGGCGAAAATACCGATGTGGCCGGATTCATGGCTCCGCTTGCGGGTATGCCCCTTGAAGGGGCGGACGTGCTGCTGCTGGGTGCGGGCGGCGCAGCCAGGGCCGTTGCCGCAGGCCTTGCAGCGCCGGGCAATGCCAAGCGCCCTGCCAGAATCTTTGTGGCCACTCCTTCTGATAAATCCCATCTGCCTCTGGCCGAAGAATTCGGCCTTACGCCCCTGCTGTGGAAAGACCGGCACGAGCCTTCGGCCCTGCTGGTGGTCAACACCACCCCCCTTGGCATGCGCGGCAAGGCGGAAGACGACACTCCCTATAATTTTTCACTGGCTGCGCCGCTTTCCGCAGCGGACGCTGCCAGAGCAACACCCCTTGCCTACGACATTGTGTACAATCCCCTCGAAACCCGCTTTCTGCGCGAGGCCCGCGCTGCTGGCCGCCGCTGCATATCGGGGCTTGAAATGTTTTTTGGTCAGGGCGATGCGCAGTTCCGCCTCTGGACGGGGCAGGGCCTGCCGCCCGAATCACGCCGCGCCCTTGAGGCCGCCCTTGGGCAACAGCCCCAATAAACCGACATGAAAAGCGAGGCTTCCATGCGAATTCTGGTGTTGCACGGCGTCAATCTGAACATGTTCGGCAAGCGCGACCCCTCGCAGTACGGCACGGCCACCCTGGCGGACATTGACGCGGCGCTGCAATCGCTTGCACAGGAAATGGGCGCAACCGTGGAGTGCTTTCAGACCAACCACGAGGGCCTGATGGTGGAGCGCATCCACCAGGCGCTTGGCGAGGGCGTTGACGCGGTGGTCATCAATGCGGGCGCATGGACGCACTACAGCTATGCCCTTGCTGACGCTCTGGCCATTCTGCCCGTGCCTGTGGTGGAGGTTCACATGTCCAATGTTCACGCACGCGAGGCATTCCGGCACCATTCTGTGCTGTCGCCGGTGTGCGCGGGCAGCGTGTGCGGATTCGGCGTTGAGAGTTATCTTCTCGGCCTGCGAGCCGCGCAAACGCTGGCGGCTAAAGCCGCAAACAAAGCGTAGTAAAGACGCAGTATATAATTTGCTGGGGTGTGAGCCTAGATTTTTGACTTTTTCTGCTGTAGCGTTGTAGATAGTCTTGTCACAGCGGCACCCCATCAGCTTCTAACCAGAGAGTTCCCATGAACGAAGCCATTAACCTGAACCGCCTGCGCGACCCCGCCTTTACGGAGGAAGTGGACGCGCACAGCGGGCAAAAAGTGTCCACCTGCTATCAGTGCGGCAATTGTACTGCCGGCTGTCCCGCAGGGTTCGTTTATGACATGCAGGTCAACCAGATCATGCGGGCGGTACAGTTGGGCTTGAAGGACGCGGTACTTGATTCGCGCTCCATCTGGATGTGCCTGTCCTGTTCCACCTGTAGCCAGCGGTGTCCCAACAACATCGACGTGGCCGGAGTCATGGAGACCCTGCGCCACATGGCCCGCAAGGAAGGCCGCGTGGCCGTTCCCAAGGTGGAGAAGTTCTGGTTTTCCTTCCTGGATACAGTGCGCACCTTTGGCCGCACCCACGAAATCGGCACCATGGCACTCTATATGATGCGCTCGCTCCGCGTGTTTACCGACGTTGACCTCGCGCCCGAAGCCCTCAAGAAGGGCAAGCTGGGGCTCAAGCCCCACATTCTGCCGGGCGGGGCGGGGCCGGTTACCCGTATCTTTACGCGCTACAAGGAACGCGCCAAGCGCGAGGGGGTGCGCCCATGAATTTTGCCTATTACCCCGGCTGCTCTGCCAGGGGTTCCTCAAAAGATTACGAAATGTCCACCCAGGCTGTGTGCAAAGCCCTGGACATGAGACTTGTGGATATTCCCGACTGGAACTGCTGCGGCTCCACCCCGGCCCATGCCGTGGATACGGAACTTTCCGCCGCCCTGTGCGTGCGCAATCTTGATATTGCCGCCCAGCAAAAGGCTGAAGTACTGCTGACGCCTTGCCCCAGCTGTCTTTCCAACCTGCGCATGGCTGCCAAGCGCATGGAAAATCCCGCCTTCCGCAGCCGGGTTGACGAACTGCTGGACGGCCCCTCGGCCAAGGAATTTCCGCCCGTCACCTCCGTCATGCAGGGCATTGCCGCGCAGATGGAAATGGACGCCATTGCCGCCCGCGTACGCCAGAGCCTCAAGGGGCTCAAGCTCGTGGCTTACTACGGCTGCCTCATGAGCCGCCCGGCGGAAGTCATGAACTTTGGCGACCCGGAAAATCCCACGCTCATGGAAGAAATGATGTCGGCCTGCGGCGCGGAGATGCTTGATTTCCCGCTCAAGACCGCCTGCTGCGGCGCGTCCTTCGGCATTCCCGAGCGCCCCATGACGGCCAAGAATTCGGGCCGCATCCTTGAGCTGGCAACCCGCCTCGGCGCGGACGCCATTGTGGTGGCCTGCCCTCTCTGCCAGATGAACCTTGACCTGCGCCAGGATCAGGCCAGCGCGGCCATGGACACCAAGTTCCGCATGCCGGTGCTCTACTTCACCCAGATGATGGGCATTGCCTTTGATCTGCCGGAAGAAGAACTGGGCCTGAACAAGCTGTGCGTGAGCCCCAACGGCCTTATCCGCAAACTGGGCGAGCTGCGCCGCGAGGAAGCGGCCAAACCCACAGAGCAGAAGGCCAAGGCCGCTGAAGGAGGCAGGTAATGAGAATAGGCGTCTTTATCTGCCACTGCGGCAGCAACATCGCCGGAACCGTCGATTGCGCCCAGGTGGCGGCCATTGCCCGCACCTATCCGGATGTGGTCTATGCCGACGACCCCATGTACACCTGCGCCGAACCGGGACAGGCGGCCATTGAGGCTGCCATCCACGAGCACAAGCTTGACGGCGTGGTTGTGGCCTCCTGCTCGCCGCGCATGCACGAACCCACCTTCCGCCGCACGGTGGAACGCGCGGGGCTGAACCGCTACATGCTCGAAATGGCCAACATCCGCGAGCATGTTTCGTGGATCGGCAAGGACATGGAAGCCAACACCAACAAGGCTGCCGAACTGGTGCAGCTTGCGGTGGAAAAGCTGCGCAACAACAAGCCCCTGCTGGCCAAGAGCTTTGACGTCAACAAGCGCGTGCTTGTCATCGGCGGCGGCGTGGCTGGCATTCAGGCCGCGCTTGACTGCGCCGACGGCGGCATTCAGGTGGTGCTGGTGGAACGCGATGCGACCATCGGCGGCAAGATGGCCAAGCTGGACAAAACCTTCCCCACCGTTGACTGCTCTGCCTGTATTCTCGGCCCCAAGATGGTGGACGTGGCCCAGCACTCCAACATTACGCTCTACGCTTATTCCGAAGTGGAAGACATTTCGGGCTATGTGGGCAACTTTACGGTCAAAATCCGCAAGCGCTCCACCTATGTGGACTGGAGCCTGTGCACGGGCTGCGGCGCATGCACAGAGAAGTGCCCGGCCAAAAAAACGCCCGACACCTTCAATGAACTGACGGGCAACACCACGGCCATCACCATCGCCTTTCCGCAGGCCATACCCAAGAAGGCCGTCATCAATCCGCAGTTCTGCCGCCAGCTCATCAAGGGCAAGTGCGGCGTGTGCGCCAAGGTGTGCCCCACAGGGGCCATCAAGTACGACATGGAAGATGAAGTCATCACCGAAGAAGTGGGCAGCATTGTTGCCGCCACCGGCTATGACCTCATGGATTGGACGATCTACCAGGAATACGGCGGCGGCGCTTATCCCGACGTCATCACCTCCTTGCAGTACGAGCGCCTGCTCTCCGCATCCGGCCCCACGGGCGGGCATGTGAAGCGCCCCTCTGACGGCAGGGAACCCAAGAACATCGTCTTTGTGCAGTGCGTCGGCTCGCGCGACAAATCCGTTGGCCGTCCCTACTGCTCCGGCTTCTGCTGCATGTACACAGCCAAGCAGGCCATCCTGACCAAGGATCACATTCCCGATTCCAAGTCCTTTGTCTTCTACATGGACATCCGCGCTCCAGGGAAGATGTACGACGAGTTTACCCGCCGGGCCATGGAAGAATACGGCACGGAATACATCCGTGGCCGCGTGTCGCAGATTTATCCCGACGGCAACGGCCAGATGACTGTCATGGGCGTGGATACCCTGTTGGGTCAGCCCGTGGAAATCAAGGCCGACCTGGTGGTGCTCGCCGTGGGCATCGAAGCCAGCAAGGGTTCGCCCCAGCTGGCGGAAAAGCTGCGCATTTCTTACGACAGCTACGGCTTCTTCATGGAAAGCCACGTCAAGCTCAAGCCTGTGGAAACCAATACCGCCGGTGTGTATCTGGCGGGCGTATGCCAGGGGGCCAAGGACATTCCCGCCTCCGTGGCCCAGGGTTCCGCCGCTGCGGCCAAGGTGCTGGCGCTTTTCTCCAAGGACAAGCTTGAAAGCGACCCGCAGATCGCCCAGGTGGACATCCGCCGTTGCGTCAACTGCGGCAAGTGCATCCGCTGCTGCCCCTTTGGAGCCATCAAGGAAGTGGAAATCCGGGGCGAGGGCAAGGCTCAGGTCATCGAGACCGTGTGCCAGGGCTGCGGCCTGTGTACGTCCACCTGTCCGCAGGGGGCCATCCAGCTTTCACACGCTACTGACAACCAGATCCTTGCGGAGGTAAACGCCTTATGCCAGTGCTAAACGGCAAAGAACTGAGAATTGTTGGTTTTCTCTGCAACTGGTGTTCGTATGGCGGCGCGGATACGGCCGGTGTGGCCCGCGCCACCCAGCCCACAGACCTGCGCGTCATCCGTGTTCCCTGCTCGGGCCGCATAGACCCGCTGTTCATCGTCAAGGCGCTGCTCAACGGCGCGGACGGCGTGCTGGTTTCCGGCTGCCATCCCCGCGACTGCCACTACGCCGCAGGCAACTTCTATGCCCGCCGCCGCCTTGAGGTGCTCAAGCAGTTCCTGCCCGTGCTGGGCATTGACGAACGCCGCTTTGAATACACCTGGGTCTCGGCCTCCGAAGGCCAGCGCTGGCAGCAGGTGGTCACGGTCTTTACCGACCGCATCCACAAGCTCGGCCCCGCGCCCAAGCTGGAAGACCCCGAACCGCTGCTCAAGATCGCCGACATGGCGCTGACCTCCCTGCGCTCCCTTGGCACAGGGCAGAACGCCGCCCTTGCCGAGCTCAAGGAAGCCATCAAGGCCAAACTGCCCGAGCTGGACTGCGTGCTCGGCTGGCAGCAGGGCTATGACGCCGCGCACACCGTGCCCCTGTTCATGAAGACCCCCGAGGACGTGGACAAGCTGGTGTGGGGGCCCTTTAACGTCAACAATCCCGCCGTGTACCTGCCCTCGTTCAAGGGCAAGAAGGTGGGCATTGTGGTCAAGGGCTGCGATTCCCGCTCCGTTGTCGAGCTGCTTCAGGAAAACCTGATTCGCCGCGAAGATGTGACCATCTTTGCCCTGCCCTGCGAAGGCACGCTGGACATGGCCCGCGTCAATCAGGATCTGGGCCGCTACACCAAGATCGACGGCGTGACCTACGACGAGGCCGGTGTGACCATCACCGCCGACGGCAAGGATCACCGCTTCTGCATGACGGACTACGCCCAGGGCAAATGCTACGGTTGCACCACGCCTTCGGCAGTGCTGGCCGACACCCTGCTTGGTCAGCCCGTCAAGGTGGACGGCGCGGCGGGCACCCCGCCGGAACTGGCCCTGCTCGATTCCATGACTCTGGACGAGCGGCTCGCCTTCTGGCGCGGCCAGATGGACCGCTGCCTGCGCTGCTACGCCTGCCGCAATGCCTGCCCCATGTGCGTGTGCCGCGACTACTGCGTCTCCGACAGCCGCGATCCGCACTGGATGACGCAGGAAGACAGCGCCAAGGAAAAACTCTTCTTCCAGACCATCCACGCCATGCATCTGGCTGGCCGCTGCACAGGCTGCGGCGAATGCCAGCGCGCCTGCCCCGTGGGCATTCCCATCCTGGCCCTGCGCCAGCAGATTGCCCGCGCTGTGGCCCAGCTTTTTGACGGCTACCAGCCCGGCCTCAATCCGGATGAAGTGCCGCCCCTGCTGGGCTATGAAGTGGTTGAAAAGAACATTCATGAGAGGGACTGGAAATGAGCATGATCCGCTTTGTTACCCCTGACGGCTTGCCCGCGTTTCTTGCCTACCTCTCGCAGAATGGCCGCCGTGTGCTGGTGCCGGTAGAAAAGCCCGCCAACAAGCGCTCCGTGGTCTTTGAGCCGTGGCAGGAAGGCAAGCCCTTTACTCTGGAAAAGGCCACCGTGCCCGCCAAGGAGGCCGTGCTGCCCCAATGCGAAACCCTGGTGCGCTACAAAAAAACCAAGGATCCGGAAAACCTCGAGCGCGTCACCATGAGTCTGGACGACAAGCCCGAGGCTCAGCCCACCGTGGTTTTTGCCTGCCGCCCCTGCGATGCGCGGGGTTATGCGGTGCTTGACCGCCCCTACCTTAAAGGCCCTTACGCCGATCCTTACTACAAGGCGCGGCGCGAGCAGCTCACGGTGGTTACGCTCACCTGCGGCAGCGGCTGCAATACCTGCTTCTGCCACTGGGTTGGCGGCGGCCCCACCTCCCCCGAAGGCTCGGACGTGCTCATGACCGAGATCGAGGGCGGCTATGTGCTGCAGGCCATCACGCCCAAGGGCGAGGAACTGCTGGCCGCGTCTTCCCTCGCGGAAGGGGCCGAGCTTTTCCCCAAGGCCGAAGCCGCCCGCAAGGAAGCCTGGGCCAGCCTTGTGCCTGCACCCAATATCAAGAACGCGCCCGAAAAGGTGGCTGCCCGCTTTAACGACACGCAGTTCTGGCAGGATCAGACCGACCGCTGCCTCTCCTGCGGGGCCTGCACCTACTTTTGCCCCACCTGCTACTGCTTCACCATCACCGATGAGGGCGAAGGACTGAGCGAAAAAGGTGGCCGCCGTCTGCGCAGCTGGGACAACTGCATGTCCTCGCTGTTCACCCGCGAGGCCAGCGGCCATAATCCGCGCATGCTCAAGGCATTCCGCATGCGCAACCGCGTTTCGCACAAGTACTCCACCTATCCTGAAAACTGGGGTTCGTTCTCGTGCAGCGGCTGTGGCCGTTGCATCAGCAATTGCCCCGTCTGCCTGGACATCCGCTCCATCGTGCTGGCCGCCATCGAAGACGGCAACGATGACAAGAAGTCCACGGACAAGTAGGAGCAGACATGGCAACCAAGAAAACTACCGGCAAAGCCACTACCCCCAAGACTGCGCCCCAAAATACCGCTGCGCCTGAAAAGGCCGCTGCAAAGGCAGAACCCGCTGTGGATACCAAGCCAACTGCCGCCGCCAAGCCAGCCGCCAAGCCGGGCCTCAAGCCCGCGCCCGACGGCGGCATGCTGCGCGAAATCACGGCCCGTCCAATGATGCAAGGCAACCCCTACCTGCCCATGCCCGCCACTGTGGCCGAAGTCATACAGGAAACCGGCAACATCAAGACCCTGCGCGTGGTGCTGGACGATGATGCAGCCATGAAGTCCTTTACCTACGAACCCGGCCAGGTGGGCCAGCTCTCCGTATTCGGCGCTGGCGAATCCACCTTTGTCATCAACTCGCCGCCGTCGCAGAAGAACTACCTTCAGTTCTCCGTCATGCAGGCTGGCGAAGTGACCTCGGCCATCCACCGGCTCTCGCCCGGCGACAAGGTGGGCGTGCGCGCCCCTCTGGGCAACCACTTTCCCTACGCCGACTGGAAGGGCAAGGACATCTTCTTTGTGGGCGGCGGAATCGGCATGGCGCCCATCCGCACCATCATGCTGCACGTGCTGGAACACCGCGCCGATTTCGGCAAGGTGAGCCTGCTCTACGGCGCACGCTCCCCGCGCGACATGGCCTTCAGCTACGAAACGGAAGACTGGCTGCGCCGCGACGATCTGGACTGCACCTTGTGCATCGATGCCCCCTTTGACGGCTGGCCGCACAAGGTGGGCCTGATCCCCAACGTGCTGCTGGAACTCAACCCCGATCCCAAAAACTGCGTGGCCGTGCTCTGCGGCCCGCCCATCATGATCAAGTTCACGGTGCAGGCCCTGCAAAAGCTTAACTTTGCGCCTGAAAACATCGTGACCACGCTTGAAAAACGCATGAAGTGCGGCGTCGGCATCTGCGGACGCTGCAACATCGGCGGCCGCTACGTCTGCGTGGACGGCCCCGTGTTCACCTGGCAGGAATTGCAGGATCTGCCGCCGGAACTGTAAAGCTCCACGGCATTCAGTATACGTCTGTTTGCGGGGGGTTCCCTTGTGATTGCCCTTGGGCAGCCATAATGGAGCCTCCCCTTTTTTGCGCCCCAGTGCAGTTCTGCCTGCACGCTCGCACAGGCCGCTGGCCAGGCCCGGTTTTGCCCTTGCACATCCATTCGACGGCAGTTGACAGGACGGGCGCAGTGGGTCAAGGAAGTACAACGCTTTCTTCAAGGGAGTATTCATGAAAAAAATGCTGATTCTCTGTTGCCTGATGCTTGGACTGCCCGTGGCTGTTCAGGCCGGTAACGACAAGATTGATCCTTCCACGTATATCTGCGCCGAACTCGTCACCCAGCCCATGACCGAAGGCGGACAGCCGCCCATATTTGAAGGACTGCAAATTGACGGTTATGTGAGCGCCAAGATGGGCAACCCCATTGCAGACCCGGAGACCCTCGCCCCCATGCTGGGCCAGGTATACGGCGCCTGCCAGGTTGACCCCACCAAAAAGGTTGCCACCGTGTGGCAGGAAGCCCGCAAGACCTTTCCTGTCGATACAGAGAGCACGTGGCGGGCAGACAAGATCCTGTGCAAGGATTACACCGCCAACCCCGATGACGGCAGCGGCTTTGTGATCTGGCTTGACGGCTACAACCGCGGCAAGAGCGGCAAGCCTGCTTCCGTGCTTAACAGCGATGACACCCTCAAGGCCTACCTTGACGCTTGCAGCAAAAAGCCTGATTCCCTCATGCTGGACGTGCTGGCTGAAAGCGCCAAGTAGCCCGATCCCTCCACAAAAATTTGAAGGCCGCAGATTGCAAAATCTGCGGCCTTTGCGTTTGAAAAAAGGCAAGAACAGCGCACGCTAATTTGAAATGCCACTCCGCATGGAGGCGGCACAAAGCTTGGCCTGCTCTAAAAAATAACCATGTAGAGCGGAATGGTGATCATGGAAAGCAATGTGGTCAGGCTTACGGCCTGCGCCCCAAATTCCGGGTCTGTATGGTAGTGGGCGCTCAAAATAGCCGCCTGGGCCATCACTGGCAGCGAGGCCTGGATGATGAAAACCTTGGCCATGAGCGCAGGCACCGGAAAGAAATAGAGCAGGCCAAGCATCACCAGCGGGCCAAGCATCATGCGCCCCATCGCCAGCAGAACCATATCCTTGCCGACCCTGATACTGCGCAATCCCATGTCGTAGATGGAAATACCGATAAAAATCATGGCCAGCGGCGTCGTGAGATTGCCCAGCGAGCGGGCGACGTTCTGCAAAAATTCGGGCAGTTCAACGCCCAGCATTGTCAGAATCAAACCCGTTATAAAACCCATGAAAGGCGGGGAAAACACTTGCCTGACCCGTGTGCGCAGGGAGATTTTTCCTCTGTTTTCAGTAATATCGCACGTGATTGAGTAGACCCCCACAGTCCAGAAAAAAACCGTGCTGGCGGCATAGTACAGCAGCACATAGGGGATGGAACTTTCGCCGAACAGGGCCAGATTAACGGGAATACCAATAAAAATGGTGTTCGAATTGGCTACACTGGCGCAAAAAAGGCCAAAATGCTGCCTTTTGATGCGGGCCAGCTTGGCGAGCACAATGGCCAGCGCAAAGGTGAGGGTCACCGAGCCCAGGGGCAGCAGCGCCCCCTTTGCCAGCATGAGCAGATCGTCCCGATGGAACGAGTGCATGATGGTGTACATGAGAAAGGGCGGCAGGGCGATCTGGGTGATCAGACGCGGCAGAACAATACGTGTTTCCGCGCCAAACCAGTTGCGCGCCGCCAGCATGAACCCCACAAAGCCCAGCAGCATCAGCCCGAATACACCGCCAAGCGCATGCAAAAACGCCATATGCATTTATCCTTTCAAAAAGCCCTTTCGCAACGTTGCGCTCAGGGGCCAGAAAACCCCCACAGGCCAGAAAACAAATCCGGCTCGTGGGGGCTTTGAATCATTTCGGTCAGTTACTTAGATTTCCTTGTAACGCCCGCCATTGGCTGCCGAGCTGACCAGATAGGCGTAACGCCGCAGCACGGGGTAAGGGCAATCCTTCTTGGGCACCACAAGGGCGGCGCGCCGCTTGGCAAGCTCGGCCTCGTCCACAAGCAGGTCCAGCTTGCGGTTGGGAATGTCGATATGGATGGTATCGCCTTCGTGCACCAGAGCGATAATACCGCCGTCCGCCGCTTCGGGCGAAATGTGCCCGATGGCCGCGCCATTGGTGCCGCCGGAGAAACGGCCGTCCGTCAGCAGGGCCACATCCTTGCCAAGGCCCATGCCTGTGATGGCCGCCGTGGGCGAGAGCATTTCGCGCATGCCCGGTCCGCCGCGCGGGCCTTCGTAACGGATCACAACGCCGTCCCCGGCCTTGATCTTGCCGTCAAGAATGGCCTTCATGGCGTCCTCTTCGGACTCAAACACGCGGGCCGTGACGTCGCGGCACATCATTTCGGGGGCAACCGCAGACTGCTTGACCACGGCCCCCTCGGGAGCCAGGCTGCCGCGCAGAATGGCGATGCCGCCCTGCTTGGAATAGGGGTTTTCAACACTGCGGATCACTTCAGGGTTCATGACGCGGGCGTTCATGGCCTTGAGGTTTTCGCCCACGGTTTTGCCCGTGGCGGTCATGCAATCCTTGTTGATGAGGCCCAGCTTGTCCAGCTCGGTCATGACGGCAGGGATGCCGCCCGCGTTGTCCAGATCAACCATGTAATGCTTGCCCGCCGGGGAAAGCTTGCACAGATTGGGGCTCTTTTTGCTGACTTCGTCAAAAATTTCCAGGCCAAGCTTCAACCCGGCCTCGCCGAACACGGCGGGCAGGTGCAGCACGGTGTTGGTGGAGCAGCCAAGGGCCATATCCACGGCCACTGCGTTGGCAATAGACTTGGGCGTTACGATATCCAGCGGACGGATGTTCTTGCGCAGCAGATCCATAACCCGCATGCCCGCCGTTTTGGCAAGGCGGATGCGCGCGCCGCTCACAGCGGGGATGGTGCCGTTGCCGGGCAGGGCCACGCCGATGGTTTCAGACAGGCAGTTCATGGAATTGGCCGTGAACATGCCCGCGCAAGCGCCGCAGCCGGGACATGCGCGTTCGGCCATGTATTCCAGCTCTTCTTCGGTCATGGCGCCGCTGCGCACCTTGCCCACGGCTTCAAACACGGTGATGAGATCGCCGCGTTTGCCGGGGCCGATGTCGCCGGGCAGCATGGGGCCGCCGGAAACCAGCACCGAGGGGATGTTCAGGCGCATCATGGCCATGAGCATACCGGGAACGCACTTGTCGCAGTTGGGAATGAACACCAGAGCGTCAAAGGCGTGACCGCGCGCCATAATTTCAATGGAATCCGCGATGAATTCACGCGAAGGCAGGGAAAAACGCATGCCCTCATGGTTCATGGCCAGGCCGTCGCACACGGCAATGGCCGGGAACTGCAACGGCGTACCGCCCGACATACGTACACCGGCCTTGACCGCATCGGCCAGGCTGTTCAGGTGCATATGCCCGGGAACGACCTCGCTGGCGGCGTTCACTATGCCTACCAGGGGGCGTTCCATTTCTTCTCTGGTGAGGCCCAGAGCATAGAGCAGGGAGCGGTGGGGGGCTTTTTCCAGCCCGGACTTCATTTTTTTGCTGCGTGCTTCATCATCCATGACGGTATCCTTATGGTATGAACAACAAACATTCCTCTTGCGCCCGCAATCGGAATGAGAATCGTACGGTAATTTTTTACGCCCGTAAACACGCGGGAGCCGCCCCTGCCGCCCGGCCGCTCTGGCCTCGCCGCAACCTGACGTGTGGGAATCCCCTCGGCTGGTCAGGTATTTTTTCCGCACGGGCCCCAGCCCCTTGAGCGCGCCGCCGAAGTGAGCTAATTTCCCGGCATGCAAAGCTCTACCCCAACCCTGGCCCGCCGCTACATATTCAAGCTCGTGGCCAATATAGCCTCCGTCCCGGTCTACCTTGTCATGGAGGCCATTCTGCCCCGCGCTCTCGGGCCGCAGATGTATGGCAATTACAGCTTTGCCACCAACCTGTTCCAGCAGCTTTCCGGCTTTCTGGATATGGGGACCTCCACCTGCTTTTACAATTCCCTTTCGCGCCGTCAGGCAGAGACCGGCCTCATCGGCTTTTACATGCGCGCTACAGCGGCGGTATTCGCCATTATTTTGCTGGCAGCAGGCCTGCTGCAGATTCCTGCTGCTGGCGAGCTGCTCATGCCCGATGTGCCCTTGTGGCTCGCGCCGCTGGCAGCCCTGTGGGCTTTTCTGACATGGTGGGGCCGCGTGCTGCGCTCCATGAATGATGCCGTGGGTGCGACAGTTTCTTCCGAAATGGTGCGCACGGTTGTTTCGCTGTTTACGGTGGGCCTGCTGGGGCTCATGTTCTGGGCCGACTGGCTGAATATTCACACGCTCTTTGCCCAGCAATACCTCATGCTGGGGGCAACTGCCCTTGGCTACTGGCTGGTGACGCGCACCTACTGGCGGCAAGCGGGCATTCCCCTGCACTTCCGGCTCACGCCCGAGCAGACGCGCACCTATGGGCGGGAATTTTTCAATTACAGTCATCCGCTGTTTGTGCAGGCCCTGCTTTCCTTTTTGCTCCTCACTGCCGAGCGCTGGCTGCTGCAATGGTTTGACGGCAGCGTGGAACAGGGCTTTTTTGCTCTTTCCCAAAAAGTCAGCATGGCCTGCTTCCTTTTTGTTTCAGCCATGACGCCTCTGGTCATGCGCGAACTTTCCATCGCCTGGGGCAATAACGACCGCGAAGCCATGGGCCGCCTGCTCACGCGCTTTGCCCCGCTGCTGTACGTGGTGGCCGCCTATTTTTCCTGCTTTACGCTGGCCGAAGGTTCCGCCCTGGTGAACTTTTTCGGCGGCGCCCAGTTTGCCGCTGCTACCCTGCCCGTGCAGATCATGGCGCTCTACCCCCTGCATCAGGCCTATGGGCAGCTTGCCGGATCAGTTTTTCACGCCACTGGCCGCACCAAGGTGCTGCGCAATATGGCGGCGCTGGAATGCATTTACGGTTTCAGCACGGCGTGGTTTCTGCTTGCGCCGCCGGAATATTATGGCCTTGGCCTCGGAGCCGTAGGGTTGGCGATCAAAACCGTGTGCGTGCAGATCATCACGGTGAACGTGTATCTTTGGCTTGCCTCGCGCTTTATTCCGCTCAAGTTCTGGCGCAACGTGGCCCATCAGGTATGGAGCCTCGCCGTCTTGCTGCTGCTTGCCTTTGGCTGCCGCCAGCTTACGCTCTATCTTGGCATTGGCGATGTGGATTCCCTGCCGCGCTTCCTAGTTTCCGGCGTCATCTACACCGCGGCCATCGGGCTGCTCTGCCTGGGCATGCCTGCGGTCATGGGCTTTACACGGCAGGAATTGCGCGAAGTATTTATCCGGTTCAGCAAATCCAGATCGCACGGCTAAGACCTCCGTCCCGCAAAATAAATTGGCTGGGCTTTGGTTTGCTCCCGGTTAAAGGGACAGGTCAAAAAAAGCCAAGGCGCATAATCAAGCGGCCAGCTTTCCCCGAAATTCCATCGGAGAAAGCTGGCCGTGTTTTCATACTTCGTAGCTTCCACGTTGCAGGAAGCGACAGGATTCAGGTAAGCTTTTTGAAAAAAATGTCGTTAAGGAGAAGAAGGGCAGCAAACTGTGCGCACGTGAGGTGTCGGAATGGACTTTTTTGATGATATTTTGACAGCCACATATTTAAAGAGGGCCAGCTTGAGCCTTCTGCTGGATAGTTTGCCGCAGTCAGTGCCCCCAACATACACATCCGGCAGAGAAATGATGGCTGCCGCCTTGACCGGGAGAATCAGGACTGATGCATCCATGCTGCGGCAAGGGGCGAAAAATGCCACGGAAGGGGCAAATATTGCCACGATGATTGCAACGTCCACATCCTCGGTGCGCGACAACCTGAACCAGATGTTAACCCTTGCCCAGGAGGTAAAGGCTGACCCGACCAAGGGCAGCGTCAACGGCGCTGCGTTTACAGCCCTCGCCGGGGAGCTCTCATCAGTTGCTTCTGGAACAAAATACAATAATATTTCTTTGTTAAATAAAAATGGCTGGACGAATGACAGTCGCCTCACCGTTAGCGGTGATGGAAAATCCTCAACCTTTACACTGCAGGTGGGATACGGCAGCTCAACCTTTACACTGAACGATTTGTCGTATCTGGATTACCTGAAGAGTGTTGATTTGAGCAGCGGCTCGCTCGATGTAAATGCGCTTATCAGTGATCTTTCAACACAAATAAACACAGTAAACGTGATATATAGTCGGAATAACTCGCTCTCCGGGTCTTATACAAGCGAGGCGAAGGCCTTGGTGGAACAGGCAGGCATTCTGGATAAGGTCGCGAAAGATGCGATGCCGAGTGAGGAAGACCCGCTTTTGCGGGATATTGGCAGTATTATTTCCACAAAATCCTGAGAACGGTTGTGGGGCATACATCAGTTTCTATTCCGTCAATGCACCCGTCGCCAATATTCGATTTTTTGCGTTTCTCCCCGCACAGCAACCAGCGACACTGGCCAATTATTGAAAAACATCACAAGCGGTCTTGCACATGTTCCGCCTGTGGCGCTTTTTACGTTGTCTATCTGATTGGGAGCATAGCCGCGCTGCTTGGGGCCATTATATCGCGAGCGACCTAGATGGGGCATGTCAAAATTCGGCCCCGTTCATTTACACTGCCGCATCAAGCAGCAGATTGTCTCTATGGATAACCTCAGGATAGTGCGCATCGCCCAGAATGGCTGCGACCTCGTGTCTTTTCAGACCCATAATTTTTTTCAGGTCTGAAGTGCTGTAGTTGGAAAGCCCCACGCCGAGGCTCTGCCCTTCGTGCAGCACACGCACCAGCCCGCCCTGCTGAAAGTTGCCCTCAACGCGGAACACGCCGCCGGGCAAAAGGCTGCCGCCCTTGTGCAGCAGGGCCTTGGCCGCGCCAGCATCCACATGCACGCTGCCTGCGGGGTCAGACTGATAGGCCAGCCAGAATTTACGACGCGGTATGGCATGCCGCGCAGGGCAAACCCATGTGCCGCCCGTAAAGGGTTCATGCCCTTGCGGCGCCGGACAAATACCGCTGGCGGCAAAGGCCCGCGTGATGATCTCCGGCTCGCGCCCCGGCAAAATCAGCGTGGGTACGCCAATCTGCGCCGCGCGGCGTGCCGCCAGGAGTTTGGAATACATGCCGCCCGTGCCTACGGAAGTCTTGCCGCCGCAAAGCTGCCCCAGATCAAGGGCCGCCACATCATCAATATGATCCATGATGGGAGCGTCGGGATCTTTTTGCGGATCGGCGGCCAGAACCCCCGAGGCGGACGTGAGATTGATAAACAGATCCGCCCCGGTCAGATTGACCAGAAGGCTTGCAAGGCAGTCGTTATCGCCGAACTTCAGTTCGCTGATGGATACGGTGTCGTTTTCGTTGACAATGGGCAGCACGCCCCATTCCAGCAGTTCGGCAAAGGTGTTGCGGGCATTGAGAAAGCGCTGACGTGCGCGCAGGTCGTCGCGGGTCAGCAACACCTGGGCGGTGGGCATGCGGTGGGCAAAAAACACCTTATCCCAGCTCTGCATGAGCTGCCCCTGCCCCACGGCTGCCGCAGCCTGACGCGCCGCAAGGCCCGTGGTTTCAACCACATGCCCGCGCGTGGCAAGCGCTGCCCTGCCTGCGGCCACAGCGCCGGAAGAAACAAGCACCAGACGGCGCGGCTCCGCGCCCCCTGCGCCACCGGATGCGGCATCGCCCGCAGGCAGCAGGTTACGCAGGCGCGCCAGCTGCCCGGCCAGATTTTCCAGCACGGGCATGCTCAGGCCCTGGGCATCGGTCAGCACGGCGCTGCCCACCTTGACGACCACCACCCGCGCCTGGGCAAGCACCCGTGCGCGTTCCTGCCGCCAGTCTTCCGTCGGCGCTGTCATATATGCTCCACAGACCGCTACTCGCGGGTATAGATCACTTCGATTTCGGGGAAGTCCTCTTCCTCATCGCCGTCTGTATCGGCAAAATGCAGGATAGGCGCGTGGCTGGCGGTTTCATCACGCATGCGCCACAGTTCTTCCACCAGAGGCTCAACGTCGATGTTGTCCCGTGCTGAAATAAAGAAGATATTCCGGCCATCGGCCTTGGCTCTGATCTTCAGTTCTTCCAGACGCTCAGGGCTGATGAGGTCGATCTTGTTGACCACCTCGATCTGCTGACGCTCGCCAAGCTCTTCGTCAAAGCGGCGCAGCTCCTCATTGATGAGGTTAAAGCCCGCCCAGGGATCTTCCTCGCCCACATCTTCCACGCTGAGAATGTGCACAAGAAAACGAGTGCGCTCCACATGCTTGAGGAAGCGCAGACCAAGCCCCTGACCTTCGTGCGCGCCTTCAATGAGGCCGGGAATGTCGGCAATGACCATGCGCCTGTCGGGATCCACTTCGTCAATCATCACGCCAAGGTTGGGCGTGAGAGTGGTGAAGGGATAGGCCGCGATCTTGGGGCGCGCCGCAGAGACCTGGGAAATAAAGGTGGATTTGCCCGCATTGGGCAAGCCCAGCAGACCGGCATCGGCCAGAATTTTCAGCTCGAGGCGCAGATTTTTTTCTTCACCCGGTTCGCCGGGCTGGCAAAATCGCGGCGCGCGCATGGTGGAAGACTTGAAATGCTCGTTGCCCTTGCCGCCGCGCCCGCCGCGCGCGACCATCACTTCCGCTTCAGGATCGCTGAGGTCGGCCAGCAGCTCTTCACCATCCGGCCCTTCAACAAAAACAAGCGTGCCCACCGGCAGGTGCAGCACCATGTCTTCGCCTTTTTTACCGTCGCATTGGCTGCCCTCGCCGGGGCGACCATTGCGGGCCTCGTAAAGGCGCTTGAGGCGAAAATCGTACAAAGACAGCAAACGGCCATCGGCTTTCAGCAGCACAGAACCGCCGTCACCACCGTTGCCGCCGTCCGGGCCGCCACGCGGCACAAATTTTTCGCGCCGAAAAGACAAACAACCGTGCCCGCCCTTACCGGCGCGCACCTGAATTCGAGCTTCATCTACAAATCGCATGGGATATCCTTGCGGTCAGTCCGCGCGGCTGCGCCTGCAATGCTGGCGCTCGCCGTAATGTATAAGGGGCTGCCGTTCCGAAAAACCGCGCAAATATTGCAGCAATGCAGGTCAGCGCCACATGGCAAACACCTGTTTGCCCCACGCTGCCTGCTTTTCGGTCTGTGGCTCAGCGCCACACATACCCCAGCACAAACACCGAAAGGGAAGAAGCCTCGCGGCCCCTTCCCTCATCGGCAAATTCCACGCGGCCGCTTAGTCGGCGGCCGCCTCCACATGCACGCGCGTGTGGACGCGACGCTTGCGGAGATACTTCTCAAAGCGCACAACGCCGTCCACTTTGGCGAACAGGGTAAAATCCCTGCCCATGCCCACGTTCACGCCGGGGTAAACGGTGGTGCCGAGCTGACGCACCAGAATATTGCCAGCCAGAACGCTCTGACCGCCAAAACGCTTTACGCCGCGGCGTTGGCCTTCACTGTCGCGACCGTTGCGCGAAGAGCCGCCTGCTTTCTTATGTGCCATGGTAGCCTCCCTGGGGCGCCGACCCTGTGGACCGGCGGGGCAAAATAAATATCTTTCAACGCGCCCTGCACGAATGCGGGGCTATTGGCAGACCATGCCCGCGGCCTGCCGAACCTCAGCTAAAGCCGGGTTCTAGGCGTTGATGCTCTTAACGCGAATGGTGGTGTAATCCTGGCGGTGACCGCGCAGCTTGCGCGAGTCATTACGACGCCAGCGCTTGAACACCTTGATCTTGGGTCCGCGCCCGTGATCCACCACTTCCGCCATAACGGCGGCCCCGGCAAGATAGGGAGCGCCGACTTTGCATTCAGCGCCGCCGACCATCAGCACCTTGTCCAGGGAAATTTCGCTTCCGGCCTGAACCGCAAGCTTTTCCACAACTACTTTAGAACCTTCTTCGACGCGGTACTGTTTTCCGCCGGTCTCGATAATCGCGTACATATCAACCTCCAAAAAGAGAAAGGCATATTTGCCCCACAGGCCGACAAATGTCAAGCGCGTTTTGCAGAAAATTTTGCAAAACTCGCTACAACAGTCCGCGACTTGCGCGAGTGGCGAGAATACACAACTTCATAGCAAGGAGCAACGCCTTTATTCGCCGCCCAGAAAAATCCTGCATCTCCCAGCCGCACTTGCGCAGCCGCAAGCCTGCTGCTATCTGTGGGTCGCATGAACGCAGCCCCCACACACCTCACGCTTGATATCACCGCCCTTTCGCACGATGGACGCGGCATAGCACGCCTTGCCCCCGAGGACGACCGAACCAGCAAGGGCACTGTTGTATTTGTGGCAAATGCCTTGCCAGGGCAGAGGGTGAAGGCACGAGTGCTGCGGCGCAAGTCTTCCTTTATAGAAGCAGAGGCTGCAGCCCTGCTCAGCCAGTCGCCAGACGCCGCTGATCCCATCTGCCCCCACCATGCCGAGTGCGGCGGATGCCCGCTGCAAACCATGCCCTATGCGCAGCAGCTTTTCTGGAAACGCACTCTGGCGCTGGACGCCCTCGCGCGCATTGGCAAATTTGACCGCGACCAGATTGAATCGCTTTTGCCGCCCGTCGCAGGCTCGCCCGCGCAGACGCGATTTCGCAACAAAATGGAATTTGCCTTCGGGCACGACTCGGACAACAAGGCCGACTTGAAACTCGGCCTGCGCCGCCGCAATGGCCGCGATGTGGTGCCCGTGCCGCACTGCGCCCTCATGCCGCCCGAAGCGCTACAGATAGTGGACATGGTGAGCAAACTTGCGATGGAAAGCGGCTTTGCCGCCTACACGGCGCCCGATGCACGACAAAGCCAGCCCATTCGCCCCACCCACGACCAGCAAAAGAAGGGACGCCGCAACGCCTTTGCCCGGCGCGCCCCGCGCGGGCACGCCATCACGGTTCACGACGCCACGGACAATGGATTCTGGCGTTTTTTTGTGCTGCGGCGCGGCCTCGCGGCGGACATGCGCACACCGCGCTGGTGGGCCCTGTGCATCACAAGCCCTGGAGATGCCTCGCAACGCGCTGCCGTGAGGCTCCTCGGCAGGGAGGTGCTGGCGGCATTCCCCAAGTTGGCGGCATTTATCCATGAAGAACGCGCCACCGCCGATGCCTTTGCTTTTAACGAAAAACGCGTGCAGACGCTGGACGAAACTGGCCGGGAAAATCCTTCAGCCGCGCGGTTGTTTCTGCCTCTCGCTGGCATGAACTTTACCCTCGATGCGGCTTCATTCTTTCAGGTGAATACTGGCGGGGCGCAGACGCTTGCGCTGGCGGCACAGCGCATGCTCGCGCCAGACAGCCCGTCTGAAAGCCTACAGAACGCCCACCCCCGGGGACTGCTTGACCTTTATTGCGGCGTGGGCGCACCGGGCCTGTTGCTGGCGCGCAACTATTCCGCCCTGCTGGGCCTGGAGCAGGACAGCCGGGCCGTGAAGCTTGCCGCCATAAATGCCAGGGCCAATGACATCAATTATTGTCAGTACGAGGCAGGTGATGCGGTGCACCGCCTTGAACATCTTGCGCCTTTGGAGCCTGAAAGCCGCTGGCAGGCAGCCGGTTTTGACGAAGCAGCCAGCACCCCGCTGGCAGCGGATGCTCTGGCAGACCCGCCAAGGGCCGGGCTTTCGCCCCGCGCGCTGGATGCGCTCATGCAGATCGCGCCAGACAGAATCCTTTATATATCCTGCAACCCGGCCACGCTGGCACGAGACGCCGCACAGCTGCGCAACAGGTATTCCCTGGAGCAGCTTGAAGCCGTTGATCTTTTTCCCCACACGCCGCACCTCGAGTGCCTGAGCCTCTGGCGCAGGCTCGACTGAGCCGTAGGCAGATATTTTTTTGCATAGTTGCAAGTGCCGATTTTTGGTATCAACAGCCAGTTTTCCGCGTCTGGAGCCCACAAGGAATGCAGCGTAATCACAAGTTTCCGCCCAAAGTCATTGACGCGTCGGGTCGCCTGTGATAATTTGAACAGCGTTAAGGGGACCATGACGCTACAGGTTCCAGCCACGTGCGCGGAGGCCTTATGTCGTTCAAGGATTTTCTTAAGCAGCAGCAAACCGGCATGGAAGCCATGGCCAACACAGGGGTCATCGGTCTGCATCTGGTGAGCGGCCCCGCAGTGGGTTTTGCCATAGGTTACGGCATTGACCACTGGTTTGGCACCAGCCCCTGGGGCAAGCTGGTTTTTCTGTTCATCGGCATTGCGGCGGGTTTTTTGAACGTGTATCGCGACACTCAGGCCCTGCTGCGCAAAATGGCGGCGCAGGACGCCCGCCGGAAAGGCCTTGTGCCGGAACAGCAAAACGAAACGCCCCCAGCGGGGCAAGGCAAAACAAACAGCCGTGCGCAGACTGAAACAGATGATACACAGCCTTGACGCCTGGCTTTGGAGGCGCGGCATAGATCACCCGGCTATCCGTGTTTTGCTGCGTAACGAAATTTTGCTCGCCGCGTGCAGTCTTTTGATCGGCGGGCTGGCCTTTACGGCCACACCCTGGTTTTTCTGGTTTGGAGTGGGCCTGACCATCATGGCCTGGACTTTTTGGGGATTGGCGCGCTTTTTTCTGCGCAAGGGCCTGGGGGATTACAGCACGGCCTTTTTGCGCATAGTACTGGTGCGCTGGATGGGGCGGATGGTTGTAATTGGCGCGCTTCTTTATGTTTCGCTGATTGTGTATCAAGCCCCTGTTTTCGCCATAGTAGGCGGCATGGCCGCAGCCGGAGCTTGCGCTCTGGCAAGTTATGCCCTGGCAGCGCGCGGACCGCGACGCCGGGCAGACTAACCGGAAAAGCCTGACAGCTAACCGGGGCACTACAGCCGCAGCACGGCAGGGCAAACGCCCGCAGCCGCAAATTTTGGGGAATGGCCCGCACGGGTCTAACATTAACGCCGCGCTTTGGCGCGTACTCACCAGGAGGCATGGCTCATGGCAGGTGGTTTGCCGCATCCGGTATTGCTCTCCACATTTATGGGCATGGACGAGATCGCCATCGGTGGAACGATGGTGGAATTCAAACATGTGTTCTACTCCTGGGTCTGTATGGCCATTCTGTTCACCGTAGCGTTGATCATGCGCCGTCGGCTGACCATGGTTCCCGGAGGTTTGCAAAACTTTTTTGAAGCCTTGGTGGATACCATCGAGAACTTCATCCTAGCCACCATGGGTGACAATGGACGCAAGTTCGTTGGCCTCCTGGCTGGCATGTTCATTTACATTTTTGGCATGAACCTCATGGGTCTTGTGCCCGGCTTTGACGCACCTACAGCCAACCTCAACACCACCGTGTGCATGGCGGTGTTCGTGCTTGTGTTCTACAACGCTGTTGGTCTGATCCGCTGGAAGGCGCACTACATCCACCACTTTACCGGCCCCTCCAAGGTGCTCATTCCGCTCATGTTTCCGCTTGAAGTGGTTTCGCACCTTTCGCGCCCGGTTTCGCTTTCTCTCCGTCTTTTCGGCAACATCCGCGGTGAAGAAATCGTTATGGTGCTGTTCTTCGTAATGGCTCCCATACTCGGCACCCTGCCCATCTACGCCCTCTTCCTTTTGGGCAAGACCATGCAGGCTTTCGTGTTCTTCATGCTGACCATGTTCTACATCAAGGGCGCGCTTGAAGCACCCGAGCATTAGGCCGATGGCCACGGGCTGCCTGCGGCCCGCCGAATAAACATCGGCAAATTGCGGGACGTTACACACGACACATAGTGGGGAATGGTCGATAACGACCCAACAATACAACAGTGCAAGGAGTGTCTCATGCGTAAGTTTCTGATGATCGCCCTGAACACCGTGGCCCTTCTCGGCATGGCCACCATGGCTTTTGCTGCCAACCAGCTCGACGCTTCGGCTCTGGGCTACACCTGCCTGGCCGCCGCCCTTGGCATCGGCATTGCCGCTTTCGGTTGCGGCATCGGCATGGGTCTTGGTCTGAAGGGCGCCTGCGAAGGCGTTGCCCGCAACCCTGACGTGAGCGGCAAGATCACCGGTACCATGATTCTGGCCTTCGCCTTCATCGAATCGCTGGCCATTTACGCCCTGGTTATCAGCTTCATCCTGCTGTACGCCAACCCCTACGCGTAAGTCCGGATCACATCGATTAGTAAAAAGGCGGCCCTTGGGCCGCCTTTTTTGTTTGCAATGGCTCATCAGTGCTACGCACAGGCCATGCATGCAAAACTGGCAATATATCACGCAACAAATTTTCACGCTCAGCCAGGCAGCAACTACAAAGGCTGCGAAGGCATAGCATTGTCTTTGCCGCACCCTGACAAAAAATTAACATATTGCTGAGCGCCCACTTTCACATGGGCACGCCTGGCATATAACGAACTGCCGTCATATACCGGGCAATAAATACCTTCTACCAAGTCAGCATTCAGTAAGCTTTGCAAGATACTTAACCTTTGTTAACTTTTATGGTATAGATTATGTCCTACATCGCTATTAGGGGCTAACATCCTGAAATAACAAATGGCGAACGTGTGCCGCAGTGTCAGCTGCAGCTTGCTAAGTGGTGAAATAAATTTTATCAAAAAAGTCAGCAGGAAAAAGCCTAGACATGGTTCCACCGCCCTTGGTCCCAGCTGAACTTTGCAGGCATAATATCTTCTTTTCCTGCTATTTAGCGAAGTTGCCTGCCATGTGCGCCATGTATTCACAAAGCTTGCGCCTGTGTGTATTTCTGCTATAAAATCAAATTCACAAAGTTTGTAACAACAAGACACGCTTGGCATCCCAGAAGGTACAACATGGTCAACCCACCCAAAAGCAAACACATCCCTCGCGCGACTATCCAGCGCCTTGCCACATATGTTCAGGTGCTGGAAAATTTCGCACGTGACAGTGTTGAAGTCATTTCATCCAATCCTCTTGCAGAAGCCTGCGGCGTCAACGGCTCGCAGGTGCGCAAAGACCTTGCTTACTTCGGCGAATTCGGCATCCGTGGCGTTGGCTATCATGTCAAATCGCTCATTGCCGCCATCACCTCATCCCTGGGTGTTGACCGCGAATGGCGCATGGCGCTGATCGGCGTTGGCAACCTCGGCAAGGCTATTCTGAACCACGGCGAATTCCGCTCGCGGGGATTCAACATTGTGGGCATTTTCGACTGCGATCCTTTTAAGATCGGTGAAATTGTCCATGGTCTTGAAGTGCACTGCACACGCGACCTCAAGGACATGGTGACTGATCTGAACATCGAGATCGGCATCATCACCACCCCGCCGGAGCGGGCGCAAAGGGCCGCGCAGCACTTGATGGACGCAGGCATTACCTCCATTTTGAACTTTGCCCCTTCGCGCATCAAGGTGCCGGACAGAATCAACGTGGAGTACGTGGACTTTTTCCACCATCTCTATGCGCTGGCGTTCAACCATCCCCAGACACGGTAATCAAACGTGGCACTCACTTCTGTGACATCCTGGCCAGGGCGCTTTCATGACGCCCTGGCTTTTTTGACCCGCCTTGTCCCCCCCCGCCCCTGCTGCACCGCAGATTCTCTCAGCGCGGCCATGCCTTTTTTTGCCCCGGTGGGTCTTGTGCTTGGCGCACTTTGCACGGCAGCCGCCTTTCTCTGCCTTTGGGTATTTGAAGCGCCCGATGGTGGCTTTGCAGGCCGCTGCCTTGTTGCCGCACTTGCCGCCTGGGCCTGGATACTTTGCGAAATATGGGCAACGCGGGGGCTACACTGGGACGGATTATCAGACCTTGGCGATGCCGTGAGCAGCGGAGCCAGCGGAGAACGCTTCTGGACAGTGCTGCGCGACAGCCGCCTTGGCGCATTTGGGGCGCTGCATCTGCTTGTTGCCTTCAGCGGATTGTGGCTTGCCCTCACATGGCAGCTCGCCAACGGCCAGTGGATAGCCCCCCTGCTCGCGCCCGCTTGGGGCCGTGCAGCCTGCATCTGGCTGGCGGCGTATACCGTGCCGCACGACGAGCGCTCGCTCGGCGGCCTGGCCTGCGCTGGCTCAAGCCCGCAACTGGCCCGCTGGCAAGTTGTGCTGGCATCGGGCATGCTTGTTCTGGTTCTGCTTTTGGGCAATTGCCCATTTTGGCGCTTGCCTCTGCTGGCCTTCGGTCAATTTTTGCTGATCCACAGCATGATCGACACGACGCGGGAACACGGCGGAGTTTCCGGAGATTTTCTTGGCGCGTGCATCCAATGGAGCCAGTTGTGGTTCCTGTTGGTAACAGTGTAAAGTGAACCTGTCTGACGCAAAAGACCGGGTCTGCCCCGGAATACCCAAGGAGCCAGCTATGGATTTTAAAGCGCTCGGGGAAGCGGCCCGCACCTGCCGCCGCTTTTATGAAGACCAGCCTCTTGGCATGGCCGACCTGGAATGGCTTGTGGACTGCGCACGCGTAGCCCCCTGCGCCAAAAATGGACAGGAACTGCGCTTCATGCTTGTGGGCAACGGAGAAACCTGCCAGAAACTGTTCGCTCTCACCCGCTGGGCGGGCGCGCTGAAAGATTGGGGCGGCCCTCACCCTGGTGATCGCCCCACAGGTTTTGTGGTCATTCTTATGCCCAAGACGGGCAAAGAACTGACCTGCATGGATGTGGGCATTGCGGCCCAGACCATCCAGCTTGCTGCCACCAGCCGAAACTGGGGTTGCTGCATGATTCAGTCCTTTGACCATCAGGCCGCGCCTTCCCTGCTGAATGTGCCGGAAGACATGAAAATCGCTTTGGTGCTGGGCCTTGGCGTTGCCAAGGAAAAGCGCGTTGTGGCCCCCATGCCCGAGGGCGGCGCAACAGCTTACTGGCGCGATCCTGAAGGCGTCCATTACGTGCCGAAGCGGAGTCTTGAAGATCTGATCGCTGCACGGTTCTAGGTCTCCTAGCCTGAATTGATGACAAAAAAATCGCGGCAGAGCTTG
Organism: Pseudomonadota bacterium; assembly: GCA_023419375.1. Taxonomy (GTDB): domain Bacteria; phylum Desulfobacterota; class Desulfovibrionia; order Desulfovibrionales; family Desulfovibrionaceae; genus Desulfovibrio. The sequence goes on from JAEZYD010000051.1 coordinate 55,889, forward strand.
TCTCTGCCGCGATTTTTTAATGTTCGGAGCGTTCCCGATCAGCCGGCATGCTGCACAAGCCACTGGCCGAGCAACTGGGCAAGAGCTGTATCACCGCTGGCATAAGCCGCTCGGCGCGCCTGCTGCACACGGGCCTTTGCCGTTGCCGGGTCGCACGTGCCGCCCTCAAAAACTGTCTGGGGATCAAGTTGCGACAATGCTTTGCACACCCTGGGGTCGGGCATGAGCCGCAGGCATTCCATAAGCGTGCCTGTTGCGGCAGCAAGGTCGCCCGCCTGCTCCTGATGCCGTGCCAGCAAGAGCCAGCCCTCAAGCCAAAGAGGTTCGACACGTAACAAAGCCTTGCAGGCTTCGCTGCTAAAGGGCTTGCCGCAGAGCTCCGCGCCCATGCGTTGCTGCTTTTCCTCGGGCAGCATCATCCAGGTGTCGAGATTTTCACCGATGCACAGGTCGTAACCGTCCAGTTTTGCCAGCACGTGTTCATCGGGCCGCACGGCCTCGCCTTTGCGCTGCATGAGCAGGGTGCAATTTTCCCTGTCATGGGCAAAGCGGCCCGGGGTCAGGCTTGTGTGATGATAAATGACGCTGCGGCTCTCCACACGCAGTTTCAGCCCCTGCGCACGCAGGGCAAAGCACAGGTCAATGTCCTCAAATCCGTTGCGGAACCCTTCATGAAAGCCGCCGCAGGCTTCAAACTGCGCCTTGCGCAGTATGATGGCCGCGCCGGTTATGGCCTGCAGGGGATGGGGTTTGCGGGCTGCGGCAAAACTGCCGGGCAGGTGCTCATAGAGGTGCCCCACCGCGTTGAAGGGATTCACATAGATGCCGCAGTGCTGCACGGTGCCGTCAGGGTACAGCAGCAACGGCCCAGCCGCGCCAATCCGTGGATCTGCCATGACCTCGCGCAAAGGCGGCAGCCATTCAGGGGTAAGCGTGGTGTCGTTGTTGAGAAAAAACAGCAGATCGCCGCCCGCCGCCCGAGCTCCGGCATTGCAGCCCCGGGCGAAACCCACATTTTCAGCCATGCGCACGGCCTTGAATGCCGCACCAAACAGGGCCTCGCCCAATGGTTCAAGTTCAGCAGCCGTGGCGTCTGTGGAGTGATTGTCCACAACCACCACTTCCATGTTTTCGCCAGCGGAATGCTCGGCCAGCGAACGCAGACAAGGCTCTGTCATGTCCCAGAGGTTCCAGACAGGAATGACCACAGAAACACGGCTTGCTTCCGGCATTTCAGCACCCTCCGGGCATCAGCGCCCCTGAGCAAAACGGGCGGCAGCCGCCACAAAATTGGGGGCCCAGCAGGGAACTGCCGGGGCAAAAATATGCGTGTACGAAGCCCAGACACTCTGCCGCAACAGCCCGTCCAGAGCGGGCGCCTTGGTCAGCTTGGCAGCTTCGCTCCTTTTCTGCCCGCCCGGCTCTGCCTCGCGCCCCATGCCCTGCCCTTTGCGCAGGCTCAGGCCGTGGCGGGGCGCAGCGCCCTGCCAGCAGCAGCGCGAATAATGGAATTCGTGCCCCAGAATTTCCAGCCCCTTGGGGAAAAATGGATTTTCCTCCACCACTGTGCCGTGCACGTAGCCAAGGCCCTGCGGTTTGCCGCAAAACTGGGCAACAACGGGGAAGATATTGCTCATGGGCCAGAGCACGCCCTCACGTTCTATGCCTTGGGCCAGCAGCATAAAGCCGCCGCATTCGGCATAGATGGGCAGGCCAGCCCCAGCCCATGCGGCCAGGGTGCGCAGATGGGGCGAAGCGCTGAGGTCTGCCGCGCAGTCTTCGGGGAAGCCCCCGCCCAAGTAGAGGCCGTCTATTTCTCCGGCTTCGGCATGTTGCGGTTTTTCACCGCGCAGTACAGGCCAGACGCCAGAATGCGGCCCCACGATCTCAAGCCGCACCAGCTCCGCACCAGCGCGCTCCAGGGCCTCAAGATTTTCTTCATAATAAAACCACAGGGCGCTGTCGCGCACATAGGCTATGCGCGGCCGGCAGACGGGCATGGCGGCCTGTACATCGGGCAAGGTGCCAACCGAATTTTCAGCCGGGCTGGGTACAGCAGGGAACGACGCATCCGTTGGCGTCTCCACAGAACTGAAATATTCCGACGCGGTACACGCTACCGCCTCTGCCGCTCCTTTGGCAGTCCAAAACGGCTCCGCGTGCTCAGGCCAGGGATCAGCAATGGCGGCCGCACGAGCCGCAGCCATCACGGCTTCAAGGTTGATATGCTCGGCCACAAAGCCGCCAAGCTTGTCGAGCACGGCGCGGGCCTCGGGCGAAAGATCATCGCCGCAGGAGGCAATGCCCATGTGGCGCTCGGGCAGCGGGTTATCTTTCAGGCGCGGCAAGGCCCCAAGCACGGCCACATCCGTATATTCCTCAATAACCTTGCGCAGCAGGGCCTCGTGCCGCGCCGTGCCCACCTGATTGAGCACCACGCCCGCAAAATGCAGCCCCGGCTCAAAGGTTGTCATGCCGTGCACCAGAGCCGCCGCCGTGCGCGTCATCTTTGTGCAGTTGATGCTGAGGATGATGGGGCAGCCAAGCATACGCGCCAGCTCCGCTGTGGAGCATGAGCCAGCCACATCCATGCCGTCAAAAAGCCCCCTGTTGCCTTCAATAATGCCGAGCACTTCTGTTGCGCCGCTTTGCGCCTGTGTTTTGCGCATGGCATGCGCAAACAGGGCCTTGAGGCGTTCCGGCGGGAGCATGTAGGGATCAAGATTGGTGGCGGGCCTTCCGGCGGCCATGGTCAGCCACGCGGCGTCAATGTAGTCCGGCCCTTTTTTGAAGGGCTTGACCGTATGCCCCTGCGCGGCAAGCGCGCGCGTGAGCCCTAGGGAGAGCAGGGTTTTACCGCCGCCGCCGGAAAGAGCCGATACGCACAGTCGGGGCATGGATGCAGCCGCTGAACCGCAGGCGGGGTGAGAGGAGTCGGATTGTGGCAAGGAGTGCTGCATGCGACGGCCCTGTGGAGCAGTGCTCTCAATGGTGTTGCGCCCAACCAGTTTGCACAGATATGGCGCAGTTCTTAGTCTCAAAGGCTTGCGGCCCGACCGGAACGCGAAAATCCACGTTGACCAGGCCGGGCCGCGCACCAGACAGAATCAGGAACAAAAGGCATTCATCACAGCGCAGCGCAGATAAACATTTTCAATGTTAATCTGCTCCAGGGGCTTGTTTCTCAATAAAAAATTTTGCGCCGAGGACAAGGAAAACAGTGTTTTTTACGACAGGAGTGGACTTTTTCTGTCCATGACTGGAGTAAAAAATGCTGGCTGACGCAGTCCTCGGCCAAAAGAATTATTGAGGAAAGCCCCTAGTGCTTGAAGGATCGCTGCCCCGTAAACACCATGGCAACCTGCGGCTTGGCCTCGTTGCAGGCCATAATCACTTCGGCATCGCGCATGGAGCCGCCGGGCTGGGCAATGGCCGCAACACCCTGGGCCACAGCCACGTCCACTCCGTCACGGAAGGGGAAGAACCCGTCCGAAACAAGCGCAGACCCGGCCAGCCCGCCGTGGGAAGCTTCGGTGCGGCTTTCAATATCCGCAAGCTTGGCGGCCATTGCCGCATCGGTGGCGGCCTTTTCCTTGAGTTCGTAGAGCGACAGGCCGAGTTCGCGGAAGGCAAGCGTGTCTGCATACTTGGTATGCGCCTTGTGGATGGCGAGTTCCACGCAGCCCACGCGATCCTGTTCGCCCGTGCCGATGGCAAGGGTGGCCCCATCGCGCACAAAAATGACGGAGTTGGACGTAACCCCGGCTTCCACAGCCCAGGCAAAGCGCAGGTCGTCCAGCTCCTGCTTGCTGGGAGCGCGGGCGGCCACAGAAACGCCTTCCTTGGTGGTGGCGGTGGCGGGCAGAAAATCCTTGGCTTCAAGAATACGGTTCACAAAGGACTTCTGCACAATGATGCCGCCGTCAGCCAGGCTCTTGATATCCAGAAACGCCGAGCTGGTCAGCTCTTCAAGTCGCCCAAGGCCGGGCAGTTCCATGATGCGCAGATTCTTGCGGCCCTTGAGTATCTCCACCACGCCTTCTTCAAAGGCGGGAGCGGCAACCACTTCAAAATAGTTGGCGGCGACAATTTCCGCAGCTTCGCGCGTAAAGGGACGGTTGACCACCACGGCCCCGCCAAAGGCGGCGATGCGGTCGCACCAGAAGGCCTTTTCAAGTGCCGCAGCAATGCCGTCATTGCTCCAGGCCGCGCCGCTGGGATTGTTGTGCTTCAGAATCACCGCCGCAGGGCGCTCGGTGAGGTACTGCAAAATATTGGCCCCGTTGTCCACATCCGTGAGGTTGGTCTTGCCGGGATGCTTGCCTGCCTGAATCATCTGGCTTTCGGTAAGTGCCGAAACAATGCCGTTGCCGGGGCCGCGCCAACTCAGACCGCCGCACGTGATGGAGCCTTCCTTAAGAGCGTAGAGGGCTGCGGGCTGGTCGGGATTTTCGCCGTAGCGCAGGCCCTTTTCCTCGTTGTCCAGCGTCCAGGTGCGCTTTTGGTAGACGAGTTTTTCATCGCCCAGAATGATGGTCATGGTGTCAGGGAAAGCGTCCTTGTGGACGGTGCTGTACATGGACTTGAGATCCGACATGCTTGCCTCCAGATGTTCGCCGATCAAGTGAGGCATCCGCATACCATAAAACACGCCGGACAACCAGCCCCGATTCGCTGCTGGCGGCGGCTGGGGCGGTCTGGACGCCGCCAGCCGCAGATTGGCGGCAAACCTGCCCGGATTACAAGAACAGGGCCGGAGCACGCTTGTTGTCAGGCAAGAAAGGCGCACGGCTGGCAAGGGGAGTGTACTCTTATGGTACTCGACCCGAGGCAGCCGCAGCCTGACGCCGCCAGCCACAGATTGGCGGCAAACCTGCCCGGATTACAACAACAGGGCCGGAGCACGTTTGTTGTCAGGCAAGGAAGGCGCACGGCTGGCAAGGGGAGTGTACTCTTATGGTACTCGACCCGCAGCAGCCGCAGCCTGACACCGCCTGACGGCAAACCTGCCCGGCCCTCGCCCGCGTTGACGAAATTTCATGTGCACTCTACAGTAGCACGTTACATGGGAGGTAATATGGAAAAGCTGCTTGTCAGGCTGGCCCAGCAACTGGACGCCATTGACGAAGCCTCGCTTATGTCGTTGTGGAGCAAGTATGCTACGACGGCCAGTCGCTTTGAGCCCACCAAGAGGTGGGAGGAAGCTACGCTCGTATTTTCGCTGATTCAGGCCAAACGCTGGAAAAACCAGCTTTTCAACTACCACTGGGCCAGGCAGGCGCAGCCGCTTGGCAAGGAGCCTGAAGGCGCGGTCAATCCCATGCCGGAATTTGAGCTTGAAGGGCCGGAGGCCGCCCCGGCGGCCAGCAAGTGCAGGGTGCTCGAGTTTAAGCCGTCCAGATCGAGCGACAGGGAACAGACTGATCCCAAGCCCGAAAATTGACGCGCAGACAGGTTAAATGGCTCTGGATGGTCATTTGACTTGCAGTTGCATACGGGATACGTACCATCAAAGGCTTTGCGTCCCGCTCTAGCGGCAGTGGGGCCGTAGGGTAGATTCCCTTCGGTTGATCTGTCGCGTCCGGCGTATGAACGCGCCTTACATCACCCGCCGTTGCGCGGCGGCATTGCAGGCAGGTAACACCATGGCGAATACGGTCATCATCGGCGCTCAGTGGGGCGACGAGGGCAAGGGCAAGATTGTTGATATGCTGAGCGCCCAGAGCCGCGTTATCGTCCGCTTTCAGGGCGGCAACAACGCAGGGCACACCATCAAGGTGCAGGGCGAAGAAACCATTCTTCACCTTATCCCCTCCGGCATACTGCACGAAAACAAAATTTGCCTCATCGGCAACGGCGTTGTGCTCGACCCGCACGTGTTCCTTGAAGAAGTGGATCACCTTGCCGCCAGGGGCATCGACGTTTCACCCGCGCGTCTTGGCATCAGCAAGAAGACCCATCTGATCATGCCGTATCACAAAAGCCTGGATCAGGCCCGCGAAGCCAAGCGCGCCGGGCACAAGATCGGCACCACCGGCCGCGGCATCGGCCCCTGCTACGAAGACAAGGCCGCCCGGGTGGGCCTGCGCGCAGGCGACCTGACCGATCCTGATCTTGTACGCGCCAAGGTGGCCCACGCCCTGCAGGAAAAAAACGTTCTGCTGCGCGACCTCTACAAATTTGAACCTCTTGATGAAAACACCGTGTGCGAAGAGCTACTGGCCCTTGCCCCGCGTCTTGTTCCCTACCTCACCGAGGTGGAAGAACGCATGCAGGAAGTGCAGGCCGAAGGCGGCGATATCCTTTTTGAAGGCGCGCAGGGCATCCACCTTGATATCGACCACGGCACATACCCCTTTGTGACCTCGTCCAATACGGTGGCGGGCAATGCATCGGCTGGCTGCGGCATTGCGCCCTCGGCCCTGAACCGCATTGTGGGCATCGTCAAGGCCTACACCACGCGCGTGGGTTCCGGCCCCTTCCCCACCGAACTGCTGGACGACACGGGCAGCTACCTGCGCACCCAGGGCCATGAATTCGGCGCCACCACGGGCCGCCCCCGCCGTTGCGGCTGGCTGGATGCCGTGGTGCTGCGCGAAAGCGTTCGCCTGAACGGGCTTACGGACATTGCCCTGACCAAGCTTGACGTATTGCAGAACCTGCCGGTGCTGAAAATCTGCGTTGCCTACGAATACAAGGGCAAACGCCTGAACTATCTGCCGCAGGAAGAATGCTCCCTTGGCAGCGTAACGCCCGTCTACGAAGAAGTGCCCGGCTTTGAAGAAGACATCACCCAGTGCGCCAGCTATGAAGAGCTGCCCGCCACTGTGCGCGCCTATATTGCCCGTATTGAAGAACTGACGGGCGTCAAGGTTTCGCTGGTTTCGGTGGGCGCTGACCGCCGCCAGACCATCGTGCGCTAGGAGGCGGAGCGGCCTTACAGGTCATGAACACCCTGCTGCCCGCCATAGCTGATGCCGCCTTTGACCGGCTGAAGAGCGTACTCGACAATCTGGGTGCGACTCCGCCGCAGGTATTGCTGCTCGAGGGCGGCAGCGAGGCCCAGCGCCTCGATGCGGCACGTTACTGGGCCGCCCGCGTCAACTGCCCGCAGGCGGAAACATCGGGCGCTCCATGCCTGACCTGCCCCGTGTGCATGCAGATTGCCGCTGGCGAGCACCTTGATCTGGCAGCGTATGACGGTCGCATAAGCAACCGTGAAGATGAAGAAAACCCTGGCCCTGTCCGTGCGTTCAACATGGAACGCGTGCGCGAACTCAAGGTTCGCCTGCGGGATGCTCCGCACGGACAGGGACGCAGGGTTGTTATACTTATGGGGCTCAGCCTCACCCGCGATGAAGCTTCCAACGCCCTGCTCAAGGCCCTGGAAGAGCCCTCAAGCACCACCGTATTCGTCCTGCTGGCCCCCCAGCGCGAACAGCTCTTGCCCACCCTGGTTTCCCGCTCGTTCTGCCTCACGCTGCCGTGGCCCGACAGCCGCGCCGATGATGAAGCCATGCGCCCCTGGGAAGACGCCCTTGCGCAATTTCTTGTTCAGGGGCAAGGTTTTTTTGACCGTGTTGCTGCCAAGGGGGCCATCGACGCAGCAGGCGCAACCCGCCTGCTGTTGTGCTGCCAAAAGGCCATGAGCAGAATACTTTCAGGCAGGCATGACCCGGCGCGCCCGCTGGATGCGGCCCTGGCTGGGCTGCGCGGCAAGGCCCGCGCTGTGGCCTGCCAATGGTTTGCCGAAGCTCAGGATGCCCTGAACTATGGAGTTACTCCGGCCAGGATTCTTGAAGCGCTGGCCGCACGACTTTTTGCCTTGCGTCGTATGGCTGGTCAATCGTAACAGGCGTTCTGCGTCACTGGGTTTACGCATATGGGCAACAGGCATTTTTTCCTTCTTACGCTCCTGTTCTGCTTTGCCTTTTTGTGCCCGCTGCAGCTCACTGTCCAGCCTGTCTTTGCCGACCAGCAACGTACCGTTCGTGTGGCGCTTCCACCCATTTCGCAGTTCAACCGTGTAGATGGCGGGCAGGTTACGGGGTACATTCCCGACTATCTGACCCAGCTCACCCGCTATACTGGATGGAACGTCATTTATATCGTTGAAAAAGACTGGGCCGCCTGCCTTGCCGCACTGGACAAAGGCGAGGTCGACATCTGCGCGCCCGCCCGGTATTCGGCTGAACGCGCCCGCCAGTATCTTTACTGCGCCTACCCCGGCGGCACTTCCTATACGGCCATTCTGGCCCCCAAAGGTTCTCCGGTTATTTACGATGATCTGGAAAGCCTCGCGCAATTACGCGTGGGGAGTATGGGCAATTCCATCTGGCTCAAGGACTTTGCCGACTTTATCAAGCAGCGCGGCGGCACCATGCCCACCATTGTGGAGTGCCAAGGCAGGGATGAATTGCGGGCAGCCATGCACTCCGGCCAGGTGGACGCCATTCTGGAAAGCGTACTCTCGTTGCGGAATGACGAAAAAATCCTGGCAAAGTGCAAACTCACGCCTTTCTTTTACATAGGTTCGCACAAGGATCCCAAGCTCATGCAAGGAGCTTGAGCAGGCGATGGTGCAGCTCAAGATGGAGCAGCCCGACCTGGAATATCGCCTTGGGCGCACGTATCTTCCGCGCATGTTTCAGACGCCGCTTTCACGGGTGGAACTGACCTGCATTGCCCAGCAGCCGCCCTTGCGGGTGGGCTATGATCCTGACCGCAAGCCCTATTCGTGGCAGGATCCTGTGACCGGGAATGCCCGAGGCATCCTCCCCGACATTTTGCGGGATGCGGCGGCGCGCAGCGGTTTGCAGTTTATTTTTGAGCCTTATGCTGCACGCCCCGCAAATTTTACCCATGCCTATACCCAGAACAAGCTGGATTTGGCCTTTGGTTCGTTTACCTCTTCAGCTCTTCAATCGCACAAGTCCTTTCGCCTGACAGCGCCGCTGACGCGCAGCAGCCTTTATCTATACGCCAAGCCCGAAGTAAAACTGGAACAACAGCCGTCATTCACGCTGGCTGTGCCCGCAAATATCTATAATGCGGCAGAGTATGCATCCCGCATGTTTCCCCGTGCGGTAATCAAGCTTTTTCCCGATGAAGAAGCATGCCTGACAGCCACTGGCCGCCGCGAAGCCAACGCTGTCCTGGGCAATTCCATGGTGCTCAACAACCTTACGAGTTCTCCGCGTTTCAGCGAGTTCAATCCTGTCACAAGCTACAGCGATGTTGAAGAAGCGCGCCTGACCATCCGGCCGGGCCTGCCCGATATGTTGCTGGGCATTCTGAACAACCTCCTGCTGACCATTGACGAAAAAAGCCGAACCCAGATCATTTCCAGCAATATCGCGGCGGCAACCTCGGCTCCCACCCTGGCGGACATTGTATATGAAAACCGCTCGCTGCTGATGGTTATCGCCGAGCTGATGCTCTTTGTTTCGGCTCTGGTGGCCTATGCCCTGCACCTTCGCCGCAAAAGTCTGTCCAACCAGATGGCCAGCGAGCAGCGGCTTGCCCACATTGCCGATAACATCAACGGCGGCGTCATCAGCATCTCCACCCAACCGCCCTTGCAGATTCTTGATGCCAACAACGGATTCTGGCAATTGCTCGGCTACGAGGCAGACAAACCCAAAACTACCGCATTTATTGATCTGCTGCATGCTGACGACACAAAAAAACTGCTGGAAATGCTGGCAGACAAGAAAAACGGCTCAGTGACAAACGCCACGGAACTGCGTCTGCGCCACAAGGATGGCCAATGGCTGCCCCTGCTGCTGCGCGGTACGCTTTCCAGCGCAGATAATTCTCACCGCTCCATTGATTGCGTGGTGGTGGACATCACCGAGCAAAAACGCATGCAGGAAGAACTTGAGCAGGAAAAGGAGCGCTACCGGATTCTGCTTGAGCAGTCGCAGGACATTTTTTTCGACGTGGATACAGAAAAACGCCAGTTCCGCTGTTCGCCCAACTTTTTGCTGAAGTTCGGCAGAGAGGCCACGCCCCTCTTTAACGAAACCGGCCGCCCAACCAACAGGCATATCACCCATCCCGAAGACCTGCCCGCCCTTAACGAACTGCGACGGCGCATCCGCAGCGGCAACCCCACTGCCTTTGCTGTCATGCGCATCCCCACTGCCGAGGGGCGCTACATCTGGTGCCGGGTGCAGGCCACACGTATCAGCAAGCAAGACGCCCCCCTGCGCCTGGTGGGCAAAATTGTTGATATTGATGAAGAAGTAAGGCGTCGTGCCGAGCTTGAGCGCCGCACCCAGCGCGACAGCCTGACTGACCTGCTGAACAAGACCGCCTTCCGCGACAAAATTTGCGCAGCCATGCCAGCAAAACCGCAACAGGATAAGACAGATGCGCTCATCTTCCTTGACCTGGATAATTTCAAGCTGATCAACGATACCTTTGGGCATGTCCGCGGCGATGCCGCCCTGCTTGAAGCCAGCGATGCCCTCAAACGCATCTTTCGCAACGCAGACGCCGTGGGCCGTTTCGGCGGCGATGAATTCTGCGTTTTTGTCAGGGGTATCACCCGCGCGGCGCTTAAAGAGCGGGCCGAGGCCCTGCTTTTAGAACTGCACAAATTTATTGAGCATGATGGACAGAGCGTGGAGATCACCACCAGCATAGGCATCTATCTGTTTGACGGCACCGAGGCATCTTACGATGTGGCCCTGCACCGCGCGGACAATGCGCAGTATCTGGCAAAACAGGCTGGCAAGAACTGCTACCGTTTTTATGACGAAACCCCTGAAGCCTGGACTGACGAAATAGACACCTCCAAGCAAGGCAGCGAAGGCACGGCGCCATAATCCCTGTAAAGGACTTTTGGAACGCGTCTATTTTTCCGCTATAAACTAAAAAGGCTTCCCGCCACGTGGGAAGCCTTTTTAGTTGCGCCACAAATTTCGGCGCGCGGGGTTGGAAGGAAGCCTGTTCGTTTCAGCCGTTCATCCGCCTCTGATCCGAGCCGTCAGGTCAGCCGATAAAATTCATCATTCTCGATGCTTGTCAGCACGTTGCTGCAAACTCCAAGCGTTGTACTTTTGTTACTTCCACAGACTGCTGTACTTGGCGGCTATGCCGTCAGTACGTTCCACGAGCTTGTCCACCAGACCGTCCACATCTTCCACGCTCGCCGTGCCAAGATCCCGGGCCAGCAGGTAGCCAAGGTAACCACGGCCCTGCTTGAACACCCAGCATACCGAATACACGGAACCCACAGCGGGGCGACCGGCAAATTCAGGCTGCGTGCTCACCATGACGTAGAGCTTGGGGATGTCTTTTTCTTCATCATCATTGAGGGTGAACAGGCTGCTCTGGTTGAAGCGCTCCTTGAGCTTGGTGCCAAGGCGCGCGCCAATGCTGTCTGTGCCTTCCAGCGACACGCTGACCGTGGTCACGCGATCAACGGTCTTTTCGGGCTTGTCCTGCACGGGTTTGCCTGCCTGCGGGGTAGCCGCAAAGGCCGCGCCCGTGAGCGCCAGAATGCATATCAGGGTAAAAACGCCAAAAAATTTTTTCATGCCTATCCCTCAATTTCAGAATATACCCGCTGTCAGCGAATGCCGGGGCAAGGCCACCAGAACGCCCGCAGGAAACTGATTTGTTCTTGACCTTGATTCATTCTATATAATCTTTAGAAAAAGGTGAAGCGGGTATTTTTTCATGTGCAAACTGGAAAAAGTGTATATAGTCCGCGCCCTGCCCCGGTTTTCCTTGCCTGTCGCCATGTTGCCGCACTCAAGCCCATCGGGGCAATGCCACCGATCAAAGGATTTTTTTCATGAAACACATTCTGTTACTGCTGGCTTTTGGGGCCGGTTGCTGCCTCCCTGTGCAGGCGGGCATAAATACCTTGTTGCGGCGCTTTCTGGGCGAACCCATGCAGGCCGCGCTTGTTTCATTTGCCGTGGGTACGCTGGCGCTGTGGGTGTACAGCCTGGCGGCACGGCACACATGGCCTTCCATTTCGCAGCTTTCCGCTGTTCCGTGGTGGATGTGGACAGGCGGCGTGCTTGGCGCAATTTTTGTGAGTTGCACCATCTTTCTTGCGCCCCGGCTCGGGGCTGCCACCATGACCGCCGTCATGCTGTCGGGCCAACTGGTGGCCTCTGTGCTGCTTGACCATTATGCCCTTGTGGGCTTTCCCGAACACCCGGTGTCACCACTGCGCATAGCGGGCATTGCCCTGCTTTTTGCGGGCGCGTGGCTTGTGCGGGTGTTTTAACGCAAGCAAAACCCCGCGCAGGGCTTTCACGTGCGCCATCTTGAGCTGTGCCGCACTAAGGGCTACAGTATCTGCAAATTGCCGCATCACAAGGAACATGCCATGCAACGAACCCTTATCATAGACGCCCTGGCAGCGACCGAAGCGCAAGCCTCCATCACTATTTGCGGCTGGATCCGCACCCGCCGCGATGCCAAGGAATTTTCCTTTGTGGAGGTCAACGACGGCTCCTGCCTCGGCAACATGCAATGCATTGTTGACGCGGGCACCACCGCCCATGAACACCTCGACCAGGCCGCCACGGGCGCCGCCATCAGCGTTACGGGCGAGCTTGTGGCTTCGCCCGGCAAGGGGCAGCTATGGGAAATCAGAGCGCAGAGCGTTACTGTTTTCGGCATGGCTGATCCCGAAACATTTCCTTTGCAGAAAAAACGGCATTCTGACGAATTTTTGCGCACAATCGCGCACCTGCGTTCCCGCACCAACAAATATGGCGCGGCCTTCCGCATCCGTTCCGAAGCGGGGCAGGCTGTGCATCAGTTTTTCCAGAGCCGCCGTTTTTCATGGGTGCATACTCCTGTGCTCACCGGGGCGGACTGCGAGGGCGCGGGCGAAATGTTCCGCGTCACCAGCCTGGACCCCGGCGACAAGGATGTGGCCGCCGATTTTTTTGGCCGCCAGTGCAACCTGACTGTTTCCGGTCAGCTTGAGGCAGAAGCCCTCGCCATGGGTCTTGGGCGCGTGTACACATTCGGCCCCACCTTCCGCGCTGAAAATTCCAATACGCCGCGTCACGCCGCCGAATTCTGGATGATCGAGCCGGAAATGGCCTTTGCCGACCTGCAAGACCTCATGGAACTGGGCGAAAGCCTTACCCGGCACGTGATCGAACACGCCCTCGCCCATTGCGAATCCGACCTCAAACTCTTTGACAGCTTTGTGGACAAGGGCCTCATTGAACGCCTCAAAGGCATGGTCGCTGCGCCCTTTGCCCGCGTTTCGTACACGGAAGCCGTGGAAATTTTGCAAAAATGCGGTAAGGAATTTGCCTTCCCTGTTTCATTCGGCACGGACCTTCAAACCGAGCACGAACGCTACCTGGCTGAAGAGCATTTTAAAAAGCCTGTGGCTGTGTATGATTACCCCAAGGAAATCAAAGCGTTTTACATGCGCCAGAACGACGACGGCAAGACCGTTGCCGCCATGGACATGCTGGTGCCGCGCATCGGCGAGCTCATCGGCGGCTCGCAGCGCGAGGAGCGCCTTGACCGCCTGACCGCCCGCATCAAGGAGCTTGGCCAGAATCCGGACGATTACTGGTGGTACCTGGATCTGCGCCGCTTCGGCACAGCGCCCCATGCCGGGTTTGGCCTTGGCTTCGAGCGTTTGCTCATGATGCTGACCGGCATCACCAACATCCGCGACGTCATTGCCTTCCCGCGTACACCGGGCAATCTGGAATTCTAGAGCGATTCCGGCAGCATCCCTTTCAGCCAGCCTGTTGCGAAAGCAGCGGGCTGGCTTTTTTCAATCCGCCAGCAGCACCAACCGCAAAAAGCGCAAAAAAGCCCGAGGCAGCGCCGGAGCGGGGCCGCCATGCCCTTCACATTTGCCTTTTTGCCGGGTATAGTACGCGCTCACCTTTTTGGAGGCATCGAGCCGCCGCCCATCGCCCAAGGAGAGCGAAATACCATGAGCAAGAAGCTGACTGTAGCCGTTGTAGGCGCCACAGGCGCCGTAGGCCGTGAAATGCTCAAGACCCTGCACGAGAGGGACTTTCCCGCCACTGAAATACGCGCCTTTGCGTCTGCCCGTTCTGCGGGCACCAAGGTGCCGTATGGCGACAAAGAGCTGACCGTGCAAGAGCTTAAAGAAGATGTCTTTGAGGGCATTGATTTGGCCATTTTTTCCGCCGGCGGCAGCACTTCGCAAAAATTTGCCCCGCATGCGGCCAAGGCTGGCTGCGTGGTGGTGGACAATTCCGCTGCATGGCGCATGGACGAGCGCTGCCCCCTGGTGGTGCCGGAAGTTAACGCCCACGCCCTTGAAGGCCACAACGGCATCATTGCCAATCCCAACTGCTCCACCATCCAGATGCTGGTGGTGCTCAAGCCCCTGCACGACGCCGTCAAGATCAAGCGCGTTGTGGTTTCCACCTATCAGGCGGTTTCCGGCACCGGGCAGAAGGGTATTGAAGAACTGGAACGCCAGGTGCGCGACCTTTTCAACGGCCGCGACCCGGAATGCAATACCTATCCCTACCGCATTGCCTTCAACGCACTGCCGCACATCGATGTCTTCCTTGATAACGACTACACCAAGGAAGAAATGAAGATGGTTCATGAAACCGTCAAAATATTTGAAGATCCTTCGGTCAAGGTTACGGCCACCTGTGTGCGCGTGCCGGTGTTCTACTGCCACGCCGAATCGGTGAACATTGAAACCGAAAAGAAGCTCACAGCCAAGGATGCCCGCGTCATGCTTTCGCAGGCCCCCGGCGTGCGCGTGGTCGATAATCCCCGCGAACTCATGTACCCCATGCCCTCCTACTGCGTGGGCGAGGATGAAACCTACGTGGGCCGCATCCGCGAGGACGAAACCATTGAAAACGGCCTGAACCTCTGGATTGTGGCCGACAACGTGCGCAAGGGCGCAGCCCTCAACGCCGTGCAGATCGGCGAAGAACTGATCAAGCGCGACCTGCTGCGCGTGACCGACAAAAACGTGTTCCTGAAGTAATTGCCTGCGGGCGCGCGGGTTTCGCAGACCCGCGCGCCCGCGCGCTTTGGAGGCCTTTGCGGTGCAAGCTGTAGACGCTGAAACATATCTCAAGGCCCTGCTTTCCGCGCCCCGGCCAGGGTCGGAGCAGGTTCTCGCTTTTTATGACCACCGGGTGGGGCATATCTGCACTGACCCGCGTCTTCTGCTGCTGCCTCTTGATGACCATATCTGCCATCGTGGCGACGGCCTTTTTGAAAGCATCAGTTTTCGCCAACGCACAATTTTCGGGCTGGATGCGCATCTGGCCCGTCTGGTGGACGGTGCTGCGGCCCTTTCCATCACGCCGCCCTGCACCTGGGAGGCCCTGCGCCAGAGCATAATTGACGTGGCCCTTGCCGCAGGTGTGGACAATGGCGATCTGCGCGTTTTTCTGAGCCGCGGCCCCGGAGGATTCGGCATTTCGCCCGCCGAATGCCCACAGGCTGGCCTGTACATTGTGGCCCTCAAAAAGGCCCTGCCCACGGCGGCCTTCTACGAAAAAGGCCTCACAGCATTTGCCAGCGCCATTCCACCCAAGCAGGAATATCTGGCCCGCATCAAGAATACCAACTATCTGCCCAATGTGTTCATGGCCATGGAAGCCCGCCAGAAGGGCATGGACGTGGCCGTGACCTTTGACGAAAACGGCATCATGGGCGAGGCGGCCGTGGCCAACGTGGGCCTTGTGGACGAACAAGGCCGCCTGCTCTGCCCTGAAATCAGGCGCATCCTGCCCGGCACCACCCTGCTGGCCGCCATGGAAGTCGCCGCAGAACGCATGCCTGTCGTGCAGATGCCCATTCCCCGCGCAGCCATAGACAACGCCAGTGAAATGCTGCTGTTCACCAGCTCCACCCTTTGCGTGGGCATCACCCATTTTGACGGCAAGCCCGTGGGCCATGGCGCGCATGCTGGCAAGCCCGGCCCTGTGGCCCTCTGGCTCAAGGATGTTCTGTTGGACTATATGCTGAAAAAAGGCGCGCCCCTCTGATGCGTGTTCTGCTTATTGCCCTGCAACAGACCACTGACGGCCCCGCCTCACCCGAAGAGCAACGCCACTGGACAGAACAGGGCGCGCCCATGCGCCTTGCCCGGCTGGAAGAAGACCACGCGCTGGCCCTGGCCTGCGCCATGCGTGACGGCGGCAGACTGGCCCCCATGCTGCTGTGCCAGAAGAATTCGCGCCTGCACCGCCGCGCCGCCGCACTGAACCTGCCCAGACTCACGGCAGGCGGGCCAATGGATTTCATGCGCCTGTGGCTCTGGCAACGCAAGCACAAGCACCTTTTGGTGCAGACTTTTGGCGAAAGCGGCATGCCCCTTGGCCGCCGGGTGCTGACCATGCGTCCCCCGGCCTCCACCCTTTTGAGCCATGCATTCCTGCTGCGCGCGCCGCGCCCGGAAGTCTGCTTTGGCAAGGGAATGCTGGCAGCCCACAAAATACTCTGCGGCTCCAGCTATGTGCGCGACCGCATCGCCAAAGCCAGCGGCATCACCGATGGCAAAACGCCCTGGCGCGGCCCCAAAAACCGCGCGCTGCCCCTGACGGACGACACGCTCACGCTGGCAGCGCCGGGCATGAGCCTTGAAGGTTTTGAGCCTGCGCCCGAATGGCCCGCAGAACCAGCAGAGGGTCAGCGTTTTGTTTTTTGCATGGGCGATGCCCTCACGCCCCGCTCGGGCGCGCATATTGTCATCCGGGCCATGGCCGCCATCTGGCAGCGCCGCGATTTGCCCGCATGGGAAGTACACGCCGCCGGGGGTGGGCCCCGCTTTCAGGAAATACTGGACGAGGCGGAATCACTGGGTGTGCAGTCGCGCTTGTGCCTGCTCAACGAGCAAAGTCTGCCCCACCTGCTGCGCACCTGCCATGCATGGATAGCACCCGGCTCCGCGCCGGACGAACTGCCGGAAACACTCGGGGCAGGGCTGGCGGCCCAGACGCCCGTCATCTGCGGGCAGAGCGCCCTGCACGAGCAGCGGCTTGCCGCCGCCCCCGATGCCGCCTGCATGTTTGAAGAAAACAATCCGCAGTCACTGGCCGAATGCATGATAAACGTCATGACCGACGCCGTTCAGCGCCGCCGTATTGTGGAAGCGGGCAACGCATTGCGGCCCGATCTGAGCCATGAATCCTTTGCCCTTGCAACCTGCACCCGGCACGAAAGCTGGTGCAGCCAGCTTGGCTGGCTTGAGAAAAACAGCCAGCCGCAAGCCCCAGTGCAGTCATAAAACAACCAGCTATCATCAGCGCGCCCTGCGCCAGTGGCAGCAGCATGCCGCCTGAACGTGGGACAATACCGCAAACACATACAGGAACCGTATGAAATGTAAAATCTGCAAAGCTGAAGCCGTGGTGGCTCTGCGCAGCCACAACGCCGCCTTTTGCCCCGACTGTTACAAGGATTTTTTTGCCCGTCAGGTGGAGCGCGGCATTGAAGGCCAAAAGCTGTTCACCCGCGATGAACGGGTGCTGGTGGCCCTTTCTGGCGGCAAGGATTCGCTGGCGCTTATGCTTGAGCTCTCCCGCCAGGGCTACAACGTAACCGGCCTGCACATTGATCTGGACATTCCGGTTTCTTCCGCCGCGGCGCGCGGCGTGGTCGAACGCTTCTGCGCCAAGCACGGCCTCAAGCTGATGGTCAAGGAAATGGCCGCAGAAGGCCTGTCCATCCCGCTGGTCAAGGAAAGGCTGCACCGCCCCATCTGCTCGGCCTGCGGCAAGATCAAACGCCATTTCTTCAACAAGGTTGCCCTGGACGAAGGCTTTGACGCCCTCGCCACCGGGCACAACCTGGACGATGAAGTGGCCCGTCTTTTCAGCAACACCCTGCGCTGGGATACTTCGTATCTTTCAGATCAGGGGCCGCGGCTGGAGAGCGAACACGGCTTTTCGCGCAAGGTTAAGCCCCTGTGGCGGCTTTCGGAATTTGAAACGGCCAACTACGCCTTTCTTATGGGCATAGAAAACCACTACGCCCCCTGCCCGTATAGCCCCGGCGCGAGCTTCACCACGCTCAAGGGGTTGATGCAGAACCTCGAGGCCGCCATGCCGGGCCGCAAGCTGGATTTCTATCAGGGTTTTCTTTCGCGCGGGCGGCCCGTCTTTGCCCGCCGCGAGGCGGAGGAAGGCCTGGAGCTGGCCCCGTGTACGGAATGCGGCTACCCCACATCTTCCGGCGACCGTTGCGGCGTATGCCGCATCCGCTCCGCCCTGCTTGACGAGGGCTAGAAGGACATCACTTTTGCGCAAAACGGCCCGGCATCTGCCGGGCCGTTTTGCATGTTTACTACCGTCTATTCTTCATATTTTCTGAAGACGAGCGAGGCGTTATGCCCCCCAAAACCAAAAGAATTGGAGAGCGCATAACAGGTGGATGTCTGCTCCGCCTGGTTGCAGACGTGCGGGATATCGCACGCTTCATCAGGAGAATCCAGGTTTATTGTCGGCGGCAACAGACCATGCCGCAAAGCCTCAAGAGTAATGATGGCTTCTATGCCGCCAGCCGCCCCAAACAGATGCCCTGTCATGGACTTTGTGGCGCTGACCTTGAGCGTTTTCAAACTGTCGCCAAAAACGCTCCTGATTGCTGCGGCTTCAGATCGGTCGCCTTCTTTTGTTCCTGTGGCATGAGCATTGATGTAGCCAATTTCGGCCACAGGAACGCCGGACTGTTTGATGGCGATTTCCATGGCCCGCGCTCCGCCCTGAAAGTCTGGCGAGGTGATATGCCCCGCATCGCACGTTGCACCGTATCCAACCACCTCGCCAAGGATTGTCGCCTTACGGCGGCGGGCATGTTCCTCTTCCTCCAGCAGCAGCACAGCTGCGCCCTCAGCCATGACAAAGCCGTCACGCCCGCTGTCAAAAGGACGGCTGGCCTGCTCCGGGGCATCGTTGCGGGTTGAAAGAGCCTTCATGCTGGAAAAACCCGCCAGCAAGAAGGGCTGAATGCCTGCATCGCTCCCGCCTGCCAGCATGACATCCGCCTGCCCGTGGGCAATGCTCAAAAATGCTTCGCCGATGGCATTGTTGGCAGTGGCGCAAGCGGACACAGGCGCATAGTTCGCCCCTTTGAAGCCCGTCCTGATGGCGATCACGCCCGAAGCCATGTTGACGATCATCATGGGAATCATGAAAGGCGAAACCCGGCGTGCGCCCTTGTTCAGAAAGGCTTCATGATTTTTCATGATCGTTTCTATGCCGCCAATGCCAGACCCCACATAAACCCCGGCGCGCTCCGGATCCCAATCGGCACTTTCCAGGCCGGACATCTCCACCGCCTGCAGTGAGGCTGCAACGGCAAACTGAATATATTTGTCGTATTTTTTTGCATCCTTTGCACAAAAATACGTTTCCGCCGAAAAATCGTCCACCTTCCCGGCGATCCTCACCGGGGATTCAGCAAACGCAGAGTCGTCCATATACCTGATGCCGGATTTTCCGGAACTGATGTTCTTCCACATGGTTTCAGGGTCGTTTCCTGAAGAAGATATAACTCCAAAGCCTGTTACAACTACTTTACGCATGGCGTCTCCTGGCCTGTTACTTTATATGTATATACATGAATATAGCTGTACAAAGCCCATAAACTCGCAAAAATTGCAGTATGCGCTAGGCGCTGTCTTTTTCTGCAATACGGGAAACCTTGAGCATCAGTCGCAGCAACTCCTGGACATCATCGTCCCCCAATCCTGAAATCATAAGCTGCTGCGCCTCTTCCCATTGCGGGTGGGCTTCTTTGAGGCTGTCTGCACCAAGGGCCGTCAACTGCATGATCTTTTTGCGGGAATCCGCCGGGCCTGGGGCACTCGCAACAAGCCCCATTTTTTCCAGCTTTTCCACATTTCTGGTCACGGTTGTCTGGTCAATGCCCAAGACCCGGCCAATCTCCGTTATCGAAGGCTCCTCCAGACCAGCAATAGCCCGCAGCAAACCATACTGGGTCATGCGCATTCCCTTGCGCGCCAGGTATTTGCTGTAAAGCTGATTGAGTTGCCGATCCGCCTTTCGGATTTGGAGAAAAAGACAAGGCAGTTGCATGGGTGCTCCGCATTTTCATGTATATACATATATTATTCGATCCCCGGCGCATGTCAATACCGGGGAGGCGCTTGACTTCACCATGATTTGAAAATAGATTTCAATTCCATTCAAATTGAGCCACCCCGGCTGTCCCGGTGCGGCGATGACAGGAGCGCACAGCATGCCGGAATCCTTTTCCGCAGCCGTCGGGGTGCGTGGAGGCAATGCCCGCACGCTCATCGGCGGCCTGGCCTATTCCCTGCGGCTCGCCATTGCGGGCAATCCCAACTGCGGCAAGACCACTGTTTTCAATGCCCTCACAGGTGCGCACCAGCATGTGGGCAACTACAGCGGCGTGACCGTTGAAAAAAAAGAGGGCTTTATCCGTCACGAAGGGCAGGAGATCATCCTTGTGGATCTGCCCGGCGCGTATTCGCTTTCCGCCTATTCACAGGAAGAGGTGGTGGCCCGCAATGTGCTGCTTGGCGGCGCGGTGCAGGCGGTCATCAACGTTGTGGATGCGGGCATTCTGGAGCGCGGGCTGCTGCTTACGGCCCAGTTGCGCGAGATGGGGCTGCCCGTGGTCATTGCCTGCAACATGATGGACGAGGCGCGGGCGGCTGGCATCAGCATTGATTTTTTGCGACTGTCGGAACTCATGGGGGCCGTCGCCGTGCCCACGGTCGGCACCTCCGGCAATGGCCTGCGCGAGGCCCTTTCCGCAGCGCGCCAGGCTGCCCTTGATGCAGAAAACAGCAGTCGGCAAGCTGCCATTCCCACAGATCAACCCACCGAAGTCTACGGTTCAGCCCTGCGCATAAGCTATGGCCCCCTGCTCGACCCCATACTGGAAACCATGGAAAAACGCATTGGTGCAAGCCAGGGCATGGCATCCTCGCCCTATGCCCACTGCGCCCCGCGCTGGCTGGCCCTGTGCCTGCTACAGGATGATGTGGAAGCCGGGGCGGCCTTGCAGGCGGCGGATGCAGACCTTGCCGCAGACATGGCCCAGGTCTGCCGCTTTGTGCAGGACGAACTGAGCAGTATTGGCCGCGATGCGGAAGGCCTGATCGCAGACGGGCACAGCGCCTTTGTGCGCATGATTGCCGCCGCCTGCGTTGTTAAAACCGGCGAGCGCCACCGCCTCAGCCTCTCGGACAGGCTCGACCGCGTACTGGCCCATGCCGTGTGGGGCGCGCTGATCATGCTCGGCGTGCTCTACGCCATGTTTCAGATCACCATTGTTTTAGGCTCCTACCCGCAGGGCTGGCTGGAGGGCGCGTTCAGCGCGCTGGCTGGCGCGGTGCGGGGCACACTGCCAGAAGGTCTGCTCTCCTCCCTGCTGGTGGACGGCGTGATCGCGGGCGTTGGCGGGGTGCTGAGTTTTGTGCCTCTGGTGCTCATCATGTTTGCGCTCATCGCCTTTGTGGAAGACAGCGGCTACATCGCGCGCATGGCCTATATTGCCGACCGCGTGTTCCAGTTTTTCGGCCTGCACGGTGCATCGGTGATGCCCTATATCATTTCCGGCGGCATTGCAGGGGGCTGCGCCATCCCCGGCGTCATGGCTACCCGCACCATGCGCAGCCCCAAGGAAAAGCTGGCCACCATGCTCACTCTGCCCTACATGGCCTGCGGGGCCAAACTGCCCGTGTATCTGCTGCTGGTGGGCACGTTTTTTCCGCACAATGCCGCCAACATGATGTTTGCCATCATCATGCTCTCGTGGGTGCTGGCCTTTTGCGTGGCTCTGCTGCTGCGCAGAACCGTCTTGCGCGGCGAAGCAACGCCCCTGGTCATGGAAATGCCGCCCTACCGCATGCCCACAGTGCGCGGCATCTGCATCCATTGCTGGGAGCGCACCTGGATGTACCTCAAAAAGGCGGGCACCGTGCTTGTGCCGCTGTCCATGCTGATCTGGGCGGCCATGACCTTTCCGGCTCTTGATCCGCAAACGGCCCTGCCCTTTGAAAACGAAATCGCCCGCCTGAACGCCGGGCTTGAACGCGAAGACCTGCCTGCGGAAGCGCGCGCCAGTCAGGAAGAAGCCCTTGCAAAAGTTCAGGAAGAGCTGGACGCCGAGCGCCTGCGGCACACCCTTGCCGGAAGCCTTGGCACATGGCTTGAAGGCGCAACGACCTACGCGGGATTCAGCTGGCGCACCGATGTGGCCCTTATCGGCGGCATTGCCGCCAAGGAGGCCATCATTTCCACACTGGGCACGGCCTACGCCCTTGGGGAGCAAGACCCCGAAGACCCGGCCTCTCTGGCGGAACTGCTGCGCGCCGACCCCACATGGAATCAGGGCACGGCGCTGGCGCTGCTTGTTTTTGTCATGCTGTACGCCCCCTGCTTTGTCACTCTGGTTGTCATCCGGCAGGAGTCGGGAAGCTGGAAGTGGGTGGCATTCAGCATTGCCTTCAATACGCTGCTGGCCTTTGGCATGGCCGTGGGCGTGTATCAGACGTACCGCTTTTTCTGGATGGACGCATGATGATCAAACGTACTGGAAGCGCACCCGGCATGGGCATACGCGCATATATTGCCTTGGGGCTGACGGTGATGACTCTGCTTTTTACCGCCAGTTTTTTCTATTTTATGAGCATGGCGCGCGAGGTCAGCGTGTCCGGCACCCGAACCTACGGGCTTTTCATGACCCTGGCCGAAAGCGACAAACTGGCCGACAACCGCAACATGGCACGCCTTCGAGGCGCAGAATCCGTGCTTGCCGCCTTGCCTGCACTGGCCGCAAAACAGACGGATCCGGCGGCCAGTGCCGCGCTGGCGGAGCTTTCCGCCGCCATAGCGGAACTGACGGGCACCCAGCCCGTAACAGACGAAATGCTGCTGCAACTGCGCCGCACGGCCACCCTCGCGCACGAATTTGAAAACCGCCTGCTCATGGGATTTCTGCTGCTGGGCGCAGGGCTGGCCCTGCTCTTTGGCCTGCTGCGCCTGCATCTTGCGCGCCCGCTGCAAAGCATCATGGTCTTTCTCAACCAGCTGGGCACAGGTTCTGCCAGCCAGCCACCCAAGCACAGTTTTATCACCGAGCTGCGCAACATATCGGCGGCGCTTGAAAATCTTGGCACCTACCTGTCGCTTGCCACCGTGCGCTCGCAAAAACTGGCCTCCGAGCACGACCACTTTCAGAAAATGTCGCTGGTGGACGGCCTCACCGGCGTGGGCAACCGCCGCGCCTTTGACGATAAACTGCGCTCCTTGTGGCTTCATGCCCTGCAACAGGGCAAGCCGCTGGCGCTTATCATGCTGGATGTGGATACCTTTAAACGCTACAATGATAGCCTTGGCCATCAGGCCGGGGACGATTGCCTGCGCCGCATTGCCGCCGCCATGAGCCGTGCGGCGCGCTCCACGGATGTTTGCGCGCGCTACGGCGGGGAGGAGTTTGCCCTGCTGCTGCCGGGCGCGGACGCCGCAACGGCGCAGGCCGTGGCCGCCCGCGTGCATGCTGAGGTGGCGCGGGAGCAGTTGCCCCACCCCAGTTCGCCAGTGGGCGACATGGTGACTGTCAGCCTTGGAGTGAGCAGCCTCACGCCGCAGGAAGAGCAGAAAGAAGAAAGCCAGATGCTTGTGCGGCAGACAGATTCCGCCCTGTATGCAGCCAAGGCGGCGGGCCGCAACCGCACCTGCGTCTATGGGCAGGCTTCATGACTGTTTTGGAGCTGGGGTTGTTCCATCTTTCTTGGCCCCATAAAAATCAAACGCTATTGAAACCGAACATCTGCCTATCAGCCTAACCCTGCGTGGCGGACATTCCGTCAGCACCAGAAGCAGCGGGCTGCACCATGATGGCCCCGGCCTCCCTGCGGCGCAGGGCAATGGTCACTTCCGCGCAGCGCAGGGCCAGAGGGTCGCGCAGGGGGGCATAGCCCACCACAGAAACAGGCATGCCCGAACCCAGCCCCATGTCGCGGATGCGCCGCGCAAGTTCGCCCCGTGCATTGATGCTGACAATACGCGCCACCTCGCCCACCTTGAGGGACGTGAGAGGAATAACTGAATCCATTTAGCCTCCACCGTTTGTTATAAAACGGTTCGCTTCAAAAACAACATTCATTTTCAATTTACTGTTCATCAGGCCCGGCGTCAAGAAAAGATGCCGCTGGCAACCTGCGGATATCACATCCCTCAATACCGGGCGCGGCAGGCTCCATCCGCCGCGCTCGACCATGCGGCCCGACTCTGGCATGATGCCTTGCAGCGGGAGTGGCGGATGCCCTCCACGCCCTTTCCGGCACACGTCAACAACGGACAAGCCATGAGCATTCTGAAAAAAGTTCTGGAACGGGGCCTCACCCCTTCCAATGTCATAAGCTACCTGTGTTTGCAGATCATGCGCGTGAACGGCGCGTTCTGGGGCACCCTGCGTTTGCGGCTCAAGGCCCTTGCATTGGGCGTGCAGGTGGGTGCCGGCGTGTCGGCCCACGGGCCTGTGGGCCTGCTGCGCTGGCCGGGCAGCCGCATGAGCATTGGCGCTGGCGCAAGCCTCATTTCTTCCTGGCGGCGGGCCACGGCTGCGGCTCTGGCCCATCCCGTGCGCCTGCGCACCTTCGGCCCCGGCGCCAGCATTGAAATCGGCCCCGGCTGCCAGTTGAGCGGCACATCCATCACCGCGCGCTCCAAAGTCATACGCCTTGGCCGTCAGGTCATGGTCGGCCCCAACTGTGTTGTGGTGGATTCCGACTTTCACGCCCACTGGCCGCCGGAAGCCCGCGCCACCGAACCCGGCATGGAAGGCGACCGCCCGGTAACCATTGGCGACTACGTGTGGATTGGCATGAACTGCCTTATCCTCAAGGGCGTAACCATTGGCGAGGGGGCCATCATCGGCGCAGGCAGCGTGGTCACGCGCGACGTGCCGCCCTTCTGCCTTGCCGCTGGCTCGCCCGCCCGCGTGCTGCGCTGCCTTAAGCCCGGCGAAAGCGCGCAGCAGCAAGACACTGCGGAATAGGTCGCTGCACGGTGTCTGTGGGGGAATACATCGCGGCGCTGCTGGCGTCGGAAAAGCTAGGCGCGCAGGTCACGTGCCACAAGCTCTTTCCGCCTGTGGAGCCATGCTACGCGCCCACGCACCTGCCCTGGCCCGCAGCCATCAGCCGTGCCCTTGAGCAGCGCGGCATCAACGGGCTTTACAGCCATCAGGCCCTTGCCACAGACCACATCCGCGCCGGGCATTCCATTGTTGCGGCCACGCCCACGGCCAGCGGCAAAAGCCTTATCTACAACCTGCCCGTGCTCGACCGCTACCTGCGCGACCGTGATGCCCGCGCCCTGTATCTCTTTCCGCTCAAGGCACTGGCGCAGGATCAGCTTGGCGCATTCAACGCCCTGGTGGAGGGCTGGCCCAAGGAGGCCCGGCCCACAGCCGCCCTGTATGACGGCGACACCACCGACCATTTTCGCCGCAAAATCCGCCGCAACCCGCCCACGGTGCTCATCAGCAATCCAGAGATGCTGCACCTCGGCATTCTGCCCCACCACGAACAGTGGGCGGAATTTCTGGCGGGCCTGAGCCATGTGGTTGTGGACGAGGCCCACACCTACCGCGGCGTGTTTGGGGCGCACATGGCCCAGGTGTTCCGGCGGCTCAACCGCATTGCCGGGCGCTACGGCGCGCGACCCGTCTATGTGCTGTGCACGGCCACCGTGGGCAATCCCGGCGAGCTGGCGGCGGCGCTGACTGGCACGGATGCTCCCGCCGCCGCGCCTGCCATTGCCACAGTTCTGGATTCTCCGGCTCAGGTCCCGTCCTCCGCCCTTGCCGCCCGTATAACAGATGCGCCAGTGGTTATTGACCAGTCCGGCGCGCCGCAGGGGCCACGGCACTTTGTTTTTCTCAATCCGGAGCAAAGCCCTGCCACAGCCGCCATTGACCTGCTCAAGGCGGCGCTGGCCCGCAACCTGCGCACCATAGTCTACTGCCGTTCACGGCGCATGACAGAACTCATCAGCCTGTGGGCCGGGCAATCTGGCGCATTTTCCGAGCGAATCTCCGCCTATCGCGCGGGCTTTCTGCCAGAGGAACGGCGCGGCATCGAGGCCCGCATGGCCTCGGGCGATTTGCTGGCCGTGGTCAGCACCAGCGCGCTGGAGCTGGGCATAGACATTGGCGGGCTGGACGTGTGCATCCTTGTGGGCTACCCCGGCACGGTCATGGCTACCTTGCAACGCGGCGGGCGCGTGGGCCGCGCGCAGCAGGAATCCGCCGTTATCGTGGTGGCGGGCGAGGATGCGCTGGATCAGTATTTTGCCCGCAATCCCGAAGATTTTTTCAGCCGCCCTGCGGAAAAAGCCGTGGTCAACCCGGACAACGAAGTCATTCTGACCCGCCATCTGGAATGCGCTGCGGCAGAAATGCCCCTCACCCCCGGCGAAGCCATGCTGGCAAGCCCTGCAGCACGCGCCGCCGCCCGCGCGCTCAACGCCAAGGGGCTATTGCTGCAATCGGCGGACGGCACCCAACTGCTGGCGGCCCGCAAGCGGCCCCAGCGGCATGTGGATTTGCGCGGCACAGGCCAGACCTTCAGCATTGAAGATCAGGACGGTCAGATCATCGGCTCGGTGGATGGCTTTCGCGCATGGCAGGAGACGCACCCCGGCGCTGTTTACCTGCACCGGGGCCGCAGCTACGTGATTGAAGAGATGGACCCGGCCCGCGCCCGCATTGTGGCCAAGGCCGCCAAGGTCTCGTGGTTTACGCGCACACGTGGGCAAAAAAGCACGGATATTCTTGAAGAAGTCGAGCGCACATCACTGGGCCGCGTGCTGGTCTGCCGTGGCCGCCTGCGCATCACCGACACCGTGACCGGCTATGAAAAGCGCTCCACATCGGGCAACCGCCTGCTCACCATCACGCCGCTTTCCGCGCCGCCGCAGGTTTTTGAAACCGAGGGCCTGTGGTACGTCATACCAGACAGCATCCGCGCCTCGCTGGAAGAACGCTTTCTCCACTACATGGGCTCCATCCACGCCCTTGAACACGCTGCCATAGGCCTGTTGCCCCTGCTCATCATGGCCGACCGCAACGACTTTGGCGGTATTTCCACCCCGCTGCACGCCCAGACCGGGCTGTCGGGCGTATTCATTTATGACGGCCTGCCGGGGGGAGCGGGCCTGATGCGTCAGGCTTTTCCCGATGCGCGGGGCCTGCTGGAAGCCACTTTCAAGGCTGTTGCCGCCTGCCCCTGCGAGGACGGCTGCCCCTCCTGCGTGCATTCGCCCAAGTGCGGCTCCGGCAACAGGCCCATCAGCAAGATCGGCGCGCTGGAACTGCTGCGCGAAATGCTGGCCCCCGGCACGGAAGGCGATGCCCTGTGCCGCGACCTGCGCATCAGCCCCGCCCCTGACAGGCTGGATATGGAATCGCTGGACGCAGCCTCTGCCCTGGCGGCAGCGCCCAGGCCAGTGGTCTCGGCTCTGGATTTCATCAATGAAGACAGCCAGCCAGAAGCCGCGCATACTGCAATGGAGGAACAATCCATGAGCAAAAAGCACTCCGCGCCAGACAACCAGAACAGTCTGTTCGGCGCTAACGGTCTTGCGCAATCCGGCCCCGGAGGCAGCACCCCTGCGCCGCAGGGGACGGTCAGCAGCGCAACGGGCGCTCAAGGGACAAACACCTTTGATGCCGCAGGCCTGCTGACGTACGTTCCCGTGCTGCCGCCCAAAAATTTTGTGGTTTTTGACGTGGAAACCCGGCGTTCCGCCGCCGAGGTGGGCGGCTGGAACCGGGCCGACCGCATGGGCGTGAGCGTTGCCGTGGCCTATGACAGCAAGGCGGACGACTATTTCTCCTATCAGCAGGAGGAGCTGCCCGCCCTGTTCGAGCGCCTGCGCGCGAGCGACCTTGTGGTGGGCTTCAACAGCCTGCGCTTTGACTACGCCGTGCTTTCGCCCTTTGCGCCCTTTGACCTGCACAAGCTGCCCAGCCTTGATCTTTTGCAGCGCGTGTACGAACGCCTGAACTACCGACTTCCGCTGGACAATCTGGGGCAGGCCACCCTGGGCGAACCCAAGAGCGCCGATGGCCTGCAAGCCCTGCAATGGTGGAAGGAGGGAAGGCTGGAAGATATCGCCACGTATTGCCGCAAGGATGTGGACATCACCCGCCGCCTTTATCTGCACGGTCTGGAGCAGGGCTTTTTGCTGTTCAGCAACAAGGCTGGCTCCCGCGTGCGCGTTCCTGTGGATTTTCACCGGCGCTGAAACTACCAGCCAGAAAAAGCAAGACGCCCGCTATCGCGGGCGTCTTGCTTTCAAAGCTCTGTGACAAGGCAGGATTACTTCAATTTTTTCAGCGTCTTTTCCATGCCTTCCGGCAGGGGGTAGACGTGGTCCTCACCGGGGAACGCGCCCGCGCGAACTTCACGCGCATAGGCCTCCACCGCCGAGCGCAGGCTCGCGCCCACTTCGCCAAAACGTTTGACGAAGCGCGGCAGGTGGCTCAGGGTCATGCCCGTCATATCCTGCCACACCAGCACCTGCCCATCGCAGCCAGCGCCAGCGCCAATGCCGATGACCGGGATGGACAGAGCCTGGGTCACGCGCTCGGCCAAGGCGGCGGGCACGCATTCCAGCACCAGGGCGAAGGCCCCGGCTTCTTGCAGGGCGCGGGCATCGTCCAGCAGCTTCTGGGCCGCGGCCATGCTTTTGCCCTGCACCTTGAACCCGCCAAAAGCGTTCACCGATTGCGGCGTGAGGCCAAGATGCCCCATGACGGGAATGGAAGCCCGCGTCAGCGCCCGCACTTCTGCGGCAAATTCCGCGCCGCCTTCAAGCTTGACCGCCTGGGCGCGGCCTTCGGTCATGAGCCGCCCGGCGTTGCGCACGGTGTCTTCCACAGAAACGTGGTAGCTCATAAAGGGCATGTCGCAGACCACAAGGGCCTTTTGCGCACCGCGCGCCACGGCGGCGCAGTGGCGCACCATGTCGTCCACAGTGACGGAAAGCGTGTCGGGATAACCCAGCATCACCATACCCAGCGAATCGCCCACAAGCAGGGCGTCCACCCCGGCCATATCCATGACCCGCGCGGTGCTGTAGTCATAAGCCGTCAGCATGACGAGCTTTTCCTGCCCTTTGGCCTCGCGGAAGGTAACTATCGTATTCTTCATGACTGGGCCTCCTTCTGGTTGGCATCGTGGGCCAGCCCCATGATGAGGTGGGTAAGCTTGGCAGCCGTAAAGTCCGCATGGTGCAGGCCCTCAATGGGGGCCAGTTCCACCACGTCCAGCCCCACCACACGGCGGCCCGCCACGCAGCGTTCCAGCATGTACTGGGCTTCGCGCCAGTTTATGCCGCCGGGCGAGGGTGTTCCCGTGGCTGGCATGATGGACGAATCAAGCCCGTCCACATCAAAGGTGATGTAAATATTCTTGGGGAAATCCTCTGGCAGGGGCAGCTCCGGCAGGCCCACGCGGGCGAGGAAGTAGGCGTCGTAATGGGTGACGCTGAATTTCTTGCGGATCTCGGCTTCTTCCCGGCAAAAATCGCGCACGGCAAACTGCGTGAGCGGCAGGCCGAGGTCGGCCACGGCACGGTACATGACGCTGGCGTGTGAGTAGGGGCTGCCCTCATACTGGGGCCGCAGGTCTGCGTGGGCGTCAAACTGCACAACGCCAAAGGGTTCGCCCGTTTTTTCCGCCTGCCGGGCCAGCGCGCGCAAGGCCCCAAGCGTCACGGTATGCTCGCCGCCCAGCACCACAGGCACCGCCTCGCAGGCAATGGCATGGGCCACAGCGGCCTCGATGCGGTCAAGCGTCTCGGTTATGGGGCCAGCGCAGTCAACGGCCTGAGCGGTAAAAAAACCTGACTCGCCCGGTGCGAATCCGCATTCCCAGGCTTCAAGCTGGTGCGATGCGGCAAGCAGGGCCTGAGGGCCTTTGACCGTGCCGCCCCCATAAGAAACGCTCTGCTCCAGAGGAACGGGAATAATGTGAAACCCTGCCTGCTCCGGCGCAGACTGGGGATATTCAGAAGCCAGAAACTTGTCTTGCATGTGATCCTGCCGTGATTTGACATAAAAAAACGGCCCGCTTGGGGAGGCAGGCCGTTTCGGTTGGAGGAGACTGTCAGCAAAAGAAAGGAAGGTACTTTCCAAGCTGCAATGGCCGTGCCACAAAAAGCAGCATACAAATAATCACATAACACACTGCTTTTTATTGGTAATTTTTTACAGCCACTCAATGGGCGCGTTAAAAATGTTTAACCCCACCTGCCTGCGCCCTGCCTGGAAGGCGCAAAACTGTACAAAATATTTTCTTGCACAGCCTACTGCACAGTGTCCTTGCCCGGCGCAACAGCCGCACCCTGCAAAGAAAGGGAAAGCTTTTCGGCCAGTTCGCGCGCGGCGGGCGTATTGCGCCATTCGTCAAAGAGTTTCTGCCAGCCACCAAAATCCACAAAATTGCGGTCAAGCTGTGCTTCGTGCATCTGCACCCAGGCGTTGAAAAGCTGCATTTGCACCTGGAAGGTGGCGCTCTCAAAAATCATGGCCGCAGTATCGCGGGGCATGACCTGACCGTCCACATGGGTCAGAACAAAATTACAGACCGCCCGGCGGGAGGTTTCAAAGGTCACTTCCTGACCGTTCATGTCTTCTGCCAGGGGCAGCAGACGGGGGAACAGCTCGCTGATGCGCTCCATGGCCTTGACTGGCACGGCGATGAACAGAGCGGGCTGGCCGTCTGCAGCGGATGGGGCTTCGGGCTTTTCAGAGATGAAATAAAAACGCAGCCAGTTCTCGAACATGACGGCTTCCAGAACCTTGGCAACGCCATTCTGAAATTGTTCTTGAGCTTCGGGCATGGAGACTCCCTTAGTGTTTTACGGCCACGACCCGCAGCCGCCGATAATCAGCAATCCAACCGCCGTTATTCCACATGGATGCGCGCAGGGCATCCGCCACGGCGGCAAAAACCTTTTCCTGAACCTCTGGGGCCACGCAATCCAGATCCTGGGCAAAAAACTGGGCCATCCAGAGGGCAAGGCCTTCTTCCCCGCCTTTGAGAGGGGTAGGCCTGTCGTATTCTTCCGCCAGCCGCACGGAAAATCCGTGGCGGCTCAGCAGGGCCGCATATTCCTGCGCCGAGGGAAAATAAAAACGCTCGCAGTTCAGATGCGCCGGGCCAATGCCTTCCCCTGCCAGCGCGGCCTGAAAGGCCGCCCCAAAGGCAGCGCGGATGCGCCCGATGTTGCCCTGCGCGCCAAATTCGCACACCAGCAGCCCGCCGGGGCGCAAGGCCCGCGCCATGGCGGCGGTCAGGCGCTCCTGATCTTCTATCCAGTGCAAGGCGGCGTTGGAAAACAGTGCGTCCACGCAGCCGTTCCACGGCATGTCGCAGGCGTCCATTACCAGAAATTCCACTCGCGGCAGACGCATCCGGGCCTGCACGATCATGTCGGGCGAGGCGTCAATGCCCACCACGCGGGCGGCTCTGGCGGTTAATGCTTCTGTCAGCGCGCCAGTGCCGCAGCCAACGTCAACCACAAAGCCCAGACCATCGGGCAGCAGCCCCAGCAGGTTTTCACCGTAGGCTGCCACAAAGTCATGGTTCTGGTCGTAAAGGCGGGCATCCCAATCCATGAATCCGGTTCTCCCTGCGCGGCGAAAAAAAGCGCAAGCGCCACTTGTTGTAAACATCAGACTACAGCGCGTCAATGCGGCGGGCTGATTTGCAGCAACAATGCCGCCCGCTCCCTGTCAGAATTTATCGTGCTCAGGCCTGCTTTTCCCGCAATGCGCGCCTCTGCATTTCGCGGTTGCCGATTTGTCCGAGCACCGCGGCGGCAAGCCCGGTGCAGGCGCTCACCAACCCCAGCGGCACGGCGGTATCGCCACCGGCCAAGCCCACCAGAGGCGAGGTGCACGCGCCAAAAATAAAGACCGCCACGCCCAGAATGCCCGAGGCTGTTCCCGCGCCAACATTTTGCGCGCTGATGCCAAGGGTAAAGCTGGTGGGGAGCGTCATGCCCTGAAGGGCGATCATGAAAAACAGCCCCACGAGCAGAGGCAAGGGCGAAGCTGGCGCAATCACCGTCACGGCCAGCACGCCAAGGCAGGCCGCGCAACGCAGGGTGTTGCCGATTTGCAGCAAACGGGCTTCGCCAAAGCGTCGGGCCAGCCGGGCCGTGGCAAGGGCGACAAACATGACGCTCAAGGCGTTGCAGCCAAAAATGACGCTGTAGCCCTGCGGCGAGATGCCGTACATGCCCTGCAGCACAAAGGGGGAGGCCGCCACGTAGCCGAAAAATCCGCCCATGGTGAAGCCCTGCACCCCCACATAGCACATAAAGGGCTTTTGCCGCAAAAGCTCGCCCATGGCCTTCCACGAGGCGCTCAAGCCTCCCTCGCGGCGCATGGTTTCCGGCAGGGTTTCGGGCAGGCCTACGGCGCTCAGCACGATCAGCAGCACCCCAAAACCCGTCAGAAAATAAAAAATCAGGGGCCAGCCGCTCAGGGATGCCAGCCAGCCGCCAAGGAGCGGCCCGGTAATGGGCGCAATGCCGTTGACCGCCATGAGCAGGCTCATGAAGTTGGTCAGCTCCGGCCCGCGAAACAGGTCGCAGGCCATGGCGCGAGCCAGCACGATGCCCCCTGCCCCGCCAAGCCCCTGCGCAAAACGCAGGGCAATAAAGCTGTTGCCTGTTTTAGCCGCTGCGCAACAGATGGAAGCCAGCGTAAAGAAGATCAGCGCCACGAACAGCGGCTTGCGCCGCCCGGTGGAGTCTGAAATGGGCCCCACAAACAATTGCCCGAGGGCCATGCCCAGCAGGCAGGCCGTGATGGTCAACTGGGTAGTTGCCGTGGAGATGTTCAGGTCTGCCGCCAGCGCGGGCAGGCTTGGCAGATAGGTATCGGTGCACAGCGGGCCAAAGGCGGCCATCATGCCCAGCAAGAGCGCCAGAAACAGCCTGCGGCGGCGGGGCAGCCTTGCGCCGGCACCCACAATATAATCATTTTCCGTAATGCGCATGTTTATCCTTTTTCTTTTCTTTGCGCGATATTCGGGACGGTAGCGTGCAAAGTCAAGGGCGGGGAATGCCCCTGCGCGGCTCTGGTATGCGCTGCCGCCTTATGCTACCCTGCGCCTATGATTGATTACGCTCAAGCCCTTAACGAAGCCCAGTACGAGGCAGCCACCTGCGGCGACGGCCCGGTGCTGGTTGTGGCAGGCGCAGGCAGCGGCAAAACCCGCACCATCGTCTACCGTCTGGCATGGCTGGCAGAGCACGGCGTGGAACCTGACGCCATGCTCCTGCTCACCTTTACCCGCAAGGCCGCGCAGGAAATGCTGCACCGCGCGGGGCTGTTGCTCAATCAGGGGCTTGCGGGCGTGCAGGGCGGCACCTTCCATGCCTTTGGCTTTGGGGCGCTCCGGCGCTGGAAGCCCGAATGGCTTGGCGACAGGCCCTTTACGGTCATGGATTCCGCCGACATCAACGAGGCGGTCAAGCACTGCAAAGACCAGCTCAAGCTGGGCAAGGGCGACAGGTCGTTTCCCAAAACCCAGAGCATTGTGGGGCTGCTGAGCAAGGCCCGCAACAAGGAACTGCCGCTGGACGAAGTGCTGCGCCGCGAGGCCTTTCATCTGCTGCCCCACGCCGATGGTCTGGCCCGGCTGGGCGATGCCTACAATGCCTACCGCCGCGACAAGGGGCTGCTGGATTACGATGACCTGCTGTTCGAGCTTGAGGCCCTGCTGCGCGAAAATCCGCTGGCGGCCGCCTCGCTGCGGCAGAGATTCAGCCATATTCTTGTGGACGAATATCAGGATACAAACCTGGTTCAGGCCCGCATTGTGCGCCTGCTGGCAGGGCCGTTGGACGGCCCCCCAGGCAACGTCATGGCCGTGGGCGACGAAGCCCAGTCCATCTATGCTTTTCGCGGCGCCAATGTGCGCAACATACTGGACTTTCCCACTCTTTTTCCCGGCGCGCGCGTGGTGCGGCTGGAAGAAAACTACCGCTCCACCAAGCCAGTGCTGGATGTGGCCAACAACCTGCTCTCCCACGCTGCGGAATCCTTCCGCAAAAACCTGTTCACGCGCAAGGAAGGCGGCGACCCGGTACGCCTTGTGACGCCGCTCAGCGATATGAGTCAGGCCAAGCTGGTGGTGCGCCGGGTTGAAGAACTGCTGGCGACCCACCTGCCGCACGAAATCGCGGTGCTGTTCCGCGCGGGCTTCCATTCCTACAATCTGGAAATGGCCCTCAATCAGGCGGGCATTGCCTTTCGCAAATACGGCGGGCTGCGCTATACCGAGGCCGCCCACGTCAAGGATGTTATCGCCTACGCGCGCCTGCTGCTCAACCCGCTCGACCTGCCCGCCTTTGCCCGCGTGGCGGCCCAGCACAGCGGCATTGGCCCCAAGACGGTGGAAAAACTCTATGCCGTTGCCCGTAGCGGCGACCAGAAATCCACAGAAAAAGCCTTTGCCAAGTATCCGGGTTTTCTGGAAGACATGCGCTTTGTGGACGACCTGCGCGCCCGGCCCATGCCGCCTTCAGGCACGCTGTCGTCCGTTCTTGAACATTACCGCCCGCGCCTCGAGGCCCTCTACCCGGAAGACTGGCCCCGCCGCCAGCAGGGGCTGGAAGAAATCATCCAGATGGCCTCCGGTTACAGCGAGCTAGATCTTTTTGTGGCAGACTTGGCCCTTGAAGCGCCGGATGACGATGACGCCGACAGCAACGAAGGCAAGATCACCCTTTCCACCGTGCATTCGGCCAAGGGGTTGGAGTGGAACGCCGTTCTGATCATTGATCTGGTGGAAGACCGCTTCCCTTCGCGCCACGCGCTGGCGCGGCCAGAAAATTTTGAAGAAGAACGCCGCCTCATGTACGTGGCCTGCACCCGCGCGCGCCAGTGCCTTGACCTCTACGCCCCGGCCTCGCTCTACAACAGGGCGGAGCGCGGCAGTCAGCACGTGAGCCAGAGCCCCTTTGTGCGCGAGCTTGCGCCCGGCATGGTTGAAGAATGGATTGAAGGCTTCGGCGGCGTGCTTTCGCGCCGCAGTGTTGGCGGCGTGGGTTTTGGGCGCAAAACCGCCATGCCTTCCGCTGTCGGGCCTGGCGGCGCACAGGGCTTTTCTGGCGGACTTTTGCCGCGTCCGCAGCGCCCGCCGAGCCACGATGCTTATGACGACTGCCAGCTTGCGCCAGACGATGCGCCGGGCAGCGCGTCAGACAGAGGTTCGGCAGGGCAGGCCCTTTCCCTTGCGCGTCCAGTCTCCGCCCCTGCGGCGGCTCATGGGAGTTCAGGGCCGCAGGCCGCAGTCGATGGCGAACTGTGTTACTGCCGCCACCGTATTTTCGGGCGCGGCAAGATCGTGCGTCATCTGCCGCCGGACAAGGTGCAGGTAAATTTCCCCGGCTTCGGCCTCAAGGTCATCCTGAGCGAATATCTGATTCTGGAGAGCTGATATGGTTCCGCCCAACGCATCCCCTGTTTCTCATGGCTCTCTTTCTGAAGACGGCATTCTGGCCTGTCTTGGCAGGCATTTTCCGCAGACCGGGCCCTCCCTGCTGCTGGGCAGGGGCGACGACTGCGCCGTGCTGCGCGGCGGCAAGCCCCTTGCCGTGAGCAGCGACCTTTTTCTGGAAGACGTGCATTTTCGCCGCTCGTATTTTACCCCGGAAGAAACAGGCTACAAGGCGCTGGCTGTCAATGTGAGCGACCTGGCGGCCTGCGGGGCGCGGCCCGCGGCCTTTACCCTCTGCCTCGGCCTGCCCGGCTGGGTGGATGAACCGTGGCTGGACGCCTTTTTCTCCGGCATGGCCGGTCTTGCCAAACAGCACAACATGGTGCTGGCCGGGGGCGACCTTTCCGGCTGCGAGCGCCTGCATATTTCTGTGACCGTGTGGGGCGAACCCGCCGACCCCGGCACCTTTCTTGTGCGCGGCGGCAGCATGCCCGGCGATGTGCTCTTTGTGGTGGGGCGTCTGGGCCTTGCCCGCGCAGGGCTCAAAGCCCTTGAAGCTCAGGGCCGCGCGGCCCTGGAGCAGTGGCCCGCCGCCTGCGCGGCGCACCTGCACCCGGAGCCGCAAGTGGACGCTGGCCTCATGCTGGCGCGGGCCGGATTCAACGCCCGACCGCCTGCACTCATGGATGTTTCTGACGGCATCATGCGCGATCTGCCCCGTTTGCTTGGCCTTACGGGCGAATTGAGCGCGGCGGGGCAGGTCTCGCGCGGCAGCCTGGGGGCGGAAATTATGCTGGCCCGTGGGCAACTGCACCCCGAAGTGGTGAGCTATGCCGAAGCCCATGGCAAAAATCCCGTGCACGAAGCCCTGCTGGGCGGCGAGGATTACGCCCTGCTTGGGTCGTGCGCGCCCGACATGCTGCCCCCCCTGCATGCGGCCATACCGCGCCTTACAAGCATAGGCGTTGTGACGGCGGGAGGCGGCATTGTGTGCAACAACGAACCGCTGGACACCCTGGCTGACATGCGCGGCTTTGACCACTTTGACCGCAAAGGGCAGGAAGCCTGACATGCGTGCGCACATCGGCGTTGTCTGCTGGAACAGGCTTGAGCTTACGCGGCTCTGCCTTACCAGCCTGCTGCAAAAAACCCCGCCGGGCTATGGGCTCACGGTGGTAGACAACGGCAGCACCGATGGCACAAAGGAATTTTTGCAGTCGCTGGCCGCAGAGCATCCCCATATGCGCCTGCACCTGCTGCGCCGCAACATGGGCGTGGCCGTGGCCTCCAACCTTGCCTGGGACGATGCCGCCGATGCGGATTTTTACGTCAAACTTGATAATGACGTGGAAGTGCTCGACCCGCAGTGGCTGAACCGCCTCATGCGCATGCTGACAGACAATCCCCGCCTGGGCATGGCCGGATACAAGCTGTGCGCAAAGCATGAGGGCACCCCCATGACTCTTGCCGATGGTTCGCCCGCGCTGGAGGTCACCTGCTGCAACGGGGCCTGCGCCTGTATTCCCCGTGCTCTTCACGAACAACTGGGTTTCTGGAACGAAGGCTTTGGCCGCTACGGCTATGAAGACCTTGAATACAGCTGGCGCGCCCGCAGGGTTGGCTATACCTTGGCTTACGCTCCACAGCAGGATGCCCTGCGCCACCACGGCACAGAGCCGGAATTCATCGACCCGGAGCAGGAGCGCGGCAAGCTCTCCAGCCATACCTCGGATATCTCCGGCACCAAGGCTTACCTTCTATACCTCCTGCTCTACGAGCAGGGGGTCATTCCCCTGAAAGCGGGCCGTAAATACCTGCCCACACCAGACGCCGCGGGATTGACCTTTATGCTCAATCCGGCCCACAAGGCCCTGCAGCGCCTGATGGTTCGCCTTATTAACAGCGTGGGCACCAGCCAGCAGGGCGAACTTTCGCAGCTTGACCTGCGCGCATGGCAAAACAAAGGAAACCCCGCATGAGCACCACCTCGCAGCGGTCAGCAGCCGCACCCATCACAGAAAACCAGCCTTCCATTCCCTCTGGGATGGTTGAAGAATTTCGCTCAGTTTGCCGCGATGCATGGAAGCAGGGCCTGCTGTCCGGCTGCAACGGCAATGCCAGCCGCAGGTTTGACGGCCACGCGCCAGGGCTTGTCTGCGTCACGCGCAGCGGCGCTGCCAAGGGCAGGCTGACCGCCGCCGACTGTTGCCTCATGGACATCACCACTGGCGCCGTTGTATCCGGCGGGCCAGCATCCACAGAATCGGGCATGCACCTTGCCATCTACCGCACCCGGCCAGACTGCAACGCCATTCTGCACACACACCCCCGCCGCCTGCTGGCCTTGAGCCTGCGGCTGGCGGGCAGGCAGGAAGACTTTTTGCGACTGCCCCTTTTTGAAGCCGAAGTGTGGCGGGCCAAGCTGGGCTTTGCCCCTGCCCTGCCCCCCGGCACCACCGAACTGGCAGAGGCCGTGGCCCTGGCCGCCAGCGGCAAGGATGCCGTGTGGATGGCCGGGCACGGCCTCTGCTGCCTTGGGCGCAACCTGGCCGAAGCCCTGTGCCTGGCTGAAGAACTGGAACATCTGGCCGCGCTACAGATACTTGCCACAGTTTAGCGCAAGCATTGCCGCCGCTCCTTACAGCCCGCATCTTGCGGGCTGTTTTGTTTCTTTGCGTGTTACAACTTGCAAAAACATGTGCACTATTGTAGCATTCAATAAAATTTCGTAACACAAAGCCAAAGGAGCCCCCCACCATGCATATCCGTTCGCACCTCTGCGCCGCACTGGCCCTTATGGGTCTTATGGTTTCCAGCACTGCCGCCCTGGCCCACGAATTTATCCTCAAGCCCGACACGGCAACCCCTGCCGCCGGGCAGAAGACCCGCATGCAGGCGCAGGCAGCGCATGTGTTCATGGTCAGCGAAGAAGCCGAAAATCCCGCCAACGTGCGTCTGTACCTCTTG
This sequence comes from Pseudomonadota bacterium, assembly GCA_023419375.1. GTDB lineage: Bacteria > Desulfobacterota > Desulfovibrionia > Desulfovibrionales > Desulfovibrionaceae > Desulfovibrio. The sequence continues at coordinate 94,338 of JAEZYD010000051.1, forward strand.
CAGGGCGACAAAAAAACCGACATCGCCCTTGTGGAAGACAAGGCGCTTGTTTCGCTGGTGGGCGACTTCACCCTCGCGCAGAACGGCCCCGCCATGCTGGTGGGCCACCGCCTGCCCCAGATATGGTGCGAAACAACGCAGGGTGAAATGGAAGGCAGCCGCGCCGCCCTTGAAGCCAAGGGCATGAAGGTCAAATCTTCCGGCAAGTATGAAAAATTCGCCAAGACCCTGCTCAATCCCGCCAGCAACGACACCCTGTTCGGCAAGGCGCTGGGGCAGGATCTAGAGCTTGTGCTGCTGACCAATCCCGCAGACATCAAGCCCGGCGCACCCCTGAACGTACAGGTGCTGCTGCGCGGCAAGCCCGTGCCCAATGCCACTGTAGGCCTGACCCACGATGCCTTCAGCAAGGAGCAGGACACCTACAAATCCAAGGCGCAGACCGATGCGCAGGGCAAGGCCTCCTTTACCGTGGACAAGCCCGCCCTGTGGATGCTGCGCACCACCGTGGTGGAAAAGACCCCCGGCGCGGACGCCGATGAGCACCATCTGCGCGCCACCTATGTGTTCCCCGTAAAGTAGCCCCATACCCACACGCATGCAGGCGGGGGAAGGTTCGCTTTCTCCCGCCTGTGCGCATTCCCACACCTGCTTCAGGCAAGGATAGTTATATGCGCATTTTCCTTTTGGGGCGCTGCGCCGCCATCTGTCTTGCGGCGGCGCTGCTTCTGGCAGGCACCGCTGCCCAGGCTCCGGCCCATGCCCTGTATGCGGCGGACACCCGGCACGACGGCGTGGTGCTTGTGCAGTTTGCATACTCCGGCGGCGAGCAGCCCACCTATGCCAAGGTGGAGGTGTACAGCCCCGCGGACGACAAGGTGGAATTTCAGAATGGCCGCACGGACGCGCAGGGGCGCTTTGCCTTCATGCCTGATGCGCCGGGCCGCTGGCGTATCATCATGGCGGACAACATGGGCCACAGGGTTGAACACCCGGTGGAAATCAGCGCTGTTCAGGCTTCCGCAGCCGCAGACAGCGGGCACGATGCGGGGCCGGGCGGCTTTGCCATGCCCCTGCGCATTCTGCTGGGCCTGAGCCTCATTGCCAACATGGCGCTGGCGGCTGCCGTGCTGCGTCGCAGAAAAAAACATACGGTCTGATAGGTTCAAAATAGTTTTTGACCGCAAAAAATGGGTGCCTCCTGATGGAAGCACCCATTTTTACATTTGGCAAAAAGCGGTTATTTCGGCTCGATAACTTCCCTGCCGCCCATGTAGGGAACCAGCACCTTGGGCAGCACAAGGCTGCCGTCCTTTTGCTGGCAGTTTTCAAGGATGGCGGCAATGGTGCGGCCCGTGGGCAGGCCGGAGCCGTTGAGCGTGTGCAGGAACATGGCCTTGCCGCCCTTGGGCTTGAAGCGGATATCGGCCCGGCGGGCCTGAAAATCCGTGCAATTGGAGCAGGACGAAATTTCGCGGAAGGTTTTTTGCGTGGGCAGCCACACTTCCACATCATAGGTCTTGGCAGAGCTGAAGCCCATGTCGCCCGTGCAGAGCGTGATGACGCGGTACGGCAGTTCGAGCATTTCCAGCAGGTTGCAGGCATGACCGCGCATGATCTCAAGCTGGTTTAAGCTGTCGTCGGGGTGGGCGAAACGCACCATCTCGACCTTGGTGAACTGGTGCATGCGGATAAGGCCGCGCGTATCCTTGCCAGCGCTGCCCGCCTCTGAGCGGAAGCAGGGCGTGGCCGCGCAGTAGGCGCGGGGCAGATCGGCCTCGTCCAGCACTTCGCCAGCGTGCAGGTTGGTCAGCGGCACTTCGGCCGTGGGGATCAGGTAGTATTCCCACTCGCGCAGCTTGAACAGGTCTTCCTCAAACTTGGGCAACTGGCCCGTGCCGGTCATGCTGGTGCGGTTGACCATGTAGGGCGGGCAGACTTCAATATAGTCCTCTGCCACTGTGTGCTGATCGAGAAAAAAGTTCACCAGTGCGCGTTCAAGGCGCGCCCCCCAGTTCAGGGACACCACAAAGCGGCTGCCGGTCAGGCGCGCGGCGCGCTCAAAATCAAGCCCGCCAAGGGCCACGCCCAGATCGCCATGCTCGCGCGGCTCAAAATCAAATTCGCGCGGCGTGCCCCAGCGGCGCACTTCCACGTTTTCCGATTCGTCCTTGCCCACTGGCACGGCGGCATCGGGCAGGTTGGGTACGCGCATGAGCCATGTTTCCACATCGGCCTTGGCCTGGGCGGTTTCAACGTCCAGTTCCTTGATGCGGTCAGAAACGCCGCTCATTTCGGCCAGCAGGGCCGTGGCATCTTCGCCCGCGCGTTTTTTGGCGGCCACTTCGGCAGAGGCCGCGTTGCGGCGGCTCTTGAGGGTTTCCACCTCGGTCAGCAGGGCGCGGCGGCGGGCGTCCAGCGCCAGAAATTCATTAACATCCAGATCCGAATGCCTGTCGGTCAAAGCCTTGGTCAGCACTTCGGGCTGCTTTTGCACCAATTTGAGGTCAATCATAGCCGCTCCTGAAAAAAACGCGCACCGCGCGGGATATAGCAAAATCTGCTCCGCATGAGGATGGGGAGCGCAACAGACTGGCTGTAGCATGCTGGGCCGCTGCCTGCAAGGCGGCTGCATGCCGCCTGTATCTGACAATCTGGCACTGGCAGACCTGCAAACCTTGCAAAAGGCAAATTTTGCGTATACGTAGTAACGAGTATTCTGGAGATTTTCTATACAAGTTACGTGAGGCCGTCATGAAACATTTACGCATTGTTCTTTGTGTATCCCTGCTGGCGTTGCTTGCAGCCTGCGGGCCGAGCAACAATGTCCGACTCTTGCCGCCGCCCGCTCTGGACGCTTCGGTGCTTCCTTCTCCCAACGCGCCCCGTGTGACCGTTGTGATGTTTGAAGACAAACGCATGGATCAAACCGTCATCGGCACCCGCCGCGACAGCAGCGCGTTTGTCACCACCGACAATGTCGCCCAGTGGATCAGCAAGGCTCTGGCCGATGAACTTGCGCGCAACGGCATGCAGGTTTCCTATTCCATCAGCGTGAACGAAGCGCGCAAGGGCAACCCCGACTTTATGGTCACTGGCCAGGTCGATGAAGCCAACCTCCGCGAAACGTCCACCACCGACATGTCCACATCGCTGCGCGCCAACTACGTGCTTGCCAACCGCCAGGCGCGCATTCTGCGTGAATCGCTCAACGCTTCGCAGTCGCGCACCGGCCTGCCCTCCGGCAGCGCTGCCGACAACCTGATGCTGGAAACTCTGCGCGACCTGGTCAAGCCCATGGCGCACAAGATTGTCCAGACCATCGAGGCAAAAAAATAAGCCCATGCGGGCCTTGCGTACATTGTTTTCCAGCTTGCCCCTGGCGGCTCTGCTGGGAACTTTTGCCCTGCCGCCGGTCTTGCTGACCGGCGGTGCGGCATGCGCAGCAGAACACACGCCCGGCCCTCCGGCGGCGGTCTCCGCCGCTGACAAGTCAGCAACCGGGGGCAAGGGTACACAGGGCAATACTGCTGACAATGCCCCAGCCGAAAATGCCAGTCCCTCGTCTCCCGCGCCTGATCCGCTCTCGCCTTTGGAAAACGGCCCTTCTGCTTCCAGACCAGGTCCCCTCCCCCTGCCATCGCCCGTTCTGAGCAGTGCGCACTGCCCCGCCGCGCCACTGCCCCCGCATGCTCAAAAGCTGTGCGCGGAAGCTGCCGCCCTTCTGGATGCCCTGCACTCTGCCGCAACAGCCCTGCCCAACAGACGCGACATCCGCATGGGCATTACTGATTTCAACGAATACACGGCGCTGGCCGCAGAACTGTACACTCCGCTGACCGAGGTTGACCATGCCGCCGCTGGCGGGGATTCCGGGGCGCAAAGCATGACGGTTACCCTGCTGGCCCGGCCCGATGCGGCGGAAACACTGCTGCGGCTACTGCGCAATCCTGACGCCCTGAAAGTGCGGCGTTTGCTGCTGGCCGACCTGATGACCGCAACGGCCAACGCCCGGCAGGTCGCTCAGGCGATCGCCGCCGCCGATGCCCTGCCTGGAGCTGGCGGCTCCGGCGGTGCGTCCCCCGGTTCTGGCGGTACATGGTATATTGCCAAGGTGACACCGCCGGGGCAGTTGACCCAGCACCCGCCCATGCCTACTCCCGAGGATATTGCCAAGGAGGCGGCGCTGCAGAAAGCGCAGCAGAACGCTGATACCCTGGCAGACACTCTTGCCGCAGCCATTGCGGCTCTGGATACACTGCGCCTTTCGCCCGAGGGCTGGCTGACCTCGGCAGAATCTCTGGCAGTCCTTGAAAAAGCTGCCGTCAATCTGCCGCAGAGCGCCGCTACCCGGCTACTTCTGGGCGAGGCACTCTTGCAGGCGGGCATGCCTCAACGCAGTATTGCTTCCTGCACTGCCGCGCTGGAGCTTGCCCCGAACCTTGGCCGCGCACGGTACATCCGCGCGCTTGCCCACTGGCGCTTGCAGCAACTGGCCCTTGCCGAAGATGACCTGAGCGCGGTGCTGGAAGCTACAGCGGATGCTTTTCCCCACACCTCGGATAAAGTCCGGCTTTTGCGGGCGCGCGGCGCGTTGCGCATGCTGCGCAGCAACGAACCCGGCATGTGCGATGATCTGGTCGCCGCCTGCGCTCTGGGCGATTGCGAAGGCCTGGCCGCCGCCCGTGGGCAGCAGATGTGCCTTACGGCTTCAAGTCAGGTGGATACCCACCCCGCTGCTGATGCCGTCACGCCCCAACCACCCGCAGTTGCTGGCGACACGGTGGAAAAACCATGAGCCGATCCCCTCTGCTTAAGGTTTACGGGCATGTGTATCCTGTAAACGATGATTTTTACGCGGCTCTGGAACAGGCCTGCGCCGATGCCCTGCCGGATGAAGATGACGTGCCGGTTCTTGAGCGTGACGGCGATATGGCCCGCATTTCCTTCGAAGGCATGTACTTTCCCGTGGATGAAGTTCTGGCGGTGCTTGGAAAGCATATCTGCCCGGAGCACAAGGGAAAACTCGATGTGCTTGATATGGAGGGCTGGCGGCTTTATCGCCATGCCTTCAACCACGGACGCATTGAAAGCCACAGCGCTCCGCTGAACAATGTTCTGGATTACTCCGGCCATTGATTTTTGCCAGATTTCAGCACTCTCTGCCTGCATTCTGCCCCTTCGCAAGTCACCCCGCGCCAGATATCTCGCCCCCGAAATGTGATTTGATCACATTTTTCACCACAATGTTCGCGCCATAAAATTATGGTTTCCATATTTTTTTGTACGCGCCCGCCTTTTGTGTCTATAATCACAAGAGTTGTGCCCGCCAGGTATTTGGCATCTTCGATATTTCTTGAGCACTCGCCTTTCCGCCCGAAATCTCTGGCGAAAGGGTTCCCTTCTGTATATTCTGGCGTTGAAATCGGCAGAGTCTTTGCCGCAGTTCGCGCTGCAGGGGCAATGCCCCTGAACCAGTCCGGGCGGCAAAGGAGGGGGAAGAGTGTCGATGCAAAAAACCACCAAGGAATCCTTTTGCTGGATCGTTGACCCAGACCTGAACTACTGCCACGTGGATGCGGCAAAGGAGCGGTTGCTGGAATTGCCCGTGGGATCACTAGCGGGCAGAGCTCTGGTTCATTGCATGCACCCGGATGATGCCGCCATGCTCCGCCGCGCCCTTGCTTCTGCCGAACCCAGGGCGCTCACAGGCTGCACCGTGCGCTATGTGTGCCCAAGGGGCACGCACACGGTTACCAGCCTGAGCGTGAGGCCTCTGCGCAGTGCCTGCGGCACGCTTCTCGGCTTTGAAGGCGAAGAGCGCAGCATCGGCTCTGTGGACATGCGCGGAGATTTCGCGCCCATTTTTGAGGAGGTGTTTGCGCACGATTTCATGGCGCTCTGCATCGTCAACAGGGATGGGCAACTGCTTGCGGTCAACGCGCAGTACGCCATTATTGCGAACAAGCCCGCCAACTCCCTGGTGCGTGCCCACATTCTTGAAGCGGGCATTCCTTCCATTGACGTGGTGGACGAAGCTTTCAGGGTACTCCCCTCTGGCGAAGCCATTCCCGAGCAGGAAATCATCTGGGACGGCAAGGACTACGTCATGGCCATCTACGGCCTGCCCGATGCCTGCGGCGAGATCCACTCCATCTGTGTGTCGCTGCGCGACATAAGCCTGCGCAAGGGCCTGGAGCGCCGGCTGGAGGCCGCCAATCGCCAACTGGAAGAGATGAATCTCAAAGATTACCTGACAGGCGTGTTCAACCGCCGCCATTTTGATGAATCCCTGCAAAGGGAGGTGGCGCGCCTTGCGCGGGAAGGCGGCGAAATGTGCGTTGGCATGGTCGATGTGGACAAATTCAAGCTGTATAACGACGCCTATGGGCACCTTGCCGGGGACGACTGCCTTGCCCGTGCGGCAAAGGCAATGAAAGCCGCGCTTTTCAGGCCCGGTGACGAACTGTTCCGCTACGGCGGCGAAGAATTCGCCATCATCATGCCCCAGACAGGCAAGGAAAGCGCCACAATGGTTGCCGAACGCGTGCGCGAAGCCATCAGCGCACTGCACATCCCCCACTGCCAAAGCGCCTTTGGGCGTGTGACCATCAGCATCGGGGTTGCGGCGCTTAGCTCGGCCTGCGCCATGTCAGGGCATACTGCCTGCGAAGAACTCATCAGAGTAGCGGACAAAGCCCTGTACACCGCCAAAAACAGCGGTCGCAACAAGGTCGCCTCAGCCGCATGCAGCCTTTCCGAGAGCGATTAACCATGTAAAACAAAGCCCCGCTGGTTTATCCGGCGGGGCTTTGCGGTTAAGGCAAGCTTGATTAAAAGCGCGACAGGCGCGGGCTTATTCCCGCTCAAAAAGCGATTTCTGGATCAGGGCGTCCGCACGGTCATCGGCCCCGCGCAGGGAATCATACGCCTTTTGCAGGGCTTCGGGCCAGTCCGCGTCGCTCACATCGCTGATAAACAGTAAGGTCAGATCGCCCTCGGTGGACACGTCCGCATGGGTCATGACCCTGCCGGACATGGCCTGGAACGTCCAGCCGCCGCCATCGTCAGCCTTTGAAGGCGCAGTGCCTTTAAGCCTGGCCGACTGCTTTTCGGCAAACTGTTTGGGCGTCAGATTGCCGGTTTCCGCCTTGGTAAAAATACCAACGGAAAAGAATGAATCCTGCCCGCAGGAAACGGTTACAATGCTTTCTTTTTCTGTTGCCGAGCATTTGGCGGGCAAGTCTATGCTGAAATGGTTAAATTTTTTTTCCGCAGCGGCGGCCGCCCCGCACAGGCCCGCCAACAGCACACAGGCCATCAATGAACCCAACAGCGCATATTTCATGGACAAGCTCCTTGAAATGTCCGCGCAGTGCGCGGTATTTTTCGGGCGGAAGTATCGCACAAGGAAGGGCGGCTGTCTAGAACAGCCGCCCGCAATACTTATAATACCTGAGTTTTGTTAACTATTATTGTCAGAACGCGTTGGTGCTCACAATATAGCTAACGCTGCCCCTAAAACTGATAGAGAAACACAGGGCTGCTGGAAGAAAGGCTGCCCAGAGCGCTCAGATCAACGCCAAGCATGGTTTTGAGGCTGCGCGGCAGCCAGCCGCCCTCCTTGGGACGGGTCACAAGCTTGCGCTCCGCTGGCACGCCGCACTGTTCCGAAAGCCAGGCCAGAGCAGCCTGCTGCCCGCCCAGTTCGTCCACCAGCCCAAGCTGCACGGCCTCCCGCCCGGTAAAAATCTTGCCGCTTGCAAGGGCGGCGGCGCGGGCATGCTCCATGTGCCGCCCGTCGGCCACGATATCCACAAACTGCTGGTGCATGTCGTCCAGCACTTTTTTAAAATAGTCGCGCTGCTCGGTGCTCAGCGGGCGCATGTAGGAGCCGGCGTCCTTGTAGGGGGCAGTGGTTATGGTCTCCTGCCCCACGCCGATTTTGCCCATAAGCCCCTGCAACTGAGGAATATCCATGCGGACGCCAATGGAACCTGTCACGGTGGAGGCATTGGCAAACACGCGCGACCCCGCCATGCTGACCATCAGCCCGCCCGAAGCGGCCAGAGAGCCCATGCTGACGACTACGGGCTTCTTGCGGGCCAGTTCGCGCACGGCACTATAAATTTCCTGCGATGCCGCAGCGCCGCCGCCAGGCGAATCAACGCGCAGCAGTACGCCCGCGATCATGGGATCGCGCTCCACCTTGCGTATCCATTCAAGGGCAGGTTCCGGGTCCATGATGGGGCCGGAAACAGACACGAGGGCTATGCGCTGACCGCTCATGAGGCCGTTGCTGCCAAGGGCTGCGCCAAACACGCCGACACCAGCCAGCAAAAGCAGTATAAGCCCCCAAAAGACGACCGGATGCCGCTTGCGGAACGGACGGCGCAGCAGATCCTTCCATACGGTTGCCGGTACCTGCGCCAGCGGGCAGGCGCAGGACTGCGCCGCAGATGGCGATGCGGATGATGCAGCGGATGAAGACGCGGGCATACCCGCAGAAGTGGCAGCAGGCGTGGCTTCAGCATGACCAGCTTCGCTGGCGCCAGACATGGACAGGGGTTGATCTGTATTCAATGAAAATTCCTGATTACTCATAACGCTCTTTGACCTGATTGTAGTTGTGATGGGCCTTGGCCCGATGGTGGCAAAATTCGCAGGCTGGCGGCGCTCTCGGCGGGGATGCCCGCATGGCCTGTTCAATGGCTTGGGAAATATTTTATGGCAAGGGCTGGGCACAGGTTGGGCTGACGGCAGAGGCCGGAGACTGGCGCGGAGCGGGATTATTCACGCAGATTCATGCGATGGCAAACTATTTGTCTGGTTCATGGCGCGCATGGCTGCCCGGGGGAGCCTTCACTTTTCAGGCACAGCCTGATGGTCTGCAGCACTGGCGCGCCCCGCAAGGTGCAGGGCGCGCCTTTTATACTCAGCGTTGCATGGGTTCGGGCCAGAATTCTGCGGCCATTTCGCGCAGTTTGAACTTCTGGATCTTGCCGCTGGCAGTAAGCGGGAACCCTGTTATTGTTTTGATGTACTTGGGTATCTTGTACCACGACACCTTGCCGCGGCAGAAATCGCGCACGTCTTCCGGCAGAATTTCCACGCCGGGGCGGGGGATGATGAAGGCCGCGACCTCTTCGCCATACTTGCGGCTGGGAACAGCCACAACCTGCACGTCCAGAATACCGGGCATGCCCATAAGGAACTCTTCAACCTCGCGCGGATAGATGTTTTCGCCGCCACGGATAATCATATCCTTGATGCGGCCCGTCACGCGCAGGTAGCCGTTTTCGTCCATAACGCCCAGATCGCCGGAATGCAACCAGCCCTCGGGGCTGATGGCCTTGGCCGTATCATCGGGCATATTGTAGTAGCCCTTCATGACATTGTAGCCACGGCAGAGGATTTCGCCAACCTCGCCGCGCGGCAGCTCCTCGCAGGTATCGGGGTCGCCCACGCGCACTTCAATGCCGGGCATGGCGCAGCCCACGGTTTCGCAGCGCAGGGAAAGGGGATCATGAATGTCCGACTGGGTCATCACCGGCGAGCCTTCCGTAAGGCCGTAGCAGATGGTGATTTCCGTCATGTTCATGTCGTCCACCACGCGGCGCATGAGCGGTTCGGGGCAGACGGAACCGGCCATGATGCCGGTGCGCATGTGCGAAAGATCAAAACGTTTGAACAACGGATGCTCCAGCTCGGCCAGAAACATGGTGGGCACGCCGTACACTGCCGTGCAGTGTTCGCTGTCAAGCGCAGCTAGTACCTTGAGCGCGTTGAACGACTCAAGAATAACCATGGTCGCGCCGTGGTTCACTGCGGCGGAGACGCCAAGCACGCAGCCAAAGCAGTGGAACAGCGGCACAGGCAGACAGACCCTGTCTTCCGGGCCGAAATTCTGATGGCGGCCAATCCAGTACCCGTTCAGCCCCACGCCCACGTGGGTCAGCATGACCCCGCGCGGAAAGCCCGTGGTGCCCGAGGTGTACTGCATGTTGATGACATCCCACGGCTGGAGCTGGGCCTGACGGGCGGCGTATTCCGCCTCGTCCACCATGACGGAAAGGGAGAGTATTTCCGGCACGGAATACATGCCCCGGTGCTTTTCCGCCCCCAGAAAGCACACGCGCTTGAGATGCGGCAGACTTTTGCACACAAGCCTGTCGCGCGACTGCAAACGCAGCTCCGGCGCGATGCGGTAGAGCGTGTCCAGATAGTCGTGGTCACGCACGCTGTCGATAAGAAAAATATTCTCGCACTCGGAGTGGGTGAGCAGGTAACGCAACTCATGTTCACGGTAATTGGTGTTTACCGTAATCAATATCGCGCCGATTTTTGCCGTGGCGAATTGCAGCGCAACCCAGTACGGCACGTTGGTGGCCCATACCGCGACCTTTTCACCCTTCTGCACGCCAAGAGCCATCAACCCCTTGGCGAAATCGTCCACCAGAGCGCCAAATTCGCTCCAGGTCTGGCGATAGTTGCGGTCAGGGTACACCAGTGCTTCATTATCGGGAAAGCGCGCCACAGTGTGGTCAAGCACCTGCCCCAACGTCCATTCGCGCAGTTCAAACTGCGCCTGACGCTCACGAACTTTTTCTTCCATGCATCCTCCCAAAGGCGTGTTGCGGCGAGTGCGCCGCCGTTACGCGGTGTGCGGCCTGGAGGGCTTTGAATCGCGCCCTGAAGCAGACCAACAGAAAGTGAACATGCCCTAGGGATTGTATGTCACAGCCAGAAATTCCACAGGCTCGTCGCCCGCTGCGCCCACGTAATGCGGCACAATGGAATTGTAGTAAATTGTTTCGCCGGGCTTGAGCACGCGGGTTTCGCGGCCATAGACCACAAGCAGTTCGCCCTTGAGCACGCAGATAAATTCCTCGCCCTGATGCGAGGTGGTCTTGCGTTCACCGCTCTCGGGAAAAATGCGGATATGGAAGGGTTCCATATTACGGTCGTTCTTGCCCTTGGCCAACGCATGGTAGGTATAGCTGGGGCGGGGGACGCGCCCGGTGTGCAGCGCTTCATCGGCCTCGGCCTCGCCATTGATGCTGCTCATCACAGGGTCGCGCGAAAACTGGTCGTCCAGAAAGGTGCCAAGGCGCACGCCAAGAGCGCGGGCCACCTTTTGCAGGGGGCCGATGCAGGGATAGATGGCGTCTGACTCCAGCTTTTCAAGATAGTCTTCCGTAAGGCCCGTATTCTGGGAAAGAGTTTGCAGGTCAACTTCGCGTTCTTCGCGAAATCCACGGATGCGGGAACCAATGGTACGCACGGGGGGCATAGACGCTCCTGATTGCCGGATATGCCGGGTTGGATGCCGCTCTGGCAGGATGACGTGGCGGCAAGCAACCCACTAAATACCGAAAAGCCCGTGCGCTCGCAAGCAAACATGCGCTGTTGAGCGGTCATACAGTACCCCTGCTGACACATTTTGCTCTTTGCGCTATGCTGAATAACATGAGCAAACAACCGATGGTCAGAAGGGCCTTTGTGGCCTCCGGGCAGGTGCAGGGCGTGGGTTTTCGTCCCTTTGTCTACCGCCTTGCAGCCGAGGGAGGGCTTACAGGCACTGTGGGCAATACCTCTGAAGGCGTGCGCATGGAAATGCAGGGCGCAGAGGCAGAAGTGCAGCGCTTTGGCCGCCGTCTGCGCGCCGAACTGCCGCCGCTGGCACGGCTGACCAAGGTGGACGAACACGACCTGCCCATTGTGGAAGACGAAACAGCCTTCCGCATTGTTCCCAGCTCAGGGCAGGCAGCGCACAGCGTGCTTGTAAGCCCGGATATGGGCGTATGCGCCGACTGCCTCGCCGACATGCGCGATCCGGCCAATCCGCGCTACCAGTACGCCTTTACCAACTGCACCAACTGCGGGCCGCGCTACACCATCACGCGCTCCATCCCTTATGACCGCGCCGTCACGTCCATGAGCTGTTTCCCGCTCTGCCCCCGGTGCAGCGCGGAATACGCCGACCCGGCTGACAGGCGCTTTCATGCCCAGCCCGTGGCCTGCCCAACGTGCGGGCCGCGCCTGTGGTTTGTGGATGCGGCGGCTGCCAGCAGAGGAAACACCGCGCCGATCGCAGAAAATCAGCAGCAGGCCCTGGAACAGGCCGTGCAGACCCTGCTGCGCGGCGGGATTCTGGCGCTCAAAGGTCTGGGGGGCTTTCAACTGGCTTGCGACGCGCGTAATGCCCAAAGCCTGCAAGAGCTGCGACGGCGCAAAACACGCCCGCACAAGCCGCTGGCCCTCATGGTTGGCGATCTGGCAACCGCCCGCGCCCTGTGCGACCTGACGCCGGAGCACGAGGCCCTGCTGCAAAGCCCGGAAAAACCCGTTGTTCTCTGCCCCCGCCGCAGCGCGCCGCAACATGCCGCAATCACTAAGAATGATGCCGTATATTTGCCTGACGAGGTGGCTCCCGACACCAGTAAGATTGGTATCATGCTGGCGTACACGCCCCTGCATGCCGTACTTTTCAGCCGCCTTGCAGAATGCGCGCCCTTGCCGCCCGTGCTGGTCATGACCTCGGCCAACGCCGGGGGCGAACCCATTTGCCTTGGCAACCGCGAGGCTCTGGCCCGGCTCGCCCATCTGGCGGACGCATGGCTGCTGCACGACCGGGATATTCTGGTGCGCGTTGACGACAGCGTGGTGACGCTCCAGCCGAGCCTGCCCGGTACGGATGCGCACGGCACGTCTGCACACGGCACTTCTGCGCCCGCAAGCCAGCTGGCAGAACCGCTGTTCTACCGCCGCGCCCGAGGCTATGTGCCGCGCCCGGTTTTTCTGCCCAAGGCGGAACAAAATGCCCCCTGCGTGTTGGGAACCGGCGCAGAGCTCAAGGCCACCATCTGTCTGACGCGCGGGGCCGAGGCCTTTGTGGGCCAGCACATCGGTGACCTGGAGAATCCCGCCACCCTGAATTTTTATGAGGAGGTGGCCGCGCATCTGGAAAAGCTGCTGGAGGTGCACCCCGAGGCTCTGGTGTGCGATGCGCATCCCGATTTTCTTTCCACCCGCTATGCCGAGGCCCGCGCAGAGCGCGATGGCCTGCCCCTGTGGCGCTTGCAGCACCACGCCGCCCACGCAGCTGCCGTTTTGGCCGAAAACAGCCACTACGGCCCGGCGCTGGCCCTCTGCCTTGACGGCACGGGCCTGGGCGATGATGGCACAGTCTGGGGTGGAGAACTGCTGTTCATGGAGCTTGAACAGGCCCGGTGGCACAGGGTGGGCCGTCTGGCCCCCTTTGCCTTGCCGGGCGGAGACGCTGCGGTGCGCCAACCCTGGCGCATTGCGCTGGCCCTGCGCAATCTGTGCGAGCAGGCGGAAATTCCTCTTCCGCCACTCCACACCCCCTGGCTGCCGGAACAGGCGCAGGCCGCTGCCGCTGTGGCAGAAATGCTGCGGCGCGGCATCAACTGCCCGGCCACATCCAGTTGTGGACGCCTCTTTGACGCGGTTGCCGCGCAATTGGGGCTGTGCCTTGATACAAGTTATGAAGGTCAGGCCGCCATCCGCCTTGAAGATGCCGCCAACCGGGCGGATGAACGCATCCGAACTGCGCTTGAAGGCAAGGCGCGCGACAAGGACATGGCCTCACTGATCTGGCCCGTGGGCATTGCGCTGCAGCAGGATTTACTGGAAATGGACAGCGCGGGCCTGTTTGCCCACGTTGCGCAGGCGCAGGCGCAAGGTATGGACGCCACAGAAGCTGCAGCGCGCTTTCACCTCAGTCTTGCGCGGGCGCTGGCTGGCATGGCGGGCCGTGCAGCCCGCAACCTTGGCGTGAAGTGCGTGGGCCTCACCGGCGGCGTATTGCAGAATGCCACGCTGGCGCGGCTGCTGCCGCTGGCGCTGGCGGAACAGGGCCTCACAGCCCTCACCCACCATGAACTGCCGCCCGGAGACGGCGGGCTTTCCCTCGGGCAGGCCGTGTGGGGCAGACGGATGCTGGCAAGGGCGAAATCCTGATTGCAAACAAGGCGGAAAAAACCGCAGGGCAAACCTGCTGACAAAATCCGCGCCTATTTGAATCCGGCTATGGCCCTGCCCTGCTTGAGAACAATGCGCCCCAGAGGCAGATCGCGCCACCACAGGCCAGCCTCGCGGCCATTCAAACCTGTCTGACGGCTTTGCCCGCTCAACAGGGCTGTGATATCGGTCACATCGTCCAGCACCAGATTGGAGGCGGCATCCGGCGGCGACTGCATGAGCACGCGCAGGCGCGGCGCGGCATCCAGCGTTCCGCCGCAGAGCTTGCCCAGCAATGAACCCTGCCATATGCAACCGGGGGGCAAAAGAGCAGTGGCCTGAGGCGGCACAAAACGCACATGCTCGCCGTACAGCACAGCCCGCCCTGGGGGCAGCAGGTCAGGGTTGCAGGTGGCGCCCGCAAGGCTTTCCGGCGGCAACTGACTGCCCGAAGGACGTTCAACGGGCTTTCCCGCGCGGTCGTCACCACGATTACGCCCGGCACGCCGTCCATTGCGCTGGCCTGCGCTCTGCATCCCGGAGGGAGCAGAAACTGGCACTTCAAGAACAGTTTCTTGCGGCTCAGCCGCGCCGTCTTCAAATGTCAGGGCCGCCGCATTCGCATGGCCCGGTTTGCGGAAAAGGGCCACATAAAATCCCTGAGCCTGCGAGCGTGCGCCGTCCACGCGCAAGGTGCCTTCGCCGCCGGGCAGCTCCTCCCACACAAAACCGGGGATGGGATCAAGATGCTCGCGCTCCAGCCCCAGCTCCTGCTCGGCAAAGCGCACCTGCGCCTCGTTTTCATCCACATTGGTCGTACAGGTGGAATACACCAGCCGCCCGCCGGGGCGCAGCAGCGAGGCTGCATGACGCAGCAGACGGCGTTGCAGCCCGGTGAGGCTGTCGAGTTTGTCGCCCTGCCAGAGCTTGAGCACCTGCGGGTGTTTTTCTGCGGTTCCCCAGCCGGAACAGGGAGGATCAAGCAGGATGGCGTCCCACGAGCCGGGGCGTAAAGGCAGGGCATCGCCGCTGTAGGAGCAGGTGGCCGCCTGCAGCAGATTAAGCTGGTGCAGGTTGGCCCGCAGGGTGCCAAGGCGCGTGGGCGAAGGCTCGTTGCCGAGCACAAAACCATTGCGCCCCACAAGCTGGGCCAGAAAGCCGGTTTTGCTGCCCGGGCTTGCGCACATGTCGAGCACTGCGCTGCCAGCGGCGGGGGCCAGCGCCAGCGGCGGCAACATGGACGAACGGTCCTGTATATAAATGTAGCCGAAAAAGGCAGCCAGCGACCCGCCAAGCGGACGCGGCTCGGCCACAAGGCGGCGGCACAGGGGAGAAAAAGGTTCCGGCTCAAAATCATACCCCTGTGCGCGCAGCAGGGCCTCCACTGCGGGCACCTGCTCCGGGGCGCATACCAGACGGAAAGAACGGATAAGAGTTTTCGGCATGGCGGCATATTATTGACAGTACGGCCTTCCCGCAAGGAATTTATCTGTTGCGGCGCGCTCTACAGGCTCCTTGCGTCTTGCACGGCGCTGCAAGTGTGCGTATAGTGCGCCAGTGCGGACGTGCCCGACTGCATTTGACTGTCGGTACCGGTTGACCGCCACAACGGCCCGTGGCCGTACTTTACCGGGTATTTGCGTGAATACTCAAGGAGAATGGAATGAAATTCGCCATGCGACTGACTTTTTCGGTCTGCCTGATGCTCGTCGCCGTTGCTGCGGGCGCTGCCAGCGCCGCCGCTAAAAGCGCTGTGGTATTGCCCTTTGTGGTCAATGCCCCCCAGAGCTACGCTTACCTTTCCAAGGCTGTTCAGGCTACCATTCAGGGACGCCTTGACCGCCCTGGCGTGCTTGAAGCCCGTGCGGGACAAAACAAGGCCGCCAGCCAGGCAGAAGCCCAGCAGGCGCTCCGCTCTTCTGGTGCAGACAATGCCATCTGGGGCTCGGTGAGCGTCATGGGCAACGACTGCACCGTTGTCATGAACAGCGTGGACAAGGCAGGCAAAACCTGGAGCAAAACCGCCCAGGCTCCTGTGAGCGAACTGACCACTTCTGTGCAAAACCTGACCTCGGCCATGAGCCAGGAAGTGTTTGGTATTTCCTCCGCAATGCGCAGCCCCGGCTCCACCGCCGCTGGTTCCCCGCGTGGCGCAACCGCCAATGGCGACATCGTCACCAACGAAACCGGTCAGCAGCAGGTGTACCTGAACCCGCAGTTCCGCTATCAGGGCGCTGGCGCTGAAGACGGCTCCCGCCTGCGCACCCAGCGTCTGGCGTACAACATGGTCGACATGGCCGTGGGCGACTTTAACGGCGATGGCAAGAATGAAATCGCCATTCTGAGCGATCACGATCTGCGCATCTACAGCTGGCCTGCCAATGGTCAGCTCAAGCTGATTGGCGAAACCGTGGTTTCGCGTTCCAACAACAACTTCTCCATGCGCGCCATCGACATCAACCGCGACCGCAGCATGGCCCTTGTTGTGACCACCACCGAAGAATCGAGCAACCGCCCTTACTCCTTCATTTACAGCTTCAAGGGCAACAAGTTCACCACCATTGCCGACCGCATTCCTTACTATGTGAGCGTCATGCGCGTGCCCCCCACCTACAGCCCCACTCTCGTGGGTCAGGCGTGGGATTCGCTCAAGCTCTTTGCCCCCGGCGTGCGCATCATGACCAAGCAGGACGGCAAGTTCACACTTGGCACCCGTCTTGACCTGCCCACCGGCGCCACCGTGTTCAACTGCGTGTGGCTGCCCGCCGGCAAGAGCGGCAAGGGTGAACAGCTTGTCATGCTGACCGACGATGAGCGCATCAAGCTCTTCCAGGGCCACGGCAACTCTTTGATTCACACCACCATGGAACGTTATTCCGGCTCTGCAACGGGTATGGATCACTACAAGGGCATGCCGGGCCTTGGCGTGGACAAAGCCTACCAGTTGCCCAGCAAGTATTACGCCCCCATGCGCCTTATCGCTGCCGACATCGGCAATACCGGCGACTACACGCTGCTGGTCAACAAGCCCATCTCCACTGCGGCGCAGTTCTTTGACCGTTACCGCTTCTTCCCCCAGGGCGAAGTTCATGCCCTGTACTGGGACGGCGTGGGCCTTGGCCTCAAGTGGAAGACCCGCCGCATCCGTGGTTCGGTTGCAGAAATCGACCTGGCTGACGTGAACAACGATGGCATCCTTGATCTGGTGGTGGGCCTCAACACCTCCCCCGATCTCGGCATCGGCAGCCGTCAGTGCATGATTACCGCCTATCCCCTGGACGTTTCGGCCACCAACCCCAACGTGCCTGCAGACTTGAGCGACTTTGAAGTAAGCCCCAACTAGCGGGGTAAACGGCCCTTCGCCAACGCGAGGGGCCGTTTTTATCTGCGGCCCAGAGCTGCGGATATGGAGCAACGGCCTTGCCGCGGCTCTGGCAATAGCCAATATTAAAGCGGTAAAACCCACACGGGTTTTACCGCTTTATAACCAGTTTACTGAAACGGAAAAGTTTTTGGAGTAAGGAGACAGCATGCGTATCCTTGTGATCGGCTCCGGTGGCCGCGAACACGCCCTGGTTTGGAAAATTCTGCAAAGCCCCGAAGTCAGCGCCATTTTTGTTGCGCCCGGCAACGGCGGCACCAGCAGCGAAGGGGCCGTTAACGTGCCTGTGGCTGTGGACGACCTGGACGGCTTGCTGGCCTTTGCGCGCAAGGAGCACATCGACCTGGTGATTCCCGGGCCCGAACTGCCCCTGACACTGGGCATTGTTGACCGCATGCGTGAAGCTGGCATTCCCAGCTTTGGGCCGGATGCCTATGGCGCGCGCCTTGAAGGCAGCAAGGCCTTTGCCAAGGAAATCATGAACCGCGCCAAGGTGCCCACCGCCCATTGCGAAGTGTTCAGCGATGCGCAGGCGGCCCGCGACCACATCAACAAGGTGGGCGCTCCCCTGGTCATCAAGGCGGACGGGCTCGCCGCGGGCAAGGGCGTCATCATCGCCCAGACCGTGCAGGAAGCCCTGGACGCCATTGACGAGATCATGACCGAACGCGCCTTTGGCGATGCTGGCAATCTTGTGGTGGTGGAAGAATGCCTTGTGGGCGAGGAAGCCTCCTTCCTCTGCGTATGCGATGGCACACGCGCGGTTCCCCTGCCCTCGGCGCAGGATCACAAGCGCGTGTTCGATAATGACGAAGGCCCCAATACCGGCGGCATGGGCGCGTACAGCCCCGCCCCGGTGCTGCCCGACAGCATGCTTGAAGAAATGGCCGACCTCACGGTGCGCCCCATCCTGCGCGAGCTTGCCAAGGACGGACATCCCTTTGTGGGCGTGCTGTACGCGGGCCTGATGATGACCGCCGACGGCCCCAAGGTGCTGGAATACAACGTACGCTTTGGCGACCCGGAATGTCAGCCCCTGCTCATGCGCCTTGACGGCGACCTGCCAGCCATCATGCTGGACGCCGTACGCGGCAAACTGGACCCGGCAAGCCTCGGCCAGACCAGCCAGACTGCGCTTGGCGTTGTGATTACCGCCAAGGGGTATCCCGGCTCCTACGCCAAGGGTTTGTCCATCGAAGGTATCGAAGACGCGGACAGCGTACCCGGCGTAAAGGTTTTTCACAGCGGCACCGCCGTTAAGGACGGGGCGCTCGTTTCCAACGGCGGGCGTGTTTTGTGCGTCACCGCGCTGGGCGATAGCCTGGCCGCCGCGCAAAAGGCAGCCTATGCCGGTGTGGCCAAGGTGCGCATGCAGGATGGTTTCCATCGCACCGATATTGGTGAAAAAGGCATCCGCCGTCTGGCCGGAAAATAACAGCATCCTGATTTTGCAAAGATATTCCGGTGCGTCGCACCGCACCACAGGAAGGAAAGACTATGCCGCAAGTAGTCATTTTGATGGGGTCAAAATCTGACGAAGAAAAGGTCAGCCCCTGCGTAGACGTACTGAAAAGCCTTGGCGTGAGCTGCGCCATCACCGTCAGTTCCGCGCATCGCACTCCGGAACGCACCGAAAGACTGGTGAGCCAGTACGAAGCCGAAGGCACGCGCGTGTTCATCTGCGCCGCTGGCATGGCCGCGCATCTGGCTGGAGCCGTTGCCGCCCGCACCACGCGTCCTGTGATCGGCATCCCTGTTTCCAGCGCCGCCCTGTGCGGTATGGACGCGCTTTTTGCCACAGTACAGATGCCTCCAGGATTCCCGGTCGCCACCGTTGCCACCGACAAGGCTGGCGCGCGCAACGCCGCATGGCTGGCCGCCCAGATTCTGGCCGTGTCCGACCCCGCGCTCAACGAACGCATTGCCGAAGCCCGCGCCAAAATGCGCGAAGAAGTGGAAAAAGCCGGGGACGAAATTAGCCGCAAGTACGCCTAACGGAGTCCCCTGGCATCAGGGCCGATTCGTGCGCTGTATTTTGCCCATCGCTTTGATTCACCATAATAACTCACCCGGGGCACGAACAGTGCGCTGAAAAAGACCGACAAATGCCCGCAGGCAAAGCTTGCGGGCATTTTTTATTGCCAGTAGTTCTGCTGACGCTGCAAAGTGACAGGCAGATTGGATTACGCGGCGGCATCCGCTCCGTACTCAAGGCCAACCGAGCACACCCGGTTGCGTCCCTCCTGCTTGGCGCGGTACAGGGCTGTATCTGCCGCCAGAATCAGGGCATCGCAGATCTGCGTGCTTTCCATGCCCTGTGGTGCGCCCGGTTCAAAGACCGCGGCGGCAACACCAACGCTGATGGTCACATTTATGGCAGCATCGTTGAACGACACCTCCATCATGGCCGCAACCTGACGCAGCCGCTCCGCGAGAGTCACGGCCTCATCCTGCCCCATACCGGGCAGCAGCACAGAAAATTCCTCGCCGCCATAACGTCCAAGCAGGGCTTTGTGGCCGAGCGTGTCCTTCAGAGCAGCCGTGACGCCGCGCAGTACCTTGTCGCCCGCCAGATGCCCGTGTACATCATTGACGCGTTTGAAATGATCGATGTCCAGCAGCAGAAAGCCGAGCTTGCCGCCAGCTTCCCGGCAGCGGTCGATCTCGCGCTGAAAGGCCTCCATAAAAAACCAGCGGCTGAACACCTGTGTCAGCGCGTCCAGCGAGGCTATGCGCTGCATTTTTTCAAGCAGTTCCTTGCTCTCGGTCATGTCGTACAAGGATACAATGAGGCCGGAATCATTTTCTGACTCGCCAACCCTGGCGCATGAAACCTTATAAAAACGCAGCCCGCCCGCCACTGGCAGGGCAATCTCCATTTCCTCATTCTGTACAAGCGCCGCCACTTCAAGAGAACTCTGTTCAGGAAACACATCCCTGACCGCCAGCCCCACGGCATCCTCCGACAGTGCCGGAAGAATGGACAAGGCGCTGTCGTTGAAATCCACCACCCGCAACTTGCCGTCCAGCACCAGCACGCTGGCGCTCATGGTCTTGAAGACCTTGTCGCGCGCTATGGGCACGAGGTCGAACATGCGCAGCCGGGACATGGCAAAGCCGCTCAGGGGCAAAGCCGCCGAGAGAATGAAGGGTTCAATGTCAATGCCGTAGGGTGCAAAGCCCAGAGTCTGCAAAAAATTGCCTATCCAGAGGCTCAGCGCGCCGATAAAGATGGTTTTTGCCTGCCGCCTGCGGTAGCCCGTTGCTTTGCCGTAGGAAAAGGCAAACAAAGCCAGCCCGGCAAAGGCAACCAGCATCTTGTAAACAAAATCCACATAATACCACCAGCCCTTCTGCGTTACCGCCACAGGGAAGGGGCCGCTGGTATCCACTGTAAACGTCTTATAATGGAAGTGGTGATACTCATTGGTGTAGAGCATCAGAATAGTCGTCAACGGCACTATAAAGAGCAAGGCCAGCACGGTCTTGCTCTTTATTGAATAGTTATTGTAATAAACGGCAAAAAGGAACCAGAACACCGCAATAAGCGGTGCCCCCAGATATTCAATTTTCAAGGAAAGATAGATTGTCTCAGGCGTGCTTGATGCAAGCTCGAAAATGTACCCGACCGTGTACATGAAAATAGTCATGAACAAAAACAAAAAGGCCGCATACCCGTTTGAGCGCGCTATTCTGGACGAATAGCAAACAGCATAGAGCATGCCCGCACACGAAATACTCAGAAAAAGAATACAGGCAGCTCTTATAATCACTCAATACGCCTTATACTATTCGCCCTGTAAGCGTGCCAGCTGCAACTGGCCTTGCGGGCGCAGCTGCGCATCCATAATGCATTGCGGGAGCGGGAAAACACAGCCCGCGCCTGTGGACAATTTTGACGGTCCGATATTTTTATCTGCATCCTCACGAGCTGACAAGTAGTACGCCACCGACAGCAAACAAAAACTCCGGGCCTGCCTGAGCAGACGCCGGAGTCCTTGCAACAATCAAACCAACGTTTTGACTAGAATTTGCCGGTCACGTCCAGGCACTGCCAGGGCAGGCCGTACACATTGAGATCCTTCATGAAGGGATCGGGATCAAACTGCTCCATGTTCCACACGCCGGGTTTGCGCCACAAGCCCTGAGCCACCATCTTTGTACCGATCATGGCGGGCACGCCCGTGGTGTACGAAATGGCCTGGGAACCCACCTCTGCGTAGCATTCTTCGTGATCGCAGATGTTGTACACGTAGACGGTCTTTTCCTTGCCGTCCTTGACGCCGCGCATGAGGTCGCCAATGCAGGTCTTGCCCTTGGTCAGGGGGCCAAGGGAGGCCGGGTCAGGCAGCAGCTTGGCAAGGAACTGGATGGGCACAATGTCCTGCCCCTGGAATTTCACAGGGTCGATGCGGGTCATGCCCACGTTGCCAAGCACCTTAAGGTGGTTGAGATAGTTCTCTGAAAACGTCATCCAGAAGCGGGCGCGGCGGATTCCCTTAAGGTTCTGCACCAGTGATTCCAGCTCTTCATGATACATGAGGAAGCACTTTTTGGAGCCGATGCCGTCGGGGAAATCAAAATTCATGGACCAGGACAGGGGGTCGGTTTCCACCCACTCGCCGCGCTCCCAGTACCGCCCGCGCGCTGTGACCTCGCGGATGTTGATTTCAGGATTGAAGTTGGTGGCAAAGGGCTGGCCGTGATCGCCCGCATTGCAGTCGATGATGTCGAGCACGTGCACTTCGTCCAGCTGGTGCTTGAGCGCCCAGGCCGCGTACACGTTGGTGACGCCGGGGTCAAAGCCGGAACCGAGCAGGGCCGTCAGCCCCGCCTCGCGGAAGCGGTCCTGATAGGCCCACTGCCACTTGTACTCAAACTTGGCGGTGTCCAGCGGCTCATAGTTGGCGGTGTCCACGTAATGCACGCCGCATTCAAGGCAGGCGTCCATAATGTGCAGATCCTGATACGGCAGGGCCACGTTGCAGACCACATCGGGCTTGACCTGCCGGATGAGGGAGCACAGCTCGGGCACGTTGTCCGCGTCCACCTGAGCGGTGGCAACCTCGACGCCAAGACGCGTCTTGACGCTCTGCGCAATGGCATCGCAGCGGGAAAGGGTGCGGCTTGCCAGCGTTACCTTTGAAAATCCGCCTTCCTTGAGTACCTGCGCACACTTGTGCACCACAACGCTGCCTACGCCGCCCGCGCCAATAATCAGAATATGAGACATGTTCCTTCTCCGTGGTGGAAGAGGTATACCACTGCGCGGCATGGCCGCGCCGCCATTTTCATATATCGCGCCCGTGGGCGCAGGGTTGCCGGGCCGCATGACCCGGGCCGGAAAACATGATGCCCGCACGGCGTGACAGAGCCGTTACGCCACGCGCGGAATGGGCCTTATGGCCCAGGAAAGTTCCGGCGTCAACAGGTCGCGGTGCAAAAACCGCCAACTCTGCCTTAGTTCTCACTTTTGGCCGCAGGGCCCGGATCTGCCGCATCGCCATCCAGCAGACGCACATGGGCGTAACGCCCGCTTTTGCGCGCCTGTACGGCAAGCTCCAACCCCTTGCTCCGGCACTGCGGGCAGGCGTGGCGCGGCACCAGTACGCACAGGGAGCGGGGCACCCGTTCCGATGCGGTCTCAATGCGCCCCAGCCCCGAGCACTCGCCGCACAGCCGCCAAGCTTCTGTCTGCCCTTCGCGCAGGTTGTCCGTATCGTAAAAGATATGCTTGCGGCGCACCCACCAGCCTTTTTCTTCCTCGCCTTCCGTAGGCTGCGCCGGGGGATGAAAATACACTTCGCGGATCTGCGCGCACAATTTTGCTATGTATTCCCCCACTTGCGGGCGCTGACGCGTGGCTTCCGGCGTCCAGCCCGGCTCGCGGATATCCGATGCGTCCAGCCCGGCCAGGGCAAGGCAGATGCCCAGATTCACGTAGGGCAAGGCCCCGCGTATGGAGTAGCCGCCTTCAAGCACGGCGATATGCGGCTGCAGGGCAGCGTTGAGCGCCGCATAGCCCTGTGCCGAAAGCTTCATGTTGGCAAGGGGATCAGTGAAGTGATTGTCCTGCCCGGCGGAATTGATGATCAGATCAGGCTTGAAATCTTCCAGAATGGGCAGCACCGCATGCTCTATGGCATACAGGTAGCCCTCGTCCGAAGTTTCGGGCGGCAGAGGAATGTTGATGGTACGCCCAAGCGCGCCGGGGCCGCCGCATTCCTGCGGAAAACCCGATCCGGGGTACAGGGTGCGCCCGTCCTGATGCAGGGAAATGAACAGGGTGTGCGGGTCGTTCCAGAAAATATCCTGGCTGCCGTCGCCGTGGTGCACGTCCGTATCCACAATGGCGATGCGCAGGGGGCGACCATCGGGACGAGGATAATGATCGCGAATGTACTCCACCATGACGGCTTCATTATTGATATTGCAGAAGCCGCGGTTGCCGTGCACCACGCGCATGGCATGGTGGCCCGGGGGCCGTACCAGTGCAAAGGCCCGTTGCTCGCGCCCCTCTAGCACCAGCCGCGCAGCGCGGATGGCCCCGCCCGCCGAAGCCAGATGTGAATCCGTGCTCACCGCCGCAGCCGAAGGCAGGCAGAAGTGCGCGCGCTCAAGCTGGGCATGCGTGGCAAAGGCGGGGCGGTATTCCGTAATGCCGGGGATGTCGAACAGCCCTTCTTCCAGCAGCTGGTCGCGTGTATAGAGCAGGCGCTCTTCCCGCTCCGGGTGTGTTGCAGAAATGGCCCAGTCAAAGGCAGGAAAAAACACCACGCCGAGACTGCGGGCCGCCACCAGAGGCGGCAGTGTTTTTTCAGTCATCACCTTCGCCAAGTTCTTCAAAAATATCTGCCCCATAACGGGCATACGTCACCATACGGCCCATGTGCGCAAGGCCCATGCCGTAGGCCAGATTGCTTTCGGCCACGGCCATAAAAAGCACGCCTTCAGTATCATGCAGGGCAAAAAAGCCGCCCGCACCGCCATCCTTGCGAAAAACGGCGCAGTGCAGCAAACCGGGATCGCCGATGACGTTGATAAGGGTGTAGCCCTTGGGCGGCTGACCCGGCAGATAGGCAAGTTCCTTGCCTTCACGGGGGGCAAAGCGCACGCCCGCGCCTTCGACTTCAACTGTATAACATTCGTACATATATTCTCCTTGGTGGCGCATGGAGCGCGCCAAAAGCCTGCATGGCAGGCTGAATCGGCAAAATTGCAAAGGCCCGGAAAGCGGCTCTCGCCGCAAAAAACTATTCCAATCCCCAACCGCGCTGCCGCAAGTGGGACTCAATGGCGGAGCGGCACTGCAGAACCACGTCTTCCGGCGGCTGCGAGGCGTCAATGATGGCAAAGCGCTCAGGTTCTTCCTCGGCCAGAACCCTGTAGCCCTGGCGCACCCGTTCGTGAAAATCAAGGCTCTCGGCGTCAAAACGGCCTTCTGAAACCACCAGCCCTTCCAGGCGGTTGCGCTCGCCAGCGCGCATGAGGCCGCAACGCACCGGCAGATCCAGCAGCAGGGTCAGCTCCGGTTGCAGGCCGCCCGTGGCCGCCTGATTGAGCCTTTGCAGATATTCCGTATCAAGCCCGCGTCCGTGCCCCTGATAGGCCAGGGTGGAATCGGTGTAACGGTCGCACAGTACTGTCTGCCCCGCTTCCAGCGCTGGCCGGATGACCTCCGCCACATGCTGCGCCCTGTCTGCAAGAAACAGAAAAAGCTCAGCCCTGCTGGAGAGTTCACGTGTGCGGGCATCAAGCAGTATGGAACGCAGGCTGCGGCCAAGCGCGCAGCCCCCCGGCTCGCGCGTACACAGGGGATCGTGGCCGTTTCCCTGCAAAAAACCCGCAAGATAGTTGATGGCCGTGGACTTGCCCGCGCCTTCTATACCTTCAAAAGAGATAAACATTCTTCTTTCACCGCTTTTTTGCGGGTTGCGGGGGCGGCTTTGTCCGGCGTACGCGCGGCCCGGTGCACGGGTCGCCCCAGCGTAGCCTGCCAGGGTGTCCAGGCCTCGCCTTCGCCCTCTATCTGGGCGAACAGGCCACGGCACTGGGCCATCTTGGCGTCCAGGTTGTCGGCATAGTGCAGGGCCATGGCTTCAGGCGTATGCGGCACGCGCACCGCGCCGAACTCCAGCTCGCCATGGTGGCTCAGGATCAGGTGTTTCAGATGCCGCTGCAACGGCTCTTCCAGACCCGATTTAGCCATGTACGGCTCCAGCATTTCAATGCCCAGCATGAGGTGCCCCAGCAGGCGGCCCTCATCAGTGTAGTCATTGGCGATACCGCCAGAAAATTCGCGCAGTTTGCCAATATCGTGGAACAGCGCTCCTGCAAGAAAGGTCTGCCGGTCAAGTTCCGGATAATGGTCGGCAATGCGGCGACAAAGCTTGAATACGCTCAGGGTATGTTCAAGCAGCCCGCCCACATAGGCGTGGTGCACACCCTTGGCGGCAGGGCAGACCCGAAAGGCGGCGCGCATCTCGTCATTGTTAAAAAATCCCTGCACCAGCTTGCGCCAGGGCGCGTGGACAAATTCCTTCTTGATGAGGTCAAGCAGTTCATCCAGCATCTCGTCCAGCGGAAAGGGGCTGGCGGGCATAAGGGCCGCATGGTCCACAGCGGCGCATTCCTCATCAGAAAGAAAGCGCATCTGCTCCACCGTAAGCTGCACCTGATCGCGGTACAGCCCCGCGCGCCCTTCGGCCCATACAAGGGTTCCCGCCGCGATTTCGCTGAACTCCGCGCTCAGCGGATGCCATATCTTGGCTTCAAGGCTGCCGCTGGCGTCAGCCAGGGTAAGCCGCCAGTACGGGCCGTTGCGCGACTGCCCCTGCGCAGCCTGCGTAACCACGAATATGCCGCGCGCCTCCGAGGCGGGGCCAATATCTTTGACGTAACAACCTTTTTCCATATATCGTTCCAGCGGCGCGTATCTGCGCCGGGCATATGCTGTTTTCCACGCGGGCATGGCCCCTGACGCGGAACTTCCAAATTGGCAGGGCCGCGCAAAAACACTGGAACCACGCGGGCCTTAGGCCGAATTTCCCTTCTTTCCGAGGTATTGTCAAATGGACGTTCTTCTGACCAACGATGACGGCATCCGCGCGCGCGGCCTGCGCGCGCTTTACGCCGCCCTGCTTGAGGCAGGGCATACAGTGCATGTGGTGGCCCCCATGACCCAGCAATCTGGCGTGGGCCACTCCCTGACCGTATTTGAACCTGTACGCGCCATGGATTTTGAAGAACCCGACTTCAAGGGTCTGGGTATTTACGGCACACCCACGGACTGCGTCAAACTGGCCCTCGGGCAGCTCCTGCCCAAAAAGCCCGACATGGTCATTTCGGGCATCAACGCAGGCCCCAACGTCGGCCCGGACATTCTGTATTCCGGCACGGTGGGCGCCGCCACTGAGGCGGCCCACGAAAATCTGCCGAGCATTGCTGTTTCGCACGACTGCTACAAGGTCAAAAACGGCGACCTGCTGCCGCAGGCCCGGCATCTGGTGGCGCTGGCCGAGCGCATCGACTGGTCGCAGCTGGGCCGCCGCAGGGTTGTCAACGTCAACTACCCGGCCTGCCCGCTGGACGAGGTCAAAGGCCTGCGCGTCTGCCCGCAAACCAGCGCAGTATGGGTAAACACCTACTCGGAGCGCCTTGACCCGCGCGGCGCGCCCTACTGGTGGCTTGAGGGCGAAATCCCTGCAAAAACCATTGAACCGGATTCGGACAAAGACATGCTCAACCGGGGATACATTACCCTTACGCCCCTGCGCTTTGACTTTACCGATACGGCTGGCCTGAACGCGCTGGCGGGCATGAAGCTCGGCTAGCGTTCATACTGCCAAAGGCCTTCGGCAACCTGCCGGAAACATAAAGGATCAGGCGAACCCTCTTGACGCCGCCGCCACATGTGGGCTACAGGCGCGCTCGGGCATACAAAATATGTTTTGCGTTTGCCCGGGCACTGCGCCCGCCGGAAGAACTGCAAAGTAAGCCAGTTTCCCGCGCGGCAGGCATTCCCCTTTACAGGGAATTGGTGTATGTGCAGACTTGTCATTTCCGGGCGACTTACGCTTTTTTGACCGTCCTTAATGCCAGACCCCTCTGGAGGAAATCATGCCTCTTATCAATCCCAAAGAAATGTTCGCTGCCGCCTTTGCCGGCGGGTATGCCATTGGCGCGTTCAACGTCAACAACATGGAAATCATCCAGGGCATCATGAACGCGGCCTCCGAGGAAAAATCGCCGGTCATCCTTCAGGTGTCTTCGGGCGCGCGCAAGTATGCCGGGCAGATATACATCATGAAGCTTGTGGAAGCGGCGCTTGCGCTTGATCCTTCCATTCCCGTGGTGGTGCACCTTGACCACGGCCCCAGCTTTGAAATGTGCCGCGACTGCATTGACGGCGGCTTCACCTCGGTCATGATTGATGGTTCGCACCTGTCGTTTGAAGAGAACATCGCCCTGACCAAGCAGGTGGTGGACTATGCCCACCCCCGCGGCGTCTGGGTTGAGGCCGAGCTGGGCAAGCTGGCTGGCATTGAAGAACACGTGCAGTCTGCCGAACACGTCTACACCGACCCCGATGAAGCCGTGGAATTTGTCAGCCGCACGGGCTGCGATTCGCTGGCTGTTGCCATCGGCACAAGCCACGGCGCGTACAAGTTCAAGGGCGAAGCCAAACTTGATTTTGACCGCTTGGCTCGCATTGGCGACAAGCTGCCCAATTACCCCCTGGTGCTGCACGGAGCGTCCAGCGTACCGCAGGAATTTGTGAGCCTGTGCAACCAGTTTGGCGGCCAGGTTGGCGGAGCCAAGGGCGTACCCGAAGACATGCTGCGCAAGGCTGCGGGCATGAATGTGTGCAAAATCAATGTGGATACGGACATTCGCCTGGCCGTCACCGCGTCCATCCGTCAGTATCTTGCCGAACACCCCGACCAGTTTGACCCGCGCGCCTACCTGACCCCCGCCCGCGATGCCGTCAAGAACATGGTGGCCCACAAGATCCGCAATGTCATGGGATCTTCAAATAAAGCCTAATCCCTACGCCCCAAGGAGCGCGAATCATGCCCGTGAAAGTTGGAATGAACGGCTTTGGCCGCATCGGTCGGTATCTGCTGCGTCTTATGGCCGACGATAAAGAAATTCAGATCGCCGCCATCAACGCCCGTGCGGACAACGCCGCGCTGGCCTATCTTTTCAAGTATGATTCCACTTACGGAACCTTTCAGGGCACAGTTGATCACGATGAAAACGGCATCATCGTCAATGGCCGCCATATCACCGTTACCCGCTGCAAGGCGGGCGAATGGGAATGGGAACGCCTTGGCGTAACCCTGGCCGTGGAAACCACGGGCACCATCAAGGACAGGGAAGGCCTTGCCCAGCATCTGGCATGCGGCGCAAAAAAGGTTGTGATCTCCGCCCCCGGCAAGGATGTGGACGCCATGATTGTCATGG
The DNA here is from genome assembly GCA_023419375.1 of Pseudomonadota bacterium. Lineage (GTDB taxonomy): Bacteria > Desulfobacterota > Desulfovibrionia > Desulfovibrionales > Desulfovibrionaceae > Desulfovibrio. The sequence continues at coordinate 123,172 of JAEZYD010000051.1, forward strand.
GCGTAAACCACAACACCTATGATGGCGCAAAGCACAGCGTCATTTCTGCCGCGTCCTGCACCACCAACTGTCTGGCCCCTGCGGTCAAGGTGCTGCACGAAACCTTTGGCTTCCGTCACGGCCTCATGACCACCATCCACTCCTACACCATGAGCCAGCGCATTCTGGACGGCACCCACAAGGACTGGCGTCGCGGCCGCGCCGCTGCCGTGTCCATGGTGCCTTCAAGCACAGGCGCCGCCAAGGCTGTGGGGCAGGTCATGCCGGAACTGGAAGGCAAGCTCAACGGCATGTCGGTGCGTATTCCCACCTTTGACTGCTCGCTGGTCGACCTGACCTGTGAAGTGGAAAAAGCCTGTGATGCCGCCGCTGTCAACGCGGCCCTTCAGGCTGCCAGCAAGGGCGCTCTGGCCGAAAACATGGGCTATTCCGAAGAACCGCTGGTATCCATAGACTACAAGGGCAGTACCTTCGGCGGTGTGGTGGATGCGCTTTCCACCCAGGTGCTTGACGGTACCATGGTCAAACTGCTCATCTGGTACGATAACGAATCCGGTTTCACCAACCAGTTGCTGCGCCTGCTGCGCATGGTGGGCAAGGACTGCTGATAAGGATTGCGCCTTGCCCTGCCTGGCAGGGATGGGCATGAATTACGAGCGCGGCGGGTTGCTATACCCGCCGCGCTCTGTTTTTGCTCACCCGTTTTACTGCCCCTGCCGCAGCGCTTGCTTTACTCTGCACCTTTTGGGCCGAGCTTCTCAACTCCAGGGTTGACAATCTCGGCCCCAGGCAAATTCTGCTCACCACTCGCCAGCGTGGGAAAAATTTTCCCCTTTTCTTTGCCACGCCTTAAGCATTGCCCAAGAAAACTGGCTCTACGCAAGGCATTACAGACATTGCGCCTGAACGATTCATTTACGCCCAACCCTAATACTTTTTGCCGTTACGCCGATTAAGTGGACAAAAGGTGGTAGCACGCAAGGACGCGTCGGCATTTCGCGCCGCCTGTGACATACAGCATTCATGGAGGAATGTATGTATATCAATCACAATACCATGGCCTCGCAAGTAGGCAACAATCTGACCTCGCACTACAACGACCTCAAAACCTCTACCTCGCGGCTGTCATCCGGCCTGCGCATCAATTCCGCTGCGGACGATGCCGCCGGTCTGGCCATTCGCGAACTCATGCGTACCGATATCGCCGCCCTGCAACAGGGCGTGCGTAACGCCAACGACGCCATTTCCCTCATTCAGACAGCCGACGGCGCCCTGGGCATCATCGACGAAAAGCTGACCCGTATGAAGGAACTGGCCGAACAGGCCGCCACCGGTACCTATGACTCCACCCAGCGCCTGATGATTGAATCGGAGTACCAGGCCATGGCTTCGGAAATTACCCGAATCGCCACAGCCACGGACTTCAACGGCATCCACCTGCTGGACGGCAACCTGTCGAGCGACTCGCACGTGGGCAACACCATGTCCAGCACGGGCAAGCTGAAGGTGCACTTTGGCACTGCCAACGATTCGGCGGAAGACTATTACTACATCCAGATCGGCACGAGCACTGCCTCGGCGCTTGGTGTAGGCAATCAGGCTGCCAGCACTTCCGACGGCAGATCGGTATCGACGCAGGAGGCGGCGCAGAAGGCCCTTGTGGCCATCACCAACGCCGTGGTCTCCAAGGACAAGATCCGGGCGCACCTGGGCGCGCTGCAAAACCGGCTGGAGAACACCATCTCCAACCTGAGCACCCAGGCCGAGAATCTGCAGGCGGCAGAATCCCGCATTTCTGACGTGGACGTTGCCACGGAAATGACGAAGTTCGTCCGCAACCAGATCCTCACCCAGTCGTCTGTGGCCATGCTCTCGCAGGCCAACAGCATGCCCAAGTTGGCCTTGAACCTGATTTCCGGTTAACGGCAAAACCAGGTGGTGGAGGGCAGTAGCCCAGGACCGGCCAAGAGGCTGGGGAGAGCTTTAAGGCCATAAACAACACGTTTCTGATGAAAGCCGGGTCGTACGCGACCCGGCTTTTTTTGAGCCCTGCTATCTCATGAGCATCGGCAAATTCTGCATCGGCACAGTTGCCGCAGCAGTTTTTCAGAATGCGCAGTTCTTCCTTATTCCCCATTTCCATTCTTGTGCTCCTGCCTCCCGCACGCTTGCCCCGCCAACATCCCTGCCCAGGGCAAAAAATACGGGATGCCCCCGCCAGTTCTGCAGAGCTTGCCTTGCACAGAATAGCCATGGCAGGCAAGGAATATTGTTCACAGCAGCATAAGCCCAAAATTCGCATCTTATAGATATTTGTATATTTTTTTTACTGCAAGGGCCGCAACAGCCTGCCATTGGCGCACCAGCCGCCAGCTTATTGACACATGTTCCCTCAATCTCTGGCATGAATCCTGCTGTAAACGAAGTGCAGGTTTTCAGGCAAATATTGCCCCTCTGAAGCCACGAATCAGAAAGGCAAAAGCGCCTGTCGTTTAGGGCTGCCAGTCCGGTTCGGCTCTGCCGATAACAGTCTGGCTTTCGGAAACTCTTTCCCCGCTCCTTGCGGGATGAACGGCGGCAGTCCGCATGGACGCGGGCGCGCATAGTGCGCCGCCGGGCAGACAGAACATTCATGGAGGAATGTCATGTATATCAATAACAACTCAATGGCTTCCAATGTTGCCAACAACTTGACCTCCCACTACAACGACCTGAAGACTTCGACCCAGCGTCTGTCCACAGGCCTGCGCGTTAACTCCGCTGCTGACGATGCCGCCGGCCTCGCCATTCGCGAATTGATGCGTACGGATATCAAGGCGTTGCAACAGGGCGTGCGTAATGCCAACGACGCCATTTCCCTCATTCAGACAGCTGACGGCGCCCTGGGCGTCATCGACGAAAAGCTGACCCGTATGAAGGAACTGGCTGAACAGGCTTCCACCGGTACCTATGACTCCACCCAGCGTCTGATGATCGAATCGGAGTACCAGGCCATGGCATCGGAAATTACCCGAATCGCCAACGCCACGGACTTCAACGGCATCCACCTGCTGGACGGCAATCTGTCCGGTGACTCGCACGTGGGCAACACGATGACCTCCACCGGCAAGATGAAGATCCACTTCGGTACTGCCAACGACTCGGCGGAAGACTATTACTACATCCAGATAGGCACGAGCACCGCTTCGGCCCTTGGTGTAGGCAATGAGACGACCGCTGGCCGGGCCGGCGCGACCATCTCCACCCAGGAAGCAGCTCAGAAGGCCCTTGTGGCCATCACCAACGCGGTGGTTTCCAAGGACAAGATCCGTGCACATCTGGGCGCGTTGCAGAACCGCCTGGAGAACACCGTCTCCAACCTCACCACCCAGGCTGAAAACTTGCAGGCGGCTGAATCCCGCATTTCCGACGTGGACGTGGCCACGGAAATGACGAAGTTTGTCCGCAATCAGATCCTCACCCAGTCGTCTGTGGCCATGCTCTCGCAGGCCAACAGCATGCCCAAGATGGCCATGCAGCTTATCGGCGGCTAACGCTGGTTGAGGGCGTGCTTCAGCACGTATCCCAAAATATCCCCGAAGGGTTCGCCCTTCGGGGATATTTTGCTGTGGAGACGTTTTTTCCGGCGGGACCCGGTAGGCGCGCGAAGGCTCTGGCTCAGGCCAGCGCGGTCAGATCATAGTCCGTATTTTCCACGATGTCGCATTCCACAAGCGCTCCGGGCGTTACGCCCGGCCCGCTCACGTAGGTGATGCCGTCCACCTCCGGGGCCTGAAACCACACGCGCCCGCTGTGCAATCCCGGCCAGTCGGGATGCGGGGCATCTACCAGCACCTGCATACGGCTGCCCACCTGGGCGGAGAGCAGCTCGTTGCTGATGTCGGCCTGAATTTCCATAAGAGAATCCCTGCGCCACTGTTTGACCTCGTCCGGCACCTGATCGGGCAATGTTGCCGCCACGGTGCCGTCTTCTGCCTGATAGGCAAACACGCCCACGTGCTGGAAGCGGCTTTCTTCCACAAAACGGCACAGGCTTTCAAAATGCTCTTCCGTTTCGCCAGGGTAGCCAACAATAAAGGTCGTGCGCAAAGCCGCATGGGGCAGCACGGAACGCACGGTATCCAGCACGCGTCGGGGGTCGCCTGCAAAAGGCCGCCCCATGCGCGACAACACATCCGGGTGGGCGTGTTGCAGGGGAATATCCAGATAGGGCAGCAACGGTGCGCCGCAATCCCTGATAAAACGCAAAAGCTCCGGCGTCACGCCTGTGGGGTACAGGTAGAGCAGGCGCAGCCAGGCGAGGCCCTCAAGCCCCACCAGCTTTTCAAGCAGGCTGGGCAGGCCGTGCTTGAGCCCAAGATCAACACCCCAGGAGGTCAGATCCTGCGCCACAAGATCAAGTTCGCGCACGCCCTGGGCCAGCAGAGCCCTTGCTTCATCGGCAATATCATCGGCGGTCAGCGACTTAAGCCCACCCCTGATGGAGGGAATAGTACAAAACGCACACTTGTGCCTGCACCCCTCGCCCACCTTGAGCCAGGCGTATGAAGGGCCGGTGGAAAGCAACCTGCCCCCGCCGGGGATACGGGCAGGCGGCTCTGGCAGGTTCAGGGCCGCTGCCAGCATGGCTGGCCAGCGCGGCAGATCACCTGTAGGCAGCCACACGTCCACTTCCGGCAGTTCCGCTGCCAGGTCGGCAGCGCCATAACGCCCCACCATACAGCCGCCAACAGCCAGCAGAGGCTTGACCTTGCACTTTTCAAGCCGCTGGATGGCGTCCACAACCGCGCGAACGGATTCACGCACGGCAGGGTCGATGAATCCGCAGGTGTTGATGAAAACCAGACGCGCCTTGCCCATGTGTTCCACATGCTGCACGGCGATCCCAAGCGAACCGAGCAAACGCTCACTGTCCACGCGGTTTTTGGGGCAGCCAAGGCTCAGCGACCATACCTTCAAAGAATTGGGGAAAATAGATCGTGTCATGCCGCCACAATACAGAGGGGCGGGGCGCTTGTCATCATTGCGGCCCGTTTCCATCCTTCAAACCGGGCGTGCCCATTTCTGCAAATTTGCAAAACGATAACACAGATGCTAGACCTAATTCGTTGTCTCACAGGCTAATACACGAATGTAATGCCGCACGGCGGAACCCAAATATGAAAAACGCGGACCCTGCAAACCTCAGCATATCGGCTACCCAATCCGGGGAAAAGGCACCTGCGGAATCTCCCCAGGAAATTTGCCTTTCCCATGCCTTGCAGAGCGTCTACGGCGACATATTGCTTATAGATTTTGAAAAGGATACCTACCGCGAACTGTACCACGGGGAAGGCCACTTTGCGCGCATGCCTCAGGCCCAGCCCCTTGCCGAAACGCTCAGACGCGAACTTGCCGAGAGGGTGCACCCTGACGACGCACAGCGCTTTGCGGCGTTTTTTTCTCAGGACAACCTGCGGCAGATGCTGGCGCAGACCCCCCTTTTTGCTGCAGAAGACATTCGCAAAAAAGCCCTCAACGGTTTGTATCGATGGGTGCGTGTTATTGCCTTTCCTGCCCCCCAATACGGCGGGGAACAGACCTATATTGTCTGCACAGAAGACATTGAAAACCACAAAATTGCAGCCGACATTGCCCATGAAAACGAGATGCTGCGCCGGCAAAAGCTGGATGCCCTGCGTTACAAGGCAGTGGTGGACCACACCCGCACCCTGGTTTTTGAATGGAGCGGCACAGATCTGACTTATCTGAGCCACAGGATTCCCGAACTGCTGGCGGGCGAATATGACGGGCGCAATCCCTTTGACGTGTGGCGTGAAGACGATGTTCTCTACGCGGGCGACACGGAACCCTTTGACACCTGCCTGGCGCGCCTTGCCCTGGGCATCCGCTCTGGCGAAACGACCGTTCGCCTGCGCCGTCGCGACGGCCAGTACATCTGGTGCAAGATCACCTACACCAAGCTTGACGACGGGGAGTCGGAAGAACGTTACATCGGCACTCTCAACGATGTGGACGCAGCCACGCGCACCGAGCAGGCCCTGCGCCTGCGCGCAGAGCACGACCCACTCACAGGCGCTTTCAACACCCAGACTTTTTTTGAAAAAATAGACAAGCTCATCAAAAACCGGCCCAATGAGGAGTACTGCGTACTGCGCTTTGACGTGGCCGGGTTCAAGGCCATCAACGAATCTTTCGGGCTTGAAGAGGGCAACCGCCTGCTGCGGGGCATTGCCCGCCTGATCCGCCAGCGCCTCATACCAGAAAAGGAAATCTTTGCCCGGCTCACCGCCGATGTTTTTGCCGTTTGCCTCACGGGCGGTTCCGAACGGACGCTACAATTCATCCAGAACCTTTCTCTGCGTCTGGATCACTATTCCGACACCTTTCGGGTCAAGCTGTTCTTTGGCATCTGCCCTGTGGAGAACTCCCGCACCCCGGCTCACATCCTGTGCGACTGGGCCTATCTGGCGCAGAAAACGGTCAAGGGCAGCGACATTGTCAATTTTGCCTTTTACGATGATGCCCTGCGCAAACATCTGCACGATGAAAGCTACATCACAGATCAGATGTACGAAGCGCTGGAAAAACACCAGTTCAGGCTTTTTCTGCAACCCAAGGTGCAGATTTCCAGCGGGCGCATTGTGGGCGCAGAAGCGCTGGTGCGCTGGCAGCACCCCACAGACGGGCTTATCCTGCCCGGCCGTTTTGTTCCCCTGTTTGAACGCAACGGCTTTATTGTGCGGCTGGATTCGTACATTTGGGATCAGACCTGCCAGATACTGCGCACATGGATCGACAAGCAGTACGAACCCATGCCCATCTCTGTAAACATGTCGCGTCTGCATTTTAACGATGACGATCTGCCCAACAAGCTTGTCAGCCTCCTGAACAAGTACAATCTGCCCCGCCATATGCTCGAGCTGGAACTGACCGAGAGTGCCTTTTTTGCCAATGAGCCAAGGCTGAAACGCCTTATGAACGAATTGCGGGCCGCAGGATTTGTTTTTTCCATGGACGATTTCGGCACGGGCTACTCATCGCTGAGTACATTACGCGATCTGCCCTTCAACGTGGTCAAGCTTGACCGGGCCTTCATCAGCGACGGCACCACCAACAAACGCGGCCAGACTGTGGCCCGCAACACCATCGCTCTGGCGCACGATCTTGACATGTCCATTGTGGCCGAAGGCGTGGAAACCAAGGAACACGCCCGTTTCCTGCTCAACAGCGGCTGCAACTGCGCCCAGGGATTCTATTATTCAAGGCCAGTGGATACGGCAGAATTTGAAGTGCTCAGCTTTGTGCAGGAAAAGGCCTTCTGGGTGCACCCGCAGCTGAAAGAAGACGCCATCCGTCTGGGGCTGCCCATAAGCACGGAAGCACCCATCAAAGAATACTGATTCTTTTCGCCCCGCCTTCTCGCCCACTCCCCGGCAACACTGATTCAAGCCGTAAAATTACAGCAGAATGTCGCTGCACCAGCTTGCCACAGCATGTCTGGCATGCCCGGCATGCATGGTCGCGGGCGCTCCCTGCGGGCCTTTCGAGGCAGGCGCGACGGGCGTGGCAAACGCGACAGGACTGCCACGGTTACAGAGGCAGACGCAGCAGGCGGATGGTATGCGGCTGGATATACAGCAGCTTGCCTTCGCGAATATCGTCCGCCCGGGTCACAAAGCTGTCCTTGTTCACGTTCAGGATGGCTTCTGCCTCGTGGCTGCAGTCAAAAAGATGCAGCACGTCATCGGTCAGCGAGTCGGCGGTGGTCCAGTGCCGGTTCACAGGCGGGCCATCCGGAGTGATATGACGCAGAAAACGGAAGATCACAGCCCTGCCGCTGCCCGGTGCAAGCCACGTGCGGCAGCATTCCCACACCTGATCCACCGAGGGGTCGTCCTCATCTGTAAAGGGCTGGCGCACTTCCAGCGGAAAAGAACGGCTCTGGATACGCAGCATGCCGTCAACCAGCCCGCAATAGTCAGTTTCCTGTTCCAGCACGGCACGGAAGGCTTCCGGCGAGGCCGCCAGACCCATCAGGGTTTCGTTAAGAATGTCGCGCGCCTTGAGTACCCTGATGGTGTGGGTCAGCCGCAAGCCGTTGAGCACCGCATAAATTGCGCAAAATGTGTCCAGTTTGCCCTGATAAAACGGTTTCAGCATGAATACCCCCATCGGTTGTTATGCCCACAGCAACACCCAGGGTCAAGCCTTCCACCCCGCCAGCACTTCTGCTTTTGCCAAGGTCTTTCTTTACAAGCTGCGCCCTCACGTGTATAAAAGAGCCTTCACAAACAATATCACAATACCTTGATATGCAGATATTTACAAATCCCCAAGAGTTGGCGGCCCAATGCAAGGCCTGGCACCGCGCCGGAGACGACATCGCTCTGGTGCCTACCATGGGCTACTACCATCAGGGGCACGAAGACCTCATGGCCTTTGCCCGCACGCAGGCGAAACGTCTGGTGGTGAGCCTTTTTGTCAACCCTACCCAGTTTGGCCCCGGCGAGGATCTGGAAGCATATCCCCGCAATGCCGAGCGTGATGCGGATATTGCCCGCAGTCATGGGGCGGACGCGCTGTTCATGCCGCAGCCCGAAACCATGTACGCGCAAGACCATGCCACCTGGGTGGAAGTTCCCGATCTTTCCCGAGGCCTTTGCGGCCTCACCCGGCCTGTGCACTTTCGCGGCGTATGCACCGTGGTGCTCAAGCTCTTTATGCTGACCGGCGCGGATGTTGCCGTGTTCGGGCAGAAGGACTGGCAGCAGCAGGCCATTTTGCGCCGCATGGTGCGCGACCTTGATGTGCCTGTGCGCATTGAAACCCGCGAAACCGTGCGCGAAGCTGACGGCCTGGCCCTTTCCTCGCGCAACGTCTACCTCAGCCCGGACGAACGCGCCCACGCTCCGGAAATCCGCAAGGCCCTGCTCTACGCCCAGAAACTGGCCCAGAGCGGCGAAACCAGCGTCAAGCTGCTGCGCGAGGCTGTGCTGCGCCGCTGGGCGGAATTTCTGCCCATGGGGCGGCTTGACTACCTCAGTATTGTTCACCCGGAATCCATGACTCCGCTTACCGAAGTCACCGGTCCGGCGCTCATGGCCTGTGCCGTGCGCATAGGCAAAGCCCGGCTTATCGACAATATTCTGTTGCGCCCCTAAAACCCGCGCCGCACTGACGCGAGCGCCCAAGGAGATTCATATGCACACCAAGGGCAAATACTTTTTCACTTCCGAATCTGTCACTGAAGGCCACCCCGACAAGGTTGCCGACCAGATTTCCGATGCCATTCTCGATACCCTTCTGTCACAGGACGCCAACGCTCACGTGGCCTGCGAAACCCTGGTGACCACAGGTATGGCCGTTATCGCTGGCGAAATCACCACCAGCGGCTACGCCGACCTGCCCCATGTGGTGCGCGAAACCATCAAGGGCATCGGCTATAACAGCTCCGACATGGGTTTTGACTGGCAGACCTGCGCGGTTATCAACGCCATCGGCCACCAGTCGCCCGACATTGCTCAGGGCGTGCTGCGCGAAAAGCCCGAAGATCAGGGCGCGGGCGACCAGGGCATGATGTTTGGCTTTGCCTGCAACGAGACCTCCACCCTTATGCCCGCCCCCATCTACTGGGCGCACCAGCTTTCGCAGCAACTGGCGAAAGTGCGCAAGGACGGCACGGTGGACATCTTCCGTCCCGACGGCAAGACCCAGGTTTCCTTTGAATATCAGGACGGCAAGCCCGTGCGCATCAACAACGTGGTGGTCTCCACCCAGCACTGCGCCAACGCCAGCCAGGCAGATGTGGCCGAAGCCGTGAAAAAGCACGTCATCCGCCCCATTCTGGAACCCTCCGGCTATTTTGACGAAAAGGCCTGCGATATCTTCATCAACACCACGGGCCGTTTTGTGGTGGGTGGCCCCATGGGCGACTGCGGCCTCACAGGCCGCAAGATCATTCAGGACACCTACGGCGGCAGCGGCCACCACGGCGGCGGCGCGTTCTCCGGCAAGGATCCCTCCAAGGTTGACCGTTCCGGCGCGTACATGGGCCGCTACATTGCCAAAAACGTTGTTGCCGCTGGCCTCGCCCCGGTATGCGAAGTGCAGATCGCCTATTGCATCGGCGTGGCCCAGCCCGTCAGCGTGCTTGTTTCCTCGCAGGGCACGAGCGACCTGCCGGACGAACTGCTGACCAAGGCCGTGCGCGAAGTCTTTGACCTGCGCCCCTATTTCATCAGCAAGCGCCTTGATCTCAAGCGCCCCATCTACCAGAAGTCTTCCTGCTACGGTCACTTTGGCCGCGAACTGCCGGAATTCACCTGGGAAAAGACTGATGCCGTAGCCGACCTGCGCACCGCCGCCAAGGTGTAGCGCGAGCCAGCGTATTTGCCCTTTTGAGGTGCAGGAAACTCCTTGCGGGGTTTTCTGCACCTCATTTTTTATCCATATTTTTTGGTCGCATATTCCGAAACAGACTGTTGACCGCCTTAAATTCCGGGGAAATATCCCTTTCGCCCACACGAGTTGCAAGCTGCCCCGCCCTTGCCTATACTGACTCACTTGACTGCGCCGCATCGGCGCTATTCCGGGCGGTTCCACCCTGAAACTGCCCGCGTCTGCGTGAGCAGACGCCCGCCACGATGGCCCAGACGCAATAGATTGCGCTGGCAAAGGCCCGCGTGAGCGACTTAACATGCTGTAGTGAAGGCGAGGTAGCACATGGCTGGCAATACATTCGGACAGGCCCTGCGGCTGACGACATTCGGCGAATCCCACGGCGTGGGCCTTGGCGGCATCATTGACGGCTGCCCGGCGGGCCTGGCCCTGACAGAGGCCGATATTCAGGCGGAGCTTGACCGCCGCAAACCCGGTCAGGGCCCCACCGCCACCAAGCGCAAGGAATCGGACACGGTTCGCCTGCTCTCCGGCGTGTACGAGGGCATGACCACCGGCACGTCCATTGCCTTCTACATCGCCAACGAAGACCAGCGCTCGCACGACTACGGCAATCTGGCCGAAGTTTTCCGTCCCGGCCATGCGGACTGGGGATATTTTCAGAAGTACAACGGCATTCGCGACCATCGGGGCGGCGGACGCTCCTCAGGGCGCGAAACCGCGGCCCGCGTGGCTGGCGGCGTCATTGCCCGCAAGGTTCTTGAACGCCGTGGCGTAAAAATCATGGCCGCTTGCGTGGAACTGGGCGGCACCGCCGTGCAGGACTGGGCAACCCTTGATCTGGACAATGCCCGCAATCGCCCCTATTGCGCCGCCACCGAAGCCATGCCCTCCCTGTGGGATCAGGTGGTTCTGGCCGCCCGCAAAGAGGGCGACACCCTGGGCGGCATTGTGCGCATCGAGGCTCGCAATGTGCCCGCAGGCCTTGGCGAACCCGTTTTTGACAAGCTGGAGGCCGTGCTGGCCCACGCCATCATGAGCATTGGCGCGGTCAAAGGTTTTTCTGTGGGCGAAGGTTTTGGCGCAGCCAAACTGCACGGCTCGCAGAACAACGACCCCCTGCTCCCCGCCGACCCGGCGCAGCCCGGCAAGGGCAGCTTCGCCTCCAACCACGCCGGGGGCATATTGGGCGGCATTTCCAGCGGACAAACCATTGTCATGCACGCCGCGGTCAAGCCCATCGCATCCATAGCCGTTACCCAGCAGACTGTGGACAAGGAGGGCAATGCCGCCTCCGTACTCATTGGCGGGCGGCACGACCTCTCCGCCATCCCGCGCGTTGTGCCGGTTATGGAAGCCATGACGGCTCTAGCCCTTGCCGACGCACTGCTGCTCCAGCAGCGTATGGGGCTGGGCCTGTGAGCAAAAAGGCGGACGCACGCGCGCTGAGCGACCTGCGTTCCGTTGGCCCGGCGGCACTTGAAGACCTGCGCCTGCTTGCCGTTGCTGATATTTCCGACCTGGCGGAACGCGACCCTCAGGCCCTGTATGATGCATTGTGCCGCATCAAGGGCCAGAAAATTGATATCTGCTGCCTTGATGTTTTCAACTGCGCCGTGGCCCAGGCAAAAAATCCGGAACTTCCTGACGATCAGCACGACTGGTTCTGGTGGTCGCGACAGCGCAAGGCTGCAACAAGCCCAAGGATTGCTGACAAGGCGAGTGCATGAGCAACCTGCCCCTTTTACAAGACCCCGATTCCGTTGAACTCACTGGCACGGTGGAGCGCGTTGTCTTTCATAATGAAGAAAACGGCTACACTGTACTGCGCCTCTTGCCCGCCAGTGTGAACAGCGGCAGCGGCAACGCTGGCCTCACCCGCCCGCGCGATCCTGTTTCGTGCATCGGGCACATGGTCAATCCGCAAGCGGGCGTACAGCTTAAGGTCTCAGGCCGTTGGGTCAATAACCCCAAGTTTGGCCGTCAGATCGAGTTTCAGAACGCCGATGAAATGCTGCCCGCCACCAGCGAGGGCATCCGCCTCTATCTCGCCTCCGGCCTCATCAAGGGCGTTGGCGAGGAGATGGCCGGACGCATCGTCGAGGCCTTTGGCACGGATACCATTCGTATTCTTGACGAAGAGCCCGAGCGCCTGCTCAAGGTGCGCGGCGTGGGCAGCAAGAGCCTTGACCGCATCCGCACTTCCTGGGCTGAACACCGGGGCATGCGCGACCTGCTGCTCTTTTTGCAGCCCCACGGCATCACGCCAGCCTACGCTGTGCGCATCTACCGCGCCTACGGCGCGGAGGCGCTCGCCATTGTGCGCGAAAATCCCTATCGGCTTGCCATGGACATACACGGCATCGGCTTTGTCACCGCTGATGCCGCTGCCAGCAAACTGGGCTTTGAGCACGACAATCCCCTGCGGGTTCAGGCTGGCACCCTGTATGTGCTGCAAAAAGCCACGGACGACGGCAACGTCTATTTGCCGCAGGCGGAGCTGACCGAGGCGGTCTGCGCCCAGATCGGCGTTGACGAAGGCCTTGTGGAAGATGCCCTCGCCGCGCTCGAAGCTGACGAACGCATCGTGCGCGAAGAGCTGGACATGCCCGACGCCCCCGGCGAAATTGGCGTGTACATGCGGCGTTACCACCACTGCGAGTCCAAAACCGCCTTCTACATCCAGCGCCTCTTGCGCTCGCCCAAATCCGTACGTTTTGAAAAGCCGGATGCGCTGGTGGACAAGGTTGTGGGCGAACTGAACATTTCCCTCGCGGCAGAGCAGCTTGAGGCCGTGCGCACCGCCGCCCGCAGCAAGATGATGGTGCTCACCGGCGGCCCAGGCACGGGCAAAACCACCATCATCAACGCCATTATCAAACTCTTTGGCGAAGTACGCGCCCGCATCCTGCTGGCCGCGCCCACAGGCCGCGCCGCCAAGCGCATGTCTGAAACATCGGGCCGCGAATCGCGCACCATCCACCGCCTGCTGGAGTACAGCCCCAAGGAAGACGGCTTTGCCCGCAATGAGGACAATCCCCTTGCCTGCGGCCTCCTCGTGGTGGACGAAGCCTCCATGATGGACACTCTGCTCTTCTACCACCTGCTCAAGGCCGTGCCGCTGGGCGCAACCCTTGTGCTGGTGGGCGACGTGCACCAGTTGCCCTCGGTAGGCCCGGGCAACGTGCTTGCAGACATTATCCGCTCCGGCGTTGTGCCGGTTGTGGAACTGACCGAAATTTTCCGTCAGTCCGCGGAGAGCGAAATCATCTGTAATGCCCACCTCATCAACCGGGGCGAAATTCCCTCGCTGGAATCGAGCAAGGAGAGGCTCTCGGACTTCTACTTTATCCACCAGAACGATGCCGAAAAGGCCGCAGAACTCATTGTGGATCTGGTGCGCAACCACATTCCCCGACGCTTCAACCTCGACCCGGTGGACGACATCCAGGTGCTCACGCCCATGCACAAGGGCGCAGTGGGCGCTGGCCGCATGAACGCATGCCTGCAAGAAGCCCTGAACCCGCACGGCATTGAAGTGCGCCGCGGCGACCGCTGCTTCCGCCTGCACGACAAGGTCATGCAGATACGCAACAACTACGACAAGGACGTTTTTAACGGCGACATGGGGCGTATCAGCTTTATGGACGTGCGCGAACGCACCCTCAGCATCACCTTTGACGAGCGCGTTGTGCCCTACGAATTTGACGAACTGGACGAACTCGCGCCCGCCTACGCCATTTCCATCCACAAATCGCAAGGCTCGGAATACCCCGCTGTGGTTATTCCCATCATGATGCAGCACTATGTGCTTTTGCAGCGCAACCTCATTTATACGGGTGTAACGCGCGGCAAAAAGCTGGTCATTCTGGTTGGGGAATCCCGCGCCCTGCACATGGCCGTCAAAAACAACAAGACCCGCAAGCGCTTCACGCGGCTGGCGCAACGCCTCACGCCTGTGGAGTAGCAGGGACTCCGCGAATTATTTTTCTGAAACTCCAGTCAGCTTGCGTTGCGGATTTTAAAGAAACAGCGCCGACCAGGATTCATTATGAAATACCTTGATGACTCATGGGAAAGAAATGAACATTTCAATTTCTTTCAGTCGCGGAAAAATCCGTGCTTCAGTGTTTCGTTTTCGGCAAATGTTGCCAGATTGTATGAAGTAAAAAAACAGAATGGCTTTCGACTTACGGATTGCATCTATTTTGCCGCAATGATCGCCGTTCATGGCGTTGCTGGCTTCAGGCAGCGCATAGTCAATCTGCGCCCTGTGGAATTTGAACGCATTGATGCGGCTTTTACCTACATTCCTCAAGGCAGAACATTGCATTGCAACTGCGTTGCTAAGTTTGATCGCAAATTTTCTGTCTTCAGCAGCAATATCAGCGCTGCACGGGCCATTGCCGACCAGAATCCAACGCTTTGCCCCGAGGGCGGCGATGTGCAAAGCCTGATCTACTTTAGCTGCGTGCCAGATATTCCCCTACTTTCAGCAACAAATCCCTGGGGTGATCCGTGGATCGACAGCGTGCCCAGAATTCTTTTTGGCAAAAAAGATGACGCAGGGAATGTCACCATCTCCATTGAAGCGCTTCACAGCTTTATTGACGGGATACATCTGGCTGAATTTTATAAAATTTTTACGCAAATACTTGAATCTCCCCAAGAATACTTCAGCTGATCGCGACAGCGCCTTTCAAAATTCAAGCCCGGCTCATTCCATGAACCGGGCTTTTTTATGATGTCAGACTTGCCTGCGCCGTGTAAGAGGCGCTTGCTTTTTGAGAAAGGGCACGTTGTATACTAGCGAGTGTACTTCTTTGACTTCCCGCGTGATGGATTTTGTTCGCTGACAAGGAAAGCAGGGCTTTTTGCGCATAACCTTGCTGGACGCACTGCATGATGCATTTTGTTCGCTGACAAGGAAAGCAGGGCTTTTTGCGCAGGGAGTGTACGCCAATGGTACTCGACCGGAGCAAAAAGCCCTGCTTGACGCTGTCAGCGGGCAAAAGACGCGCGCGGTCAAAAGACGCGTGCGGAGCTAGGCACTGGCGGCGAGGTGGAGGTCACCCATAGCCAACCTCCACGCTGCAATATCTTCCACACTGCACAAAGGCATGTTGTGGGCGCGGGCAAAGCTGGCAACTTCGGGCAGGCGGGCCATTTCGCCGTCATCCAGAGTCAGCTCGCAGAGTACGCCGCAGGGTTCAAGGCCTGCCATGCGCATGAGGTCAACCGTGGCTTCCGTGTGGCCGCGCCGTTCAAGCACGCCGCCGGGGCGCGCCCGCAAGGGGAACACATGGCCGGGGCGGCGCAGATGGGCGGGCTGGGCATCAGGCGCGGCGGCGGCCTTGATGGTGGCAACGCGGTCAGCGGCCGAAACACCCGTGGTAACGCCGGTGGCCGCCTCAATGGTGACGGTAAAGGCAGTTCCCTGCGTGTTGGTGTTGTGGTCGGTCATCATGGGCAGGTTAAGGCGCTGCACATGCTCGTCCGTAAGGCACAGGCAGACGATACCGCTGCAATGCCGGATCAGCATGGCCATCTGCGGCACAGTGATGTGCTGCGCGCTGAAAATAAGGTCGCCTTCGTTCTCGCGGTTTTCGTCATCCACAACGCAGACGCCGCCGCCTTTGCTCAATGAGGCAAGAGCAGCGCGAACACGTTCTTCAGAGGTGCCGAAAGAAGCAAGGGATAATGAGGACTGATGCATTCCGTTCTCCTGTTTCCGGCTTTGTTTGCCGGGAGATGGTGCACCAGGGCGTGGACGGGCCGCAACACAAAGTGCGCCTTCCAATAAAGGACGCACCGCTGCTGTGAGCGGCAAAAAACCGTTCTCTTCCATCCGGACTATAACCGTCGGCTTCGGATTCTCACCGAATCTGCTGACCCCAAACACTGGGCGCTCGCGGGCTGGCGGAAGCCTGCTGGCCGCCGCATCACCGCCGGTGGGGACTTTCACCCCGCCCTGAGAAATCTTGTGCAGCTTACACCCCGCAAGAGGCATGTGCAAGTATTGCGTATGGCTCTTGCGGCATTTCAGGAACACATCAGGTGTTTGCCTTGAACACAACCGCCTCGTACCAGAACAATTGCGCCCCCGGCAGCTTCCAAGAGCCGGGAGCTACTCCGGCCTTGAGGCACAAATTGTCCAGATAGGCCAGTCGATCCCACCCCTGTTCCACCGGTACCTGCGGCAAGAATACGCCGCTGCGCCCTTCGTAGACCAGCACAAGGCCGTGCCGCCCCACCACCACCGCTTCCGGGCCGGGGCAGGGGCTGAGCTCGTCCAGAACGGAAATATCCAGGGCGACATGGGGCCATTCGGCGAGCGTCAATGCGGGGAAACGCGGGTCTGCAAAAGCCGCCGCCTGCGCCATATGCCACACAGTCGCATACAGAGGCTCACGCCCCACAATATTGCCAATACAGCCGCGAAGCCTCTCGCCCATATTCAAGGTCACAAAAGCCCCAAGTGTTCGCCACAGGGCGCTTTCTGGCGCAAATTGGTCGGCAGGAGGTTGCGGAACATCTGCCACGCTTTTCCCCGCCAATCCGGCTTCGATGGACATACGGGCCTGATGCGACAAAAATTGCTTTTCAGCGTCAGACAGGGAAAATGCAATACTCATTCTGCCTCCCGCGTAACAAACAGAGGATGAAAGCGAAACAGGACAGACCGGGATACAGGCTTGCCGCCCGTTCAGCCCAGTTTGCGGGAAACACCCGGGCAGGGCAAGCCTTGCGATTACGCAGGCAGCGTAGATGCTGCCACGTTTTCTTGTGACCTTCAGCTTTACATGTGCAGGCCGCTGCCGGAGAGCTTTATCCGTGGGCCAGGGGGAGGAACGTGCCGCCCCTCAGAAGCAAGAAATGCCACAACTCGCGTTGCGGCATAACTTGCTGAGGCTTACACGCAAAGGCTGACGCACCTTGCGAAGGCGCATGCTTCAAGGCATGCCCTTGCCGTTCGAGATATGAATCCCGACAAATAAACCTGAGGCATTCTGGCGAAATCTGCCAGGCTACATCGGCCAGCAGCAGCGGGCCGTCGGCAACAAAGACGCGCTTTTTATGCAGGGAGCGTACACGTTGTACTCGACCATAATAAAAAGCGCGTTTTGGCGCAGCCGAAAGCAAAGGCACTGGGCCAATGCGGGTCTGCAGCTATTCTTCGCCTTCAGCGGCGGACTGCTTGCCCGCGCCCTTCATGCCGTACATGGTGGTGGAACCGGAAGACCAGAATTCCAGCACTTCTTCGTTCACCAGCTTGGTGAGGATTTTCTTCACGTCGCGGGGTCCCTTGTCGGGGAACAGTTCAAGGAAATCCTTGAAATAGAACTTGGACTTGGACGAGGATTTGCTTTTCAGGAATTCAACAACAACGTCTTTGTCGTCAGCCATGGTGAGTCTCCTGTCCCGGGGGCGGCCATAGGGCCGCCGGGGGGGGTAAAAAAACGATATTTA
>JAEZYD010000054.1 GCA_023419375.1 Pseudomonadota bacterium
GTATAATAATAAAGAGGTGAACAAAATGGAGTATACTCCGATCTTTTTTCTAGCATCGTCGAATAACCTGAAATCTGATTATAAATTCCACATCCCAAATACAGCTTTATAATCCAGGAGGATAGAATGATCGATAAAATGATTTATGCGCTGACGGAAATTCAAATTGTTGGCGCGTTATTACAAATCAGAAATAGCAGTTTCTTTAAACGTGCGCTCGCCCGATTAATAGCTATTCGTGTACCAGATTTTATAAGATATGCTCAGGAAGTAAACAATATCTCCTCTATAAGCTGGCCTGAAACGAAATACCGCCAGATCATCTCCTAAAGCATAAAGCAATTTGTACTCCGAAAACCGATCTCGGTTTAGTCTTAAATACTTTTGGCCTCGTCGTTCTAATTCGTAGCAAATCAGGTCTGTAGAAAAGTCGTACATGTTGGAAAGGATCAAAAAGTTTACATCACTCACCTTTTTGGTCCTCACCAGTTTCAATATCTTGCTTCTTGGATTGTGGGCGTCTAGGGTCTTTGCTAAGCATCATCACTTCATCGGTGGTGGCGTTGACCCAATATCCACTTTGCTCAGAAAAGGTGCACCCCTCTGGAGCAAGGGATGTTATGGGCTCAGGATAACGGTAGGCTTTCTTAAGCAGGATATGCTCTTTCATGAAAAATCCACCTTTCATATGCTTTTATTAATTATAGTACAAGATTTTTCATATTTCAATCATATTTAAAGGGACACAATTAAAAATTTCTATAACTGGATTCCGGCCTCCCCGTGTAATGATTTACCCACCATGCACCCAATGAATCCGCATAAGCAGGGGCCAACCAGGACGTTCAACGAAAAACTATAGCGCAGTGCAGTTGAGCAGGTAGGGATAAAGATGACGGCACCATGCGCTTCATTTTCAGGAGGGGCTGTGGTATAGGGGTAACGCCAAACAGGAGGACGCAGGCTCAATTTCGGACCTGCGGCTTTTCGTTGCACGGCCCTCCCATAGTATGATATAATTTTTTATGGTATTTAGGCTCGTGAGGTGTAAATCATGTTTGATGTTTCAGTTCACGTCGAAATATCAATACCGATCTTAGGTGATGAATCCATAACAAAAATCGCTCCCCCCGAAGGCTTTGTTTTTAGGAAGGTGCTCCTCTCGAGTTACAAATACAAGGACCGCATTACGGACGGCAGGGGCCAAGTTAGCTTTGACTTCCATTATGCCGTTCATGATAATCAAACAACTATCGTTGTACTCGAATGCAGCAGCGACGAAATTGTAGGGCATGTTTTCCCAGCGAATTCGATAGTATTCGCGCTTGGCGATGGCCTTGAAACTGTTTCAGAATCGATTCACGATAAGTATGAACGGAGATTATTTCGGTATTTCTCCATGCTTCGCATTTATATGGAAGGCGAGATTGCAAGAAAGTATTCTTTTTACCAATATAGCACAGAAAAAGATTCTGTCCGATGCAATCATACTTGCACGCCTATTTGTGCGGACGAGCCGACTTTGATCCTTTATCCGATGGTTATTTCTGATGATAAAGTTTCTGACATTAATGCGTTTATTGCAGGCCATGACAGAGCCTATGCCTTACTGAAAAACGCAATCATTGATGACTTAGTATATTCCTACCACGTAATCGATGATGCAACCGCCTACAAAAACTTGATTACGCCATTAGAAGTAATGCTTTTATCTGGCGATCACGGGTCCAAGAAAAAAAATGCTCGCAAAGCGTATTTCTGTTTTGATCGGCTCAACAGATTCGGAAATCAGAGTATTATACGATGATATAATACAGCACTATGTTGATCGGAGCGATGCTGTACATGAAGGAGCCGTTGCGTCAATAACAAGAGATACGGTTAATGATCTGCGCAATATAACTCGCAGAGTAATCAAGGCTGAATTCAATATCATCGAAACATCCTTGAGTACAAATCCGACACTTACAATCGACGAACTCAAGGCGATTGAAGTACCCAGACTTAAGGGATTGGTTACTCAAAAAATTGGCGAAGGCGTGCTCCCGGAGTAACTCTCCCGTGTAATGATGCACCCGCCATGCACCCAATGAATCCGCATAAGCAGGGGCCAGCCAGGACGTTCAACGAAACGCTTTGGTATGGCGCGGTTGAGCAGGTACGGATACTGAAAGACGGCGCCATGCGCTTCATTTTCAAGGATAGGGCTGTGGTATAGGGGTAACGCCAAACAGGAGACGCAGTCTCGATTTCGGGCCTGCTGCTTTCCCGTTTACGTGACCGTCGCGCCAATCTTGACACACCGGCGGATTTGCTATATACTCCTCGCATTGGAGAGGGCTTGCATGTTGTTTTTATACTCTAGGGGGATACACAATGGAGATTTGCTATAAACTGCTTGAAAATGGTTTGGATTTCGTTCTGTCCTCTGCAAATTAATTAAAACAACTTACTGATGAGAAAGAGGAAAAGAACAGAAAAAGACTGCTTAAATACTCATTATTGCACTTATTTTCGGGCATCGAATTGATTTTAAAGTACCGCTTGCTCCAAGAACATTGGACATATGTCTTTGCGGATATGAATAAAGCCGATAGGCAAGCCTTACTAAATGGAGATTTTCAAAGCGCCTCGTGTGATGATTTGTTTGCTCGATTAAATAAACTATGTAGCATTGAAATTAAACAACATCTAAAAGACGAAGTAGTTAGGTTGAAAGAGCTTCGCAACAAAACTATGCACTTTGAAGTGTCGGGCAATATGAACGCCATCGAAGGTCGTGTTAACAAAAACATTACGTTTATCATTAGGTTTATATCAGATCACCTCACAATTAGCGCGCTGTCCGACGGAGAGAAAGAACTACTAAATGAAATAAAGATCATCCTTAAAGAGCTGACCAAACATCATGAAAATGCTATCTTATTGGCAGAAAAAGAGGCCAAGGAACGTGGTATCTCTAGATGTCTCGAAAAGTGTATGGAGTGCGACGAACAGTTCTTATGGAAAAAAGAAGGATATGCAGAGTGCATTTTTTGCGGGGCAACTTTTGATGGCGAGGCACTTGCAAGACAATACCTATATGAACAAGGCATAGATGAATATTCGATCGTGAAAGATGGCGGTGAATACCCTTGTTACACCTGTCCCGATTGTGGCAGCGACTCTTTCGTAATAAGTCACGAATATGACTTTGCACGGTGCTTTACATGCGAAGTGCAATATACCGAAAATGAAGTCTCGTTTTGCTCATGGTGTAGCGATCCATTTATTCACGGCGAAGGAGACAGCGGCAAAATCTGTCAGTCCTGCTTGCAGCAATATTTAGAGAAAGACTGATGGCCGGGTAATGATGCACCCGTTATGCACCCAATGCACCCGCGTACCTAATGTCCCTTTATACAGCGGAGAAGGTGGGATTCGAACCCTTCTTCATTCGCTTAGTACGTCGCTTGCCCCAAGTTGGAGCCCTAACGTTGGAAACCCGTTCTTATCCTTCCGCATACTTATTCATACCCGTGGACGGCACCCTATCAGGGGTATTCAAGAGTACTCAATTTTGCTAGACAAGGTCCCCAAAAGGCAAAAACAAGCATAAATAGCCGAAAATGCCAACCCCCTACCCTTCGCTCACTCATCAGGAAATCTTCATTCTGATGGCACTGACTATGCTTTCTGCAACTTCATTCCCGTCCACGGGTTCGAACATGCCTATTCTGCATCAACAAACAACGAAGCCCTCGTTTTCCAACGAGAGCTTCATTGTATCAAACTTTACGTCTGATTATGGTCGAGGTGACAGGATTTGAACCTGCGGCCTTTTGGTCCCGAACGACAAAAACTCTAGCGCGTGTAATCCAGATCAATCCGATTACGTAGCTTTTTGACTGGATTCTTTCGGATAGCAAAGCGCAAGTATTCTTTGCTTTACTGATCCTGCTTCCGCTCCAAGATGGCTTTTCTGGTATGCACGGGTTCTTCACAGCCGTAAACAATTCGGGGTATGGTATGTTCAAATCCCGCCATCGCCGGTGGCAAAGTCACCATGAATTGATACGATGCACACCCAAAAAACTGTAATCGTCAGAAGCGAGTAATCGTTAAATTGCACACTCCTATTTACCGCAGCATTTTTTGTACTTCAGACCGCTCCCATAGGGGCGGGGGGCGTTGCGCCCGATTTTGGGCATCGTCTCAATTTTGAACGGTTCTTTGGGGAGTGGTTTCAGCTTAGGGCGCTCCTCAAATATATCATTCGGCGTGAAGCCGTTGTTGTCGTACATCCTCGTATTGTTGTGAGCGTTCACCACCAACCGGCCAAACTAATTGATATCGTTCAGCCTTTTGAATTTGTATCCCCTCTTGGTGAAGTAATCGTATTCATCCGTTGAACCAACGCCGAACTGTATCATTTCGTGGAGGTCGATCAGGTCGCCATCCACGCTGTCAATCCCCTCGCCGCAAGTGGTGAGTTTATGTTTCAGGATGTGCGCCTTGAGGTCAGAATACGGCTTTTCAGGCTCACGGTAGGTACCATCCACATATCTCAAGAATCCTAAGTTTTGCACTACCTTGGACAATGTAATCTAAAAAG
>JAEZYD010000008.1 GCA_023419375.1 Pseudomonadota bacterium
CTCCTTGATGGAGCGCGCCCGCCAAGGAGCATTGCTATGCCGAAGACTTTTTTGATCGACACCACTCGGTGCACGGCATGCCGGGGCTGCCAGTTGGCCTGTAAGGAATGGCATGACCTGCCTGCCAATGAGACCAAGCAGCGCGGCACTCATCAGAATCCGCCGGATCTGAACCCCAACAACCTCAAGATTGTTCGTTTTCGCGAGCGTATGAAGCCTGACGGCACAGTTGTGTGGAATTTCTTTCCCGACCAGTGCCGCCACTGCATCACGCCCATTTGCAAGGAAGTGGCCGACATGGCCGTACCCGGCGCCATCATCAAGGATGCCAAAACGGGCATGGTCATAGCCACGGACAAGAGCGCCAAGCTGAGCCCCGAGGATGCGCAGGCCGTTATTGACGCCTGCCCCTACAACATCCCCCGGCTGGACCCCAAGACCAAGTGCCTGACCAAGTGCGACATGTGCATTGACCGCGTCACAGCGGGCATGCTGCCCATTTGCGTCAAGACGTGCCCTACGGGCACCATGGCTTTTGGCGAAAGGGAAGAAATCCTGCCCATGGCCAAAAAGCGGCTTGAGATTGTCAAAAAGACCTTTCCCAAGGCTTTTCTGGCTGATGTAGAAGACGTGAGCGTCATCTACCTGCTGGCGGAAGAAAAAGAACACTACTACGAATACGCGGCCTTCATGTAAGGCCTTATCCCCTCTACCCCCGTAGTCCCACGGCTGCGGGGGTAGAAAAGCATCGCGGGGGCTTGGCAAATCCTTCGCTTTGGTTCACCATCAGGGTACAATACCAGCAAGCTTGGTTGCCTTGTTGCAGCGTGAGCATTGCTGGAGCGGCCCCTGGTTTTTGCCTCAACCGGTTGGCGCAGGCTCGCCTTGAATTGCGCGTACGGCTTCAAAAGCTGGCGTTTGCCAAGACAGCGCAACGGTTTGTCAGCCGGTACCTGAGCGGTACGCGGAAATGACAGCACCTCTTGCATTTGCGTTGCATAATGCCGGAATGAGCATTCTGAAAACATTGAGAGCAGACATCCTCAGTGTTGCATAGTTTGGGAAATCAGCCGGGCTATCCCCGGCATACGGAGTATCAATGGCTGTTAAAAGGCAAACCGTTGCCCAAACCCTTGAAGAAATTATTACTTGGCGTCCGGTATTGGCCCCGGTGCTCCGCTCGTTTGAACCGCTGCTCACCGCTCAGGAAGAGCTTGGCGATGCTGTGGCCGAAAGCCTGAAAAAAGAGGGCTTGTCACTGCCGCAGACTGAGCCGCAGCGGATGGAGCAGGGTGTTTCAATGCTTGCCGGAGCTTCCTTTGCAGGCGTGGCCCCGGCGGTGCGTATTTGCGCAGAAAAGCTGCTGCCCATGTTGTGCCGCATGGACGCCGTGGTTCCCCACAAGGCCAGACTTACGGATTTTTTTCTGAAATCTGATGGAGCTGAAGCCCAGCGAGCGGAAGAGCTGGTTAGCGCCGCTGCCTCGGGCGACAGGGATGCGCTGGCGGCTCTGGCTGAAAAAATTGGCCTTGACCCCTTGGTGCTGGACTTTGTGACGGGGTTCATCGTTGCGCCGATTTTGCGCGGCATGACCGCTCAGGCCGTAGCCGCGGAGGGTGACACCCCCTGGGAGGCCAGCGATGTGTGGCGGCAGGGTTATTGCCCTGTGTGCGGCGCACTGCCTACCATCGGCTGGATGGATAAACCCAGCATTGATGAAAAAAATGCTTTTCTTGCGGGCGGCGGCGGTAAAAAACATCTGCACTGCGGCGTGTGCGGCGCGGATTGGAAATTCCGGCGCGGAGCATGCCCCGCATGCGGCGAGGAAGGAAGCGGCGTTATGGAGCTGCTGCGTGAAAGCGGCACTGCTCACGGTGAGCGGCTGGATTGGTGCACCAAGTGCAAGTCTTACTGCCCGGCGGTGGACCTGCGCGAACGCGAGTTTGTTCCCAATCTGGATGCCCTGGCGCTTGGCATGATGCATCTGGATATGGTGGCCGCACGTAAAAAGCTGAAACCAGTCAGGCCGTCATTCTGGAACATGTTTTAGCGGCAGCTTGCGCCAAACACGAAAGGCTTTTTTTGAAGCTGCCTTTCTGCTAAATTTATTGCTGGCAGTCTGGCTGTCAGCGGATTGCTGAGTCGGTTTGTTGAACCGTATAAATGCTCCTGATGTAGCAGTCTTTAATTATTGCACATACAGGCATTATTGGGGTAGAACAACCGCTGCGGAGAGTGGTGTTGATGGCGGTTTTTCAGCCGCCTGTGGTGCGCCGGGGCCTGCTCCTGCGCTTTACGAACCCAGTAGGAGGAATAGCTGATGAAATATGTGACCTTGTTGCTGCTTGCGTTGAGCCTCGCGTGGGTTGGCGAAGCGCAGGCGCGTGATATCAAGGAAATGTCGCAGGTCATTAAAAAGCCTATTGAAATTCCTGGTGGAACATCCTCGCGCATGAGCGTCATGTTCCCCCACACGGCGCATAAAGGCATCAACTGCATGCATTGCCACCACGAAGTGGGCAGCGACAGCCGCTACGTAGCCTGTACCGAATGCCACGCCACCCCTGGTGCGCGCGAACGTGACCCCATGAGCATGTTCATGGCCTTCCACTCCAAGAATGGCGACCGCTCCTGCTACGGCTGCCACACGCAGAAGGCTCAGGAAAATCCCGCCAAGTACGGCGCCAAGTTCAAGGGATGCCGTCCCTGCCATATGGCCGCCAGCGCCCGCGAAGCCGTCAAGCAGAAGTAAGCTCACTCCCGCCACGGGATATGTATTGCATAAAGGCCCCTTTTGGGGCCTTTATGCGTTGCAACGTAAACCAATCCGGGCCGGGGCAGTTGGGCTCGGTCAGGCAAGGCATCCTTTCGCATGCGAACTCTCTTTAGCACATCATGCGCGCCAATGGAGGCCTGCCGGCTGAACCCTGTTGGAGTTGAAGGGGACCGGTAGCAGGCTGTGACGCAGCATTGGACGCAAAAAAGGGTGTTTTGCAACACCCTCATTCGCTAACAGAAAAGATTTTAGCAACGTATCCGTCTAGAGGCCCAACTGGGAAAGCATGTCGTCAATGGCACCCTGCGAAACGCCCGCTTTGTCCGGTCCTTTAAGCTCGCTGCGCCCCTGGTTGAATTCTTTCACTGCCTGACGGGCCTCGTCCTGCAATTCCTGAACATTCTTTGTGGGATCTTTTTCCGCAGCTTCCAGCAGCAGGCCCGAAGAAACGTACAGCTCCACAACCATGGCCTCGATCTGGTTCAGCGCAGAGACAACGCGTTTGATGCGCTGGCCCGTGATGTCCTGAAAGCTCAGGGTGGTCATCAATGTTGTAAGATCCTTGCCCAGACGGAAGTTGTTGGTCTCAAGCTGAATTATGCGCGCGGGATCATCCGCTTCATTGCGCAGTTCGCTCAGAATGCTGTCGTTTTTTTCCTGAAATTCAAGCTGGCGCTCAACAATTTCCATAATGGTCATTGTGGCGGCCTCGGTGTCTTTCAACACTTCATCAAGCTGGCTTGAGGCCTCAAGAAAAAGGGCGTCGGGGTTTGGGGGGGGCAGAGGCTGACCTTTGGACGCAGCTGAAACGCGCTGAAAAATGTCTTTAAGACCCTGGCGCATTTCCGTGCTGATCTGCTTGTAAACTGCGGCTTCGGGCTTTTCGTCGCTCATGCCCGTCCCCTTTGCGCGCGGCGCGGTTTAATTTGTGCGTATAGAACCTTTGAGGATGTACGGTCAAAGGTAACGTGCAGTAAAAAGGCTCCGCCGCGCGAGAACGCGGCGGAGCCGGGATACCTACTTGTTGGTCTTCAAGAACGTCTTGGCCCGCGCAGCTTCCGGCGAGTTGGGATATTTCTTGATCAGCTCTTCCAGGCGGGCTTTGGCAGCCGCAGACTGATTGAGCTTGCTGAAGCTGATACCCTGCTTGAGGTACGCGCCGGGCGCGCTGGAAGAAGAAGGATACTTTTTGATAACAGCATCATATGCCAGAGCCGCATCCGCAAACTGGTTGCGTTGGAAATAGCACTCGGCCAGATAGTACTGGGCCTCGGGAGCCTGGCTGTGGTCTTTGTAGTTTTTCAGAAAGTCATTGAAAGAACGCTGCGCCTCATCGTACTTGCGGGACTGGTAGGCGTTGACGCCAGCGTCAAAAAGCGCCAGCGAGATGTCCTTTTTGGGAGCCTGAACCTGCGGTTCTGGCTGGGGGCTGGGCTGGCCCCAGGTGCTGGAGCTGGGGTTGATGACGGGCTGGGTTTGCGCCGCCGCCGCGCCCTGATCGCCAGCGGCGGAAGCCGCCGCGTAGCCCACAGAACCAGCGGCCATGCCGCCTGCCGCTGCCTGCCCGTAAGAAGGCTGGCCATAACCGGGCTGGCTGAAAGCAGGCGCTGCCTGGGGGGCCGCTTGAGGCGCCGCCTGGGGAGCCGCCTGGGGAGCCGCCTGCGCAAAGGGAGCTGCACCGCTGCCGCCGCTGGTCATGGGGTCGCCAAGGTTCAGGTTCAGCGCCATGCTGCGCTCCACCTGACGCAGGGCTTCGTCGTGCGTTCTCACACGGCCCACCAGGGCTTTGGCGCCGCCCGCGTTTTGCAGGTCATCAAGCTGGCCCTTGAGTGTGTTGACTTCCTGCCTCAGCGTCTGAATCTGGCTCCAGGCATCAGCCTGAGCAGGCTGCAACTGGCGCAACTGCACGTCTTGCTGTTGCACCTGCTGTTCCAGTGAGATGCTGCCGTTGCCGCTGCTGGTGCTGCCGCCCATGCAGCCGCTCAAAGGCAGCGCCGCGCAAGCCAGAGTCAGGATGTACATAGTACGGAGTGTGCGCATAGTACCCTCTTTCAATTTTGCACTTTTCCCAGAACTTTTTTTCGTCCGGTGAAAATATAGATGATTCCCCCCACACACGGCAGAAAAACTACCAGCACAAGCCACAGGGCGCGCTGTTGCGGGGTTTCAAACTCATGTCCCCATATGTGCAGAATGCTCCACAATGTCGGGATCATGGGGAACATTACCACAAGCACATGCCACCAATGAAAAATCATGCGGTTCCTCCCTTGCCGGGGGTTGGTTTGCCGCCTTTGTCGCTGGCGACAGCCTGGGGCTTACGCCAGAGAATCAGGCAGGCCAGCACCGCGCCCACAAATATGGCCGAGTCGGCTATATTGAAGGCTGGCCAGTGCCAGTCGCCCCAATAGACATCCAGAAAGTCCACCACGGCGCGAAAGCGCACGCGGTCAACCAGATTACCAAGCGCACCGCCCATCACAAGCCCAAGGGCCGCGAACAGCCAGGGGTCTTCGTCCGAGCTGCGCACCAGCATGACAATGGCCCACACAGCCACAACCGTGGCAGCGAGAAAAAGCCAGAACTGCCACTCAATGTCTGAGCGGTTCAAAAAACCAAAGGCCGCGCCGCGATTGCGGATGTTGACCAGATCAAACAGCCCGGCAATGACCGTGATGGGCCTGTGCTCGGGGATGAACTGCATGACAGCCCACTTGCTCACCTGATCGAGAACAAGGGCGACAATGGCCGCTATGCCGAGTATGCGATAACGCCTTGGCATTCCTGTTACGCTTCCATGGCCTTGATAACGGCGGTGCAGCGGGGGCAGAGCGTGGGATGCTCCGCATCGGTGCCAAGTTCCGTGCTGTAAATCCAGCAACGTTCGCATTTTTCGCCGTGAGCCTTTTCCACGCCGATGGCAAGCCCGGCGATTTCTTCATCGCAGTACGCGCCTTGCGGTGCGCTTTCAAGGGGCTGCATGGCGATTTGCGAAACAATGCAGAAGGCGCGCAGGTCTGTGTTCAGGCCTTCAAGGCGCTGGCGCAGTTCGTCTGCCACAAAGAGGGTCACGCGTGTGTCGAGCGAGTGGCCGATAACGCCATCGCGCCGCATGGGCTCAATGGCCTTGGTCACGGCCCCGCGCACGGCGGCGAGCACGTTCCAGTCGTCGCGCGTGCCTTCGTCAAGCATGAGCGGGGCAGATTCAACGGGCTGAAGGGCAAATACCGTGGGTTCCCCACCGCGCAGGCCTTCGGGCAGATGCGCAAAGATTTCTTCCGCAGTGAAGGAGAGCACCGGGGCCATGTCGCGCAGCAACAGGCCGAGGATATGCCACAGGGCGGTCTGGGCCGAGCGGCGCTCCTTACTGGCAGGGCCGGAGGCGTAGAGGCGGTCTTTCAGCACGTCCAGATACATGGACGAAAGGTCGGTCACGCAGTAGTTGTGCAGGGTGTGGTAGACCTTGTGGAAGTCAAAATCCATATAGGCTTGCTGCACACGGTCGTGCACCCTTGCTGCGGCGTCAATGGCAAAGCGGTCGAGGGGCAGCAGCTCGTTCAGCGGCAGCAGATCATCCTTGCCGAGGCCTTCAAGGTTGCCGAGGATGAAGCGGCAGGTGTTGCGGATGCGGCGGTAGGCATCCACAAGGCGGCCAAGAATTTCGTCGGAAATGCGGATGTCCTCGCGGTATTCCACGGAAGAAACCCACAGGCGCACGATTTCTGCGCCGAACTTTTCAATGAGTTCCTGCGGCGCAATGACGTTGCCGATGGACTTGGACATCTTGCGGCCTTCGCCGTCCACCACATAGCCGTGGGTGAGCACAGCCTTGTAGGGCGCGCGCTGGCGCGTGCCTTCGCTGACCAGCAGGGAGCTGTGGAACCAGCCCCGGTGCTGATCCGAACCTTCAAGGTACAGATCGGCGGGGTAGGCAAGCTCGGGGCGCTGTTCCAGCACGGCGGCAAAGCTGGTGCCGGAGTCGAACCACACGTCAAGGATGTCGGTTTCGCGCTTCCAGTGGTTGCCGCCGCAGTGCGGGCAGGCAAGACCTTCCGGCACGATTTCCGAAAGTTCGGCCTCGTACCAGTAGTCGCAGCCGGTGGGGTGCTTGGCAAAGCGGTCGCAGAGGTCGCGCATCCAGTTGGGGTCGTTCCAGGCTTCGCCGCAGTCTTCGCAGAGCAGGGCCATGATGGGCACGCCCCACTGGCGCTGACGCGAGATGCACCAGTCAGGCCGGAATTCGATCATGTTGTGGATGCGTTCGCGCCCCCAGGCGGGGATCCAGCGCACCTGCTCGTCAATGGCCTTGAGCGCGCGGCCGCGCAGGTCGTTCTTTTCCATGCTGATGAACCACTGGGTGGTAGCGCGGAAAATAACCGGCTGCTTGCAGCGCCAGCAGTGCGGGTAGGAGTGCTTGATCTTGGCCTGGCGCAGCAATGCGCCGACTTCTTCAAGCTTTTCAATAACCTTGGGGTTGGCTTCAAAAACGTTCAACCCGGCAAAAAACTGCACCGTGGGTAAAAAGCGCCCGGCGTCGTCCATGGGCGAATAGATTTCGAGGCCGTATTTGAGGCCCACTTCGTAGTCTTCGCGGCCATGGCCGGGGGCGGTGTGCACGCAGCCCGTGCCAGCTTCAAGGGTGACGTGCTGGCCCAGGATGATGGGCGACACGCGGTCGTAGAAGGGGTGGCGGGCCTTGAGGCCTTCAAGCTGCTCGCCGGTGGCGCGGCCAAGGATTTTGGGTTCGCTCCAGCCGAACTGCTCCGCGCAGGAGGCGAGCAGTTCTTCGGCCAGCACGTACTGCGCGCCGTCCACTTCCACAAGAACATAGGTGAACTCGGGGTGCAGGCACACGGCCATGTTGTCCGGCAGCGTCCAGGGGGTGGTGGTCCAGATGACCACAAAGGCATGGGCGGGATCCGCAGCGGAGAAGACCTTTTTCAGGCCATCGTCCTGCAGGGGAAAACGCACAAAGATGGAAGGGGACGTGTGGTCGTAGTACTCCACCTCTGCCTCTGCAAGAGCCGTATGGCACGAGCAGCACCAGTAGATGGGCTTTTTGGAGCGCATGACGCCGCCAGTTTCCACAAAGTTGGCAAGCTCGCGGGCGGTGGCGGCCTCATAGGTGGGCCGCATGCTCATGTAGGGATCTTCCCAGTTGCCGAGCACGCCGAGGCGGCGAAATTCCTTGCGCTGCACGTCAATCCATTTGGAAGCGTAGTCGCGGCAGAGCTTGCGCACCACATGGGCGGGCAGGGTCTTTTTCTTTTCTTTCAGTTCCTGCTCAACCTTGTGCTCAATGGGCAGGCCGTGACAGTCCCAGCCCGGCACATAACGCGAGGCAAAACCCGCCATGTTGCGCGATTTAACAATAATGTCCTTGAGAATCTTGTTCAGGGCCGTGCCCATGTGGATGTGGCCGTTGGCATAGGGAGGGCCGTCGTGCAGCACGTAGGTTCCCTTGCTGCCGGAAGCTTCAACCATTGCTTCGTAGCTGTTGATGGCATCCCATTTTTTCAGGGTTTCCGGCTCACGCTGGGCCAGGTTGGCTTTCATGGGAAAGGCGGTCTGAGGCAAGTTCAATGTTTTCTTATAATCGCTCATGCTGGCTCCCGGCACAGTTCAACTCAAGGACTTGGCAATATAGCACGGTGAAAAAATCGCTCTACTGTGGGCAAAGAGCGGGGCAAAGTCAAGAAGAGCAGGGCACTGCGTGCCTGCAGGCGTGGCCTGTATGTGCGCAGGCTGAGCATGAAAATGTTTGGCAGATCGCACTGATGGTGTGTAGTTGCATGGCAACCCGCCTTGCAAAATGCGCCTCTTCATGAACAAAAAGGCTGGCTCTTAAGCGTGGAGCACCAACAAAAAGGACGTTTCAGACGCGTTGCGCGCAGGAGTGAAACGCCCGGGATTTTTTGCTCCGCAGCAATGACCGCACACTTATGCGGACCAGGCCGTCAGAAGTTTGCCGGAGCGCCGTCCATGGCCTGGGCCAGTTCGCGCAGGGCCGACAGGCTGTCTTCAGCTTCTTGCGGCGTCATGGTGTGCAGGGCAAAACCGGCGTGTACGATCACATAATCGCCGACCTTGGGTTCTTCGGGCAGCAGCATGATGGAGGCGGTGAGAAAGGTGGAGCTTTCGCCCACGCGCACGCGGGCCATGCCCTCTCCCTGAAGTTCTTCAATTCTGGCTGGTATGGCAAGACACATATTGGGTACCTCTTGGAAGGCAGATAATCACTGAATGCCCGGCCGCAAGGCCGCGACTGTTCCGCAGATTTTCAGCTTATCAGCGCGGCAAGCTTCACGCAAGGTGCCTTGGCGAAGTGGCGGCAGGGGACGCAACAGACAGTGTTGCCCGGATATGTGCAGCATTCGTGGCTGCCTGTCCGTTGCGCGGCCCCTGCCAATGCCGTCAGGGCAGTGCGTGCCCTTGTGCGTGTGATGCCCGCAAGCGTTTTCTTCATTCCCCAAGTTCTTTATACATAGCCTCGGCATTCTGTATGGCGCGGTATGCCCCCTGATTCAGGGGATAGTCCCACGAGCCGCTCCGCAGTTCGATGCGGCCTCCAAAGCCGACCTTGAACTGGTGCAATCCGTTGAAGGGGTGGGCGGCATTAGGCGTGGGCGAAACAGCCCCCATTTCGTAACTGCGGCAGCCCAGTTGCCGCGCAATGCGCATGCCTGTCCAGTGCATGAGGCTGGATGCCATGTAGTTGCGCTTGATATTGCCCGATGCCCCGTACAGAAAGTTGGCGTGTTGCCCCGAGATGCCGATAATAGCGCCGGAAAGGATGTCGCGCCCGTGGCGGGCCAGCAAAAATACAATATCTGCTTCATCCTTCGCGCCGAAATTGCATCGGAACATGGCCGAAAACTGCTTGCTGCTGCACGGGGCAAAGCCGTTTCTTCTGGCGGTCTGTTCGTACAGGCCGTAAAAATCAGCAAGGTTGCTGCTGCCTGCTTTCTCCACAGTCACGCCCTTGCGCCGGGCCAGACCAATATTGTAGCGGGTTTTGGGCTTCATTCTGCCAAGGATGTCGTCTTCGCTGCCGTCAAGATCCACGACGAGCGAACTGGCCACGGTCATGTCAGCGGAAGCCTTTCTGAAGTTCCAGAATCTGGTGCCCATGTTCATACGCATTTCGCGTATGCGCGCTTCAGGAAAGGCGCACCATCCCTGCTCCTGCATTTCGTCAGCATACAGGGATTTCCACGGCAGGTCGTAGCGGATAAAGGCCACGTCCGGTTCAAGCCGGTCTGCCAGGGCAACGGAGAGGTCTTCCAGATACTGCCCGTATGAGTCCTCAGAAGGCGCATGCTCCGGCCCCTGCGGCACAAGAGCCATCTTGTGCCCGCCATGGTCTTTTATCAGCACCAGCACGTCACCCCAGGTTTCTGTGGAATGAATGTCAAAAGCCAGGGGGGCCATGCCCATATGCGATTTGACCTGCGCCCAGTAGGGTGTCTGAAACAGTATGTCTGTCGGATTCAGTTCGTTAGTCGCCTTGGCGATCACATCCACCATGATACCTCCTCGCATAGGTGGGGAATGAGGTTGTTCCGTTCCCGCTGGAATCGGCAACGGCTGTTGGAATGAGCTTACAGATCGTAGTGCCCGGCGCGTTCCGGCTGGTCTTCCACTTCCTGCACCACGAGGTGCAGGGTTCCGCCGTTGGGGTTGGGCCAGTGGATGTCGTCGCCCTCGGCGAGCCCCAGCAGCGCGCTGCCCACAGGTGCCAGTATGGAAATGGAATCTTCGCTGGCGTCTGATTTGCCGGGATACACAAGCTTCAGGCGGCGTTCGGTACCGGAAGGCAGCATGGCAAAACGCACTGTGGAGTTCATGGTCACCACCGAGGGGGGAACTTCTTCTGGAGCCACGACGTTAGCGCGGTAGAGCTCTTCTTCCAGAGCCTTGCGCCCGGGGAAACCGTCGGCGGGCAGAGTCTCCAACAGGGTTTCCAGTCTCGCTGCGTCCTTGCTCGTGATGGTAATATTGGGATATTCTTTCATGTTTTCCTCCAGTGTGCTGCGCAAGGCAGCGCACGTTGCATAAAAAAAGAGGGCGTAACCGGTACGCCCTCTTTTTCGTGAATTGTAGTTATGCGGGCGTTGTCAGGTTGCAAAAAAGCCGCGAAGCTTTGTCACTTCGCTGAAAATATTTTTTGCAAAAGAAACGCAGAAACGCATTGTATTGTCCTGTTCTAAAAAAACGTATGGATGCAGAAAAAAGGGCAGCTCTCCTTTATATGGAAAGCTTGCCGTCCAGATATCCAAATTTGTATCAGCTTAGATTAACAGTTGGCCTGCGTATGCGCAAGCACAAAAGCAAAACTTTGTTTTAGGTGTGAAATTATCAATTAATATAATGCGTATGATTTTTTCGGCCTGTGGATAACACACCCCGCAGGGCAAAAAACAAGGGCGGAGCCATGCGGTTCCGCCCTTGTGATTCCGTACCCCGAGCAGGCTAGTGCTTGGAGTTGTTGTTACGTTCTTTCTTGTCGGGGAACAGGACAAAGTTCCAGTACAGCACGTAAAGGGGCAGTACCACGAACATCATCACATAAGCCCAGCTCTTCGTGAAGAGAAAATACTGATAGAAAGTATTGAATTCCATGGGATTCTCCTCCTACGCGCGGCTTAGTGCTCGCCCTTGAAGTCTGGGTGTTCGTACAGCACCGGCATGTTGTAAACGATGAAGCGGTAGACCGTGACGATCATGGTCACCACAAACATGGAGATGCAGATTTCCCAGATGCTGGGGAAGTAGCGTTCCGCCGACGGCAAGTTGTAGTTGAAGGCGATCATGGAAACGTTGAAGCGGTTCAGCACGATGCCCAGCACCGTGTTGGTCGCGCCAATGCGGCACAGGGTCAGATTGCGGTCACGCGCGCCCTTGGCGTAGATCAGGGCGGGCATCAGCACAAAGCCCAGCATTTCCACCAGCCACCAGGCCCCGTAACCCGTGAAGAGGTAGGGGAAGTTGGCCTGCACAAGCATGTCGATAAGCTTGAGCATGAAGTAGGCGAAGAGAATGAACGAAGCCGCGCGGGCAAAGCTGAAGGTCACGTCGTCAGCTTCACGCAGGTGGGTTTTGTCCATGTAGTGGTGCACGCCACGGTGGGCCAGCATGCCTTCAAAGATAACCATGGACGCGCCAGCGGCCATGGAGCTCACAAAGAAGAACATGGGCATGAAGGGCGAGTACCACAGGGGGAAGACCTTGCCGGGGGAGATCAGGTAGAGCGAACCCAGCGAGGACTGGTGCAGGGTGGACAGGGTCACGCCGAAGATGGTCAACGGAATGGTGCACTTGACCACGATCTTGCGGATCTTGATGAGCCAGGGGTAGCGGCAGGACATCCATTCCAGCGGGGCCACCGAAAATTCGATGAGCAGCACGGAAACGTAGGTTGCCACGCACAGGCCCACTTCAAACAGAACGGACGTGGTGCCGGGGAAGAAGAACATGAAGGGCAGACGCAGCGGATGGCCCAGATCGTACAGCAGGGCGATAACCACGAAGGCGTAGCCCAAAAAGGCTGTGGTGATGGCCGGACGCACCGCCGAGTGGAAGTGCTTCATGCCCATGATGTAGCAGGCGACAGTGGTAAAATAGCCGCCCGCTGCAAGGCACACGCCGCACAGAAGGTCAAAGCCGATCCACATGCCCCAGGGCTGCACATCGCTGAGGTTGGTGACGGAACCGATGCCCACGGTAAAGCGGATAACGGTGATAACAAAGCCCACGGCCAAAATGATGGCAGAAATGATGTTGCCGGGGGTGGGCGTCAGGAATTCGCTGATATTGAACAGCTTGTCCCTGGTGGGAATAACTATGCTGTGGTGTGCCATTTACTTATCCTCCCCGTGCTCCTTGCAGCACTCCGCTTCCCGAGCCTTCAAGGCGTCGGTCATTGCGCGGCGGGCTGTGTCGGCAGCGCCCGGACCCTGGGTTTCCTCAATCTTGCGCACTGCTGCGTCAACGGCTGCGGCCAGATCGTCCTTGGTCTCCTTGACGTGTGCGTCCTTCTCCGCCTTGAAGATGGCTTCGCGGCGTTTGGTCATGGCGTAAGCACCGCCAAAGAGCACAGGCCAGAAGGCCACGATCATGGGCACGGTACCCAGAGCGCCGTAGGTCAACTCGCCCATGGGCTGTGTGCCCAGGTGCTTGTCGAGCCCAAGCTGCTTGAGTTCGCTGGTGTCGGCGTGGGCATCATGGGCTTTGGCGTCCTTGGCGGCGGCAGGAGCAGCCACGGCAGGAGAAAGCACCATCCACGCGGTACCGCCGGCATCGTGTTCGCCGTAAACGTAGTTCACGTACTTGCCGGGATTTTCAGTGATGCGCGAGCGGGCAATCCTGATCAGGTCGCTGCGGCGGCCAAAGGTCAGGGCGTCCATGGGGCAGGCTTCCACGCAACCGGGCAGCTTGCCTTCCTTGAGGCGGGGTTCGCAGAAGGTGCACTTCTGCACCAGGGGATCGAACGCCTCGTCGTACTGGAAGCCCGGCACATAGAAGGGGCAGGCAACCATGCAGTACCGGCAGCCCACGCACTGCGAACCTTCGTAGGTCACGCTGCCGTCGGGCTGCTTCTGGAAGCATTTGGCAAAACAGGCGGAGGCGCAGGCCGGGTCGTTGCAGTGGAAGCACTGCAACTTGCGGAACACGTCCTTGCCGTTGACGTTGTACTTGTTGACCACTGTCCACTCATAGGCCGAGGTGCGGCGTTTGGTGGCAGTCACCGAAAGGTCGGTGAAGGGCTTTTTGGGCTTGGGCAGGTGGTTCACCGCGTTGCAGGCTTCTTCGCAACGGCGGCAGCCGATGCAGCGCGTGGTGTCATGCAGCACGCCGTAGCTGTCTGCATAGTAGGGGAAGGTGTGTACCCCGGCATTGGCCACCTTGGCAGTGCCCAATGCCGAAATCACGCCCGCGCTTCCCATGATGGCCAGGAATTTTCTGCGATTCATATGCGTTTCTCCGTGCAGTTAGGCGCCCTACGGGCGGGCCTTATGACAAGTGGTGCAGTCGGTGTTCTTAGGACGACCCACGTTCATACCCTGGTGGCAACCCATGCACTGGAGGTGATAGGCGGCCTTGAGGTTGGGACGGTTGGGATTGGCGGGGTCGATCTCCTTGGTGTGACAACTGCCGCACTTGGGAGGCGTAGCCGAAAGCGGGCTTCTGTGGTGGCACGTGGCGCACAGAGTCTCGGGCTTGTTGTGGAAAGCTTCGGCCAGCTTGTCGCCCTTGATGCGTTCCATAAGGGAGGCCACATGGCGGCGGTGCGTGAAGTTGCTGGGCTCGTACTTGTCGGCCAGCGCATCAATGCTCACCTTGTAGGGGCCCTGCATGGCGGTAAGGGGCTGCACGGTCTTGTGGTTCAGCACGGTTTCAGCGGCCAGGGCTTCGTTCTGGTCGGGGGGCAGCTTGCCCTTGATGCCCTGCTGCATCTGCTCCGGCGTCATGGAAGACGTAACATTGTGGCAGGTGGCGCACCATGCCTGGTCGCGCTTGGGCGTCACAATGGCGTGGCAGCCCGCGCATTCGCGCCGTTCTTTGGTTTGCTGTTCATGACAGCTCACGCAGCTCACAGGGGTGTTGCCCTTGGCGCGTTTGGCGATATTGGTGGCATGCATGGCGCGGTCAAGCGTCACGAAATTGCCTTCCGCCTTGCCTTCCGTAGTGTGGCAGGTGCTACAGGCCACAGGATCGCCGGTGTGGTGGCATGTTTCGCAGTTAGCAATCTTTTTCTCGTGAGCGAGGTGATTGAAAACCGCAGGTTTCATGGCCGCGCCCTTGGGATTGGGCTTGGCGCTTACCGGAAACATGACAATGGCCGACGGCGCGCCGCTGTCTGTCGGCTCCAAAGCTGCGGCCGTGGCCGATCCAGCTCCGAGCGCCGTCAGACACGCCGCGCCCGCCAGGGCCAGAGCCGCCAGCAAAAGCAGTGATGTGCCGTTCCTCATGTGCTTGTCCTTTTGCAATCAGACATTACCCCAACGCCCGCCGCATACATTGCAGCGGGTTCCTCCGTACCCCCGATCCCTACGGGGGTGAACACGCAGATATTGCAACGGTATCCCAGCATGCAAGACACGTCAAGGAGGGGCCGTTGTTGTAATTGCTTCTTATGCCTTGGGAACAGGGAGCTTGGGATATTTTTCGCTAAAAAGAGCGTTTTATTGATTGTTCACGCAATCTACGGAAAACACAGATTCTTTGCGAAAAAACATTCGTATCGTGTGATTTGGGCCGAACAAGGGCGTTCAGCAGAGCACGGAAGAGGCGAATATCTGTGCGCCCGCAAACACTTCAAGATGTTTCTGTGTTATGTTCAGCGCATCAGAGATCGATCCGGCGCCGGAAAAGCCATAAATAACAGTGAGCAGCCGCCGGGGCGAAGATGTGTCCGGCCCGTCCTCGGCGATCATGGCCCGGCGGGAATCACTGCACGGGCAGCCAAACGCGCCCTGATCGTCCGCCAGAAGGGGCATGCGGCAGAGATCAAGCTCATCCTTGCCAATGCCCGCATAGGCTTCGCCTTCCCGCCCCGCGCGCAGCACGATGTTGCCGCTCAGGCGGGCGAGATCGTAGGTGCCAAGCGAAAAGCCCGTTTCAAGCGAAACCAGATTGTTGGCGTCCACTGCGGAGTTTATGCGGTACAGATCCTTGCCCTGCCGCACGCGGCGGTAGAGCGCCTCGGAGGAAATGCGCACCCGGCCCGGATCGCGCCCAAAAGCCTTGAATGCCTGACGCGAGGGGCCTATCTGCGGCATGTCGGCAAGTTCCGTGCGTTCAAGGCTCTGCCGCAAGCCGGGCAAAACATTCTGATTGAAGAACTGCCACAACTGTGGTTCCTCGGCCCGAACAGGAGCAGACCAGAAAACGCAGCCGAGAGCGGTATCCGGCCAGATCGAACGCAATTCCGGATCAATGGAAATGGCGGGCATGAGCATGGCGGCGGGTACTCCCTTGTAATGGTCTGAAACCGCAATACATTCCAGCAGTTAAGAATTGCAGCTGCTGCGTGCCTTTTGCCAGAAGCGGCAGGCGGCCTCCACCACCGCGGCGGGATCGTCCGGCGGCAGCCACTGTGCCTCGGGCCTGGCGCGAAACCACGTGAGCTGCCGTTTGGCATAGGCCCGCGTGTTGCGCAGCCAGAGGGAGCGGCAGTCCTCAAGCGAAAGGCGGCCCTGCAAGTGCGCCAGGGCTTCGGCGCAGCCAATGCCCGACCAGCCCGGCGCGGCGGGGTCGGCGCAATGGCGCATGGCCGCGCGCGCCTCGTCCAGCGCGCCGCCCGCAAGCATGAGGTCCAGGCGGCGGGCCAGCCGTGGCTCAAGCCATGCCAGGGACGCGTCCAGGGTCAGCAGGGGGCCGACGCAGAGCGGCGCGCTCATGGAATTACTGTGCCACCACGTAAAGGATCGCCCCGTGCTTTGGCAGACCTCCAGCGCGCGGATGATGCGCTGCCGGTCGTTGGGGTGGATTTTGGCGGCATAGGCGGGGTCGGCTTGCGCCAGTTCGGCATGCAGGGCGGGTGCGCCCTGTTCATCCACAAGGGCGGTGATTGCTGCGGTGAGCTGCGGGTCAACGGGCGGAATTTCCGCCATGCCCCGCAGCAAAGCCTGAAAGTACAGGCCCGTGCCGCCCACCAGCAGGGGCGTTTTGCCCCGTGCAAGGATATCGCGCACCTTGTCCACGGCGGCTTCTGCCCAGCGGCCCGCGCTGATTTTGTTTTCGGTGGTCAAAAAACCGTACAGGTGGTGCGGGCAAGAGGCGCATTCTTCCGGCGAGGGCTGGGCCGTAATCAAGGGAAAATCGGCATAGACCTGACGCGAATCAGCGTTGACCACTTCGCCGTCAAGGGCAGCGGCCAGAGCAAGCGCCGCCGCCGTTTTGCCCGAGCCGGTAGGCCCGGCCAGACAAATAACCGGCAGCGGCGCAGAAGTCGCTTCAGTCATGATCACTTGACGCGGAAGCCGCCAAAAGGCGGTGCAAGGCAGGGCGTACCCTGGCGCACTTCGCCCTTGCGGTATTTATCCATAAGGGCCGTGCGGACGTTTTCAGGCACAAGGCCCTTGATGTCCGCGCCGTGGCTGGCGGCAGCCTTGACGATGGTGGAACTGATGAACAGCCACTGATAGTCGGTCATCAAAAAGACCGTCTGGATCTTGCGTTGCAGGCGGCGGTTCATGAGCGCCAGCTGGAATTCATACTCAAAATCCGAGGCGGCGCGCAGCCCGCGCAGCAGGGCGCAGGCCCCGCGTTGGGCCGCGTATTCCACGGTGAGGCCAGAGAATGGCTCCACCACCGCGCGCGGCTCATCCTTGAGCGCCTCCCGGGCCATTTCCACCCGCTCTTCATGGCTGAACAAGGGGAATTTGGGCGTGTTGTCCGCCACGGCCACAACAATTTGGTCAAATACTTCGCAGCCGCGCCGGATAAGGCTCAGGTGCCCATTGGTCAGCGGATCGAAGGTGCCGGGGTAGAGAGCTATTCTCATGGCAG
Organism: Pseudomonadota bacterium; assembly: GCA_023419375.1. Taxonomy (GTDB): domain Bacteria; phylum Desulfobacterota; class Desulfovibrionia; order Desulfovibrionales; family Desulfovibrionaceae; genus Desulfovibrio. The sequence goes on from JAEZYD010000008.1 coordinate 17,291, forward strand.
TGTCCAGATGCATATGCGTGTCTGACCGAACAGGCGTTCGGCCTCTAGAGTCCATTCTGCGGGCAGGTTTACCCGTGCGTCTTTTTCAATTTCAGCCGTTACAAAAGCCCCCGGTGCAAGCCAGCGGCGAGTAGCCAGCAGTCTGAGCGCCGGGTCTGCAAGATTTTTGCGGTAGGGCGGATCCATAAAAATAAGCGAATACGGTTCCGCCGGGGGAGTTTTGAGCACACGCAGCACATCGTCGCTCACAATGCGGGCTTCATCCTCCACCCCCAGGGCGGCGATGTTGGCCTTGAGGCAGCGCACGGCCTGGGGGGCCATTTCCACCAGCAGGGCGTGTTCCGCCCCCCGGCTGATGGCCTCAAAAGCCAGGCTGCCGCTGCCCGCAAAGAGGTCAAGCACCCGTGCGCTGTACCAGTCCATACCGCGCGCGGCGAGCATGGAAAAAAGCGCCTCGCGCGTTTTGCCCATGGCGGGGCGGTAGCCCTCGCCTTCAACAGTCTTAAGGTTGCGTCCGCCAAGACGCCCCGAAATAATCCGCATGACGGCCTACATGCGCGAGAGCAGGCGGGTGAGGGCGTAATCCATCTTTTCCATGGCCTCCTGCAGCTCGGTTTGTTCCACCCACGGGCGGTTTTCAACATCGGCCATCTTGCCTTTGAACATGCCCCATTTGCGTTCCACTTCATCCGTGAGGAACGTCCAGTTGACGCGAGGATGGGCCTGGGTTTCGTGCTGCACGGTTTCGGTGAGCTGCGGCCCTTCAAGCACCATTTCTTCAAGGTAGGTGGCAATAAGGGGGCGCTTGGCAAACTTTTGCTCAATGAGCCCGGCCAGCACGCTCTGGGCCTTTGTTTCGCCGTGGGTCAGCACCACCTGCGCGCCGTTGCCGGTCAGCGGCTTGAGCCACTCAAGCAGCTGGCTTTGCCCTGCGTGGCCGGAAAATCCGTTGATGGTGAAAATGCGGGCGGCAACTTCAATATCTTCGCCAAAGAGGGTGATCTTTTTGGCCTTTTCCACCAGCTTGCGGCCTGGCGTGCCCACGCCCTGATAGCCCACAAAAACAATGCTTGCGCCGGGCTTCCAGATATTGTGGCGCAGGTGATGGCGCACACGGCCCGCGTTGCACATGCCGCTGGCCGAAATGACAATGGCAGGGCCCTTGTAGTCGTTGATGGCCTGCGATTCCGCAGCGGAAAGCGTGTAGCGCAGGTTGGGCAGCGAGAAGGGATCGTCCCCGCCGTTGAGCATTTTGAGGGCTTCATCGTCAAAAAGCTCACGGTTGCGTTCAAAAACTTCCGTGGCGCGGATGGCCAGGGGGCTGTCCACAAATACGGGCATATCCGCAGGCAGTTTGTTTTGCTTGGCGAGCATGTGCAGGCAGTAGAGCACTTCCTGCGTACGCTCCACGGCAAATGCCGGAATGATGACCTTTTCGCTCTTGCCGTAGCTGTAGGCGATGGCTTCGCCCAGTTCGTCCACGCTGAGGCTTTCGTCCTTGTGGTCACGGTCGCCGTAGGTGGATTCCATGAACACGTAGTCGGCCTTGGGCGGAGTCTCGGGGCTGCGCACAATGAGCGACTGCGGGCGGCCGATGTCGCCCGAAAAGATGAGGCTGGTGGTTTTGCCGTCTTCATCGGCCTCAAGGCGCAAAGAGCCGGAACCAAGAATATGACCGGCATCATAGTAGGTTACGCGAATTCCCGGCGCAGGCTCAAACACCTTGTGGTAATCGACGGTCTGAAAAAGGGTGACCGTTTTTTGGGCGTCCTCAACATTGTACAGGGCCGTTGGGGGATTTTTAATCCCGCGACGCTGGTATTTGCGCGCTTCCCACAGGGCTTCCATTTCCTGAATGTGGGCGCTGTCCTGCAACATGAGGTCCAGCAGCTCGCTGGTGGCCTTGGTGCAGAAAATGGGGCCGGCAAAGCCCTCCTTGACCATCTTGGGCAGCAGGCCGGAGTGGTCAATGTGGGCGTGGGTGACAAGAATAAAGTCAATGGCGGTAGGCTGATAAAGTTCAGCTTCGCGGTTGCGGGCTTCGATGGCCTTGTTGCCCTGGTGCATGCCGCAGTCGATGCAAAAGCGCTTGCCAGCCGCCTCAACCATATAACATGAACCGGTCACGGTTTGCGCCGCGCCCAGAAATTGTACTTTCATCTGTTCCTCCACTGAGGGTTGGCGGCTTGAGAGGCCGCAGGCTCTTTGCCAACCGCCATACAAGGCGGAAAAGACGCAAGGAGACTTTTTTCCATAGCCGCAAGCGCGCCCCAGCGTCAAGCAAGGGTCCAGTCGGCAATGTTCCCGCATTGCCTTTGGCCGAAGGCCCACATATACTGAAAGTTGTCGGCCCATGCGGCGTCTTTTGCGCGCGGGCCTCCCCCCATACTTCAAGAGGAACAAGGAGCATTCATGCCTGAACTGCAACAGAACATGATTGACGATCTCTCTTCCGTCACCACAGAATCCTGGCGCACCTTCCGCATCATGGCGGAAATGGTGGAGGCGCTTGACGCGCTCAACGCGCTCAAAGTCAAATGCATATCTCTTTTTGGCACTGCGCGTTGCAAGCCGGATTCGCAGGAATATAAAGATGCTGAAAAAATTTCGCGCCTGCTGGTGGAAGCGGGATTTGGCATCATCAGCGGCGGCGGCCCCGGTATTATGGAAGCCGCCAACAAAGGAGCCTTTAAAGCCAACGGCGTGTCTGTCGGCCTGCACATCCAGTTGCCGCATGAGCAGGGGTGCAACCAGTATGTAAAAACACGCTGCAATTTCCGTTACTTTTTCATCCGCAAATTCATGTTTGTCAAATATGCCATGGCCTACGTGGTCATGCCCGGCGGCATGGGCACCATAGATGAACTCTCCGAGGCTTTTGTGCTGGCCCAGACCGGGCGCACGCGGCCTTTCCCCATCATTCTGTACGATTCAAGCTACTGGAGCGGCCTGTTGGAATGGATGCGCAAGACCATGGTTGCGCGGGGTTTCATCAAGGAAGGCGAAATCGACAAGCTCATCACGGTTTGCGACACGCCCGAAGAAGTGGTTGCCCAGTTGTGCAGGGTAATTATTTAGCCGCCGCATGAATACGAATAGCTCTGACGCGCGGGCCTTTTCTCCTGCCGGGCCGTTAACGCCGCCCCCGCCGGGTCATACCTGGCAGGGGCTGATGCGGCTGGCTCTGGAAAAGGCCCGCGCCAGCGGCGCTGCGGGCGAGGTGCCCGTGGGGGCGCTGGTGGTTGCTCCGGATGGGCGCATACTTGCCTGTTGCGGCAATGCGCCCATCAGCGGCAACGATCCCACCGCCCATGCCGAGGTGCTGGCGCTGCGCGCCGCCGGGGCCGCGCTTGGCAACTACAGGCTCAACCAGTGCGTGCTGGTGGTGACGCTTGAACCCTGCGCCATGTGCGCCGCCGCCATCATCCATGCGCGCATTGCGGGGCTTGTGTACGGCGCAGCCGACCCTCTGGCCGGGGCTGTTGTTTCCCGCGCCGAATATTTTGACGCCCAGTGCGCCAATCACCGGGTATGGCACATGGGCGGCGTGCTTTCCGAGGAATGCGCCTCCCTGCTGCACGACTTTTTTGGCCAGCGGCGCGAGTAGGCTGGCATGTCGAAATAAAGCAGCGGCGGTGTCTGACTTCTGCATTCGCCGCACAACCTGCCACAGGAGCAGTATGCTCGAACTGACAGTATTTATGAGCGGCGCGCTGGTTATGGTGCTTGAAATGGTCGGCGCGCGGGTGTTGGCCCCGCATGTGGGAACCTCCGCCGTCGTGTGGACAAGCCTTATAGGCGTGGTACTGGCCTGTCTTGCCGTGGGCGCATGGGCCGGGGGGCGGCTGGCCGACAAAACTCTTTCCCGGCGGGGGCTGGCGCTGGCTCTGGCCGGGGCTGGCCTTGGCAGCGGGCTGACGGCCTTGTGTCATGAGGTTATCGGCCAGTGGGTGACGGCTGCCGTGGGCAACCTGTACGCGGCGGCGGTTCTGGCGGCGGTGTGCATTTTTGCCTTGCCCGCCTTTTTTTTCGGCATGGTGACGCCCTATGCCATACGCTTGCGCATTGAGAGCGTGGATTCCTCCGGGGCCACCGTGGGCAGGCTGTACGCCCTTTCCACTGCGGGCAGTATTGTGGGAACATTTCTGGGCGGCTTTATCCTCATCTCTTTTTGGGGCAGCACAAGCATTTTGTGGGGTGTGGCGGCGGCCATGCTTGGGCTTTCGCTGTGCAACGGCGGGGGACGGGTGCGTTTGCGCGCAGTGCTGCTGGCTGTGTGCGGGCTTATGGCTGTGGTGGCGGCAAGCTATGGCCGCTGGCAGGATGGCAGGGCCATGAGCCATCTGGTGGAAAGCCCGTATAACAGCATCCGCATTTTTGAAGGGGTAGACTGGGCGCAGAACGGCAGGCCCGTGCGCCTTATGGCTACTGACCCCGGTTACAGCCAGTCGGGCATGTATCTGGATGCCCCCAACGAGCTGTATTTTCGCTACACCCGGTTTTACGCGCTGGGGCCGCATTTTACGCCCCAGGCGAGCCGGGTGCTCATGCTGGGCGGCGGCGGGTATTCTGTTCCCAAGTGGCTGCTGGCTGAGGATTCCCCTCTGGCAAAGCCCGAGGCCGCGCGCGTGACCGTGGTGGAGCTTGACCCGGCCATGACGGAAACAGCCCGGCGCTGGTTTTCGTTGCGCGATGATCCCCGCCTGAGTGTGCGGCACGAGGACGCCAGGGCCTTTCTGAACCGTCAGCGCGATCAGTATGACCTGGTCTTTGTGGATGTTTTCAACTCGCACTACGCCGTGCCTTTCCAGATGGGAACGCGCGAGGCAGCGGCTGCCTTGCGGCGGGCGGTTGCCCCTGGCGGGGTTGTGCTCATGAACGTTATTTCCGCTGTGGAAGGGCCGGATGGCCGCCTGTTTCAGGGGATTTTCAACGCGCTGCGGCAGTCTTTTGCCGAGGTGCAGGTGTACTGCGCAGGCGGCGAAGCACCAGACAAGCTGCAAAACCTGATGGTTGCGGCCTTCCCCGAACAGCGGCCAGACATCGCGGCGGGCGCGCTGCCAGCCCTTGCGGCAGCAGACGCAGAAAATGCCCCGTCAGGCGGTTTGCGCCTTGCTGACATGCTGGCCAGCAGGTACACGGGGGCTGGCCCTTTTGCCACCCCGGCGCTTACGGATGATTTTGCCCCGGTGGAGCGTTACACGCTGGTTTTGTTGCGTCAGTAGGCACACAGGCGGCAGTGCTTGCAGAGGGCAGAGGAAAAAGCTATTCTGATGCCCTAACGTGAGGGAGGCGCATATGGACAATAGTGTTGTCAAACCCGTCAATCCCAATGACCTCGTGCTGGATATCGTTGGGAGAAAGTATGCGAGCGGCAGTGATCTGACCACGGCAGAAAATCTGATGGCTCTTTCCGCATCTGCTGGCGTGACTGCCAAGAACTATGGCCCCGGCCCCGCCGAAATGGTGTTGAAGAAGCCGGAACTGCCGGAAAGCGTCAAAGGGATGCTGGTCGAACACGCCGGGTAAGTTTTCTGTCCAAAGCTCTGTAGCCGTTGTTGCCGGATGGCCGTAAGGCCCGGAAGGTGACGTATGGCCCTTGCTTGCTGTTTATATGTTAATTATGCCTACTTGGGGGGCTTTTTTTGAACGAAACAATTGATGATCTTACAGTGCAGTTTGAGGAAAACGGTCAGGTTATCGTTAACGAACTGGACAAAGTTGTGCTGAGCAAGGGCGCGTGGACCACCATTCTTTTTCGCTACCAGCAGTGGCAGCCGGAAAAAGACTGCTTTGGCCCGGACATGTATGTTATCCGCCGCTACAAAAAAGCGGGGGGCGAATACCGCCAGCAGTCCAAATTCAACATTTCCAGCGCGGATCAGGCCCGCAAGATTGTTGACGCCCTGAGCTCCTGGATCAATTAGATAAAGCCTCGGCGGAGCGGGCAGTTACAGCTTTTGCAAACACGCTCCGCATTTGATCGGGCAAATGCATGCCTCTCTGCGCGTGAACCTTTCACACAGCAGCTTGCAGTGTATGTAACCAGCTATGTATCTGACAAAGGCCGACCCTCTCTGGAGTGTCGGCTTTTTTTGTGGGGCAGGGCTGAGGTTGGCAGTACAAAAGCTCATAAAAAAAGCTTTTGTACTGCCATGCGCAGGAAGCGCCCCGGTTTATCAGGGCGCTTCGCGCAGGAGGAGGGAAGGGGATACGCCCATGTGGCAGCATCGGCGTATACGCAGCTGTGGCTGCGGAGGCAATGGTTGCGGCGTAGTTGCGGCCTATCCGCTACCATTATGTATGTTGAAACATACATAACGGGGCGTTAGCTTTGCGTTAGGGATTATCGGTAGTCTGCTGTTGCAGACGCCTGCTGGCTGGATGGCGGGCAATGCACTGCAAAAACATCCTGCCGGGCTTTGCTGAAAAAAACGGATTGCTGTACGGACATAGCGGTATCGAATTTTAGCGGGTATTCCATATCCAAAAAATACAGTGTACCCGCATTTCGTGCCGAACAAAATTAAGAAAGCTGAAGTTTGGCAAAAAACACTGTGAACAAGTAGGGAAATGCGGTGCCGCCAGTGGGCAGGCTCAGTTTTTTGCTTGAAAAAAATAATATCTGTTGACATTGAAAATGCCCCAAACTATGTTCGGGAAATCACTGATTGGGTATAGTAAATTTTTTTGCAGAGGCTTTACATGGGTAAGGCTCCAAGCGGAAAGTCTACCTCCCGTAATCTCTGGAGTCCTTATGGCTACTTCTATCTACGTCGGCAATCTGCCCTGGTCCGCCACTCAGGAAGGCGTTGAATCCCTGTTCAGCCCCTACGGCGAAGTTCTTTCCGTGAAGCTCGTTTCCGACCGCGAAACCGGCCGCGCCCGTGGCTTTGGCTTTGTGGAAATGGAAGACGCCGACGCCATCAACGCCATTGCCGCTCTTGACGGCAAGGAATTTGACGGCCGCGCCCTTCGCATCAACAAGGCTGAGCCCAAAAAGCCCGCCCCCCGTCGCTGGTAGTCGACCAAATTCGTTTGATATGGAAGGCCGCGAGAAATCGCGGCCTTCTTTTTGTCTTAAAGCAGTTGAATGAATATGGCTTGTTTGCCGGCTGGCGCGCACAACAAAAGGGCGGCTTTGGGATCAATGCTCAAGGAACAACGTCCTGCCTGGGTCAGCCATCAGAACGGCTCATGCGGTAGCCAATGCCCACGTGTGTGCGGATGCAATCACATTGCGGCGATGCGGCCTCCAGCTTTTTGCGCAGGGTTGCCATGAACACGCGCAATGAAGGAAGCGACTGCGGCAGGGCGCTGCCCCACACGGCCTGCAAGATTGTTTTATGCGTAAGCACCTTGCCCACATTGTTTGCCAGCAGGCACAGCAGTTTGTATTCCATGGGCGCAAGATGCACCTGCTGCCCGGCAACGCTCACGCAGCCTGCGGCAAAATCAATACGCAGATCGCCATTTTCAAAGCTGCTTTCGTTGCGGCCCATGTGCCCGCGTTCATAACGTACGCGCCGCAGGGCGGCACGCAGCCGGGCCAGCAATTCATCAACGCTGAAAGGCTTGGTGAGGTAGTCGTCCGCGCCTGCGTCCAGAGCGGCCACCTTGTCGTCATCTTCAGTCCGGGCGCTCAATACAATGATGGGCAGCATGGACCATTGCCGCACCGCCCGGATGATATCCACGCCGTCCATGTCCGGCAGGCCCAGATCAAGCAGTATGACGTCAGGATTGGCCCGCGAGGCCTCGGCAAGAGCCTCGCGCCCGGTGGCGGCGGTCAGAAAGAATATGCCGCGGCTCTCAAGCGTGGTGGTCACAAGCGCGCGGATGACCTTGTCGTCCTCCACCACCAGGATACGCTCGGGAACGCCCTCGGCGTGCTGTTCTGCCGGGGTGGTCGCTAAAGGCGGGTTTTGCGGCATGGATGCTCCTTCTGTCAGGCCGGGAGGGTAAAATCTTCCGTTTCGCGCGGCAAGGTCATGGAAAAAACCGCGCCCTGCGGCGTGTTGTCAAATACTTCAATGCTCCCGCCGTGGGCCTGCACAATGCTGCGGCACAGGGCCAGCCCAAGCCCCATGCCTCTGCGGCCATCGCCTCTTTTTATGGCTGCGGAGTGGAACATGTCAAAAATACGGCTCTGTTCCGTTTTTGAAATTCCAGGGCCATTATCGGCAACTTCCAGCCTGACCCACGGCCCGTCAGCCCTCGCGCGTATGCGGATGGCTGTTCCCTCTGGCGTATGTTTGACGGCATTGTCCAGCAGGTTGACCAGCACCTGCACCATGAGCCGGGCATCCATGCGGGCCATGAGCAGGGCTTCGGGCATTTCCGCGCGCAAATCATGGCGTGCTGCACGGCGGCTGGTGATCTGCGCGGCTTCGGCAATGACATCTTCAAGAAGCTCCGGTTCAAGCCGAAGGGTAAAATCCTGCTGCTCAAGACGGGTGAGTGCCAGCAGGTTTTCCACCATGCCCACAAGATAGCGGGCTTCTTCCTCAATGGCCGTTGCAATGGCCGCATTGCGTTCTGGCGAGCCGGAGCCGTTCTGCCCGGCAAGGATGGCGGCATTGCCGCAAATGCCTGTGAGCGGCGTGCGCAGATCGTGCGATATGGAGCGCAGCACATCGGCGCGCAGTTTCTCCTGCTGCGCGCGCACGGCAATGCTGGCGTTGGCCTGCGTGAGTCGTTCTTTTTCCAGAGCCAGCGCGCATTCCCCAGCCAGAGCCAGAACAAGGTTTTTGCTGTTGGCATCGGCAAGCGGAGCCGTGCGCCCCGGCAGAACATGCAGTTCGGCCACGGCCAGTACGGCAGACTGGCTGCTGATGGGGATAAAGCTGTGCCGCGATCCGGGCAGGGAATCAGTGCCCGCGCCAGCTGGGCGGTTATTTTTGGCAACCCACTGGGCAACGCCCAGTTCGTCCTTTGGCGTGTCCCTGTTGCGTTGGCTGCCAGCGTGCGGATTGCCTGCACCCTGCATCTTGTCTGCCCTGTAGGAGAATACGGGCCTGGCTTCAAGCAGCCCTTGCCGTACTGAATAGAGCGTTGTTTCGCAGCCCAGCAGGGTGCCGAGCTGGCGGGCAGTTTCCTGCAGGATGGCGGGTTCGTCCTTGGCCTTTTGCAGGCGGCGGCTGTTGCCCAGCAGGAGCTCCGTATGCAGCGCCCGTACCGTGCTTTGCCGGGCCTGCATGCGGGCCCGCCCCGTGATGGCGCTTGTGGCGGCGGAAACCAGCAGCATTGCGCAAAAAAGTCCCACATAGTCCGTATCGTAAACGGTAAAGCTGAAACGCGGCTCAACAAAGAGAAAATCAAAGAGGCCCACCCCTGCCACGGAGGCCGCCACACCGTACCACGGCCCGGTGGTGAGGATGGAAACACCCAGCACACCCAGCATGTACAAGCCCGCAATGCCGCCATTGGGCATGCCCAGCGAGAACATGAGCAGGCCTGCGATGCTGCACACGGCCATGATTGCAGCAGTGGCGCACCATTGCCGCCAGGAGCGGGGGGCTGTGCCCCGCAAGGCCCTGAGCGCCGCAAACAAAGGCCCGGCATGTTCGGGTGCTCTGCCCACAGGCACGACATCGGGGATGATGTAGGTTTCCATCTCCGGCGCGAGTTCGGCAAGGCGCTCCACCAGCGTTTTGTTTTTGCGGAACAGCCACCCGCCAGCCGGGGAGCGCCCCACCACAATTTTGCTCACCCCGCTCATGCGCGCGTATTCCGCTATCTGGGCGGGAACGTCCTCGCCGTGCAGGGTCACGATAACCGCGCCCAGATCTTCCGCCAGTTTCAGGTTGCTGCGCAGGGTATCGCGGCTTTTGGATTCATTGCGGCGCGGCATGGCGTTTTGCACAAAAAGCGCGGTGAAATCAGCGCGAAAGGCCTCCACCATGCGGGCGGCGGTGCGGATAACCCGCGCATTGCTGGGCGCGCCTGAAAGGCAGATGAGGATATGCTCCTTGATCTGCCGCCCTGCTTCCTGCCCTCCGCCAGCGGCGGATGCCCGCCGGTTGACGCGGTCGGCCATGCGGCGCAGGGCAATCTCCCGCAGGGCAATGAGATTGGCTGGCAGAAAAAAGTGTCCCAGAGCCCGTTGCGCCTGCGCCTCGGCGTATATCTTGCCTTCGTGGAGGCGGGATACAAGCTCGTCTGGCTCCAGATCGACCAGCTCCACCTGATCGGCGCCGTCAAACACGCTGTCGGGTATGCGTTCGCGCACCACAACTCCGGTCATGGCGGCAACCACATCGTTGAGGCTTTCCAGATGTTGCACGTTAACCGTGGTCCATACGGATATGCCCGCCTGAAGCAGCTCCTCCACATCCTGAAAGCGCTTGCGGTTGCGGCAGCCCTGCGCATTGGAATGGGCCAGCTCGTCCACGAGGGCGATTTCCGGCTTGCGGGCCAGTACGGCATCCACATCCAGCTCATTGAGCGTTATGCCCCTGTGTTCAATCCGCAGGGGCGGCACGGCCTCCAGACCCGGCAGCAGGGCCGCTGTTTCCGGCCTTGGGTGCGGCTCCACATAGCCCACAACAATGCTGTGCCCCTGCTCCTGAGCGGCGTGGGCCGCCCGTAGCATGGAATATGTCTTGCCCACTCCAGCCGCATAGCCGAAAAATATCTTGAGCAATCCTCTGGGCGACGGGCGCACGATTGCGCCCGCCTCGCCAGCGAGGGGCTTGCCGCCCGGAGCCGCCTGTTGCAACTGGGCAAGCAGGGCATCGGGGGATGGACGTTTGTAACTGTCTGTCATGGTTGTTCTCAGGCTTCTATGCCGCGCGGCATTCAGCGGGGAGCCGCGGTCGAGGCCCCTGAAACCACGCGCCCGTTGGGCAGCAGGCCTTCCAGCGCCAGATTGACTTCAAGCACGTTGACCCGCGCCTCGCCCAGCAGCCCCAGGGTACGGCCCTGCGTATACATGGCGATGGTGCGGCGCACTTCCGCAGCCGTAAAACCTGTGGCGCGGGCCAGCCGCTCCACCTGAAATTCCGCGGTGGCTGGCGAAATATGCGGATCAAGCCCGCTGCCTGATTCCGTCAGCAGATCCACAGGAATGGGCTGGCCGGATTTTTCCGGGTGCGCCAGCCGGATACGTGTCGCACGCTCCTGCAAGGCCTCAGCGTATTCGGCAGTGGCCGGGCTTTTGTTGCTTGGCCCGGCGTAGAGCAGGGGTTTGCCCTTGTCGGTATAGGTGGCGGTGTCTGCACTCACGGGGCGGCCCCACAAATGGTTGGCGGCTGTGAAGGGCTGGCCGAGCAACGTGCTGTAGTGCCTGCCCTTGGCGGTAATGATACTGCCTTCAGCCTGAAAGGGAAACAGCGCCTTGCCCGCCAGGGTGAGCGCGCCGGTATAGGCGCAGGTGAGGGCCGTCATGACGCACAGAAAAACCAGAGAGCGGCGCAGCAATGTTGTGATGGACATGATGCTTCTCCTCAGGCCAGCCCAAGGCCGACCAGGCAGAGGTCAATAAGTTTGATGGCGGCAAAGGGGGCCGCAAGCCCGCCAAGGCCGTAAATAAAGAGGTTGCGCCGCAACAGCAGCTCGGAGCTTTCCTCCCGGTAGGGCACGCCGCGCAGGGCCAGAGGAATGAGGGCCACAATGATGAGGGCATTGTAGATGGTGGCCGCCAGTATGGCGCTTTGCGGGCTGTGCAGGCCCATGATGTTGAGTGCGGCAAGGCCGGGGTACAGGCCCATGAACAGGGCCGGAATGATGGCAAAGTACTTTGCCGCGTCGTTGGCTAGAGAAAAGGTGGTGAGGCTGCCGCGCGTCATGAGCAGTTGCTTGCCGATGCGCACGATATCCAGCAACTTGGTGGGGGAGGAATCCAGATCAACCATGTTGCCCGCTTCCTTGGCGGCCTGCGTGCCCGTGTTCATGGCAACCGCCACGTCCGCCTGCGCCAGAGCCGGGGCGTCGTTGGTGCCGTCGCCCGTCATGGCGACCAGATGCCCCTTGGCCTGATATTCCCTGATCAGGTTCAGCTTGGTTTCCGGCGTGGCCTCGGCCAGAAAGTCGTCCACCCCGGCCTCGGCGGCAATGGCGGCGGCTGTGAGCGGATTGTCGCCCGTGATCATGACGGTCTTTATGCCCATGCGGCGCAGCTCGCCGAATTTTTCGCGCACGCCGTCCTTGATGACGTCCTTGAGGTGGATCACGCCAAGCACTGCGGCATCGCGGGCTACCACAAGGGGCGTGCCGCCCTGCCGGGCAATGCTCTGCACCGCTTCATCGCACTGCGGACTCAAACGGCCGCCAAGCTGCTCCGCAAATGTGCGCACCGCGTCTGCCGCGCCTTTGCGGATGGACGAACCCCGCGCGTCAACGCCGCTCATGCGGGTGTGCGCGGAAAAAGGAACAAACGTCGTGTCTGCCTCTGGCTGCGCTGCGCCATTCTGCGGAAACAGGTTGTTTGCCAGTTGCACGATGCTGCGGCCCTCGGGGGTTTCGTCCGCAAGCGAGGCAAGGCGGGCGGCCTCCGCCAGTTCCGGCTCGCTGTGCCCGTCCACTGGTATAAAGCTGACGGCCAGCCTGTTGCCAAGGGTTATGGTGCCTGTTTTGTCGAGCAGGAGCACGTCCACATCGCCAGCCGCCTCAATGGCGCGTCCACTCATGGCAAGCACGTTGGCCTGATTGAGGCGGCTCATGCCCGCAATGCCTATGGACGAAAGCAGCGCGCCGATGGTGGTTGGGGCCAGGCAGACAAAGAGCGCCACCAGCGAGGTAACGTCCGCCGGGTTTGTCGCATGGTTCTGATCTGCCGCAAAACGGGCAAAGCACCACAGGGTGCCCGTGACCAGCAGAAAAATGACCGTAAGCGCCACCAGCAGGATGTTCAGAGCTATTTCGTTGGGGGTTTTCTGCCGGGCTGCCCCTTCGACCATGGCGATCATTTTGTCCAGAAAGCTGCGGCCAACCTCGCTGGTAACGCGCAGCACCAGCCAGTCAGAAAGCACCGTGGTGCCGCCTGTGACGGCGCTGCGGTCGCCGCCGCTTTCCCGGATGACAGGGGCGGATTCGCCCGTGATGGCGCTTTCATCCACAGAGGCTGCCCCTTCGGCCACATCGCCGTCGGCGGGGATCATCTCACCTGCCAGCACAAGCACGTAGTCGCCGGGTTTCAGCTCTGTAGACGGAGTTATGACAAAGGCCTCGCGCTGCGCAGGATCCGGCAGCTTGCGGGCGTCAACGCTCTTGCGTGATTTGCGCAGGCTGTCGGCCTGAGCCTTGCCCCGGCCTTCGGCGATGGCTTCCGCAAAGTTGGCAAAGAGCACCGTGAACCAGAGTATGGCGGCGATTGCGCAGGCAAAGGCGCTCTGGCCTGCGACGGCGGGCATGAATCCCCACGCCCCCGCCAGAGCAAGGCCCGTGGTCATGATGGCGGAAAGATATATGGTGAACATGACAAAATTGCGCGCCTGAATGTGCGGGGCCAGCTTGGTGAACGAGTCGCCAAGGGCCCGCCGGAGCATCCGGCTGTTGCGCGGGGCATGTGCAGTTTTGGCTGACATGGCTGCATCCTTTATTATTGAGCGCCAGTTAGCGCGTCATTTGCAGGTGTTCGGCCACGGGGCCGAGAGCCAGAGCGGGGAAGAAGCTCAGCGCGCCCACCAGCAGCACCACAAATATGAGCAGAAAAACAAACATGCCGTTGCTGGTGGAGAGTGTGCCGGAGCTTGCGGCCACGGTCTTTTTGGCCGCCATGCTCTCTGCGGCGGCAAGTATGGCTGCCACGGGCACAAAGCGCCCGGCAAGCATGAGCGCGCTCAGCAGCACATTCAGAAAAGGCGTGTTGGCGTTCAGCCCGGCAAAGGCCGAGCCGTTGTTGGCCCCGGCGGAGGTGGCGGTATAGAGCAGCTCGCTGAAGCCGTGGGGCAGGGCGTTGTTCAGGCTGTCCACAACCTGCGGAACAAGGCACATCAGACCTGCCCCGATCAGGATGGCTACCGGCGTGGTCAGGCAGACCACAACGGCCATCTTCATTTCAAAGGGTTCCACCTTCTTGCCCAGATATTCGGGGGTGCGGCCCACCATCAGGCCAGCCATGAAGACGGTCAGCAGCACAAAGGCCAGCATACCGTAGAGGCCGCTGCCAACACCGCCAAAGACCACCTCGCCCAACTGCATGAGCACCATGGGAACCAGCCCCCCCAGCGGCGTGAGGCTGTCGTGCGTGGCATTGACCGAGCCGTTGGAGGCGGCGGTTGTGGCGGCGGCCCAGATGGCGCTGTCTGTTATGCCAAAGCGCGCCTCTTTGCCTTCCATGTTGCCTCCGGCCTGAGCCAGCAGGCCGTTGCGGGCCGCCAGGTCAACCTGCCCGCTCTGGGCCAGTTGCGGGGTGGCGCTTTGCTCTGCCCAGGCGGTGAAACCGATGGCGGCGGTCAGCAGTAGGGTCATGGTGATGAATAGGGCTACGCCCTGACGCATGTCCCTGATCTGTCTGCCAAAAGTGAAGCACAGCCCTGCGGGAATGAGCAGCAGGGCCAGCATCTCCAGCATGTTTGCGAGGGGAGTGGGGTTTTCGTGCGGGTGGGCGGAATTGACGCCGTTGTAGCCGCCGCCATTGGTGCCAAGCTGCTTGGGCGCAACCTGTGAGGCCTGCGGCCCCATGGGAACCATCTGCTCCGTAACGGTGGCCCCGTCTTCGGTTGTAAGCGGTTCAAGCAGGGCAACAGTTTTGTAAGGAGAAAAATTCTGCGGCACGCCCTGCCAGATGAGCAGCAGGGAAAGCGCCAGCGAGAGCGGCACAAGGATATACAGGGTGGCGCGGGTGGCGTCTGCCCAGAAGTTGCCAAGACCTGAAACGGCTGGCGTGGCGGAAGTCTCTGGCCCGCCGGATGTTTCTGTTTTTCGCGCGCGCAGCCCCCGGATCAAGGCGAACAGCACCGCAATGCCCACAGCGGCAGAAACAAAGTTCTGCACCGTAAGGCCTGCCATCTGGGCCAGATAGCCCATGGCGCTTTCGCCCGAGTAGGCCTGCCAGTTGGTATTGGTGACAAAGCTCACCGCCGTGTTCAGGGCCAGATCCCAGCTTGTACCCGCTATGTCCTGTGGATTCAGGGGCAGGCTGCCCTGCGCCATGAGCAGCAGCATAAGTGCCGCAATGCTTACGGCACTGAATGCCAGCACGCAGCCGAGGTAACGCTTCCAGCCCATCTGTTCCGCCGGGTTGATGCCCATGACGCGGTACAGGCCGCGTTCGCAGGGGGCCAGCATTTTTTGCAGCCAGAACGGTTCGCCGTCCATGACCTTGCCCATGTAAATGCCCAGCGGCCACGCCAGCAGGGCGAGCAATATGATGTACAGCAGGCATTGCCCGATCATGTTTTCCATAATGTCCTCCTGTGGGGCTTGAACCTTGCCCACGGGAACACGGTATGAAAAAGCGCATAAAATGGGTGTTAAACTTGGGGCGGGAGTATAAAATTTGTATTAAGGCCGATGACTGTTTTTGCTGCCAGCCGCTCTTGACATTGTTCAACTGGTGTTGAATGATTGTCCAATGGAAACAAAAAAAGCCACACAGGTGTTTGAAGCCCTTACGTCCGAGGCGCGCCTCTGCATTTTTCGCCTGCTGGTCAAACACGCCCCTGCCGGGCTGGTGGCGGGGGAGCTTTCCCGCCTGGCGGAGATCCCCAAGACCAACCTTTCTTTTCATCTGAAAACCCTTGTTCACAGCGGGCTGGCCAGCGTGGAGCGGGAGGGGCGCAGCACGCGCTACAGGGCAAATATTCCTCTGATGCTTGAAACCATATCCTATCTGACTGCCGAGTGCTGCTCAGGCCATCCTGAGCAGTGCAGGGCGTATCGAAGTGAGAGTTGCGTGGATGCGGCATTTCTGCCCGACTGTTGCGAAAACAACGCGTCAGATACCGGGAGCGACCATAAGTGACGCGGGAAAATCCGTATCTTGCAGGTGCGGCGGGATAAATGCGACTCCAGTGCTTCGGGCGGCGTTTTGAACTTTTCCTTTGAATCCCATGCCAGAGGTACCCATGAACATTCTTTTTTTGTGCACGGGCAATTCCTGCCGTTCGATCATTGCCGAGGCGCTTTTCCGCTCCATGGCCCCGGCGGGGGTGACTGCCCAGAGCGCGGGCAGCAGGCCTGCGGGTTATGTGCACCCCCGCGCGCTTGAGGCACTGGCCGAGGCCGGAATTCCTGCCCAAGGCCTTGCAAGCAAGCCGTGGGATGATCTGCCGGAAAACCCCACTGTGGTCATAAGCCTGTGCGCCGATGTGGCGGGTGAAGCCTGCCCCGTGTACTTCGGCTCTGTAATACGCAGTCACTGGGGCATGCCCGACCCAGCTAAAGTACAGGGGGATGAAGCCGCAATCCGGGCCGCATTTGCCGAAACGCTGACCGTGCTTCGCAGGCGCATTACGGCCCTGGTGCAGGCTCTTGCAGCACAGCCGGGCATGGACGCCAGCACCCTGAAAAACTTTCTTGACGGCATTGCCGCGCACTAAGGGGCGCAAATTATGAGTCAGTCAACATTGCAGCGGCTTTCATTCCTCGACAGATTCCTGACCCTGTGGATTTTTCTTGCCATGTTCGCGGGTGTGGGGCTTGGCTGGGCAGCGCCGGGCGTAAAGAACGTCATCAACTTTTTTCAGGTTGGCACCACCAATATTCCCATTGCCATCGGCCTTATCCTGATGATGTACCCGCCGCTGGCAAAAGTGAAATACGAGCAGCTTGGCCGGGTGTTCCGCAATAAAAAGGTCTTGCTGCTTTCGCTGGTGCAAAACTGGGTGATCGGCCCTGTTCTGATGTTCTTGCTGGCGATAGCCTTTCTCTCCGGCAACAACAGCTACATGGTGGGGCTTATACTGATCGGCCTGGCCCGGTGCATTGCCATGGTCATTGTGTGGAACGACCTTGCCGGGGGCGACAGGGAATATTGCGCGGGGCTTGTGGCCTTTAACGCCATATTTCAGGTGCTGTTTTTCTCTGTCTACGCCTATGTGTTCATCACTGTGCTGCCCGGCTGGCTTGGCCTTTCGGGGGCGGTTGTGGATGTGAGCATGGGCCAGATTGCCGAAAGCGTGTTCATCTACCTTGGCATCCCCTTTATCGGGGGCGTTGTGTCCCGCATTTACGGCCTCAAGGTCAAGGGGCTGGACTGGTACGAGAATGTCTTTATTCCCCGCATCAGCCCCTGGACGCTGCGGGCGCTGCTGTTCACTATTGTTGTGATGTTCTCCCTCAAGGGCGAATACATTGTGCAGCTGCCCATGGATGTGGTGAAGGTTGCCGTCCCCCTGCTGGTGTACTTTCTCATCATGTTTTTGCTGTCGTTCTACCTTTCGTGGCGGGCAGGGGCGAACTACGAGCAGTCGGCAACGCTGTCGTTTACCGCCGCATCCAACAACTTTGAGCTGGCCATTGCCGTGGCCATCGCCGTTTTCGGCCTCAATTCAGGCGAGGCATTTGTGGCGGTTATAGGCCCCCTGGTGGAAGTGCCGGTGCTGATCGCCCTTGTGAATGTGGCCCTGTACATTCGCCGCAGGTATTTTGCCGGACGGGAAAGCGCCTGATCAGTCTTGCGCCATAAAAGTCGCTGATCTGGCTGGTAGAAGCCAAGCCTGCATGTAAAGAAGGCCGCCCGTAGGGCGGCCTTCTGCGTGTTCAGTCAGTATTGCTAGTCATCATAGCGATGCATTTTTTTTTGCCTGTCCGGGGGGCATGCCGCCTTTCTTTTCGAGGCCGGGAGGTGTGCCGCCCTTTTTTGCCAGCCCTGGGGGAGTCCCGCGCCAGCTATCGCGATCCCGGTCATAGGGCGATTTTCCATAGAAACGGTCGGGATCAATATCGTAGCGGCGGGCAATGCTGCCCCAACTCAAACCATCCTGCCGCATATTGCGAATGCGCGATTCGGAGACGCCCGCCATCCGTGCCATGACGCGCACCCGCTCCCGCTCCAGGCTGGATTCCCGTTGTCGCCAGTCGCGTTCGTAGCGGCCATAGTCGCGACCGCCGTTCATGGCGTCCAGATAATCATCGTGAGCGCGGTCTGCCGCACGGGCCATGTCGGAGAGATTTCCCAGCATGTCCGAGAAGCTGTCCAGACTTCCTGCCGTGGCAGGTGCGGTGGACAGGCAGAACAACCCCATGACAAGCACAAGCAAGCTTTTGGGTATACTCATAAAAAATCCTCCATACGCCACGCATACCACAGTAACCGGGATAAATGCAAAGCTCGCTGATGCTATATTTGCGCGTGCATTATTGGCGGTTGGCTGATTGCGAAAAATTGTCCGGCCTGAATTCTTCTGCGGCTTTCCGACACGCATCCCCAGCCCCCCGCGGGAGTCAACGGCGGGTACTTTTGGGCAGGTTGAAAATAATGGTCATACCCTTGGGGAGAGGTTCCGGAGGCGGGAGCCGCACGCCGCTTCTCTGGGTTCGCACAATGGCGTTCTGGGCGGAGTTGTCAAAATACTTGTTTTCAGAGCTTTTTATAAGCTTGTATGCTACAATTTCTCCGTCTGGCGAGACATCAATATCTATTGTGCAAGCCATAGGTTCATCAATGGGTGACGAAAATGCCCAATACTGGCGCACAGTCTCCATAAAACTCTGCATATAATTTTCCATTGGAGACATGCTTCTGGCTTCTGCAATAGAATTTTTTTCTTTGTGTGCAGATATTGAAGGTGGATTTGAACTCCTTGCACAGGAACATATGAGCAGAAGAGCTAAAGCTGTAATAAATAAGAGTCTGTTGTCATTATGTGTACGCACTGAAATTTTTCCATAAGTCATGGTTACGAAGACATTATTTAATAAAGAACACACGCTTGGTTGTTTACCAGCCTACGCCTTCCTCTCCTTTTTCGATAGCACCCGCAATTGTCATGCTTGTTGATGATTCCATGCTTCCTCCTAACTTTACAGAAAAATAAACGCTGCCGCACATCGCAGGCATGTACGCATATACGTGCAATAAAATACTTAGTTAGTAGGTATTAAATGATATATATCCATTTTTATTGACATAATTAGTGCAGTTAAAAATTAGCTGTGGTAGTAAGCAAATAATACCATCTTACTATGAATCAGCCCGCGATGGCAGTGGCTGCGCGTAGTAGGGAAACCTTTTTATGGCACACTGCTATATACTTAAATTGGGGTTAACTGCATGAAAAAATTGCTTATTCTTGGTGCTGGCGCTGGCGGAACCATGATAGCCACGAAGATGAGAAAGCTCTTGAGTGAAAGAGAATGGGAAATAACGCTGATTGACCGGGATCCCGTCCATCATTATCAGCCCGGTTGGCTCCTGATTCCTTTTGGGGTTGATACGCCGCAGGGTTGCGTTCGTCCCAAAAAGGATTTTATCAGCCGCGGAGTTAACTTCGTGATTGATACGATCACCGCTGTGGATCCTATTCAGCGCAAGGTTGAGTGCAAAAACAGCACCCACACCTATGACTGGATTGTTGTTGCCTCCGGCGCAAGAATCGCTCCTGATGAAGTGCCCGGCCTTCTGGACGATTGGGGCGGCAAGATCCACAACTTCTACACTCACGATGGCGCTGCGGCGCTTGGCGACAAGCTGAAGCACTTCAAGAAGGGCCGTCTTGTTCTCCACATTTGCGAAACTCCCATCAAGTGCCCGGTTGCGCCTCTGGAATTTGTGTACATGGCCGACTGGTACCTGCAGAAGATGGGCGTGCGCAAAGATGTGGAAATTGAGCTTGTCACGCCGCTTACGGGTGCCTTCACCAAGCCTGTGGCCAACAACATTCTTGGCGCGCTGTGCGAGCAGAAGGGTATCAAGGTCACCACAAACTGGACCGTGGACAGCGTTGAAGCCGACCGCGCCGTGATTTCTTCCGTCACGGGCGATGAAATCCCCTACGACCTGCTGGTGAGCATTCCCCCGAACCTTGGGCAGGAATTCCTTATCGAATCTGAAGTCTCCGACGTGACCGGCTTTATTGATACGGACAAGGAACTGCTGAAGTCCAAAAAGTTTGAGAACATGTACATCATCGGCGATGCAACGAACGTCCCCGCGTCCAAGGCTGGCTCTGTGGCCCACTTTGAAGCGGACGTGATCGCCCAGAACCTGATGGCCGACATTGAAGGCACCGACAACTACTACAGGTTTGACGGCCACACCAACTGCTTTATCGTCACAGGTTTTGAAAAGGCCTCGCTCATCGACTTCAGCTACGCTGTGGAACCCCTGCCGGGCATGTTCCCGCTGCCCGGCGTTGGCCCCTTCGAGCTGCTGGGCGAAAGCCACATCAACTACTGGGGCAAGCTCATGTTCAAGTGGGTGTACTACAACCTCATGCTGAAAGGCCATGAGCTCCCGTTTGAACCCAATATGTATCTTGCAGGGAAAGATACCTCCTTGCTGAGAAGCAAGTAGACCGGAGGGATCATATGACACCTGAAGATAAAATTCTTGAGCGGCTGGAAGCCATTGAAGGCAGGCTCAGCGACCTTCAAGCGAGCAAGGAAAGCAGCAGCATGCTGCTGAGCGAGCTGACGCCCATTGGAAACCATGCCTTCCGCCTTATTGTTGAAGAGATGGAAACCCTCAATGGCAGGGTCACGCTTGACGATATTCTGGATCTGGGCCGAAAGGGTCTGCTGACTGTTCCCCGGCTTACGTGGCTGCTCGACCAGCTCGAGAACGCCACCGATCTGTGGAAGATTCTGCACCCTGCGTTTGCGCCGACTTTTCCGCACATCATCGAAAAGATGGGCGAGTGGGAAAAGGATGGCGTGTTTGAAAAGATGTCTGCGCTCAAAAACGCTGGCGGCAACCTGCTTGGCTCCATGAGCCCGGAAGACATTGCCAAGACAGGCGAGGGCCTGGCCTTTTTGGTCAGCCAGTTGCAGCGCCTTGCCGACCCCGACCTGCAAACCAAGATCACGAACCTGATCGGCATGCTGGGCGAGATCGACACGGCCAACGTGAAGCCCACGGGCGTTTTTGGCCTTATTGGGGCGCTTGGTAGCGCAGAAGGCAAACAGACCCTGGGCCTGCTTGCCGAACTGATAAAAGTAGCAGGCAAGTTCACGGCGCAGAGCGCGTCCAAATAACCGAGGGGTTATCTGAACGGGTTCCCCGGAACCGCCCGTTTATAAATGCAAAGCCCGCCGAAGTTGTGCAACTTTGGCGGGCTGTTGCTTGAAGAGTTCCTGGTGCTTCAGTATTTGAAAGCCTCAATATACGCCAAGTGGTAGGGGATTCATAACAAGCTGAATAGATGGATAAAAAGGCATAGCTGACAGCGGGTGGGCAACCTGCTATTCTCGACCAGAGAACAACCATGCGTAATCATCTGACCCGCCAACAACTCGAAGGCCTGACCCTGTGCTGGGAGCAGTGGGAGGCCGAAGCCGCAACCCGCACGCAAAAGACCATGCGTGCGCGTCTGCACCTGATCTTTTTGCTTATGCGCTACGGCGGCTTGCGGCTGGGCGAAGTGCTGGCGCTGGAGCCTCGTTCTTCCATAGACATTGTCACGGGCATGCTGCGCGTTTCTGGCTCCAACGCGCGCGAAATCTTGCTGCCTGTGAGCGCCATGCGCAATATCCGGCGCATTCTTGGCCTGCCGCAGGCGGCGGAGCCTGATTTTTTGCAGTTTGACCAGAGCTTTCTGCGCAAGAAATTTTACGCAGTGGGCAGCCTGATGGATCTGCCGTCTGCCTGCGTTGGGCCACGTGCCATACGTTATTCGCGCGGGCTTGAGCTGCTGGAACTGCACGTGCCCATGCCGCTGGTGCTCAAGTTTTTGGGGCAACAGGATGCTGACCAACTGCTGGCCTTCCTGAACTTTTCTGACGGCGAGGCGCGCAAACTGCTGACCTCCCAGGCTCAAGGCAAAGAAGCCTCGGCAAGTGCCTGCCACGGCGGCGAGGCCGATGACGGAACCAATCTTTTTTGGGGCATTGTTACCCGCATATTCACCGGCATGCGCAAGGTATATGTGGAGGTAACCACTTTTTCCGATTTCAGGCTCGCGGCGGCCTGCACCCCGGAAGAAGCCGCCCTGCATGAAGTGCACGAAAATCAGGTGCTGAGCGTGCGGGTAGACCCGGAGCGCATAGTTTTAAGCCCTGAAAAATCGTCCCTGACTCTTGCCAACTGCGTCAAGGGCGTGGTGGAAAGCCTGCACTCTGACATGGTGGAAACCTTTGTCTGCGTTGGTTTGCCAGACGGCACAACCCTGCGGGCAACGGTAGACACCTGCACGCTGGACACCATGCATCTGCGCGACGGCAAAAAGGTGTATGCCCATTTTGCCTCCAGCGCTGTTCGGCTGGTGGCCGACTAGCTTTTGTTTCTGATATCTGCCAGGTCGGCATAAGCCGGTTTGGTGCTGCCCTGATTTGCGCCTCCTTTGGCAATCTTTTATGTCCCGCTTTTTCATGATAGCGTGATTAATGTCGCGCTGAACAGAGTTGGTCTTTTAAGATTACCTCTTCAAAAGGAGTCTGATCCATGTTCCGTTTATCCCGTTTTCTGCTCCTGGCCTGCGCTGCGGGCTACCTGGCCTGCGCCGCGCCAGTTCTGGCCGCCGATACTCTCATGATGGCAACCACCACCAGCACGCAGGATTCCGGCCTGCTCGAATATCTGGAGCCTGTCTTCAAGCAGGAAACCGGCATTGAGCTTAAGTGGGTTGCCGTGGGCACAGGCAAAGCCCTTGAAATAGCCAAAAATTGCGATGCCGACGTGCTGCTGGTGCATGCGCCTTCGGCCGAGCTTGAATTCGTCAAGGCCGGGCATGGCGTGGACCGCCGTCAGGTCATGTACA
This sequence comes from Pseudomonadota bacterium, assembly GCA_023419375.1. Taxonomy (GTDB): domain Bacteria; phylum Desulfobacterota; class Desulfovibrionia; order Desulfovibrionales; family Desulfovibrionaceae; genus Desulfovibrio. The sequence continues at coordinate 40,093 of JAEZYD010000008.1, forward strand.
ATGACTTTGTGATCGTTGGCCCTGTGGCCGACCCCGCTGGCGTGAAAGGGCAGACCACTGCCGAGGCGCTCAAGCGTATTCTGGATGCCAAGGCGGGCTTTGTGAGCCGTGGCGACCAGTCCGGCACGCACAAGGCGGAGCAGAAGTTGTGGCAGCAGAGCAACATTGTGCCCGACAAGGATCCCAAGTATTTTTCTGCCGGGCAGGGCATGATCTCCACCCTGAACATGGCTGCCGAAAAGCAGGCCTATGCCCTCACCGACCGTGGAACCTGGATCACCTTTGCCGACAAGATGGGCGACAAAAATCCGCTGGCTATCGTGGTTGAAGGCGACAAGGCCCTGTTCAACCAGTATAGCGTCATCACGGTCAATCCCGCCCAGTGCCCCAAGGTCAAGACCGATCTGGCCAGGAAGTTTGAAGACTGGTGGGTAGCCCCGGCCACCCAGCAGAAGATCGCCGGGTACATGCTCAAGGGGAAACAGCTTTTCTTCCCCAATGCCAGCAAGTAGCGCACCCCGGTAGCGCAGGCATGTAACACGCATTCGCCCGGGGCCGGTGGTGTGCCCCGGCTTCGGGCGAATGCTCTTTTGACCAGCAATGAGCGGCAGCAATGGATTATCTTATCAACGGTTTCAGCAACGCGCTTTATCTGCTCACGCACATGGATGCGGCCACGCTTTCGGCAATTTACGCAACCATTGCGTCTACCTGCTATGCCATGGCGGCGGCTCTGCTGCTGGGGGTGCCGCTGGGTTTTCTGCTTGGTCATTGCTCCTTTCCCGGTAAAAGGGCTCTGCGGCTTGTTTCAGATACCTTGCTGGCCTTTCCCACAGTGCTGATCGGCCTGCTGGTCTATGCCTTTATCACCGCGCGCGGCCCACTAGGCGAGTACGGTCTGCTGTTTACCCTGCCGGGCATGGCCATCGGGCAGGCGGTGCTGGCCCTGCCCATCGTGGTTTCGTGGACAGCACAGGCGCTTGAAGACCTTGATCCCCGTTGCCGCGAAACCCTGCTCACGCTGGGGGCCAACAGCAGGCAGCTTGCCATGTACGCGCTGTGGGAGTGTCGTTACGCCGTGGGTATGGTCTGCGTTACGGCCTTTGGCCGCGTGATTACAGAGGTGGGCGTGGCCATGATGCTTGGGGGCAACATTCGTTACGCTACCCGCACCATGACAACGGCTATTGCCCTTGAAACCAGCAAGGGCGATTTTGCCCAGGGTATTGCCCTTGGGCTTGTGCTGTTGCTCATGGCCTTTGTGGTCAATCTGGCGCTTGCCTTTTTTCGGCGCAGGGGGCGGGCATGAGCGCCAATTTGTATGAAGCCCGCAACCTTGTGCAGCGTTACAATGGGCGCGAGGCGCTCAATATACAGTACCTTGCTATTGAAGAGGGCGAGGCCGTATTCCTCACCGGCCCCAATGGCTGCGGCAAATCGACCCTGTTGCGACTGCTGGCCTTTCTGGAGCGCCCGGCTGCTGGCGAGCTACGCTATGCCGGTGGTGCGGAGGGCCGCAAGGAGGCAACCCTGCTCTTGCAGGATCCCTATCTGCTGCACATGAGCGTTTTCAATAACGTGGCGCTTGGGCTGAAATTCCGCAACCAGACGGGAGAACTGCGGCAAGTCTTTGAACGCTGCATGCAGGCCGCAGGCTTTGACGATCCCTGGAATTTTGCGGATCGCGGCCCACGTGAGCTTTCTGGCGGCGAACGCCAGAGAGTTGCACTGGCATCGCGTTTGGCCCTGCGGCCAAGGGTGCTGCTGCTTGACGAGCCAACAGCCAATGTGGATGCCGCAAGCGCACGGGCCATTGCCCTGGCCGTAAGGAACAGCACGGCAGAAGGCATGACTGTTGTCTGTGCCACGCATGATCCGGCCCTTTTGCGCGCCCTTGATGCAAGGGAAATCAAACTTGGCGCAGCGTGGGACATGGACGCCCGCGTCTCGTCATCATAGATCCTGCCTGTATCATCCCGTTTTTCGCTTACAGCAAGTTCCTCTATTCCTCCCTATTGCACAAAAACTCCCTTTTCCTCCCCAACTTTTCCCCTGGCAGGAGAAAAGCGAGACATTTTTTTTGCCCGCTTGCATTTTTTTTTCTCACGATGGTATCGAAGGATAAACACAAACAGGCGTAACTGCGCCTTGTTTAAGGAGGCTCCATGTTCCGTTTTTTGCGCGTCAATATGGCAACCAAGACCTGTGTTTTTGAAGAAATACCTCAAGAATACGCTGGCCTTGGCGGCCGTGCGTTGACTTCTACCATCGTTGCGCGTGAGGTGCCCCCCACCTGTACGCCCATTGGCCCCCACAACAAGCTTGTTTTTGCTCCCGGCCTGCTGGGCGCCACCAACAGCCCCAATGCCAACCGTATTTCTGTGGGCTGCAAAAGCCCGCTGACCGAAGGCATCAAGGAATCCAACGCGGGCGGTCAGCCCGGCGGTCACCTGGCCCGTTTGGGCATTCTGGCTGTTATTGTGGAAGACATGGCCAAGGAAGGCGAATGGTGGCAGCTCGAAGTGAGCAAGGACCACGCCAAGCTGATTCCCGCTGAAGTGGCAGGAATGAACAACTTTGATGCTGTTGCCAAGCTGGTGGAAAAGTACGGCAAGGATTGCAGCTACATCACCATTGGCCGCGCGGGCGAATTCAAGCTCACCGCGGCCTCCATCGCCTGCACTGACCGCGAACTGCGCCCCATGCGCCATGCCGGGCGCGGCGGCGTTGGCGCGGTAATGGGTTCCAAGGGCCTCAAGGCCATCATTGTGAATCCCGAAGGCGGCAAGAGCCAGCCTCTGGCTGACGAAAAGGCTTTTCGCGAAGCTTCCAAGCGCTTCGCCACGGCGCTTTCCGAGCACCCCATCACCAGCAAGGGGCTTGCCGAATACGGCACCGCCGTGCTCGTCAATATCCTGCACGAGGCGGGCGGTCTGCCCACCGCCAACTTTACTGTTGGTCAGTTTGACAAGCATGAGTCTGTTTCGGGCGAGCTTTTGAACCAGCTCACCAAGGAACGCGGCGGCGAGGGCAAGGTGGCCCACGGCTGCATGAGCGGCTGCATGATCCGGTGCAGCGGCATTTTGCCCGACAAGAAGGGCAAGTTCCAGAGCAAGTGGCCCGAATACGAAACCCTCTGGTGCTTCGGCCCCCACTCAGGCATTGGCGACCTCGATGCCATCTCCAAGTACGACTACATGTGCGATGATATCGGCGTCGACACCATCGACGTGGGCGTTGCCGTGGGCGTTGCCATGGCTGGCGGGGCTATCCCCTATGGGGATACCAAGGCTGTGCTTGATGTGATGAACGGCATCAGCGATGGCTCTCCGCTTGGCCGTATTGTTGGTTGCGGCGCGGCCACCACGGGCCGGGTGTACGGCGTGCGGCGCGTGCCTGCGGTCAAGGGCCAGAGCCTGCCCGCCTATGACCCCCGTGCGGTCAAGGGCCAGGGCGTCACCTACGCCACCTCGCCCATGGGCGCGGACCACACCGCCGGTTACGCGGTGACGGCCAACATCCTCAACTGCGGCGGTACGGTTGACCCCCTCAAGAAGGACGGTCAGATCGAGCTTTCGCGTAATCTCCAGGTGGCTACCGCCTCGGTGGATTCCGTGGGCCTGTGCCTGTTCACGGCCTTTGCCATCCTTGATGTGCCGGACGCCCTGCCCGCCATTGTGGACATGCTCAATGCCAAGTTTGGCTGGAAGCTCACCGGCGACGATGTTGTGACTTTGGGCCAGCGTATTCTTTCCACAGAAATCGACTTCAACCGCCGCGCGGGCATCACCCAGGCTGCGGACGTGCTGCCCGATTTCTTCACTGACGAAAAGCTGCCCCCGCACAACACTACATTCGATATCACCCACGAAGAACTCAAGACGGTTTTCAACTGGATTGAGGAAAAGAAGTAGGGTTGCCCTTATTGGTCTCCGCTCCGGCTCGTTCGGAGCGGGGGCCAGAGATTTTGTTTTACGGCGACGCCATGGCGTGCGCCCCGGCTGGCTTGACTGTTTTCGGACAGGGCGGGCATAACTGGACAAGACCTCATGAGGTCAAGGAGCGTCCATGAAACTGACCGTTAAGCTGAGCACCACCCTGCGTGACTATGTGCCGGGCTACGTGCCGGAAACAGGCTTGCAGGTGGAAATGCCGGAGGGCAGCACCGTGGCCCAGTTGGCGCAACATCTGGGCTTGCCGCCGCAAGACATAAAAATTGTCATGGTCAACGGACGCCAGCAGAAGGTGAGCGATCTCATGCGCGACGGAGACCGTATTGCCTATTTTCCGGCTGTCGGAGGAGGCTAGGCCCGTTGACCATGACAATATCTGATCTGCATCAGTTCTTCAGCCCTTATATCCGGGCAGAATATCAGACACAAGCTGCTGGCAATGGGCAGGCAACACTGTTCGTGAGCCTTGAGGGCCTGCGCCTTTGGGCTGCGTCCCAGGCTCTGACGCTACGCGCCGCCATGATTTACCTGCTGGGGCAGAACATCTGGCCGGAGCGCTTTCGCCGGAATTTCGGTCTGGTCACAGCGCAAGAAATGACGCGGCTGCTGCAAGGCCGCGTGCTTGTGCTGGGCTGCGGCGGTCTGGGGGGCCATGTGGCCGAACTGCTGGCCCGCTCCGGCGTAGGCGGCATACGGCTTGTGGATAACGATGTGTTTGACGAGAGCAATCTCAACCGCCAGCGTTTCTGCTCCGAGCGTGTGCTGGGGCAGCGCAAGGTCTGCGTAGTGCGCAATGCCCTGGCGGATATTGCCAGCCACGTGGAAACAGAAGCTCTTCAATTAGCTGCCGATGAGGGCAATCTGCCCGATCTTGTGGCTGGTATGGACGTGGCTCTGGACTGTCTGGACAACATCAGCGCCAAAACAGCTCTGGAGCGGGCAGCGCTCGCTGCTGGCGTCCCCTTTGTTCACGGTTCCGTATTGCGCGAAGAAGGTTTTTGCTACGCCAACTCCGGCCCGCAGGCGCGTCTTGAGGAGCTTTACCCGCAAGGGCAGAGCAACAGCGAGCTTGAGCAGGCACGGCGTGAGGGCGTTGGGGCGCTGGCCCCGGCTTCGGTCGCCTGCCTCATGGCCAAGCTGGCTCTGCGGGCCATCTTGAGCCGCAACGCCAGCAGCGCGCTGTTCCACCTCGACCTCTCGGTGCCGGAAATGGAGCGTTTTGACTGGGCGGGCAAGGCCTAGCCGTTCATTCCACGCCCTATTTCCCGGCGTATTCCCAGATAATCTGCCCGGTCTTTTCCGTACCGTAACCGCCCAGGCCTTCCACGGTCTGGCGGAAGACCTCGCTACGGATAACATCCAGCAGAGCCTGAACCGCATCCCCATCAAAAAAGCGCCGGGGAATGACCAGATCATATTCCTCAACACCAATGTGCATGAACGGCAGGCCCAGAGCGTTGGCTGCTGCCCGCACGGCAAGCCCGGCATCCACCCGGCCGGAAAGCACGGCGGCTGCCACGTTCATGTGGGTGTATTCCTCGTCGCGATAGCCGTTGATGCTTGTGGGCGCGATGCCAAGGCAACTCAGGCGGTAATCGAGCAGCACGCGGGTTCCGCTGCCGCGCTGGCGGTTGATGAAGCGTACCCCCGGTTTGGCGAGGTCTTCAATGCTGTTGATGCCAAGGGGGTTGCCGGGCGCGGTCAGAATGCCCTGTTCCCTGTCTACCAGACGCAGCAATACGGTGGGTTCTTCCAGATTATCCTCAATGGCTTTGCGGTTGTATACGCCGCTTGCCGGGTCGAGCAGATGACTGCCCGCCAGATGGCACTGCCCGCGCTTGAGCGCCATGATGCCGCCCAGAGAACCCACATGGGCCGAGGTGAGGCGAAACTGCGGATGCGCCTTGCGCAGCATGCTGTCCAGCAGGTCAAGCGTGTTGTCGTGGCTGCCGATGGCAAGCAGCGCGCCCGCAAGGGCCGTGGCGGGGCGCAGTAACTCCACAGTAACGGGTTCCCCGGCATTGCAGCCTTCGCTGTCGCGCGGAATGCGAATAATGCCGTCGGCCCGGCTGAGGCTGGTTATGGTGCCCGCGCCGCGCGGCAGGGGCACGGCCACAACCGTATCGCCCACGCAGCCCAGTTTGACCCGCAGCCTTTCTTCCATGCCGGGGCGCGAGGGCAGGGGATTGCAGGGGACAGCCGTGATCTTCTGCCGCTCGCTCATGGCGCGTTTCTGCCACAGGGCCAGCAGGGGCAGAACAAATTCTTCCATAGATATGCCCGCAGAAACCGGATACCCCGGCACACCTACCACTGGCTTGCCGTTGACCACCGCCAGCACCGTGGGTTTGCCCGGCATGACTGAAATGCCATGCGTCACCACCGTGCCCATCTGCCCGAGCACATGGGCTGTAAAATCGTGACTGCCAGCCGAAGACCCGGCGTTGAGAATGACCATGTCGGCAGTTGCAATGGCGCTGGCAATGGCCGCGCGGATAGCCTCCGGGTCGTCAGGAACCACAGGCAGGGTGGCGGCTTCGCCCCCGGCCTCCGTAATCATGGCCGAAAAAATCAGTGAATTGAATTCGGGCAGCACGCGGCCTGCGCGCAGGTCTTCCTCTCGTGCATCCACAAGGGGCACAATTTCCGACCCGCTGGGGATGATGGAAACGCGGGGGCGGCGGAATACCGGTACTTCAAGCGCGCCGCCTGCCGCCAGCGCGCCAAGGTCATAGGGGCCAATGCACGTGCCGGGCGGCAGGATGATCTCTGTAGCCACCATGTCTTCACCCATTTTGCGCACGTGTTGCCAGGGAAAGGCCGCCTTTTCTATAACGGCCCACTGCGATTCGCCTTGAGAATCCTTTTCTGTTTCGGTGTTGATGTTCTCCATCATCACTACGGCGTTGCAGCCCAGAGGCAAGGGGTGCCCTGTGTTGATCCAGTGGGCCTGCTCGCCGATTTTGAGACGCAGAGGGGTACGGGCGGAGGCGGTGAAGGTATCCTCCGCATGTACGGCAATGCCGTCCATTGCTGCGCCATGAAAGGCAGGGGATGAGCGCAGGGCCGCCACGGGCCTGCTGAGTACGCGGCGCAGGGCCTGCGCCAGAGGGATGCGTTCTTCGCCAAGGGCGAAAGCCTTGGCGTCAAGGCATGAAAACCAGTTGGAGCGGGCTTCTTCCGGGGGCAGCAGGGTCAGATAGGTGTTGCGCTTCAAGATGATTCTCCCGGCAATAGTGCCAGATGCGTATTGATTTAGCGGAAAAGTTCCACCATTATGGTATCGCCTGCATCATAGCCTTCGCGGTTTTCAGGGCAGACCATGAGGCCGTCTGCCGCAGCAATGCCCGAAATAAGGCCCGATGCGCCCATGATGGGTTCCGCCTCGTATAGCGGTTGTGGGGCTTTGTCTGACGGTGCCCGCGTGGGGGGCTGGCAGGGCAGGGGGCGCAGTTTCACGCGCAGATAGTCGCGCCTGCCCTGTGCGGAAGCTACAGAACGTGTAAGTATAGCGGGAATCTGCGGCTGTTTTGCGGAATCGGCATGCCCTTGAAGAAGCTCCAGCAAGGGAGCAAGAAACACGCGCGCGCAGACAAGCGCGCTGGTGACATGGCCGGGCAGGCCCACAAGGCAGACTGTGCGCCCGTTGACTACGGCCTTGGCCAGAATAAAGGGTTTGCCGGGGCTGATGGCGACTCCGTGCACAAGCAGCTGAGCCTGAGGCAGGGACTCAAAAATTTCCACGGTGTGATCGCGCATGCCAGCGGAGGAACCGCCGGAAACCACCACAACGTCATGTGTTTCTGCAAGCTGGGTTACTGTTGCTTTGAGCTTGGCAGCGTCATCGTTGACAATCCCGGCTCTCACGGCCTGCGCGCCAGCCTCCCGGCAGAGGGCTGCTATGCTGTGAGCGTTGATGTCGCGGATTTTGCCCGGCGGCGGAGTCATGGAGCTGGGAACAACTTCGTCGCCCGTAGAGAGCACGGCAACCAGGGGCTTGCGGCGTACCGCCACCTCCACCACGCCAAAAGCCGCCAGCAGGCCGATGTCCTGAGGGCGCAGACGGTGCCCGGCTTGCAGCAGCAAGGCTCCTGCGGTTGCGTCATCATCACGAAAAATAACATTGTCGCCCGGGGCCTGACTGCGGGTAATCTCAATGAGGTTGCCTCCCGCAGGGCGGGAGTATTCAACCATCACCACGCAATCCGCGCCCTGCGGCAGCATGCCCCCGGTGAGAATGCGCGCGGCCTGCCCCTCTTCAAGCTTGATGTCCGGCACTTCGCCCATGCGGCAGTCGGCCACGCATTCCACCAGAGCGGGGTTGCCCTCCTGCGCGCCAAAAACATCGCGGGCGCGGCAGGCAAAACCGTCAACGGTAGAGCGGTCAAATCCGGGCAGGTCTTCTGTTGCCGAAAAGCATTGGGCAAAGCTGCGACCAAGGGCATCGTCCAGCTGGACGCGCTCTTCACCCAATAGGGGAAAGGCCCGAATATGCTCAAGCACTGATTCTACTGATTGCAAGGTCAAAAAAGGCTTCACCCGGCCCTCCGGTTCATGTGCGCGACGGTATGAAATCTATGGTAATATTGGCGCAAACAGGGGTAAAGGGCAATATGATTTGCACAAAAGACGGTAAGTGCGCAGAAGCTGCACGCGAATAGTTGTCGATCATGCCGCGATTGATTGGTGTCCCGTTCTAGCTTGCACGGCAGGAAAAAAACTTGGCGGGGCAATTCCTCACGAGTAATGACCAATATCAATAAAGCTACCGCACTACGCTATGTCAAAACCACCTTCGAGCAGGAACTTGCGCAGAAACCCATCGAGCAGACTATTTGCCTTGAACAGGCTAACGGCTGCCCCTTGCTGATCAGCAAAGAATGCGCGGGTTTTTTCCATATCAACAGTTGCTTTCAGCGCATCAAAGCGACCGTATTCGTTAATATTTGCTTCTGTCAGCTTCAGGCCCATCATGTCTCTGAGCTTCGCCTCGTCCAGGCCAAGCGCAACCGCAACATGGTGAATCTGGTCGGCTTTTGCCCGTGCCTGATACTCTGTAATATAGTCGCGCAGGGTTTTGCCATCTTCCACAATAACGTCGCCGCGTTCTATGTCGCGCAGGAAGATGCCCGCATATTTCTGTTCGTCCTGGGTCAGCGTGGCAAAGGTTTTGTGCAGGTCGCTTTTGACCTGCTCAACTTCTTCTTTTGCTTGCAGCGCCTTAAGGTACTTGGCGAAACGCGAGTTCATGTAGTCGGCGTCAATTTTTCCGGTATCAATTTCGGTCAGGTGCCCGTCCAGATCATAAGGGGCTTCCTCTTCGCCGCCGCCACCGCAGCCGCCGTCGCTGCCCCACAGTTCCTTGTAGCGCAGGGCAAGCACGAGATAATCGTTCTTGTCAAAAATGGTTTTGATAACGGTCTTTTTCGCGCCCGGTTTACCCTGAAAGGTGTACTCCCGCTTATTCCAGGTGAAACCCTGAATTCTGGCGGCTTCAAGAACCGCATTGAACTCCTTGAAGAGCGCGGCGAACTTGCCGCAAGCGCTTTTGTCTGCCGGTTTTTTTGTAAAGTCCGGCACTCCCGCATCTACAAACACCTGCCTGATGCGTTCAAACAGATTGTTCATGGTTTCAATGTTTGTCTGAAGCTTCTGCACAAACAGGCCAATAGGCTTGTCGCCAGAATAGAGCTTAACGGCCTGAGCAATATTCTGCTCCATGGTGTGCGGCTTGCGGTAGTAACGAATGGTGCCAAACGGTTTTTCATGCCCAAACAGGCGGTTGGTGCGCGAGAATGCCTGAATGATGTTCTGGTATTCCAGCTTTTTGTCCAGATAGAGTGTGTTTATCCATTTGGAATCAAAGCCCGTGAGCATCTGATCGACAACAATCAGCAGGTCGATCTGCTCATTTGCCTTTATGCGCTGGTGGGGCGCCTTATGGGCAAGGCGCGCCGCTATGTCCTTTTTAAAGGTGCCGTGAGTGCCAAGATTAAAGGTCTGGTTGTAACGAGCGTTGTAGTCGGTGATGATTTCTTCCAGTCCGGCTTCCTTGAACGCTGTTGTCGCCCCGTCGCCGTTATCGATGTTGGGGTCAAAGAGGGCCGTGATTTTCAGCTCCGGCTTCTTTTTTTTGAAAAGACGGTAATAGGCAATGGCCTCTGGTATGCTGCTTGTGGCAAACAGCGCGTGGAATTTGCCCGCGTGCGAGAGCATCACCCAGTTTTCAAGAATATCCGCCACAACCTGTTCTGTGTGCTCGTTACGCGTGTATTGGCTCTGGGGAAGGTAGTCTTCAATGCCCTTCACATATTTGCCGGTCTTGCCAACGTGCCCGGCCATGGGAACGTCATTCATGAATCTGTAGTAGATTCTGCTCTTGTGCGGGTCGGCAATGGCTTCTTCCTCGGTTGCGGCCCTTGCCTTGTCAAGCGCAACAGCCTTGCGCACGTCCTTGTCCTTGTAAGTGAGGACCTTGTAGGGGTCAAAGCCGAGCACGTTTTCGTCGCGGATGCCGTCGGCAATGCTGTATCTGTGCAGTTCGTTGCCAAAAACATCGGCAGTTGTGCAGCCCTTGATCTGGTTTTCGATGTGAATGGGCGTGCCAGTAAAGCCAAAAAAGATCGCGTTGGGAAAGTTTTGCTTCACATCATGCAGCATGTCGCCAAAGGTGGAGCGATGCGCCTCATCTACGATAAAGACAATACGCTTATCGGCCATCTGCCGTATGTCTGCGGCGTTCATGCCCCTTTCTTGCTTGATGTTGCTCATCTTTTGTATGGAGGTGACGATGAGCGTATCGGTTGAGGCATTGCTTTTCAATTTGGCGACAAGTTCATACGTGCTCTCTGTTGCCTGCACCTCGTCGTTGTCATCAGCAAAGGCCTGGTAATCTTGGAGCGACTGCGTGCCAAGTTCGATGCGGTCAATAAGAAAGATAACCTTGTCGGCATCCTTGGAGTTGGCAATGAGCTGGGCAGACTTGAAGCTCGTCATGGTTTTGCCGGAACCGGTGGTGTGCCAGATGTAGCCGCCGCGCTGATTTTTCTCTCCCCACTTTGTTTTTGCAACGCGGTCAGAGATGGCACTAGCAGCGTAGTACTGGTAGCTGCGCATGACCTTGAGGATGCCGTCCGAATCGTCCGGCACGGTGTAAAAGCCGATAAGCTGATGCGCCATTGGTATGGAGAGCAGTTTTTCTGCTACTTCCTTCCAGTCGTTGATCGGCTCGTTGTTTGTATTTGCCCAATGGAAGTAAAAATTGGGGTTAAACTTGCCATCCCTGCCGGGGTTGGCAAAATACAGGGATTCCGCAGGCTCCATTGCCACAAATATCTGCATCAGTGAAAACAGCCCGCTAAAGACACCCTCGCGGGAATATTTTTCAATCTGGTTGGCGGCTTGCATGACGGAGACGCCGCTCTTTTTAAGCTCAAGATGGATAAGCGGCATGCCATTGATGAGCAGCATAATGTCGCCCCGGCGGTCGTTTAAAATGCCGCGCGTGGGAAACTTGGGCTGCTGCGCTATCTGGTAGCGGCTCTGGCCTGCGGCGATCTCTTGCCGGTCATAGATTTTGAGCGACACTTCCTTGCCAAGATGCACTTCGTCATTGGGGTTGTCGCGCGTGATCGATACGGTCTTACCATTGATAAAGCCGTTGAGCTTGAGCGGAGTATTGAGGGTCTGTATTTGCTCGATAATCTGCTGCATTTCGCCCTGTGTGAGCGGCTGGTTGTTGAGGCGGTCGACACTGCGATTGTTGTTAAAGAGAATACCAGCCCAGTTTTCAATAAGCTGCTGCTCTGTGGGGTTTTTGATGACTGCCGCTTCCCATCCGTATTGCGTGGTGAGCACATTGATGAGGGCTTCTTCAAATTCGGATTCTTTGTTGAACGCCATTGTGCAGTCCCCTATACGAACATTTTTTCAAGCAGGGCTTTTTTGATGTTTTGGAGCTTGGTCAATTCGCGCTTATGGAGGGTGATAAGGCGGTCGAGGTTGGTGAAGAATTCACTGATTTTTTCCTGCTCAGCTTTTACCGGCACTCGTGATTCGAGGGCATTAAGTTTGCCAACTGCCAGTCCCGGCTGCGCCGACTGGCCGGAATACTGTCCTAAATTCATTGTCTCCAAAAGATAGTATAAAAAGAGAGTATCATTGCTGTTATTCGCCATCACAGCAACGGCATGCTCAGTAAAATAAGCTTTCCCGCAGGAAAATTGCATATTCCCGCATAAAGCTCCTTGGCGTCCAATAAGGGCAAAATCGCCATCGTGGTTATAGAAACTTGCATACCCACGAAGACCGTTACCCCCATACACGGGGTAGTCACCTGATGGGCTAATATCCGATGCCTTAATAAATTCTCCGCTACGAAATTCACAACACAAGTCTCCGATCTTCCGCGACTCCCATGCGTCAGTAAAACCAGCGAAACGCATTTCGGGCTTGTTCTCGCCATCCTTCGGGAACATTTTTTCAAGCAGGGCTTTCTTGATGTTAACCGACTTGTCATGCTCACGCTGGTGAAGGGTGATAAGGCGTTCGAGATTGAAAAAAAGTGTACCAATTTTAGATTGTTCCACAATTTGTGGAAGCAAAATGGGTGTTTCCTTTACTTGCTCAATTGTATAATGCGCGATTGTTCCAATGTGGCTTATGCTCTTTACATAAGTTCTAAAAATAGGTGCAGTAAAAAATGTGTAAAGGAAATCTCCGTCAAGTTTTCCAGACTGCTTTAACCATAACAGGTCTGCGTCTTTGAAGTACAGGGGCGCGTTGCTAGGCACTTTGTAAGGGATTCCGATAGACCCTCCCCCAGTAATAAGAACATCGCCTTCCTGAACCTTTCCAGACCTCGTTGCTAATTCCTCAAACAGTTTCTGTGAGATAAAAGCCCTTTCATTGGCTACGCCCTTGAACGCAGAAACCACATCACTCGACCGAAAAAAAGGCACGCCCGACGTCGTCCATTCGTGTTTGTGAACTCGCGACGCAGATGAAACCTCAACCAAGTCGCCCAGCTTCCGTTCTTCCCAATCGTCAGTAAATCCGGCGAAACGGATGGCGGGGCTAGTCATGCCTTTCACCCTTCAGGAGCGCCTGAAACTCGCCAAGCCCTTTCATGTCGTATTCGTTGCCTGTCAGATCGTCGATCAAGGTCGCGAGCGACGACTTTGTTTCCGCGATTTGCCCGGCCAGTTCCGCATAAGTGGTGGCGTATTTTTCTGCCAATGCCCGCACCTGGGAAACAAGGTCGGCAATAATGCTGCCCGGTATGTTGTGCAGCGCGGCAATCAGCGGCTGAATCCACTTGGCTTCCAGCATTTCAACAATCTGCGCATCTGTCAGACCCTCAATGGCGGCCTTGGTAGCAAGGTGCAAGGCGTCCGCGTCGGCCTTGACCTGCTTTTTCAGGCTTTTTTCCTTGTCTACCAGTTCCTGAACCTGCACGAGCTTGCGTTCTAGTGAATCTTCATCATAGGCAAGCACAGCTGTTTTGGCCTTTGCAAGGGTGCCAAACAACTGTTTGACCTGTTTGCCTACCTCCGCAACGACAAAAGCGTCCTTGGCCTCACTAACAAAGGCGCTGTCCTTGTCTTCCTCTGACAGGGAATCAAGAATCTCGTCGTAGGTGGACTGAATTTCCGCAAGGCGTTCTTCCTTCTGCTTCAGGGCATCGTGCTGCGCGTGCAGCAAGGTAAGCTGCACCTGTTCAAAAGGAATGACGTGCCCGACCCAGCCATCCTGCACTTCAGTGTCCTTGCCGTCCTTTTTCTTCAGCACAATGTTGGGATCGACCTTTTTTGCAGCGTCGAAGCCCTCGGTTTGCAGAATTTCCAGATCCACGGCGATTTTTGTCCACTCGTCGTCAAGGGCCTGGTAGGCACTGTACCTGTCCACAAGGGCGATCTGCTCAAGCCGCTGGAATATTGCATCCGCAATGGCAGATTCCTGTTTGCCGATGTTGAGCGTTGCCCAGTTGTCGATAAGTTCGGCTTTGAGGTGTGCGGCAAAGTCTGCGAAAGCCCCAGCGTATTGTTGCTGCCAGGCGAGTACTGCCGCATTGCCATGTATGGCAGTCGCCACGTCCTCCACCGCAAGTGTTGCGTAGGGGGTGCCGTTGTGGGCGAACAGCGCTTCTTTCAGGCCGCCAAAGGTCTGCCAGTACGCATCCAGCGACGCTATCTCGTTCATGGGTATGCCGCCGAACATGGAGGCGTAAATGTCCCACGTTTCGGCACTGTCTGATGAATCGACCTAGCGGGGAATATTGAGATTATATTCGTTGTCGCGAATCTCTTGCTGACTGACCAGACGCGAGAACTTATCCACGTTTGTGCGTTGGGTTACGGTATCTGCAATTTTTTTGATGTCCGAGGCGCGCAGAACGTTGTTTTTGCCGACCTTGGCAAAGCCTTTGGAAGCGTCGATGACAAGCACGTCTGTGCTTGCCCGCGTCTTTTTCAACACCATGATAATTGTCGGTATGCCTGTGCCAAAAAAGATGTTGGCGGGCAGGCCGATAATGGTGTCGATGTGGTTTTGCTCAATAAGGTTCTTGCGGATCGCGCCTTCCTCGCCGCCACGGAACAGAACGCCGTGCGGCAGCACGATGGTCATTATGCCGTCTGGCTTCAGATGAAAGAGGTCGTGAAGCAGAAAGGCGAAATCGGCCTTGGTTTTGGGAGCCAGCCCAAAGGCGGCAAAACGGGCGTCCGCATCCTTATGGGCAGGTTCCCACGCCTGAGAGTACGGGGGGTTGGATACCACGGCATCCACATAGAGCGGATTGTACGAGCCTATGGGGTCGCTATCGTCAAAATACGGCCAGTCGTCTTCAAGGGTGTCGCCGTTTCTGGTGACGATGTTGTCTGGCAGAATGCCGCGCATCACAAGGTTCATGCGCGTGAGGTTGTAGGTATTTTCTTTCAGCTCTTGCGCGTAGTATTTGATGTTGTTTTCGCTGGCGATGTGCTTGGCCACTGATTTACCAATGTTGATAAGCAGTGAGCCGGAACCGCTGGTGGGGTCGTAAATTTTGATTTCCTTGCGGTCTTTCAAATGGTCGGCGACGATTTCGGACATGAGCAGCGAAACCTCGTGAGGCGTGTAGAACTCGCCCGCCTTTTTGCCGGCATTGGCGGCAAACATGCTGATGAGGTATTCGTATATGAACCCTAAAACGTCGTAGTCCTGCCTGCCGTCCATGGGGATGACGTCAATCAGCTGAATGAGATTGCTGATGGATCTGGTCTGCGTGCCGGAACTGTCGCCAAGTTTGGAAAGCCCGGTTTGCAGTGTATCAAGAATGCGGTCAAAAACTTTTTTGTGCGTGGGGTTAATGAGACGGCTGAAGGCGGAGAGCGCATCGCGGACGTTGGACACGTCAAAGTCCCTGCCCATTTCAAGCCATGTGGAGAACAGGTTTTCGTAGGAGATGAAGTAGCCTAGGTTCTGCTGGATGGTCTTGACGGTAACGGCGTCGTCTTCCGACAGGGCCTTGAGCTCTTCCGTAGTGCCCTTCAGAACGTTGCGGACGTATTTGACTTCAGTATCTGAAAGATATTTGTAGAAGATGAATCCAAGAATATAGTCTTTGTATTCATTCGCCTCAATTTTGGAACGCATTTTGTTTGCGGATTCCCAAATCTTTGACGCTAATTGCTGCTTGTTCACGGTATCACCAAATTAACCATCAGAGTATAATGAATTTCAGTTGAGCGTTGTTCAACAAATATTAGCCAGTTCTGATTTTACTCTCCAAGCTCCTCAAAAAAATCAACGTCGAGTCTTTTCAGTTCCAGCGTTCTGTAACTTCTAACCCCGATACCGTGCTGCACCATAAGGCCTGCCAGCTCGTGCCCATCAATAAGGCGCAGGCGCTTGTGGCTGCGTTCAGAGTATTCGCGGGCCGCTTTTGTATAGCGGCTTGTAGTAACAAATACGCCCTTGGTGATGCCGTGCGCGTCCATTGCTCCTGCGAATTCGCGGATTTTATCCGGCCCGACGGGAGAATCTTGACCGTAGCGCTTAGCTTGCAGAAAGATCACATCCAAACCAAGCACATCTTCTGTAATGATGCCGTCTATGGCTCCGTCGCCGGAGCCACCTGTCCTTTTGCCAAGGCCACCCGCGCCATACCCAAGGCCAAGCATCAGCTTGACAATCAACCGTTCAAAGTCTGCATCGTGCATTGCTTGCAGGCGTTCCTGAAGGTCAGATCGCAGTGCCCCGTTAAGCTCTGCAAATGCGGCTTCAACACGTTCTTCGGGGGTTTCCTCTTCGGAAGTGGGGGGAGTCTGCTGTTCCCCAGTTTCATTGTCAGCTTCTGGTGCGCTGGAGGCACTGCGGAACTGGCGATAGTTTTCAGAGCGGGCCATCAAAAAGTTTATATCAATACGCTGGGGGGCTTCCTGCAGGGCCTGTTGCCCCTCTGCTGTGATGTCATAAACACCGCGTGCCTCACGCCGTAACAGCCCCGCCTTGGTGAGGTGGACGAAAGCCCAGTAAATTCTGTTTGCAACTCTGGTCTGCCTGCCGCTAGCCAGCATTTCCTGCCTGTCTGCAACGGACAGGTTGAATGCGTCAGAAACTTGAGCGATGGCTTCCGCTGTTCTCAACGAGCCGTTGGCAGCCAGACGCAATACAGGCAGCATGAAACTTTGGAAATCAGGAATTGCCATGACAAGTACTCACTCTTGGTTGGGCCTCAAATCAAACTAGGCAGACGGGCTGTTCTATGCCACCATGCGCATCCCACGAGGCCGCTTCAAAGAAATTTTTGCAGGGCTGTCACGGTGGTTCACTGGGATGCACTCTATGAATTTCAGGGGTTTTCTCAATAGGAAATATTGGTTTTGTACGGTATTGGGCGCAAAAGTTCAAATTTTAGAATTACTGCGAGTTAGTAGCAGGGCGGCGTGGGCGGGCCTTTGCAGGGTGGGGTCAGAAATAGGCATTGGGGCAACAGTTTCCGCTGTGGGCTAGCCCCCCTATATATTGCCCCAATAACCATACCGCTGCCAACGAACCCACGCGAAATGGAAAGAACCGTTTTGGGCCGCAAAACGCAAAGACCGCCGAAGTTGTGCAACTTCGGCGGTCTTTGTCTGAACAGTTCTTGGTGGGCCCACCAGGACTTGAACCTGGGACGGGCCGGTTATGAGCCGGAGGCTCTACCAACTGAGCTATAGGCCCCAAGGAGGGGAAATATAGCTGCAAGGCTGGCTTCGGTCAAGTGCGCGTATCGGGCAGCGTTGGGCGGGCCGCAAAACCTGCCCTTGCTACATGGCGTTGCCCGCTTCCAGCAAGGAAATCTGCTCGTCCATGGCCTTTTTCAGCGGGGCGGGCAGGCCCATGATGTCCACGTTCAAAAAGCCCCGCACAATGGTGGCGGCGGCTTCGTCTTCGTCCAGACCGCGCGCCATGAGGTATTCAATTTCCTCCTGCGCGATCTTGCCCACCGCTGCCTCGTGCGAAAGCTCCACGCCGTCCTGATTGCTGTCCAGCTCGGGGATGGCGTGCATGCGCCCGCCGCCAAGAATCAGCCCCTTGCATTCGAGGTGCCCCTTGGCGGGAGCGGCGGAAGCGCCGATAAAGCCACGGTTGATGACCGTGCCGCCCGTGGTGACCACGCGCGAGATGATTTCGCCGCGCGTATCGGGGGCCGCAAGGTCAATGCGGTTGCCGCAGTCCACATGGGAGCCGGTGGGAGCCACCACAACGGAATTGAAGCGGGCCACGGCTCCGGAACCAGCCAGGGTCATGGTGGGGTACATTTGCAGGTCGCCCACGGGCTTGAGCAGAATGTAGTTGTTCTGGAACTCGCCCCCGGCTTCAACAATCCCGGCGGAGCGGGGGCGCACCGTGGTGCTGCTGCCCCAGTTGTGGATCATGGTAAAGGTGAGCTTGCCGCCTTTTTCCACATAATATTCGGTCACGCCCAGATGGGCGGCATCGTTGGCATCGTGCGCAGTGGCGCAGCCGCCAAGAATGTGCAGTTCCGCGCCTTCTTCGACAATCACGATATTGTGGATGCTCTGACCCGCGCCATGCCCCTTGATGAACATGCACGACTGCACGGGCTGGGCGATTTTGACGCCCTTGCGCGCCCGCACAAAGTAACCGCCGTTGCAGTGCTCCTGCGCCATGCGCGTGAATTCGTCCTTTTCAGGATTCAGCAGCTTCCAGAAATACTGGGGCAGGCCGTCGAACTTTTTCAGCGCCGTGCAGATGTCCATGAGGTCGAGGCCTTCATGGCGCGTTTCGCAGTGCACGCCAGCATGGTTGAGCTGCATGAACGCACCGCTGGCGGTGCTGTCGTTCACATCGATGCCAGCCAGCACCAGGCGTTCCTGATCCTCGCGGGGGAGGGCGGCGAGGTTTTCAATGGGCGCGGCGTTTTCGCCGCCGCTGAACTGAAAGCGGGAAAGATTGACAGAACTCATTTAAGGGGCGCCTCCGCAATTTTGCCAAGCATGTCGCCGGTGAGGCAGCGCAGACATTCCTGATAGCCGTGGGTAGCAATGTGATCCAGAATTTCGCGGGGCCGCGCCTCGCAACACAGCTTGCCCTGGTACATGACCTGCCCCCGGTGGGCATTGACGTATTCGAGAATATGTCCGGTGTGGGTGATGATAAGACCGCTGGTGGAGCGCACCTTCTCCCGCTGCCGCAGCGTGGCGCAACATCGTTCGGGCGTGCCGTCCAGCAGGTAGCGCACGGTTTTGCCCACAAGCGCCATGTTTTCAAGGTCAACGCCGGATTCCGGCTCGTCAAAGAGCAGCAGGTCGGGCTTCTGGGCCATGAGTTGCAGCAGTTCGGAGCGCTTGATCTCGCCGCCGGAAAAGCCCGCGTTCACATCGCGTTTGAGAAAATGGTCAAAATGCACCTTGCGGGCCATGTCCTCAATATCCATATTGCGTCCGCGCCCGCACAATTCCACCAGCTTGCCCGTGGGCAGGCCGTGGATGGTGGGGGGCCGCTGGAACGACATGCCAATGCCGAGGCGCGCACGCTCGTACATGGGCGCGTGGGTGATGTCTGTGCCCTTGTAGATAATCTGGCCCTGCGTGACCTCATACCCCGCAAAGCCCATGAGGGTCATGAGCAGGGTGGTTTTGCCGGAGCCGTTGGGGCCAAAGAGAATGAATGTTTCGCCAGGGCGGATGTGCAGATCAATGCCCTTGAGCACGGGCGTGCCCTTGACCGAAACATGCAGGTCACGGATTTCAAGCATCTTCTTCTCCGGTTTCGCCCAGATACTCCAGCACATCGTAATGCACGTGATCCAGAATATGGGTCAGCCTGGAAACGCATTCCTCGCCCACGGCGCTGCCAATCAGGGTGACAATAAAGGCCGCGCGCTTGGAATTGACCAGCGCTTCATAGCCAGGATCAGCGGAATACGGAATGGCCCGGATGGAATCGCTGAATTCCTGGAGTTTTGCTTCGTCGAGATATTTGATGGGCTGGGGCTCGTTGTCGAGATAGGCGATGCCGTCCCGCAGCTCCAGCATGATCGGTTTGCCACGCAGATACGCGATGCACACTTCCATGGTAATCCCCTTGGTTTTGTGATGCCGCATAGTGGCAAACTTGCCACCCCCTGTCCAGAGATGCGGCGCATTCAGATGCCTGTCTTTATTGGAGCGTGACGAGGCGCGGCGGCGCTGTTCAAGTGCTGGCGCGCCTTTGCCGGGTATGCGGCATATGTCGGATATGGTAAAAAATGTACAGTCCGGATCACGCAACACCGCGCGGCAGCAGGGTTTTGTTCCCCGCTGCCGCGCAGCAGATTGCCCGGCGGGCAAGAGGTATTAGTGCCGGGGCGTCATGCAATGCCCTCAGGCAAGGCCAAAGCGCAGAGCGGCATAGCCCACCACCTTGCGGGTATCACCCGAGGCCGTGGCCGAAGTGTCGTAGAGGCACAGTTCTGCCCACGGTTCGCCCAGGGCGCGGGCGGCAAACAGGGCCAGGGCCATGGGGGCCGCCCCGCACATGGTGATTTTTTCACGCTGCACCATGGTGAGCAGGCCTTCCGGGTCGCAGGCCAGCGCTTGCGAAAGGGCGAAGGCATCCTTGCGCATGGTGGTTTCCTGATCTTCGTAATGGTTCATGTCGGAACTGACGATGACGCCGATCCGTTCCCCCTTGTTTTCGTACTGGCGGATGACCTCCGCCAGCGCAAGCCCCGCATCCTGCAAGGTTTTGTGCTGCATGGTGCCCACGCACACCGGGGTGATGCGGCGGGTCGCGCCGGGCGTTCCCTGCGGCGGTACGCATTGCAGAAAAGGCAGCAGAACTTCTATGGAATGTTCGCCAAGGTGCGCCTGCAGGTCGGGCGCAAAACCGCCCTGGCCGCACAGGCTGGCGGCCAGTTCCGTATCCACGGCAACACTGCCCAGCGGGGTGCGCCACGCACCATCCGGCCACACGCCGAGGGGTGTGCCTCTGCCCGTGTGGTTGGGGCAGAGCATCACGAGCCGCTCCGGCAGGCTGGCACCGGCTGTGCTCTTGTTCCATGGGCTCATGAGCGCGGCCCCCAGCACCTTGCCGCAGTATACGTAGCCAGCATGGGGAAGCATAAGGCCGCGCAGGCTGGCGGACGCCTTGCGCTTGGCGTCAATGGGGGCGGTCGCCGACAAGGCCTTTCCAGCCGTGAGGTATGACCTGATTTCCTTTTGCAGCTCATCGGGCGAAGCAGGATAGAAACGCCCGGCTGCGACTGGTTCACGTTCGGGCATAAGAACACTCCTTACGGGCGCGTCAGTTCAGCCCGCCCAACAGGGCATAGTGGGTTTCCATGTATTCCTGTAGTCCCTCGCGGCTGCCTTCCCGGCCAATGCCGCTGAATTTCACGCCGCCAAAGGGTGTTTCGGCGGCAGCAAGCCCCGCATCGTTAAAGCCGGCCATGCCGTACTGCAACTTGTTGAACAGCCGCCAGATGCGCGGCATATCGCGTGTGCAGATGTATGAGGCAAGGCCGAATTCCGTATCGTTGGCAAGGGAAATAGCTTCTTCTTCATCGTCAAAAGTCATGACGGCAGCCACCGGGCCGAAGATTTCCTCGCGGAAAATGCGCATCTGCGGGGTCAGCCCCAGCAGCAGGGTTGGTTCGTAAAAATTACCGCCAAGGCTGTGCGGCTTGCCGCCAAACAGCAGTTGCGCGCCTTTTTCCACAGCGTCTTTTACCAGAGCATCCGTGTGGGCCACAGCATCGGCATTGATAAGCGGGCCCATGTCGGTTTCCGGCTTGAGGCCGTCGCCAACGCGCATGTCGCTTATGTGATCGAGCAGATTGGTGACGAAGGTCTCCACCACGCCGTTCTGCACCAGAAAACGGTTGGCGCAGATGCAGGTTTGCCCGGCATTGCGGAACTTGCAGGCCATGGCCATGGTCACGGCCTTGTCCATGTCCGCATCGTCAAACACAATGAAGGGCGCGTTGCCGCCAAGCTCCATGGAAGTGCGTTTGAGGGTTGGCCCGCACTGGGTTGCCAGTTGCAGACCCACCGCCGTTGAGCCGGTAAAGCTGAGCTTGCGCACCAGCGGGTTGGAGGTGATCTCGTTGCCGATGCGCCGCGCGCTGCCCGTAACAACGTTGAAAACCCCGGCGGGGATGCCCACCCGCACGGCCAGTTCCGCCATTGCCAGCGCGCTGTAAGGCGTGGCGCTGGCGGGCTTGACCACCATGGTGCAGCCTGCCGCCAGCGCGGGGGCCACCTTGCGGGGGATCATGGACATGGGGAAGTTCCACGGCGTGATGGCCGCCGCCACGCCTACGGGAGCGTGACGGGTGAGGGCCTGCACCCCGTGGCGGTATACGGGCGTGACCTCGCCGCTGAAGCGGCGGGCTTCTTCCGCAAACCAGGGAAAGTAGGATGCGCCCTGAAGTATCTCTGCTCTGGCCTCGGCCAGAGGCTTGCCTTCTTCAAGGGTGAGCAGGCGGGCCAGATCCTCAATATTTTCGGCAATGGCGCGTTCCCAGGCGTGGAGCAGAGCGCCGCGTTCCAGAGGCGTCCGTGCGCTCCACACAGCAAAGGCCGCCTGCGCGGCCTCAATGGCCTCGCGGGTTTCGGCCTCGCCGCAGTTGGGCACGGTGCCCAACTGCTTGCCATTGGCGGGATTAATGACTTCAATAACGCTTTTGTCGGCCGCATCGCGCCAGTGCCCATTGATGAGGCACTGGCAGCGGAACAGCTCCTGATCGTGCAGAATGCGGTACATAAAACCCCCTGTAATGATCCCCGCAGGGCATCAGAACAGCTGCATGCCGTCTATCCAGTGGTGCTTGACCCTGCCGCGCAGGGTCTGACCCAGAAATGGCGTGTTGCAGCTTTTGGAGTAGAGGTTTTCCGGCCCGGGAACCCATGTTTCGTCCGGGTCAAGCAGGAAGAAATCTGCTGGATCGCCGGGGGTAAAGCCGTTGCAGGGCAGGTTGAAAATCTCTGCCGGGCGGCGGCTCCACAGCCGGTGCACATCGGCCTCTGTCAGCACGCCTTCGGCCACCAGACCCCAGGTGAGGCTGACAGCCAGATCAAGCCCGGTAAAGCCGCACATGGCATCGTCCAGTGTGCCTTCTTTTTCGTGGGCGGCGTGGGGGGCGTGGTCTGTGGCGAGTATGTCGATGGTGCCGTTTTTCACGGCGCGGCGCAAGGCCTCGCGGTCTGCGGCGGTGCGCAGGGGCGGGCTGACCTTGGCCTGGGTGTTGTAGCCCTCCAGGGCGGTTTCATCCAGCAGCAGATAGTGGGGGCAGGTTTCGGCGGTCACCTTGATGCCGCGCGCCTTGCCCCAGGCGATGCAGTCAACTGTCAGCGCTGCGGAAACATGGGCGATATGCACGGGCACGCCAAGGTATTCGGCCAGCATTATGTCGCGCATGGCCTGATTGGCCTCGCCAGCGGCGGGCTGTCCTTTGACGCCCAGCAGGCCGCTGGTCACGCCTTCGTGCATGCGCCAGCCCTTCGCCAGTTGCGGATCTTCGCAGTGGTCTATGAGCACCATATTGAGGTCTGCGCCGTATTCCATGATGCGCCGCACAAGCTCCGCGTTGTCCAGCGGGCGGCCATCGTTGGAAACAGCCACGCAGCCCGCTTCCTTGAGTTCCGCCAGGGGAGCCATTTCTTCGCCCTTGAGGCCCACGGTGGCGGCGGCAATGGGGTGAAGGCGCGGGCCGTTGGGGTGGCTTTTGCGGGCGCTGTCGAGCATGGCGCGCGTGATGCTGGCCGTGTCGTTGACAGGCTTGGTGTTGGCCATGCACATCACTGCGCCAAAGCCGCCCCGCGCAGCGGCCTCAAGGCCGGAGGCGATGTCTTCCTTGTATTCAAAGCCAGGTTCGCGCAGGTGCACATGGGCGTCAATGCAGCTGGGCATGAGCACAAGGCCCCTGGCGTCAAAAACTTCGCGGCTGTCGTAGGTGTGGTGGCCAGCCGGGGTCATGGTGACAATTTTGCCGTGCCGCACCAGCAGGTCTACCGGGGCTTCAAGGTGGCGTGCGTTCTTTATCAAGAGGCTCATGCGCGTGCTCCATCGTTACGCGTGGCCAGCAGATAGAGCACGGCCATGCGCGTGGCGACGCCTGCGGCCACCTGATTCAGCACCAGGCTCGCGGGGGCGTCTGCTATGTCATTGGAAATTTCAAGCCCACGGTTCATGGGGCCGGGATGCAAAACCTTGGCTTCGGGCGCGGCAAGGGCCAGCTGGCTGGAGCCAAGGCAAAAACGGCGGGAATATTCCGCAAGGTCGGGCAAGAGGCCCGCCTGCTGGCGCTCAAGCTGCAGGCGCAGACACATGACGGCGTCCACATCGCGCACTGCTTTGTCCAGCTCCGTATAGATTTCTACGGGCCAGTGATCCACCCCGGCGGGCAGCAGGGTGCGCGGGGCGCACAGACGCACCTTGACGCCCAGCATGGTGAGCAGGTGCATGTTTGAGCGTGCCACGCGGCTGTGGGCAATATCGCCCAGAATCAGCAGGGTGCGCCCGGCAAAGCGGTTTTGCCACGCCTGCCGCAGACTGTAGCAGTCGAGCAGGGCCTGGGTGGGGTGGGCGTGCCAGCCGTCGCCGCCGTTGACAATGCCGCAGGGCAGCAGCTCCGCAAGAAAGCGCGCTGCGCCGCTGCTGGGGTGGCGGATGACAATGACATCCGGCCCCATGGCCTGGAGGGTGAGCCCCGTATCCTTGAGGCTTTCGCCCTTGTTCAGGCTTGAGCCTGATTTTGCCAGGGAATAGGTGTCGGCGGAAAGGCGTTTGCCCGCCACGTCAAAGGACGTCTTGGTGCGGGTGCTGTTTTCCACGAAAAACAGCACAACGGTCTTGCCCTTGAGGGTTGGCACCTTCTTGACCGGGCGGCTGTTGATTTCCTGAAAGCTGGCGGCCAGGTCCAGCAGGTGCATGGTGTCTTCCGCGCTCAGTTGGGTGACGTCCAGCAGGTCTTTGTGGGGCCAGTGATAGCGATTGTCGGTATTCATGACGTTGCGTGGTAAAAAGGTCAAAAAAAATCCCCGTTGCTATACAACGGGGGAATACGAAAAACGCCTGCAAATGCGAAAAAAATCAGGGTGGCCGGGGGCGCTGTGCTTGCCCTGCCATAGGAAATTGCGCAAACGGGCGTTGGTCTTCATAAGTACCAAATGTAGGCGCGCTTGGGCGCTTTGTAAAGCAAAAAGTCGGTTGACGCTTGCAGGGGCATTGTCTAGTTGTAGGGCGTACCGCGCACCGATGCAGACGTTTTTGCGGCGCGGCTGTAAGTATCTTCAGCGAGGAGAACCACATGCTTGTGTCTCTTGTGGCCTACGTCTTGTGCGGGGCAGTGGCCGGTGTTCTGGCCGGGCTTTTGGGTGTTGGCGGCGGTATTGTTCTGGTGCCCCTGATGGTTGCCATTTTTCCCACAGTGGGTGTTCCCGCGCAGTATGTGCAGCAGATGGCGCTCGGCACTTCGCTTGCCAGCATCATGATCACCTCCATCTCCAGCGCGCGGGCGCATAATGCCCGTGGCGCCGTGCACTGGGATATTTTCAAGGCCATTACCCCCGGCATTCTTGTGGGTACGTTCTTCGGCGGGCTTGTTGCCACCCACATGCCCACCATGTTCCTGAAGATATTTTTTATCTGCTTTATCCTCTTTGTGTCGGCGCAGATGCTCTCCAACTACCGGCCCCCGGCCAGCCGTGATCTGCCCGGCAAGATGGGAACCGCCGGCGTGGGCGGCATCATCGGCCTCGTGTCGAGCTTTGTTGGTATCGGCGGCGGTACGCTTTCCGTGCCGTTCATGACCTTTTGCAACGTGCCGCTGCACCATGCCGTGGGCACCTCCGCCGCCATTGGTTTTCCCATTGCCGTGGCGGGTACGCTGGGCTTTATTGTGGGCGGCTGGGGCAGGCCTGATCTGCCCGCCATGTCGCTTGGCTTTGTGAACCTGTGGGCGCTGCTGGGCATTGCCACTGCCAGTTTTATGACCGCCCCGCTTGGCGCAAAGCTTTCGCATGCCTTGCCCGCCGACAAGCTCAAGAAAGGTTTTGCCTGTTTTTTGATCCTTGTGGCCTTGAAGATGATCTGGGGCTTGTTGTAATATAGACCTATGAAGCTTCAGTCATACAACAAGTCTCTGACCGAATCGGTGGTCTGGAACCTGCTCTGGCTTACGCTGGGGTCGGTTCTTGTGGCCATATGCATTCAGAGCGTGGCCGCGCCCCATGGCTTCCTTTCCGGGGGGGTCATGGGCGTGAGCCTGCTGGTCAATTACTGGACAGGCACGCTGACGCCGCTGGTCTGGTATTCCCTGCTGTGCGTGCCTGTGTACGCTTTTGGCTGGTTCTGCGTGGGCAAACGTTTTTTGCTCTACACGGCTTACGGAACCCTTTGCACCACGTTGTGCAGTTTTTTTATCACCTTTGAAATCCCTATCACCAACGAAGTGTACGCCACCGTGGTGGGCGGGGTGCTGCACGGCGCAGCCTGCGGCATCATGCTGCGCACGCTTGGCAG
Source organism: Pseudomonadota bacterium (assembly GCA_023419375.1). GTDB lineage: Bacteria > Desulfobacterota > Desulfovibrionia > Desulfovibrionales > Desulfovibrionaceae > Desulfovibrio. Next base: position 66,039 of record JAEZYD010000008.1, read on the forward strand.
CAGCGGCGGCATGGATGTGGTTGCCGTGCTGCTCAAGGAACGCTGGAACGTGCCCATCGGGCAATTCAATTTTCTGTTCAATTCCCTGCTGTTTCTCACGGCGTCCTCGCATATGTCGCTGGATCTTATTGTTGCTTCCATGCTGATGATGTTCATTTCGGCCAGTACGCTGGAATATGTGCTGGGCCTGTTCAACCGCCGCAAGCTTGTGATGATCATTTCTGACCACGGTGAAGAAATCAGCGAGGCCATTTTGGTGACAGAGCGCTTTGGCGCTACGCTTATGCGCGGCAAGGGGGCCTACTCCGGCTCGGATCGCGAAATTCTGCTCACCGTCACCAACAATGTGGCGCTCAAGCGGCTGGAGAATCTGGTGTTCAGCATTGATCCGCGCGCCCTGTTCATTGTGGAAAACACGTTCTATGTGTCGGGTGGGCAGTTTGCCCGCAGAAGCCGTTGACGGCGGAGGCCCCATGAACCCGGAAGCCACGGAATTTCCTGAATCTGACGAGCCGTCGGAGGCCTTGCTGGCCATCAGGGCCAAGAGCATTCTGACCCTTGGCGGCGAAGGCCCTGCCCGGGCCGCCCGCCTTTTTGCCCCGCTGAAAAAGATCGACAACGGCGTGCTGCTGGTGCGCGGCGGGCTGGTGGAGGATGTTCTGCCGTGGTCGCAGGCCAAACTGCCCGCAGGTACGCTGGTGCGCGACGTGGGCGCTGTCTGCCTTGCGCCTGCCTGCGTCAACGCGCACACGCATCTGGAACTTTCACACCTGGCGGAGAAAACCCGCTGGGGGCGCGGCTTCACCGCCTGGCTGCAAAGCCTCATCCCCCTGCTTGGCGCTGCCCCGCAGGCGGATGCCGTGGAAAGCGCCTGCACTGCACTGGCCCTGTACGGCACGCTGTATGTGGGCAACATCACTGGCTCCCTGCCCGGCGGCACGGTTCTGGCCGATGCGGCCTGCAATGAGGCGGGGCTGACCGCAAGCCATTTTTGCGAATGGTTTGGCTTTGGCGCGCCCTTTGCCGATGGTGAACGCCCCTGGCCGCCGCGCTGCCGTCAGGCTCTGGCTGATGATCCCTTTCTCATGGCCCGTTGCGCTCCCGGCGGGCATGCCCTGTATTCCACCGGGCCGGAAATACTCAGCGCCGCGCGGCAGGACTGCTCCCGCATGGGGCGCGTTTTTTCCTTCCACCTTGCGGAATCGTCAGAAGAAACCCAGCTGCTCACATCGGGCAGCGGGCCTTTGCGCGATCTGTACGCCGGGGTTGTGCTGCCGCCGGACTGGTCTGCGCCGGGTTTGCGCCCGCTGGCCTATGCGGTGAAGCTGGGCCTGCTCGGCCCCGGCACTCTGGCCGTGCACGGCGTGCAGCTCGACGCGCAGGAAGTGGAAGTGCTGGCAGCCAGCGGGGCGGCCCTGTGCCTGTGCCCCCGCTCGAACCGCAATCTTGGCGTAGGGGTACCGCCCGTGCGCGAGCTTATGGAAAGCGGCGCTCTGCTGTGCCTTGGCACGGACGGGCTGACCTCCAACCGCGATCTGGACGTGCGCAAAGAGGCGGTGTGGCTGCGCGAAACAATGGACGTGCCGCCGGAAGCCCTGGTGCGCATGCTGACGGTTAACGGCGCTGCCGCCCTGAATCTGCTGGGCTGCGGGGCAGGGCGGCTGGAAAAGGGCGGGCCTGCGGATTTTTGTGTGCTGCCAGAAAACCTGACCTACTAGCGTCCACGAGCCAACAGCATTCTTTGAGAAGCGCAAATCGCTGCAATGCCTCTGAAGGCAGCTACAAATACCTTGAAATCATTCTCGATTAGCTGTGTTTGTGTTTGGCGCATAAAGTCCTTGTCAGGGTAATTTGTTGCTGGCAGTATTCGCCCAGCAGACTGACGCCGTTACGGCATGTATCGCCAGCCTGCCGGGTGCGCCGCCAGGGGGTATTTGCGGCTTATCCGGGTTTGGGGATGCCGACCGCGTTATTACTGCAAGCGGCTTGCCGCTTTTTCTTAACCTGCGCCAAGAAGGACAACATGACCGAGGAAGTTTTGGATTGGAAGGAAGCCATTGCCAGGGTGCTCAACAAGCGCGACATGTACGTCAAGCTGCTTGCCAAGTTTATTGAAACGGAGCGCGACACCCCGTCAAAGGTGTCTCAGGCCCTGAAGAGCGGCAACATGGAAGAAGCCCGCAATCTTGTGCACAGCACCAAGGGAGCAGCCGCCAATCTGGGGGCCAAGGCGCTGGCCGCCGCTGCGCTTGAGCTTGAAATGGCCGTCAAGGCCGGGGCGGATACCGACCGCGCCATGAGCCATTTTTCTGCCGCGCACATGGACACGCTTGTGACCATGCACGCCTTTATGACGCAGTAGTTCGCTGATATTGCTGAATGCCGACCCCCCTTCGAATTTCGGAGGGGGGTTTTTTATTGTCTGTCTGCGGCAGGTGGAGACTGGGGTGCCTTGCAGTTTGCCCCTTGTTTCTGTGGCTTGTGCTAACGGCGGATAGTTTGGGGCTGCGTGTTTTTATTGTTGACCGGCAAACGCAGCAGATATAGAAATTGGTCAGACCAATTTGGAGGTCGAAGTGCAAACAAGGTCAGTTCAACGAAAAGCCGTTTCAGAAGAGGTCGTTACCCGGCTCAGGGCAATGATTAACGATGGCGGTTTGCAACCTGGGGACAGGCTGCCCGCTGAACGCAAACTGGCGGAGCAGTTTCAGGCATCGCGGGCATCGGTGCGCGAGGGGATCAGAATCCTTGCGGAATCCGGGCTGCTGGAAAGTCGCCAGGGGGCGGGGACCTTTGTGCAGGAGCGCCCGGATGCCACGCTTATTGGTGCGGTGCTGTCCGGCAAGTACTCCTTGGAAGACGTTTTTGCGGTGCGCATGATGCTTGAGCCAGAGATTGCAGCGCTTGCAGCCCGCAATGGAACGCCGGAGGCAAAGGCCAGCCTTGAAGCCCTGCTCACCACTCAGGAACAGGCCACGCAGGCCAACAGTGCCTGGGGGGATTTTGACCTCAAGTTTCACCATGCTCTGGCGGAGGCATCTGGTAATCCTGTACTGCTTGAAATGGTCTCTGCCCTGCATGAGGGCTTTGCCCGCAGCCGCGAGGAAAGCGTGCAGTCTCCACTGCGTCAGAAGGCATCACTTGCCGCACACCGCAGCATTGTGACGGCTATCCTTCAGGGGTGCGCAACAGAAGCTGAAAACGCCATGCGCCGACACCTTGAGGACGTGAAACAGATCATTTTTTCCCGCAAGTAGATTGGGTGCAGGGGGGTGAGGATCAATCGCTTGAAACAGTGCCGAGCATGCCTGAGCGTAGCGCAGCAATTATTGGCATCGGCAGTTTGGGGAATGCCGAGCAAGTGTGGTGGCGCGTCTGACTTCATCAACCTGTAGTTCATAGGTCTTACCATGATCACAACGTATCTGATATATATCTGCCTTGGTGCGATTGCCGGCATGCTTGCCGGATTGCTCGGCATCGGGGGCGGTCTGGTTATCGTGCCCATGCTCAACACTGCGTTTGAGCTGCAGCATTTTCCCATCCAGCACTTGCAGCATATTGCCCTGGGCACCTCCATGGCGACCATGATTTTTACCTCCATGTCGAGCATGCGCGCTCACCACAAGAGGAAAACCATCAACTACAGCATTTTCTGGAAGCTGACCCCTGGCATCATCATTGGTACCTACTTGGGTACGTGGATTGCCTCGTCCCTTTCCACCTTGTTTCTCAAGGTCTTTTTTGGGTGTTTTCTCTACTATGTAGCCATACAGATGCTGATGAACATCAAGCCGAAGGGCGCACGCGATCTGCCCGGTACCGCCGGGACCTTTGCTGCCGGTAGCGGTATAGGGGTGTTCTCCGCTCTTGCGGGAATTGGCGGCGGCACCATGACGGTGCCCTTTCTTTCCTGGTGCAATCAGACCATGCTGGCCGCCATTGCCACAGCGGCGGCGGTGGGCTTGCCGCTGGCGCTGGCTGGCACCGCTGGATACGTAATCAACGGCTGGAATGCGACAGGAATCCCCGGCCCGCACATTGGTTACGTGTATATTCCGGCATTTTTGGGCATTATTGTTGTAAGCGTGATTACGGCCCCGCTGGGAGCGCGGCTGGCTCACTCCCTGCCGGTGGACAAGCTCAAAAAGATTTTTGCTGTCCTGCTCTTTCTGGTAGGTTCAAAAATGCTCTGGAGTTCCTTTATGTAGCAGGGTGTTGCGCGTACAAAAAAGTCCTGCCTTACTGGCAGGACTTTTTGTATGCGCTGGCCGGAAATCTGATTTCAGCCACTCTTTTTTCTGCCTGCCATCACGGGCAGAAACATTCGTGCGTTTCGTCCATGAACTGCTCAAGTTTTGCCGCAGCCTTGCGCAGTTCGTTTTCAACCTGTCGGTGTTTCTCCGGCGTGTCGCGAAAGGCGGGCAGGGAGACGCTCATGGCGCAATCCACGCGTCCGGCAAAGGTAACGGGCACGGCATAGCAATGCAGCTGCGGGTTGATTTCGCCAATATCTCTGGCAATGGCCCCCTGTCGCACCCCTTGCAGCTCTTCCAGAAAAGCATCCATGTCAAAAGGTTCGGTGCAGAGTTCCTCGGCAAAAAGGGCCACCACTTCCTCCCTCTTGCACTGGCTGAGCAAAGCCTTGCCCAAGGCCGTTTTACGGGCGGGCATGCGCGAACCCACGCGAGAAATGATCTGGATAGGCTCGCGCGAATCCACCTTGGCTATGTAGAGCACCTCGGTATGGGAGAGAATGCCGAGCTGGCAGATTTCTGCGCAGGCGTCCACCACCTGTCGCATGCAGGCCTGCGCCTGCGCCATAAGGGGATCTTGCGTGCGAAAACCCTCTGAAAACAGGTACAGGCCCCGGCCCAGTTCATACCGGCCAGAGAGTTTGTCTCTGCGAACAAAATCATGCTGTTGCAGGGTCTCAAGAATGGGCGAAATTGTGCCCTTGCTGCTGCCGATGTACTGGGCAAGCTGGGTAAGCGTGAAGCCGTGTTCTGCATCAGCCAGGGCTTCAAGAAGTGAAATGACCCGCTGGGTCGGCATATGAACAGTTGGTTTTTGTTGGTCTTGCATGCCCATTGTTTTGCACGGAAAAACATTTTTTTTCAAGAAAGGGTCAGGGGGATGCTTGACGCAGGTTGTTTGTCCGTATAGTTTGTATTTACGTATTAAGTTCGTATATACAAACAATGGGCTGCAATCCTGAAAAGAGGGTGACCACATGGGAACAACGGGTGCTCTGATTATTCTTGGCGTGACGATCGTCGGCATCGTGTTGCTGTGCGTACGTTACAGGGTTCATGCATTTTTGGCGCTTATGGCTGCCTGCGCCTTTTTGGGGATTGCCAGCGGCATGCCCCTGGGGGCCATTGGCTCGTCCATTGAAAAGGGTATGGGCAATACCCTGGGTTTTCTGGCTCCCATCCTCGCGCTGGGCGCGTTCATGGGCAAAATGCTCGAAGTTTCGGGCGGCGCGCAGCGGCTTGCCAAATCGCTTATTGACGTTTTTGGCCAGACCAAGGCCTACTGGGCCATGCTCATCATCGGCTACATCTGCGGCATCCCCGTGTTTGCCCAAGTGGGCATGGTGCTCCTGATGCCCCTGGCCTTCTCCATTTCCAAGGAATCCAAGCTCTCCATCCTTCTGGTGGCTCTTTCTCTCTATACGGGCTTGCTGGTTGTGCACTGCGTTGTGCCGCCGCATCCCGCCGCCATGGCCATTGCCAAGGAACTGAACGCCGATGTGGGCAAGGTGATCATTTACGGCCTCATCCTGGTGGTGCCCGGCGCCATCATCGGCGGCCCCATCTTTGCCAAGTACATCTGCAAGCGCATCATTGTGCCGCTGCCTGAAGGGGCCGTTACCACCGTTATCAGCAAGGATGGTCGCGACCTGCCCAACTTTGGCGGAACCCTGCTGCTGACCCTGCTGCCGCTGATCCTGATGATCGGCAAGACCGTGGTGGAATTCTCCTCCAGCAAGGATGCGGCCTACATGCCTCTGGTGGAATTTTTGGGCCATCCTGTGATCGCCCTGTTTATTTCCGCCGTGGCTTCCCTGATCTTCCTCGGCGTGAAGCGGGGCTTTACCTCCATCGAGTTGAGCGGCTTCTGCGACAAATCGCTCCTGCCCATGGTTTCCATTCTGCTGGTCATTGGCGCTGCGGGCAGCTTCAACAAGGTCATCATGGATTCCGGCATGGGCAACGTGCTCAAGGACGTTCTGGTCACGCTCAACATGCATCCGGTCATCATGGCCTGGCTTATCGCGTCCATCATGCGCTTCGCGCTGGGCAGCGCCACCGTCGCCATGATGACGGCTGCTGGCTTTATCAGCCCCGTGCTGGCCGTGCATCCTGTTGATCCTGCACTCATGTGCATTTCCATCGGCGCGGGCGCCATCGGCTGGTCGCACGTTACGGACTCCGGCTTCTGGTTCTTCCGCGAATTCCTGAACATGTCGGTCAAAGACATGTATATGTCCTTCACTCTGTCTGGATGCATTGTGTCGATCATTACGGCGATATTCTGCTACCTGGCATCGTTTGTTATCTAACTGCGCTACACGGAGAATATGATGAAATATATAACACCCACACTTACAGCGCTGAAAAGCAAAACAGAAATTGACGTGCAGTCGTGCCTCAAGCACTACGACTTTCTTATAAATGCCGGTATTGACGGTGTGGCCATATTTGGCAGTTCCGGCGAGTTTCCGCATCTTTCTGTTGAAGAACGCAAAAGCCTGATTTCTGCGGCCATCAAGCATGTCGACCGCCGCATGCAGGTGCTCATCGGCACTGGCGACATGCGGGTTGAAGAATGCGTCGCCATGTCCAACTTTGCCTTTGAACAGGGCGCGGACGGCGTGATGGTGGTGGGGCCGTGGTACTTTGCCCTCACCGATGCGGACGTGATGAGCTACTTCGGCGCGGTGGCGGAGCAGGTGCGCGGCAAGGTGTACATCTATAACTACCCTGACCGCACCGGATACAGCATTTCGCCCAGCGTGGTGCTTGAACTCGCGCGCCGTTATCCCAATATTGTGGGCATCAAGGACACCATTCCGGACATGGCCCACACGGTGGAGCTTATCCAGACCGTCAAGGGCAACATCCCCTCGTTTGAAGTGCTGAGCGGCTTTGACCATAACTTTGCGTCAAACGTTCTGGCTGGCGGCGATGGCTGCATTGCGGCTGTTTCCAACGTGCGGCCCGACCTGTGCGTGGCCTGGCGCGATGCCATGAAGGCCCGCGATTTTGACGGCACCATGAAGTATCAGCAGTTGTTCAACCGCATTATGGGCGTGTACGGATTTTCCTCGCCCTTTATGGCGGCCATGAAGGGCCTGCTTGTGGATGCGGGCATCTTTGCCTCCGCCACAGTTGCGTCCCCCTACCAGGAGGCTACCTCTGCCCAGATGTTTGCCGTGCGGGAATTCATGCGCGGCTTTTAGGGCACTTCCTGCGTGCAATGCCCCAGATGGAGCAATCGGCGTTGGTTACGCTGACGCCGTCACGGTTTCAGGTGCGTTATCAGGATGCAAAGGGCGGCCCCCTCGGGCCGCCCGCTGAAACCGGCAACTTCTCAACAAAGAGAGTATGCTATGTCCATTGCAGATATTTATGCCAATCCGCAGAACGATGTATATGATGTAAAGACCCACGCTTCCGGCCCCAAGGGTTCGCTGCCGCTCACCGGCGACATGCTGCGCGAGCTGCCCTGCGGCGACATTTTCGGCATGACGCTGGATGCGGGCATGGGCTGGAAGCCCGAAGACATTCTTGGCCCCAACGTGCTGATCATCAGCACCCTTGGCGGCAAGCGCAACGATGACGGCACCCCCGATGCCCTGGGCCTGCACGTGGGCCACTGGGAACTGGGCTTGCAGATTTCTGCCGCCAGCAAGGAGATCAAACAGCAGAAGGGCGTACCTTTTGCCTCGTATGTGACCGACCCCTGCGACGGGCGCACCCAGGGCACCACTGGCATGTACGACTCCCTGCCGTTCCGTAACGATGCTGCCATGGTCTTCCGCAGGCAGATCCGTTCATTGCCCACGGTTGGCGCTGTTATCGGCGTTGCCAGCTGCGACAAGGGCTTGCCCGCAACCATGATGGCTCTTGCCTCCATGCACGATCTGCCCTGCGTGCTCGTGCCCGGCGGTTCGACCCTGCCCCCCACCGACGGCGAAGACCTCGGCAAGGTGCAGACCATCGGCGCGCGTTATTCCAACAACGAGCTGAGCCTTGAGGACGCAGCCCGCCTTGGCTGCCGCGCCTGCGGTTCCGCTGGCGGCGGCTGCCAGTTCCTAGGCACTGCCGGAACCTCGCAGGTTGTGGCCGAAGGCCTTGGCCTGGCCCTGCCGCATACTGCCCTTGCGCCTTCCGGCGAACCCGTGTGGGTGGAAGTGGGCCGTCAGTCGGCCAAGGCCGTCATGGGCCTGCTGAAAAAAGGCATCACCATCAAGGATATCATCACCGACAAGGCCATTGAAAACGCCATGATGGTGCATGCGGCCTTTGGCGGCTCCACCAACCTGCTGCTGCATCTGCCCGCCATTGCCCATGCGGGCGGTTGCCATCGCCCCACTGTGGATGACTGGGCGCGTGTGAACAGCGTGGCTCCCCGTCTGGTCAGCGTGCTGCCCAACGGCCCGGTGTATCATCCCACTGTGCGCGCCTTCATGGCTGGCGGCGTGCCGGAAGTCATGCTGCACCTGCGCGACCTCGGCCTGCTGCATCTGGACGCACTCACCGTTACCGGCCACACCGTGGGCGAAAACCTTGAATGGTGGGAAAAGAGCGAACGCCGCGCCCACTTCCGCCGCATGCTCAAGGAACTGGACAACGTGGAGCCGGACGATGTGATCATGTCGCCCGCCCGCGCCAAGGAACGCGGCCTGACCTCCACCATTACCTTCCCCGTGGGCAACATTGCGCCCGAGGGTTCGGTCATCAAGTCCACGGCCATTGACCCCACGGTCATCGATGCTGACGGCGTTTACCGTCACACGGCGGCCATCAAGGTGTTTACCGCCGAGCCTGACGCCATCAAGGCCATCAAGGCCGGAAAGATCGAAAAGGGCGATATGCTGGTGGTTATCGGCGGCGGCCCCTGCGGCACCGGTATGGAAGAAACCTATCAGCTTACCTCGGCGCTCAAGCATCTGTCGTATGGCAAGTATGTGTGCCTGCTGACGGACGCGCGTTTCTCCGGCGTATCTACCGGCGCGTGCGTGGGCCATATCGGGCCGGAAGCACTGGTGGGCGGCCCTGTTTCCAAACTGCGCGACGGCGATATTGTGGAAATGGTCGTGGACTGCAACAACCTGGAAGGCCGCGTCAACTTTATCGGCACTGACCCGCAGCATCCCCTCACGCCCGAGGAAGGTGCCAAGGTGCTTGCCGGGCGTGAAACGCACCCCGGCCTCAAGCCCGCGCCCGCTCTGCCTGACGACACCCGCCTGTGGGCCGCTTTGCAGGCCGTGAGCGGCGGCACCTGGGGCGGCAGCGTGTATGATGTGGACAAGATTGTTACGGTGCTTGAGGCTGGCAAAAAAGCCCTGGGCATGTAGCAGACCCATAGACTGATGGTGCAATAAAAAAGGGCCGTCCCGTGATTCGGGGCGGCCCTTTGAGCATTTTGCTGTTGTTATCTCCAAACGCAGCCCCTGATATTCCTACGGCTGACATCTGTTATCTTGCCAATAGCGCGTCCTGATTGTAGTCTGTTAAATATATTTTTGGAGGTTGAGCCGACGCGTTGATATGTAATAGATATTTTTGTATCTGCTTTGCATATTCTTCTGGCCGAGGTTGCTTTGATAGGGAAAATACTTTTGTTATAGCTAATTACTTGCCATAAATTCGTGCAAATTCTTTTAGGGGCCTTTTGAATGGTGAGGAGAAATATTGTATGCAAATAGAATCTTTAAGACTACGCAATTTTAAAACATATAAAAATGTAGAAATTGTGAATATACCGCGTTTCTGCGTGATTGTTGGAGCAAATGGTTCTGGTAAGAGTACTCTATTTGATGTCTTTGGCTTTTTAAAAGACTGCTTAACAAACAATGTTTCCGTTGCATTGCGTAAACGCGGTGGATTTCACGAGGTTGTAAGTCGCAATGCAGACGATGAAAGTATTTTTATCGAAATACAGTACAGAATGCCAATTACAGGGAAAGATCGTCTGGTGACATATTCACTGGAGATTGTTCCCGATGGGCAAAAAGCTAGCATTAAATCTGAAACGTTGCGTTATAAACGTGGACAATATGGATCTCCATTCCATTTTCTTGATTTTTCATATGGTTCTGGCAAGGCAGTTACCAATGAAGAGGATTTTGCCAAGACCGATGAAGATTTGAACCGGGAAGAACAGAACCTTGATGCAAAAGACATTCTAGCTATTAAGGGGTTGGGGCAGTTTCAGCGATTCAAGGCTGCTGCTGCTTTGCGTCACCTTATAGAAAACTGGCATGTATCAGATTTTCATATAAGTATGGCAAGGGGAATAAAAGAACCCACTGGCGATGTTGACCACCTGTCTACAACTGGCGATAACCTGCAACAGGTAGCCAAAACGTTGCATGAAGAATATCCTGAAATATTTAAACGAGTTCTAAGGAAAATGAGGGAGCGTGTCCCTGGCATTTCCGATATAGCTGCCGAGGATACCCCCGATGGGCGCTTGCTGCTTAAATTCAGTGATGGTGCCTTCAAAGATCCTTTTATTGATAAGTTCGTATCTGACGGCACTATTAAAATGTTTGCCTATCTGGTGTTGCTGAACGACCCTAAGCCGCATCCTTTTCTGTGTATCGAAGAACCGGAAAATCAACTCTACCCGAAATTGTTGCCAGAACTTGCTGAAGAGTTTCGTGAATACGCTGACAAAGGCGGGCAGGTTTTCGTTTCCACACATTCCCCAGATTTTTTGAATGCCGTTGAGGTTAGTGAAGTCTTCTGGCTTGAAAAGCATAAGGGGTTTACCTCTGTCAAACGTGCCAGTGATGATCCCCAGATTGTTGCGTATATGGGCGAAGGCGATAAAATGGGCTTTCTGTGGAAAGAAGGTTTTTTTGGGCAAGCGGATCCCTTATGAGTACTTTGGTTTGTTTGCTTGAAGAACAGTCGGCAGCGGTCATGCTTGAAGCGGTTCTTCCCAAAATTCTTCCGGATGGGACGCAATGTAAATTTGTGACCTTTGAAGGAAAACAGGATTTGGAGAAAAAGCTGACACGTCGAATTCAACATTGGCAGGAGCCTGATTCTTTTTTCCTTGTTATGAGGGATCAAGACTCTGGTGATTGCGTTTCTATTAAAAATGGTCTGAAAGAGCTTGTTGCACAAGCAGGGAAGGCTGATCGCACAATAGTACGCATTGCCTGTCATGAGCTGGAAAGTTTTTATCTTGGAGATTTGGCAGCTGTTGAAAACGGGCTTGCTATACGAGGGTTAGCAAATCAACAGGGAAAAGCAAAGTTCAGAACGCCAGACACATTAAATAATGCTGCGGAAGAGTTAAAAAAGATCAGTGCAAATAAGTATCAAAAAATTAATGGATCGCGGAGTATTGCGCCATTTCTCGCTGTTGATGGAACGAACAGATCTGTAAGTTTTAATGTGTTGATTGCGGGCATCAACAAGTTGTTTTCTGCCAAGCAGGAGACCTCCGATTAATATTTTTGAGGTCCCCTGACATCAATTCATCTGCGACTTTTCTGCAAGCCTACGCGCCAGAGGCCTCAAGCACAAAGCGGCGTACGGCGCGCATTTCTTCGCACAGGGCAGGGTAGTCGAAGCGGGTAAAGCGCCCGTCCTGATACAGCACCTCGCCGCCCACCATGGTCATGCGGGTTTCCATGCCTGTAGCCGCGTACACAAGATGCGACACTTCATTATACATGGGTTGCAGGTTCGGTTCGCTCAGATCCAGAGCCACGCAGTCCGCTGCCTTGCCGGGGGCCAGCGAGCCAAGGCGTTCATCGTGCATGGCCGCTGCGCCGCCGAGGGTCGCCATGTCCAGCACCTGAGCCGCAGGCAGCAGGGTGGGGTCAAGCCCTGTGAGCTTGTGCAGCAGGGCGGCGCGGCCCATCTCTGAAAACATGTTCAGCCTGTTGTTGCTGGCTGCGCCATCCGTGCCAAGGCCCACATGCATGCCGCGCGCCAGCATGGCAGCCACCGGGGCAGCGCCTGAGGCCAGCTTCATGTTGGACGAGGGATTGTGAGCCACCACGGCCTTTTGCCGGGCCAGCAGATCAAGCTCCGCCGAGGTCACATCCACCACATGGGCAAGCGTGCAGGGCACGTCGAGCAGGCCGAGGCCACGGCAGTATTCCGTAGGCCTTTTGCCCTGGGCAGACAGGCATATCTGCGTTTCTGACGGGGTTTCCGCCAGATGAACGTGCAGGGGCAGGGCAAGCTCCTCCGCAAGGTCGCGGCAAGCGGTCAGGATTTCCGGTGTGGTGGTGTAGACGCTGTGCGGGTTCACGGCCACACGCAGGCGGTCATGGCCGCGGTATTTTTCCGCCAGGGCGCGGGTGGCGTCAAGCGCTGCCTCCGGCCCCGGAAAAGCCGCAGAAGGAAAGGCAAAAACAGCCTCGCCGCCCAGGCAGCGCAGGCCTGCCGTGTCGGCGGCCTCAAAGACCGACTTTTCAAAAAGGTACATGTCCACGCAGGCGGTGGTGCCTGTGCGCAGCATTTCCGCATAACCAAGCAGGCTGCCGAGGCGCACCATTTCCGGCGTCAGTTTTTGCTCCACGGGGAAAATTCGTTGGTTCAGCCAGTCCATGAGCGGCATGTCGTCGGCGAGGCCGCGCAGAAAGGTCATGGCCGCATGGGTGTGGGCGTTGACGAGGCCCGGCAGAACGAGCATGTTTTCAAGGTGCAGGGTGTTGTCGGCCTGCCAGTTCCGGGTAATTTCGGCAGTGGGGCCGACTGCGGCAACCAGACCCTTGTCGATGGCCAGAGAGGCCTTTTCTATAACGCGGCGCTGCTCGTCCTGTGTGACGATGCAGGCGGCATGGAGCAATGTGTCGCAGTGGCGCATGCGTTTCTCCGCAGACAGGTTGGCGTGATATTTCTATTAATGACGCGAGATTTCAGGTGTAGCTCCCTGGCTCGCGCTTGGCAAGAGTTCTTGCCGCACCGGTGAAAAGGCGTGAACGGCATGCGTTGTCTGGTTTTGCACGGCCTCGCGGGGAGCCCCTTTGAGGTGCGGCCTGTGGCCGATGCCCTTGAATCCGCGGGTCATGTTGCCGTGTGCCCTGTGCTGCCGGGGCATGCCGCTTCAGAAGAAGAATATCTGGCAAGCTCTTACACGCAGTGGCTTGCCTGCGCCCGCGCTGCCTACCTTGAGCAGTGCGCGGGCGGCCCCGTACTGCTGGCTGGCTACTCGCTGGGCGGGCTGCTGGCGCTGGACATTGCCGCAGAGGCTGCACAGGGGCGGCTTCCGGCTCCGGCGGGCCTGCTCCTGCTGGCAACGCCGCTTTTCTTGTGGCGCTTGCATCCCCTTTTCCTTGCCGACTGGCGCATGTCCTTGCTGCCCCTGTGGCGCCGTTTGCAGCCAGTGCGGCGGGTGCCCCCACGGTCTGCGGCGAGCAGGGCCGTTGCCCCCTGGCAAGGGCACGAAACCCTCTGTTCGTACCGTCATTTGCAGCAATTGGCGCAGGCGCAAAAAAGGGTCCGGGCGGCTCTTGGCAATATCTGCGCGCCGCTGTGCGCTGTGCAGCTATATAGCGATGGCGTATGCCCGCCCTTTAATTCCAGCTTTCTGGTTGAACACTGCGGCGCGACTGATGCGCGGCTGCATCTTTTGCGGGCAACAAGCCCGCACGGAGGGCATTTGCCAACAACGCACGTGGAAAGCCGAGAGCGCGTAGCCGCCATTGCCGTGACCTTTGCCAGCGAAGTGGCGGCGGGAAAGGCTTGCAAGATTGCGCCGCAGCGTATATAGAAATTGGCTGGCATTGCGCGAAAATCGGGCGCGGGCAAGCTTTTGCCCTTGCCGATGTCGGGCGGTACTTTTTTAATGCTATACCCACACCCTATGGAGGTGCGTTTTGTTTGAATCCTTAGCTTATGCCATGGGCACGCCCCAGGCCGGGGCCGCTCCCGCCAGCGGACAGGAAATGCTGATGCAGTTTCTGCCCCTCATCGTCATGTTTGTCATTTTCTGGTTCCTGCTTATCCGTCCCCAGCAGAAGCGGGCCAAGGTCCACAAGCAGATGCTGGCCGAACTCAAGCGCGGCGACCACGTTATGACCTCAAGCGGTCTGCTTGGCCGTATTCTTGAGATCGACGATGAACAGGTGCTTCTTGAGAGCGGCGAAGCCAAGCTGCGCGTTTCGCGCGGCTCCATCGGCGGCGTTATTCCTGCCAAGGGCGGCAAGGACACCAAGGAAGAAAAGTAGCAGGTCGCTTTGGCGGCTTGTGTCTGCCTCTGCCAGGCGGGCGAAGTGCATGGCCCATGAGCTGGACTGGCGGTTGCCGGATCGGCTCAAGGGCTTTTGCCTCTTGACGTGCCCGGATTTTTCGGGTCTTCGGAGTTTCCGGCTTTGTCGGTAGCCCTGCGGCTGTCCCTCAAGGGATAGCCGCGCGGTTGCGGCAAAGCTTAATCTGTTGTGTGGAAGGTGAACGATGGGTCTGCTCTGGCGCTTGTCCATAGCCATCATGGTTTTTGTGTTGTCCCTTGTTTACGCGCTCCCCAGCGTTCCCTATCTGGGAACAGCTCTTGAGCGCGTTCTGCCGTCGAGCAAAATCAATCTCGGCCTTGACCTCAAGGGCGGCATCCATCTGACGCTTGGCGTTGACGTTGCCAAGGCCGTGAGCAATTCGCTGGCCTTGACCGGGCAGGATTTGCGCCGCGTGGCCGAAGATGAAAAGATTGTTGTGCTGCGCCCCCGCGTGGTGGGCGGCACCGCTCTTGAATTCGTGCTGCCGCGCGCGGAGAACGAACCGCAGTTCCGCGAAATGCTGGCCCGTCACTTTCCGCAGTTGAGCGTGGGCGAACCCCAGGCTGGCGAAGCGGGCCAGTTGCGTTATGTGGCTCGTTTCAGCCCGGCGGAAGTCAAGCGCATTGAAGATCTTTCGCTTGATCAGGCCCTGCGCACCATCCGCAACCGTATTGACCAGTTCGGCGTGGCCGAGCCCGATATCCGCAAGCAGGCCGGCAACCGCATTCAGGTGCAGTTGCCGGGTATTTCTGACCCGCGCCGCGCCGTGCAGGTTATCGGCCAGACCGCGCACCTCGAGTTCCATCTGGTGCGCGAGGATGTTGATCCCGGCAAGGCCGTGCTGCCCCCCGGCGTGATCGCGCTGCCCATGCTGGAGAAGAACCCCGGCCAGCAGCAGAAAGAAACGCTCATCGCTGTTGAAAAAGACGCCATGCTTACGGGCGAAGACGTGTCGGACGCCCGACCCGCCTTTGACAACATGAACCAGTCGTACGTCACCCTGAATTTCAATGCCCGCGGCGCGCGTATCTTTGAACGCGTCACCGGTGAAAATGTGGGCCGCCGCATGGCCATTGTGCTTGACGGCAAGGTGTATTCCGCACCTTCCATCCGCGAGCGCATCGGCGGCGGCAGGGCCAGCATCTCGGGCAGCTTCACCACTGCCGAATCTCAGGACCTTGCCATCGTGCTGCGTGCAGGTTCCCTGCCAGCGCCCGTCTCCGTGCTCGAAGAACGCACGGTCGGCCCCTCGCTGGGGCAGGAAGCCATCGACAGCGGCATCCGCGCAGCCATGGTCGGCGCTGTGGGCGTGGTGCTGTTCATCGGCATCTACTACGGTTTGAGCGGCCTCATTGCCGACGTCATGCTCTGCTTTACCATGCTTATTGTCATGGCGGGCATGGGCGCTTTTGGCGCAACCCTGACGCTGCCGGGTATAGCTGGTATCGTTTTGACCATCGGTATGGCGGTTGACGCCAACGTGCTGATCTACGAACGCATACGCGAGGAAATACGGCTGGGCCTCACGCCGCTTGCCGCTGTACGCGCAGGTTTTGACCGCGCGGCCATTTCCATTACAGACTCCAACCTCACGTCCATCATTGTGACCGTCATCCTGTACCAGTTCGGCACCGGCCCCATCCGTGGCTTTGCCGTAACGCTGGGACTGGGCATCGTGGCCTCCATGTTTACGGCCATCTTTGTATCGCGGGCCATCTTTGAGGAGTGGGCGCGGCATTGCGGCCCCAAGGGCATCAGCATCTAGAGCATTTCCACTTTGAAATACTTGCTTAACGGCGAAGCAAGTTCGCCTTGCAAGCATTTCGTGGCGCGGATTTTCTTTTCAAAATCCGCGCAGAGCAGACAAACATTTTCAATGCTACTCTGCTCTAGCGCGCCGGGAGGCAATTATGGGTTTCGCTTTTATCAGACATGACACCAAGTTTGATTTTATTGGCCTGCGCCATTGGGCATACGGCATTTCGGCCTTGCTGATTCTGGTGGGTATTATCTCCACCATGTGGGGCAACGGCCTCAAGATGGGCATCGACTTCGCGGGCGGCGTTATTGTTCAGATTCAGTTTCAGCAGCCAGTGAAAGACGAAGCATTGAAGAAAAGCCTTGAAGTTCCCGCACTGCCGGGTATTACCACCCAGAAGTTCGGCGACGGCGACAGGGACTATCTGCTGCGCTTTTCCAATTCGGAAAACAGCGATGCAACGCAGGTTCGTACCGCTGTTGTGGACTCTCTGGCCGCGGCCTTTCCTGACAACAAGGCTGAAATCCAGCGTTTGGAAGTGGTCGGCCCCAAGGTTGGCGCTGACTTGACCAACAAGGCACTGAGCGCGCTTTTTTATGCTGTTTTGCTCATTGCCGTGTATATCTCCGGCCGATTTGAACAGCGCTGGATGGCTGGCGCGGCCATGGCTGCGGCCTTGTGGGGCGGCACCTATCTTGTGGGCCTCACCGGTCTTGGTATGGGCTGGCTTGTGCTTATCTCGCTTGTCATTACTCTTGTGGTGTGCTTTGTGCTGCGGCTCAACTTCGCGCTCGGCGCGGTTGTGGGCCTGCTGCACGACGTTGGCATCACCATGGGTCTGCTCTCGCTCATGAAGGTTGAGGTAGACCTCAATGTTATGGCGGCCCTGCTGACCCTCGTGGGCTACTCGCTCAACGATACCATCATCGTGTATGACCGCCTGCGCGAAAATCTGCGCGCTGCACCCGAGCTGAGCATGGCCGAGCTGATTAACCGCAGCGTCAACCAGACCCTTTCGCGCACCATCCTCACCAGCGGCACGACCTTTTTGGCAACGTTGTCGCTGTTCCTTGTGGGCGGCGGCGTTATCCATGATTTCGCGTTGACCGTGCTTATCGGTGTGGTTGTGGGCACGCTCTCTTCGATCTACGTGTCTTCTGCTGTGCTGCTGGCGCTTGGCGATACGGCTTTTTATGTTGCCCTTGTGCAGCAAAAGGGAAAGTACGAGCGTCCTGGCGAACACGGCGTTGTGTAGCCTTTATTGCAAAGCGCTCAGTTGCTTTGCCTGAGAGATTAGTGAAAAACCCCGGTTGCCAGAGCAGCCGGGGTTTTTGTTTTACAGTCACACGGATTGTGCCGCTGTGCATCGGTTGCAAAAAAAGGCATGCTGTGGGCATGCCTTTTTTACAAGTCAGCCGATAAGGCAAACAGAAGCAAAAGGGTCAGGCATCGTGAATTTCCTGCTTGATGACGGCCTCGGCCTTGATACGGTCAAGCAGTTCTGCAAAGGTGGCTTTAACGTGCTCGCGTATGTCGCCCGCCACCACAAGAAAGAGCAGGTCATCGCCCGGCTTGAGAAGGCCTTCTTCAGCCTGGGCAACGATGGCAAAAATTCCCGGCTGTTTTTCCATCTCGCGGCAGATGGCGTCCATTTTAGCAGTGTCGTGCGAAACGCGTACTGCGGTAACCGGGGCATGATCCCCGCGCGACCATGCACGCACCACACCGTTGTGCACCAGCATCATACCCACGTGGTCGGCGAAGCCGGGGCGGGCTTTGAGTTCCTGAAGAGTTTTGTTAATGTCCATAAAAACCGCCTTGGTTTTATTGGCTAGATCAACGCCGTTCATTTCAGGCTACAACATGGCAGCCTTTGTATAAAGGACTTTATTCATGGCGCATTTATCGCAGTTACTCTCACGCCTGCCGGGCAATATTGATGTGCGCATGAGCACCATGGGCCATGTGGTGTGGGTGAGCTGGCACGACAGGCTCGCCCCCGCCGTAGGCCAGACGCTGCTGAATTATGGCGGCATGCTGGTGGGTGAAGAAGCAGAACAGTCAATCTGGTTTTTCTTTACTGACGACGTTTTTCTGGCCTTGGCCCGGCTGATGGTGTGGGGCAATTTTAACGAATTGCCCGTTGCCATTGAACTGTTCCCCGGGCGGTTGCAGTTCGGGCGCAAGCGCGAGGTCAACCTGCTGCTGGACGGCGCATTGCAGGCCCAGCAGATCGTTGTGACCGATGCCCTTGAAATCTGGATCCATCCCAAGAGCCGCGAGGGTAAAAAAGGCCTGCCTGGCATTACCTTTGAGCGCCGTTCCGGGCGTCAGGGCATGGCGGGTGTGGACTGGGCCTCCATGACGGTTGACGTGCGCATGCCCTATGCCTCCACCCAATCGTGGTTTGCCCTGCTGCACCCCTTGGGCAGCCCGCTCGACAAGGCCTATCAGGTCGGCTGGACGTCCATGTTCAAGCGCCTGGAAGCCCTGCTGCAAAAGCACAAGATCAAATCCATCGTGGACAATACGTTCATGATGATTGCCATAGACAACCTGCAAATGTTGCGTACCTTCATGCGCGACTATCTGCACAGCTTTGACAAGGAAAAAAACGAAGCCGCTGGCTACTGGCCTTGCGTAAGTGTGGTTGCCGACCGCAACAACTTGAATTTCAATGCCGATCTGCCCAAGAAGATAGGTTTGCAGTGGGATAATCTCATGCCGGATTTCCCCTACATGAGCTATCGCAATGCCTATCTGCTGGGCGAGGGCTTTACTGTTCGCGATCTGCGCTTTACCGGCGAGCAGATGGCCATGGACAGCTGGTGCAACGTGATGCTGGACGAAAACAGCCTCAGCGGCAGGTCTATTGCACTGCTGATGCCAAGCCGCCTCACATCGCCCAGCCCTTCTGGCACTGGCTGCGTCTACTGCGGCATTCACAGCCACGATTCGTCAGAATGTCCCACGCGTTTTGGGCCCGCCTCCAGCAGTCAGGAGGTGTGGGAAAACCTCGGGCAGCTTGACCTTGAAGCCATCAATGAAGGGTTCCGCAGCATTGAAATGACGCTGACGGAAAAAGGGACAGGCGGTTACGGCGCAGTGCTTGGCGGCGAAGACGATGCCGCTGTGGTATTGCGCGCCGTGCTTGAAATCAATTCTGCCTGCCAGTTGCGCAACGTGCCACGGCACTGGCTTTATCGCATGCGTGAGCCTGAGCCCAACGAGGCCGTCCCCACCAAGGACGACAGCCCCGCCTGGGATTTGCTGGACAAGCTCATAACCACATCTCCGTCTGAAATGTCGGAGATGGAAAAGAAGATAAGTCAGGCAATTTCGCGGCATCAGCGCGACCCGCGTCTGCATATGGTGCAGGCTTTTGCGCACATTGAGCGCAATGACTATCCGCGTGCGGAAGCGGCGTTCCGCAATGCTGCGGTGCTGACGCCGTCGCCCGCCTTGCAGGCCTGGACAGAATTTTTTCTTGCGCGTCTGGCGGAAGAACAAGGGCAATTTTCTCAGGCCATCGAGTTGTATTCCCAAATTTGGCGTGTCATGCCCCAGTGGCGCGAGGTCAAATACCGCGAAATCGTCTGCCAGGTAAAAATGGGGTTTTGCGAGCCTGTGCTGGATCAGCTTATAACGCTCATTCGCGAGGAACCCGCCTACTTCAACAGGATTCTCATAGATCCGGCCCTTGAGCGGGGCCGCCTGCTGATCCTCTCTGCCCTGTATGACCTGTGGACAGAGGCCAAAAAATGCGCAGATGCCGACCGGGTTCGCGTTAACGAGATCAGCGCCCGCATCAATGCCTGGTTTGCGCCGGAACACCCTGTGCAGCTGCAACTTGGCGAAAAGGTACGTGAGCTGGAAACCCTGGCCAACATCAACAACTACCTTGCCTATCTCAAGGTTGTGGCCGAGAGGCCCAACCTGGAAAGGGAAGTGGAAGACTGCATCGCCCGAGAAGTTGAAGACCTCCGCAATCGATACAAGTACTATCTTGATATCCTGCAGGAAATTCGGGATGAAGCCTCCTGGTTTCCCTTCCCCGCGGCCCTCCGGGAGTTCAGCCAGGAATTTAACGAGAGCGCGGGCATCATCAACCGGGCATTTTCGTGCAATTTCAAGGAGGCCGAAGCCTTCAAGCGCGCCCAGGGTGAGACGCCCCACCTGGCAGAATTGCTGCGCAGTTTGCGCAAGCGCCTGCAGTTTTTGCGAATGGTACGCGATGGTACTCTTTTTGGCCTAACCCTGCTCAAAACGTTTATGTGGCTGGAGGCCTTGGGATTGCTGCTGTGCTTCGTTGCCGTGCCAGTGGTTTATTTCTGGGGCGAAACGCTGCACTTGGGCTGGCTGCGCGATATTCTTGGCTCAGAGCCGTGGTCGATTCAGAAAATTCTGATTCTCATTGTGACCATGGTTTCTCTGGGGACTGCGGCCCTGCGCACGACAATTGTGTTTGACCGCAAGCGTGAGCGCCTGCTTGAGGAGGCGCGCCAGCAACGTGAGCAGGCTCAGCAAACCCGGCTTGAGCGCATTCGTCAGCAACGCAGGCTTGAGGCGGATCGCGCCCAGAAAAAGAAGGATGCAGAGCAATCGGGGAAGAAGTAGCTAAACTTGGGCCAGCCTCTTGCATAATTTATCAATAATTGTTATTAATAAATCAAGCACACAAGGAGGAAGCCATGACATCCCTGAAGGATTTTTCTCTTTATAATATAGACTGGAACCTCAGCCCCGAACACGCCGTAACCATGTATCTGGAATGGGGAAATAACGACTGGCATTCAGAATACCCGCCGGTTCGATCCAAGGAAGATGTGTCCCACTACTTTGTGGTGGACAGCTGGCAGGAGCCGCCTGTTATCCGGCTTGTGAAGCGCAATTCTGAAAGGGCGGACGACCTGATTACCGTTCCTCTGCCTGCGGGTCTGATGGAAGACTATCGAAAGGTTCACGGTTCATGGCGGGGCATAAGCGAACCCACGCCCGAAGTGAAGTCCTGGCTTAAAAAGGAGCTTGGGCAGGATTGATGCCCAGCGCAGGGTGCCTTGAAGTGCCCAACGATACAAAGAAATGTTAAAAGGCCCGCGTAAAGCGGGCCTTTCTCGTGATATGGAAAGAGTCAAAGAGGCTGTATCAGCGCGCGCCAAAGCCGGGGATGCGGTATCTGTCTTCAAGCCAGCGCAACAGAAACGTTGCCAGGGTGACCATTGCCAGATAGTACGCGCCCACAGCGATAAAGACTTCGGTAAAACGAAACGTGTCTGAGGCAACAACCTTGCCTTCGCCCATGAGCTCAAGGCACGTAACCAGATAGGCCAGCGAACTGTACTTGATAAGATAGATGATCTCATTGCCGCAGCCGGGCAGGGCGCGTCTGGCTGCCTGAGGAATGATGATCCACGAGACTGTCTGCCACTGGCTGAAACCAAGCGCCTGCGCGGCGCGCACCTGTCCCTGCCTGATGGAAAGCAGCGCGCCCCGCACGTACTCCGACTGATAGGCGGCAGTGCAGAGTGTGAAACTGGTCAGGGCCGCGCCAAAGGGCGAAAAGAAAATGCCAAGTTTGGGCAGGGCGTAATAGATCATCATCAGTTGCACTGCCAGGGGCACACCGCGTATCAGCGAGGTGTAGCCGTTGCCGAGGCGGCGCAGCCAGCGCGGCCCAAAAGCTCGTGCGCAGCCCAGGAGAACGCCGCCCACAAAGCCGAGGCTGCCGGCTGGAATAATGAGCGCAAGCGAAACCAGCAGCCCACGGTTCAGGGCTGGCAGCAGTTCGTTGCTGAAAAAGGCCGCGTCCAGCACTTAGGCCCCCATCTCCAGCAGTCGCTGGCAAAAATCGCGGGTGCGCGTGTTTGACCCTTCGGCCAACAGTACGGCGGGCGATCCCTGTTCAATGAGCTTGCCGTGTTCCATAAAAATAATTTCGGTGGCAAGGGCACGGGCAAAATCCATCTGGTGCGTTGCCATGACCATGGTCATGCCGCCGCTGGCGAGATCGCGAATAACGGCAAGCACTTCGCCCACGAGTTCAGGGTCAAGGGCCGAGGTCGGCTCATCAAGCAGAATAACCTTGGGATCCATGGCGAGGGCGCGGGCCATGGCCACGCGCTGCTTCTGGCCGCCAGAGAGCTGCGCCGGGTACAGGCTTGCGCGGCGGGCAAGGCCCACGCGGGCAAGTTCTTCCTGCGCGCGTGCGCGCGCATCGGCGGCAGACATGCCGCGAACCTTGCGCAGGGCTATGGCCACGTTTTCTTCGGCAGTAAGGTGATCAAACAGGTTGAAATCCTGAAAGATCATGCCCACCTGAGCGCGAAAGGCGCACAGTGCGGCCTTGTCCGTGCGGTTGAGCAACTGGCCTTCAAGATAAATTTCGCCGAAATCCGGGGGGATGAGGCAGTTGATGCTTTGAAGAAACGTGCTCTTGCCCGCGCCGGAAGGGCCGATGAGCACCTTGAGTTCGCCCCGGTTCACCGTGAGACTGCAATTATCCAGAATGGGCTTGCCGCCCAACATCTTGGAAATGCCTTTGACCTGCAATACCGCTTGTTGATCCACGCTCATGCTTATCCCATACCCATGCCTTCCATGCCGATCCCTGAGGAATAGCCGGGTACATGGATTTTTTGTTCCAGATGACGCAACAGTTTCAGCACCACCAGCGTCAGCACAAAGTACAGCACGCCCGCTGTGGCGTAGAGGGCCAGATGCTCGTGCGTTCTGGCCGCCACAAACGAGGTGCGGGCCATGATGTCTTGCGTACCGAGCACAAAGCAGATGGCCGAATCCTTGAGGAGAATAGAAAATTCGTTGGCCCAGCCAGGGATGGAGAGCCGCATGGCCTGAGGCAAAATAATGGAGCAGATGCCCGTGCTTTCGCGCATGCCAAGGGCGCGCGCGGCATTGAGCTGCCCGTGGGGCAGGCTTTCTATAGCGCCCCTGAAAATCTGCGACTGGTAGGCCGTGCTGGTGCTGCCAAGAACGATGCAGCAGATGAAAAATGGATCAATGGAAATACCGATGCTGATGAACAGGCCGTAGCAGAGGAACAGCAGCACCAAGATGGGCACACCTCTGAAAAACCAAACATACAACGCCACCAGCCGCCGCAGCCAGGGGCCGCCATAAACCTGGGCCACGGCCATGGGCACGCCAAGCAGCAGACCCATTGTCAGCGACAGGGTGACGTTGCCCACCGTAACCAGACTGCCGGACAGAATGGAGGGCAGGGCGTTGTATACCACAAGCAGTGAATTCATGTATGGAGGGTGCCTTTTCCGCACAAGCGCGAACCGTCTGGCTGCAGGCGGTTCGCGCTTGACGTGTGGGCGCTTGCGCGTCCGTTATTTGCTCAGGTATTTTTGCTGCAGTTCTTTCCAGTAGGGGTCGGCCATAAGCTTTTTATAGCCTTCGTTCACCAGCTTCTGCAGTTCCTTGTCGTCTTTGCGCATGGCAACGCCGAAATTGTCGGGTTCGCCGTGGGTGCCGGCCTTTTTGACGGCGCGGCCATTTTCAATGGCGTTGTTGGCGGGAAGTTCGTCCATCAGGGCAGCCTGGATGCGGCCATTGAGGAGGTCCTCAACCGCAAGGGGGGAAGATTCGTAAAAGCGCAGTTCAAAAGGATATTTCTTTTCTTCCTGCTCTTTTTTGATGTCGTTGGCTTCAGAGGTGCCGCGCTGCACGCCGAGCTGGATTTTTTTGCTCAGAATGTCGGCAGGGGTCAGCTTGGAGTCGGCGGGCACAACAAACACGCGCGAAACCGTCCAGTAGGGGTTGGAGAACTGCACAACTTTGGCGCGCTCTGCGGTGATGCTCATGCCGGAGTCAACCATGTCGATCTGCTTGGCGAGCAGGGCGGGGATGATGCCGTCCCATGCCATGGGCTTGTGAACGATTTCAAATCCCATGGTCTTGGCTATCCAGTTCATGGAATCCACGTCAAAACCAGCGGGCTTGCCAGTTTTTTCATCCATGTAGGCAAAGGGCGGATAGTCGGGGTCGATGCCGTTCACATAGGCCTTTTTGGCAAATGCGGGCACGGCGGCCAGTACGGCGGCCAGCAGGGCGCAGACGAGAAGCTTCTTCATGTTCAATTTCCCCCTCGGAAAGGACAGAACGGACATGCGCCGACACTGCCGCCTGAGGCGGCTGGCGCGCATACCTGCGCGGTTGGGATTTATTACCAACGCCGCGCGGCCACTGCAAAACAAGGTCTTTCTGTAACAGAAGGAGGGCTGTGACGCAAGGGCGATAGCCCGCGTCACAGGGCCGCCGGGGGAGAGAGCGGCCCGAAATGTACGAGCCGGTGTCGGCTTTGCCGACCCGAAAGCGAGGGCATTCGTGCATATGAGTAAGCCGCAAGGGCGATAGCCCTCGTTACAGGGCCGCCGGGGGAGAGAGCGGCCCGAAATGTACGAGCCGGTGTCGGCTTTGCCGACCCGAAAGCGAGGGCATTTCGTGCATATGAGCAAACCGCAAGGGCGATAGCCCGCGTCACAAGGCCGCCGGGGGAGAGTGCGGCCCGAAATGTACGAGCCGGTGTCGGCTTTGCCGACCCGAAAGCGAGGGCATTTCGTGCATATGAGCAAACCGCAAGGGCGATAGCCCGCGTCACAGGGCCACCGGGTCCTGCCAGTATCACTGGGGGGATTATTGTGCTTTATGAAGAAAGAGAATAACATTACATTGTTTGAGTATCTGTGTTCTCAGCAACAGCGCGGCTTGCCGCGCGTAAACGTGGTGCCGGTCCATCGGCACAGCGCCGCTCCTCATGAAACAATATCCCCTCTGGGTCAGGGCGCTTCTGGCTTGCGGGCTTTCCCCGCAAAAAACCCTGCTTTGTCTTGCTGATCTTTTCACCATCCTCGGCACGGCCCTGGTGGTTTTTCTTGTGCGCGCCGCTTTTGGCGACGTGGATTTTTCACAGTATCGCGGGGCATTACCCTTGCTGCTCATGGGGCCGGTGATGGCCGCTGGGCTTGGCCTTTATCAAAGCATAAGCCTGCCCCCACACCGCGAGCTCAAGGCCTTGTTCCAGCTCACAAGCCTCATGTACGGCATCATTCTGGCTGTACTGTTTCTTTCAAAAGCAGGCGATGCCTACTCCCGAATTGTTATTGGGGGCAGTTGGCTGGCTACGGTCTTTACGCTGCCGCTCATGCGCAGCTATTGCCGCCGCCTGTTTATGCGCCGCCCCTGGTGGGGCAGACCGCTGATAATTTTTGACAGCGGCAACGCCGGGCGCGACTTCTGGCGGTACCTCAAACGTCGCCCCGAGCGTGGTCTGCGCCCGATAGCCATATATTCTCTGCCCACCAGTGAGGATGCCGTGCGCAAACTCTTTGCGGAAACAGCGCAGGCCAAGCCCAAGGCCATGGCCATGATTCTGCAAAAGGCTGATCAGGGGCAGCGCCTTGACTACATTACCGAAGCCAGCCGTTATTTTGAGCGCATTCTTGTGGTGCCCTCGTTCAACGATGGCTTCCGCGCGCACTGGCTGACGCCGCGCGACCTTGGTACTGCCGTGGGCTTGCAGGTACGGCAAAACCTGCGCGACAAGCGCCGCCTGCGGGTCAAAAGGTTTATGGATGTGCTGCTCTGCGCCCTTGGCGGCGTGGTGCTGCTGCCCCTTGGCTTGCTGCTGGCTCTGGCTATCCGCCTGGACAGCAAGGGCCCCGTGTTTTACCGCCAGCGGCGTATTGGCAACGGTGGGCGCGAGATCAGGATTTTCAAGTTTCGCACCATGGTGGACAAGGCCGATATGGTGCTCAGGGAAGTGCTTGAGCACGATCCTGAATTGCAGGCGGAGTGGGAAAAAGACCACAAACTCAAGCATGACCCGCGCATAACCCGCGTAGGGCGCATTTTGCGCAAGGTCAGCCTTGATGAGCTGCCGCAACTGCTCAACGTGGTCATTGGCGATATGAGCCTTGTGGGCCCGCGCCCCATTGTGCAGAACGAAGTTCAAAAATACGGCCCGGTGTATGAAGAGTACTGCATGGTGCGGCCTGGCATTACCGGGCTGTGGCAGATCTCCGGCCGCAACAATACCACCTATGCCGAGCGTGTGGCCTTTGACCACTATTATATCAACAACTGGTCTGTCTGGATGGATCTGTGGATCCTGGCCAAAACGATTCCTGTGGTCATAACCGGGTATGGAGCATACTGATGGGAGAACGCGGCAACAGGCTTAACCGTTTGCTTGATCGTTATGCGGGCATACCCTTGGCTGCATGCAGCGCCGCTGCGCGTCTGGGCAAAAAATCTGTGCCCGATGTCGTGCCGCAGCGCGTAGGGTTTATCTGTCTGGGGGCCATTGGCGATCTGCTGCTGCTTTCAGCGCTGATCACAGCTTTGCGCGAGCGGCTGCCCAACGTGCATGTTGCCCTGCTTGTGTCCCGCGCCAATGCCGCCACTGTCAGCCTGATCCCTGGTATTGACCAGTACGCGTCTTTTGCGGTGACGGATGTATCCGCAATGGCAGCCTGGCTGCGCGAGCAGCGCTTCGATGTGCTCATTGACAGCACGCAATGGGCGCGGCTTGGGGCCATATTGAGCAATCTTTCCAACGCCAGAACCACCGTGGGCTTTGATACGGAAGGGCAGCACCGCGCCTTTGGCTATAGCCTCAAGGTGCCTCACCGTAACGACAGGCATGAGGTGGAGAACTTTATGGAGCTGGGCCGTGCTCTGTGCCCGGATCTTCAGGGCGCGCCACGCCTGCTTTTGCCGCAGTCGCCTCCTGATGATCTGCCCGCTGAGCTTTGCGGCAGGCTGGAACCCACAGGCGAAATTGGCGATGCCTTGCCGAAGAGGGTTTATCTGCACATGTGGCCCTCAGGCTCCAATGCGTGGCTCAAGGAGTGGCCCGCCGACAGTTGGGATGCTCTGGCCAGACTGCTGGGCAGCAAGGGTTTTGAGGTCTACCTGACCGGTGCGCCAGCCGATGCCCCGCGTAATGACGCTTTTTTGCGCGCGCATCCCCAATGCCCTGCGATTTCGCTTGCGGGCAGAACATCACTTGCAGGCCTTGCCTGGCTGTTCAGCCGCGCCACGGCTGTAGTCTCCGTAAACACGGGCACCATGCATCTGGCAGCACTTGCAGGCGCCCCCACAGTGGGGCTGCATGGGCCGACCAATCCCTTGCGCTGGGGGCCGGTGGGGCGTCATGTGCGCGCACTTTTGCCGCACAAGGGGCCATACGCCTACCTCAACCTGGGTTTTGAATATCCACGGCCCCACACGCCCTGTCTCGATTCGTTGCCAGTGGAAGATGTGGTGGATGCCCTGCACAGTCTTTCGCTCTTTTAGGGCAAATAGCAGTAAAAAATTTTCCGTCGTGAGGTCTGCTTGTGGGCAGAGCCTTGCGCCGGAGGGCCAGAAATGAAAGGGGAAGGGATTGTTAATCCCTTCCCCTTAAACATCATGGCCAGCGTTTGTGGAACTAGCTCTTGGGTCTGTCGCCGATGGCGGCGGTAATCTGAGCCTCTGCGGCAAGCTTGCCGTCCACAAAGGCGCGGGCTTCCATCTTGCAGAGCTTGAGCTTCATGCGCAGGTTGCTGCATTCAAGGTCGAGCCTGTCGCCAGGAACCACCTGACGGCGAAACTTTACGCCGTCAAGCCCGGTGAAGAGAAAGAGCTTGTCGTCCAGGCTGTCCATGCCTGAAACGGCCAGCAGGCCGCCGGTCTGGGCCAGAGCCTCCAGAATGAGCACGCCGGGCATGATGGGCGCACCGGGAAAATGCCCCTGAAAGAAGGGCTCGTTGAACGTAACATTTTTATAGGCCCGGATGTGCGAGCCTGCTACGCATTCCACAACCCTGTCCACCAGCAAAAAGGGGTAGCGGTGCGGCAGCAGGCGCAAAATGCGCTGTATGTCCATGCCCGTATTCTGGGGGGCGGTATCCTGCATGGGGGCCTCCTGATGAGTTGTTCTTGTCCGCCAGCTGGCGGCATGAAAAAAGGCCTCTCGCCCCATCCGGGTTGAGAGGCCTGAGAATTGACGACCGAGGGCTTTATTTTTTGCCGCTCTTGTCGTTGGCTTTTTCTTTGTAGATCTTGTTCACTTCGGCCAGCACATCCTGGGTCAGATCCATGGACTGGTCGGCGTACAGCACGCCACCGGCGGTGACGTCCACCACAAAGTTAAAGCCCTTGGCGCGGGCAACTTCATAGGTGGCGCTGAAAACCAGAGTAACCATATCCTGGCGAAGCTTCACTTCTTCCTGTTCAACCTTGCGCAGGAAGTTGCGGGTCTTCTGATCCAGATCCTGCTTGGAACGGATGAAGTCCAGCTTCTTTTCTTCGCTGGCCTTGGGGTTTTTCAGAGCGTCGGCCTTTTTCTTCAGCGCTTCGCCCTGTTTTTCAAGTTCGTTACGTTCAGTGCCGAACTTGCTTTCCATTGTTGTTTTGGCGGCCTGGGCAGGGACGCTCTGCGTCGCCACGGTCTGCATGTCAACAACACCGATCTTGGCTGCGGGTACGGCGCCGCCGTCTGCAGCATAGACTTGCCCGGCAAGCAACAAGCCAACCGCAACAGCCGTCATCAAAACCTTGCGCATGAAAGTTCTCCTTCCCCAATGCTGATTTGTTATGTCGTCCTTGCGGAACTGGGATGACCCGCGCGCCGTAAGAGAAGATGCCACTACTGTTTGCAACTGTTCAATACACTTGGCAAAACAGCTATAATTGTCAGACGCGCCCAAAGGAACAGTCATTTGCTATGATACAGGCCGGGGACACGTAGTTGAAATTACTTGCCTCACATAGCACCAGCGCCTTCTTGCGTCAAGGAATTCTGGACAGTCCTGCGCTTAAGAAGCTTGTCCTTGTATGCAAGAATGCCCTCGGCAAGCCCCTCGGCCAGGGTCATGCGGTATTTGGGCGTGAGAAGCCTTGCTGCTTCATCCCTGTTGGTGCAATAGCCAATTTCTACAAGTACTGCTGGCATTTGCGCGCCAAGCAGAACAATAAATGGCGCAGATTTGATGCCATTATCTTTTGTATCATACTGCCGACGCTTCAAACGGAACTGTGAAAGCCGCTGAATATCTTGCGCCAGATGGCGTGATTCGTCCACCCTTGCATTGAGCATAACATCGGCGAGCATTTTCTGCATATCGCCGAGACGGTGGTCGCCGTCGGCGTTTTCAAGCGTGGCAAGCCGTGCCGCTTCAGGATTGCTGGCGATATCAAGGTAGTACGTTTCAAAACCCTGTACCGAAGGATCATCATTGGCATTGACGTGGATGGAAACAAACAGATCCGCCCCGGCGGCATTGGCCATGGTGGTGCGTTCACGCAGTGAAATGTGCTTGTCGGCAGTGCGGCTGTATACAACCTCCAGGCCATTGGCTTCAAGCAGGCGGCCTAAGGTCAGGGCCACGTCAAGGGATACGATGCGTTCCAACACTCCATTGTGATTGGTGCCCGGGTCGCGCCCGCCGTGTCCGGCATCAATGAACACCGTGCGTACCGTCAGGCCGAGCTGGCGGGCCATATCGCGCACCAGACGCGGCGAAGGCGGCGTTGCGGGCGGGGTGCCGCTGGCATCGGCCACTGTTGCCTGATTGTCCGCTGCGGGTTGCGCATCCGCAAATCCGGCTTTTGCGTTGCTGACAGGCGGCAACAGCGTGCTGCCCCCGGCCACCCGCAGGATAATGCGGCAGGGATTGGTTTCTGTACGTGCATCAAAGCGGCGCGCATCCTGAAAATTGAACTGGAGCACTGTTTCGCCGCCCTTGCTGTCGCTGACGCTCATGCCTTTGAAAAGGCTGCCCCGGATATTCACGCCCTTGCGAATATCCTTTTCCACAGAGGCATTTTCCAGAGCAACATGCAGAGATGCCTGCTCAGCCCTGTTCTTGCCTTTTGCGCTGCCGGTGCTCAATTTTGCCGAGTAGCGGGCCGGAGCACTCAGCTCAAGAACAATCTCCACGCTGTTCTTGCTCAACGAGTTCCAGGAAAGGGACTGAACCACCGGGCGGGCAACCGGCTGCGCTGCGCCAGGCTTGCTGGCCGTGGCAGCGGGCGCGCCAGTGAGCCGGTTGCGCAGGGCTTGCGCTTCCGCCACCATATCTCCGCCGGAATAGAGGGCCATGATGGCGTCGAGCAGTTCCAGAGCTTCTGAGGTCTGGTTCAGGCGGTCTGCCTCAATGGACGCGGCGCGGAGCAGCGAGTCGTCAGCAAGGGCGCTCTTGGGAAATTCCTGGGCGAGTTTGAGATAGAGATCGCGCGCCTGACGGTATTCATCTGCAACGTGGGAGCAGTCTGAAAGGGCTTCCTGACTTGCAGCAGCGCGGAACAACGCACCGGGAGAAATGGCCCAGTCTTTACGGCTGGTGTAGATGCGCAAAAATTCGGAGGTCAGTTCTTCCCATGGCTGACGCCAGCATGAACGGACTTTGTCGGCGCGCAGGGCATCCATTTTCGCTTTGGCTTCGCGGTAACGGGGCAAAAGCTCCGCTTGCGGCAGGGGCTGCAAAGCCGAAGCCTTGGCAAGCTGGCCTGCCGTCGTATCGGCGTTGCCCGTAGAGGGTGAACCCGCTGCGTTGGCAGAGGGGGTAGAAGACCCCTTTGCGGGAGCGGCTTCGTCCTTGGGTTCCTTGCCATCCGTGCTGGAAACCTGACGCGCCTCTGGAGCTGTGCGCCCGTTGGCTGCAGCCTGAAGCGTCTTTTCCAGGGCCAGGGCATCCTGAATCATATCACCCTTGGGATACTGGGCTTTAATACGCTCAAGCAGGGCCAGTGCCCCCTTGTCGTCTTTAAGCCAAGCGGCGCGCAATTTGGCCGCACGGAAAAGGGCGTCATCGGCAAGCCGGCTGTCGGCATGGCGCTGGGCGACAGCTTCATAACACTCAATGGCCTTGCGGGCATCAGCCTTGGCGAACGAGCGTCGGGCCAGTTCCTCCAGGCTTTCTGCCGCGCGGAACAGGGCCGCAGGGCGGTTGGGCCAGCCTGGGTCGGCATCATAGATGGCGCGGAATTCCGCAGCCAGATTTTCCCACGGTTCACGCTGGCCCGAACGTTTTTCGTCCTGCCGCAGGGTTTCAATATTTGCCTTGGCAAGATCGTAGCGCTTGCCCGTAGGCGGCAAGGAGGTGTAGCCGGAGTCGTAAAAGCAGACGACCATCAGGCACAGGGCAACAAGAAAGGCCAGAGGCGGAACAAGTCTGCGCATCTGGCTGTTGCCAGTTGGTTCGGAAGCCTTGGGCTGGGCTTTTTTTCCGGCCACGGTTTTTCCTTTTGCCATGATGGTGTCGGTAATTTGACCCTTAAAGTTTTGTCTGCGTTATTGTTAGCATATTGTATGCCAGCGGGCTAAAGAAGGCAAAATTCGCTTTTTTCGGCTGTTAAGCATTGGCATTGACCGGATAAAAAAGCAGCGCGCCGGATACACAGAAAACTGTGCCTCCGGCGCGCCGAATCTTTGTCGCAACCGCGACAGAAGTGAGGGCTAGAAGAACTGGCCCATGCTGAATTCTATGCGACCGGATTCACGTTCCTTGTCGTAGTCCTGAACCAGCGGAATACCGTAGGCGATACGCAGGTCGCCCATGGGCGAACGCCAGCGCAGTTCAAGGCCCGTGGAGCAGACAATGTACTTGTTGAGGTCGTTGCCCATGGTCTTGCTGTCGATGTTGTAACCAGCATCGAAGAAGGGCACCAGAGCGAGGCCCAGTTCCTTCTGGAAGGTCCAGATGTATTCAAAGTTGGCAACACCCATGCGGTCGCCGCCGATCTGGTCGCCGTTGTACTTGTAGTCGCGGGGCGAGAGGTCGGAGAAGGAGTAACCGCGAATGGTATCCATGCCGCCAACCCAGAAGCGTTCAAACACCGGGACGTTGGAGTTGGTGTTCTGATACACGCCGCCCAACCGGCCACGCACGTGGATGGTGTTCTGCGGGTTGAAGGACCAGAAGCCCTGCCAGTCGGCCACGGTCTTGATAAAGTTGTCTGTACCGCCGAGGCCGCCGCCGCCGTATTCAGCCCACAGGCGGGCAATGGTACCCTTGGTGGGACGTTCCTTGGAGTCCGTGGTGTCGCGCAGGATGCGGCCAGAAACGGCGCTTGTCCAGTTGGTGCCCTTGTAGTCGCGAATGTAGGGGGATGCGTCGTCGTCCACATCATAAAGAACATAGCGTTCCAGACGATAACCGCCGCCTACGCTGGTGTATTCACCAATGGGATACGACAGGCGAACGCTGTCGCCGATGGTGTCCTTGGTAAAGTTGTCCCAGTAATCGTGCGTGTAGTACAGGTCGTTGCCGACGGAGAGATCGGTATCGTACAGGCGCGGGTTGGTGAAGGACAGCACGCCCGACGTGCGACGCCAGGAGAAGAAGCCCTGCAACTGCAACCAGTAGCCGCGACCAAAGAGGTTGCGCTCCATGATGGAGGCGGTGACGCCCACGCTGTAGTAGCTGGAGTAGCCCACGCCGCCCATGATGGCGCCGGTATTGGTTTCCTTGACCTTGACCTTGAGGTCAACTTCGTCTTCGTTTTCCGTGGGGATCAGTTCCATATCCACGGCAGAGAAGAAGTGCAGACGGTTCAGGCGCTCGTTGGAGCGGCGCAGCTTGGCGCCTTCGTACATGTCGCCGTCACCCAGGCGCATTTCGCGCAGAATGACGTTATCGCGGGTTTTTGTATTGCCCTCGACAGACAGACGGCGGATGAAGACCTTCTGTTTTTTGTTGATCACATAGCCCACGTCCACCTGATCGCTGCCGTCATCGGCCTTGACAACCTTGGTGTCCACTTCGGCGAAAGCATAGCCGTAATCGGAATAGTAGTCGGTCAGGCGTTTGGAGTCTTCCTGCATGACCGTAAGGGAGAAGTATTTGTCGGATTTTTTCCAGTCGTCCATCTGCACGACTTCAAGCATCTTGTCTTCGCTGTCGATAACATCGCCCGCAAAGACCACATCGCGCACGGTGTAGCGGGGGCCTTCGTGCACGTTGAATGTGATGTATATGCCGTCATCGCGGTATTCAACCGTGGGCGCGGCCACCTGAATGTCCACATAGCCTTCGTTAAGACCAAAGGCGGCAATGGCGTTGGTGTCGCGCTCCAGATATTCGTCCTTGAGCACGCCGGTGCCCGTAAGCCACGAGAAAATGCCGCGCGTCTTGAGGGCCATGTATTTGTCAAGATCGCCGCGATTGAGCTTGTTGAGGCCCTCAATCTTGACGTCCCTGATATAAAGCTTGTTGCCTTCGGTAACGCTGATTACCAGCACTGCGCCGCGGCCACCCTGACGGTCTTCAAGGCGGTAGGTGACCTTGGCAAGGTAAAAGCCTTCCTTGTGGTACAGTTCGCTGATTTTCTGGAGGTCGTCCGAAAGCACCTGTTCGTTAAGAACGCTGCCGCTCTTGGTGCCCATGGCCGCAAGCACGTCGTCTTTGCTGACCTTGTCCGAACCGTCAACAACGATGTTGTCGATGCGCGGCTTTTCAACCACGGTGAACACAAGCACGTTGCCTTCAAGGGTGGCCTGCACATCGCTGAAGTAGCCCATATCCCATATGCGCTTCACTTCTTCGTTGATGGCGGTTGCGTCCGGGCTGTCGCCCTTGCGGATGGTGAGGCGCATGAGCACGGTATCGGGGTCAAGCACCTTCATGCCGCGTACCTGCACATCGGCAAGACCGCCGTGGGCAGAGGTGGGGGCGTTCATGGGAACAAGGGTCGCCGGGGCATCGCTCTTTTTGGGCGCGGCCTCGGCGGCGGTGGCGGGATTGGCAATTTCTGCCGCGCGTTTGGCCAGCACAGCGGCGCATTCGTTCAGCGAGGTCAGCGAGTTGCGTTCAAATCCGGCGGGGACGGCTTCGCCCTCATAGACAGGCACAATGCGCGTGTCCATGGAAAAACCCTGACCGAGCTGATTGAACTTGCCGTAAATAACCATGCGCGCACCGGCCTTGCGGCCGAGTTCGCGTGCGGTGGCAAGGTCAATGGATTCGCCGCTGTTGCGCTGCAAAACGCGTGCGGTTTCCATGGGAACAGTGCGCATGCCGTTCTGCTTGAGCTGATCGGCAATCGCCTGCGGCACATCCTGCGAGGCATTGGGCATTTCCGGCCCGGCGTTCACCTGAAAGGGCAGAACAAGCACAAGTGCCCCTTCTGCCGCTACGGCTCCACCTGGAAGCGCCAGGGTGGCGCAGGCCAGCACGGCAAGGCACAGGGCTTTGCACAGTACGTTATTCAAAAATCTTTTCATACAAGGTCCCCGCTTTCAGTTCCAGGGTTCTGCCCATGCCTGCGGCCAGCTCTCGGTTGTGCGTTACAACAACGAGGGTCATGCCCAATTCACGGTTGAGTTCGTTCATGAGAGCGCCCACCTGCGCTCCCGTAACTTCGTCCAGATTGCCGGTGGGCTCGTCAGCCAACAGAACGCGCGGTCGCATAAAAACCGCGCGCGCAATGGCCACCCGCTGGCGTTCGCCGCCCGAGAGAGTGGCGATCTTGCTTTCCATACGCGCCGATAGCCCCACGCGATCAAGCATTTCACGCGCACGGCTCATAACGGCGCTTTGTTTAGCACCGCCGATAATTGCCGGCATTGCCACATTTTCGAGGGCTGAAAATTCCGGCAGCAGATGATGAAATTGAAAAACGAAGCCCAGAGTCTTGTTGCGAAAGGCAGCCTTCTGGTCAGCGCTCATGAGCGCCATGTTGCGCCCTTCAAAACATATCTCGCCCGTACTTGGAGTATCAAGTGCACCCATAAGATGCAAGAGGGTACTCTTTCCGGAACCGGACTGTCCAACTATGGCGAGCATTTCGCCTTCTTCCACAACCAGGTTAATATCCTTGATAATCTCGGTCTCTTCACCTGGTGTGGCAAATTTTTTGCCCACGTTTGAAAAAGTATAGAGTGCTGACATGGCTATTCGTAGCGCAGGGCTTCTGCCGGTTGCAGGCGCGATGCCTGCCGTGCCGGGTAAAGGGTGGCCAGAAAACACAGCAGCATGGCGCTTGCGCCAATGATGAGCACATCGGAGAGGGTGATGATGATGGGCAGATGATCAAGGGTGTAGACGTTCTCAGGCAATTTGATGAACTGGTAACGCTTGAGCAGCCAGCCGAGCGAAAGCCCAAACGCATAGCCAAACAATGTGCCGATAACCCCGATGATTGTACCCTGAAACATGAAAATACGCCGTATCATGCTGCTTGTGGCGCCCATGGACATCATGATGGCGATGTCGCGCGTTTTTTCCATAACCAGCATGACCAGTGTTGTTACAATAGAGAACGAACCGATAAGCACCACCATGGCCAGCAGGATGAACATGCCGATTTTTTCCAGCTTGAGCGCTGCAAAAAGATTGGCGTTCATTTCCATCCACGAGCGCACGTAGAAGGGCGAGCCCAGCTCGGTTGAAACTTCGGCTGCGGTTTTGTCCGCCTTGTAAACATCGGCCACGGTCAGTTCCACGCCTGAAAGATAATTTTCCGGCAGGCCCAGCACATCGCGCGCGGCGTTGAGCGTAACAAAACCCAGCGAGGAATCGTATTCAAACATGCCAGTCTTGAAAATGCCCACCACTTCAAAGGGGCGCACACGTGGCGCGTAGCCCGAGGTGGTTTTTTGCCCGGAGGGCGAAAGCAGATTCACGCGGCTGCCCATGCCAAGGCCAAGCCGCTTGGCCAGTTCCTCGCCAATAATAAGCCCTGGCGCACCTTCGCGCTCAAGATCAGCGGCAGAACCAACACGCATCTGGCGCAGCATGGAAAGCACCGCAGGGGCCGACTTCGGGTCAATGCCCCGCAAGACAACGCCCTTGACGCCGCCGCCAGCGGAAAGCATGACTTCCGTGTAAATAAAGGGGGTTGCCCCGGTCACGCCCTTGACGGAACGCACCCGATCCAGCAGGTCGGTGCGGTTCTCAAAGGCCGAGGGGATGTAGGACATGACAATGGCGTGGGCATTGGCCCCGAGGATTTTGTCCCGCATGTCGGTGGTGAGGCCGTTGTACACGCCAAGTACCACCACCAGCGCACCAACGCCGATAGCCACGCCCAGAATGGACATGATCGATATGATGTAGATGAATGTCTGCTTTCGCCTCGAAAAGAGGTAGCGCAGGGCAACGAATAGTTCAAATGACATTTGCGGCATATTGTCCCACCTTGCCCGGATATTCAAGAGTTATTTTAGACCTGGGGCATTGCGCTATCGCAAGGCAAGTCAATTGCGTGGGGGGCTGTTGACTGGCAGCGTATGAGGTTGCGCCAGTCTCTCTTATGCCGTGGGCAGGGCAGGGGCAGAAGAGCGGCGCAGACTCCAGGCGGCAGATTGGCCTGTATGTTCGGTTTTGTCAGAACGGGACAGCTCTGGAGGCTTTTTTCTGTCCGGGTTTTTTTTCAGTGTGATGCTGATGTGAATTTTCCCCGTTCTGACGGGAAAAATACCAGGCAAAGCCCCCGGCTGGCTGACAAACCAGACCGGGGGCCTCTTTTCGCTCTTGCCCGCAGGGACAAGACTGGTCATCCACAAGTTTTATTGTTCCGGGTTTTAGCCCCGCTTCATAGCCTCAATAAGTTCGCTCAGTCTGCGCGCCTGCTGGGCAAGATCAGCCACGGCCTTTGTGGCCTGGCCCATGGCCTGCGAAGTCTGGCCGGACATGGCGTTGACCTGCACGATGGACTGGTTGATTTCCTCGCTGGCGGCTGATTGTTCCTCACTGGCGGTGGCAATGGCGCTTACCTGATCGGCAGTGGCTTCCACATTGCTCACAATATCCCGCAGGGCGGCGCCCGACTGGTTGGCAAACTCTGTGGCCGTATTTACTTCAGACAAGGCCTTGTCCATGGCGGCCACGCTCTGTGAAGCGCTCTGCTGAATGGCAGAGATCGCACTGCCCACGTCATTGGTGGAGGCCATGGTTTTTTCCGCCAGTTTGCGCACTTCATCAGCCACAACCGCAAACCCGCGCCCGGCATCGCCAGCGCGTGCTGCCTCAATGGCGGCATTGAGCGCCAGCAGGTTGGTCTGGTCGGCGATGTCCGAGATAACGTTCATGATCTGGGTAATTGCCTGGGCGTGCTGGTTCAGCTTGGTCATGTCGTCCTTGAGCGCAAGCGAAACCTTTTGCACCTGCCCGATGCTTTGGAGGGCGCTTTCTACAATATGTGCGCCACTTTCAGCATTGGTGCGCGTTTCAGCCGATACTGCCGAGGCCGACGATGCGTTGCGGGCCACTTCCTGCACGGTCACATTCATCTGGTTCATGGCGGTTGCGGCCTCGCTGAGGCGTTGGGCCGACTGCGCGGCTATCTGGTCCGACTGCTCAATCTGCCCGGAAAGCTGGCTTGAGGCAGAAGAAATGATGGCAACCACTTCTTCCAGTTGCCCCGCGGCAGCCAGCATGCCTTCCCTTTTGGCCTTTTCTGCTCTTTGGGCCGCTTCTTCAGCGCGTGCTGTGGCAAGCCTGGCTTCTTCCGTTGCCTGTTGGGCGTCTTTGGCTTTTTGTTCGCTTTCCTGCAGCAGATTTTTAATGTTGCCGATCATATGCTCCATGCCCGATGCCAGTGTGCTGAATTCATCACGGCGTTTTTCTGCGGCAAAGAGCAGGGCTTTTTCTGTGGGGGTTGTTTCAAGTCGGCCTTCCGCAACAGATTCCGCTATGCCGGAAATACCCCTGAGCATTCGCGCAATGGCGCGCGCCGCAAAGAAAATGATCAGCCCGACCACAAGGGCGCTTGCAAAAGTCAGCCACATGGAGTTGCTCAGCATTATCCGCATGGGTGTGTAGATTTCGTCTCTGTCCACTTCCAGGCAAAGAACCCAGCCGACTTCCGGCATGGCCCGGTAAAATACAGACTTGTTGCCCCCGTCTTCGCTCGTAAACCTGACAAAACCCTCTGGGCTTTTCAGCATCTCCGCAACATGGGGCTTTTTGCTGTCATCCCGCCCAAAGGCCTTGAGGTCGCGGTTCAGCATCATCATGCCCTTGGTGTCATAGGCATAGATGCCGCCCTTGGTGCCAAAATCGATCTGGCTTGTGGTGGTACGGGCAAGATTCTCGTTGTCGATGCCCGCCCACACGAGGCCTTCGGGCTTGCCATCACGCATGACGGGCAGGCCTATGATGGTTGCAACCTTGCCTGTGGTTTTGCTGATCACGCCAGTGATGGTCTTCTGGCCTTGCATGGCGCGCTGATAGTAAGAACGGTCAGTAAAACTTACCCCCACGGATTTGCTGGGGTGTTTTTCGCCTGCCAGGTGATGGGCAATGGCCACGCCGTCTTTTCCGGCAACACCGCAGAATTCAAAGTTGGAATTGAGCGTCACAAATGTATTGAGTGCGGCATCTGCATCGTTGAACAGGGTGCGCGTCATGACTTCAGGCATTTTATCGTTGACGGCGTCAAGATATAAAATAACCCGATTGTCGGCGGCAACCATGGCGAGCGATTCTTCCATCACTTTCAGCATGGCGTGCAGGCCGATGCTCTGGCAGCGCAGCAGCGCCCTTGCATCGTTGATGATCTGCTCGCGCAAGTTGCTTTCAGAAATTTTATAGTTCACACCAGCTACCAGCAGCAGCCCTGCAATTGCCGGAGTAAGAATGGACAGGAGCATCTTGCTCAACAGCCCCATTTTCATAAGAACCTCCTTGCCCAAACCAATGCGATAAATGTATGCGTCATGCGCGAGAATATACCCAATGAGCTTGTTTACTCTTTTATGAGTATAACTATCGACCAGTGGCGACAATAGTATATGCCTTTGATCCAAAATGTTTTTTGACAGACCTTTTTTTATAACGGGCTGAATTTGTAGCTGGTTGAGACTGTTGAACAACAAAAAAGCGCCACCAAGAAGGCGGCGCTTTGCGGAACGAGCGTATCAATACTTTTTAAAGGAGGTCAATAAGGTAGCATGCTACCATTTTTACACTTCCGGGCGCAGCAAGGGGAAGAGAATAACTTCGCGGATTGAGGCGCAGTCGGTAAGCAGCATCACGAGGCGATCAATGCCCACGCCCTGGCCTGCAGCCGGAGGCATGCCGTACTCGAGGGCGCGCAGATAGTCCTGATCCATGCTGTGGGCTTCGTCGTCGCCCGCTTCGCGTTCGCGTACCTGATCTTCAAAGCGCAAACGCTGATCCACGGGGTCGTTGAGCTCGGAAAATGCGTTGGAAAGCTCGCGCCCGGTGATGAACAGCTCAAAGCGGTCCGTCAGTTCCGGATGCTCGTCATTGCGGCGCGAAAGCGGCGAGATTTCCGTGGGGTAATGATAGATGAAGTGGGGCTGAATAAGCTTGCCTTCCACATCAAGATCAAAAAGTTTGGCATGCAGCTTTTGCAGGCTTTCACTGTCGGCGGCCTTTTCGCCGCGCGAACGGATGTAGGCCTTGACCTTGCCGTAATCGTTGTAGAATTCCGGCGAATGCCCGCCCACCTGAGTGAGCGAATCGTAGAAGCTGAGGCGCGTCCACTTGCCGGGCGTGAGGTCGATCATTTCGCCCTGATAGGGCACCACGGTGGTGCCGCAGGCAGTCATGGCAAGATGGGCAAAAAGCTGTTCCGTAAAGTCCATGAGGTCTTCAAACGTGGCATAGGCCCAGTAGAATTCGCACATGGTGAATTCCGGATTATGGCGTGTGTCGATGCCTTCGTTGCGGAAGTTGCGGTTCAGTTCAAAGACTTTTTCAAATCCGCCCACCAGCAGCCGCTTGAGATAGAGTTCGGGCGCAATGCGCAAAAACAGGGGCAGATCAAGGGCATTGTGGTGTGTTTTGAAAGGCTTGGCCGCAGCGCCGCCAGCCAGCGGCTGCATCATGGGAGTTTCCACTTCCATAAAGCCGTGGTCTTCCATAAAGCGGCGGAATTCGCGCACAATCAGGCTGCGTTTGAAGAAAATTTCGCGTGCGCGCGGCGTGACGATGAGGTCAACGTAGCGCTGGCGGTAGCGCGTTTCCATGTCCGTGAGGCCGTGATACTTTTCCGGCAGGGGACGCATGGAGCGCGTGATGAGCTTGATCTTGCGGCAGGCAATGGTGAGTTCGCCCGTCTTGGTGCGGAACAAGTGGCCGGAAACGCCCACGATGTCGCCCACATCGAGCTTTTTGACCACAGTGTAGTTTGCTTCATCCATGTGTTCGCGCGAGGCGTAACACTGGATGCGGCCACTCTGATCCATAATATGGAAGAAGGCCACCTTGCCGAACGAACGCAGGGAAACTATGCGGCCCGCAATGGCAAACACGTCTTCCTGGCTTTCCAGAGACTCGCCTTCGAGAGCGCCGAATTTGTCCAGCACCCAGGCAACGTCGTGTTCCTTGCGGAAGTCGTTGGGAAAAAGCGGTACGCCCGCATCCAAAAGGTCGCACGATTTGACAACTCTGTTTTTGACAACTTCGTTGAGGCCTTCGCGCGCGGCGAAACTTTCCAGCATGGGCATAAAATAGCCCGCATGCTGCGACTTGGTGCCCAGCTTGATAGCCGGCTTGCTGTTTTTCTTTTCCCGAGTATCCACGTAACGACTCCTGAGTGGCCCATACCTGAAAGGAGCGTTACGGTATGCCATTCACGCTTGGGCGTCAAGATTGTGAGGAGTGTGCCTGCAACTTGCTGTAAAATCGTGATTTGTTGGATGCTCTTACTGTTGATGCGACTCTGGCGCAACAGGAAACATCAATGCACGCAGCGGCTTATACCCGCGTCAATCGGGGCTTTGGGCCCCCTTGAAGTTTTGACCTGTTTACGTATATAAAGCCCTTTTACACGATACAACCGCCGTCAGAATCAAGCTGGCGGCTTTTTCAAGGAAAGCGTCATGCAAAAATTTACAGCCTCCTTTCTGGGGCGCGACTGCCCCGGCGTGGTGGCCAACGTCAGCCGCATTCTTGAAGACAGCGGCTGCAACATCGAAGAAGTGACCCAGACCATCCTTTCCGGCGAATTCGCGGCTATCTTTGTTGTTGCCGCGCCGGAAGAAAACGCGGAAACCCTGCGCGCCAAGCTGAGCTCCGGGCTGGAATCCGCCAAGGTTGATCTTTCCGTCCTCGTGCGGCCCGCCATCAAGGGGCAGTGGGGCACCGACCTGCACTGCGAACCCTTTGTGGTCACAGCCGACGGGCCGGACAAGCCCGGTCTTATCGCCGCCATGAGCCGCGTGTTTGCCCAGCACGGTGTGAACATTGAAAGCCTCAAGGCCATTCTGGGCGAGGGCGGCAACAACCATGCGCTTTTTGTTTTTGAAGTCATGGTGCCTGACAGCGTTGACATGGGCCGCCTGCGCCGTGAGCTTGACTGCGAAGGGCAGAAGCGCGATCTGCGCGTCAGCGCCCAGCACAGGGATATTTTTGAGGCTGTGCATCGGGTGAATTCTTTTTAGGCCTCACGTTGCCGAGGCGCATGCACCACCGGTCTGCGCCTGAAACAGGGCACGACCCGGTTTCAGAAACGATGCACATTCCCCTGAACGCCCGGTTTTGCGCGTCAGGGCAAAACCGCCTTCCGGGCGGGGCCGCCACATGGCAGCCTGACAGCCCGAACATACAGGAAGACCTCCATGCTTTCAGAACGCGAAGTTATAAGCACCCTGAACATGCTCCGCAACGAGCATCTTGACGTGCGCACTGTCACCCTTGGCGTGAGCCTGTTTGACTGCGTCAGCCACGACCTTGATCTTTTTACCGCCAACGTTAAGGCCAAGCTGCGCCGCTACGCCTCGCAGCTCGTGAGCGTGTGCAACGAAGTGGGCGACAAATACGGCATCCCCGTGGTGAACAAACGCATCAGCGTGAGCCCCATTGCCGTGGTGGGCGCGCCCTTTGGCCCTGACGGCATGGTGCGCGTGTGCAAGGCCCTTGACGAGGCCGCCAAGGAAGCGGGCGTTGATTTTCTGGGCGGTTTTTCTGCTCTGGTGGAAAAGGGCTTTGCCAAGGGCGACCGCGCCCTGATTGAAGCGCTGCCCCAGGCCCTGGCCGAAACCGACCGCATCTGCTCATCCATCAATGTGGCGTCGTCCCGCAGCGGCATCAATATGGATGCTGTGGCCCTCATGGGGCAGCAGATACTCAAGGTGGCCGAAGCCACCGCCGAACGCGGCGGCATCGGCTGCGCCAAGCTGGTGGTTTTTGCCAACATTCCGCAGGATGTTCCCTTCATGGCTGGCGCTTACCTTGGCGTGGGCGAGCCTGACGTTGTTATCAACGTTGGCGTTTCCGGCCCCGGCGTGGTCAAAAAAGCCCTGGATCGCGCGCGCGAAGCCGGGCACAACGGCA
Organism: Pseudomonadota bacterium; assembly: GCA_023419375.1. Taxonomy (GTDB): domain Bacteria; phylum Desulfobacterota; class Desulfovibrionia; order Desulfovibrionales; family Desulfovibrionaceae; genus Desulfovibrio. The sequence goes on from JAEZYD010000008.1 coordinate 108,526, forward strand.
AGGGCGGCCGCCTTACCCTGCTGGATATGGCCGAAGTCATCAAGCGCACTGCCTACAAGGTGACGCGCGTGGGTGAAATGATCGGTACCGAAGTGGCTACCCGTCTGGGCCTGCCCTTTGGCGTGGCCGACCTTTCCCTGGCTCCCACGCCTGCAGTGGGCGACTCTGTGGGTGAAATCTTCCAGAGCATGGGCCTTTCGAGCATCGGCGCGCCCGGCACCACTGCCGTGCTGGCCATGCTTAATGATGCGGTGAAAAAGGGCGGCGCGTTCGCTTCTTCGTCCGTGGGCGGTCTGTCCGGCGCGTTTATCCCCGTGTCGGAAGATTCCAGCATCGAGGCTGCGGCCACCTCCGGCCTTCTCAGCCTTGAAAAGCTGGAAGCCATGACCAGCGTGTGCTCTGTGGGGCTGGACATGATCGCCATTCCCGGCGACACGGCCGCGTCTACCATTTCCGGCATCATTGCTGATGAAATGGCCATCGGCGTTATCAATACCAAGACCACGGCTGTGCGCCTTATTCCCGTGCCCGGCAAGGGCGTTGGCGAAGAAGTGTCGTTCGGCGGCCTGCTCGGCAAGGCAGCTATTATACCGGTGCCCAAGGGCGACGCCACGGACTTTATCGGCCTTGGCGGTCGCATTCCTGCACCCATTCACAGCCTCAAAAACTAGGCTGGTTAAGCTTTATCTGCTGTAAAAGCTGACATAATCCCTTTACGGCGCGGAATCCTTGTGATCCCGCGCCGTTTTTGATGCTCGATCGGCGCGATGGCATCATTCAGTGTGTTTTTCTGTTGCGCCAATATGTCGGGTTGCTGTATGTTCAGATACAGAAACCTTGTTCAGGACGGAAAAATGCCCCAGTATTTTATCTACGGTCAAAAAGAAATCGACTTCCTCTCCCGCAAAGACAAACGGCTGGCCGCAGCCATGGAACGCATAGGTCCCATACAGAGGGAGGTGCGGCCCGACCTGTTTGACGCGCTCATGCACGCCATAGTCGGGCAGCAGATTGCCACCAAGGCGCAGCAGACCGTGTGGGCGCGGCTTGTGCTTGCCCTTGGCGAGGTGACGCCTGAAACCATTGACGGGGCAGAGACTGCCACGCTGCAGGGAGTGGGGCTTTCCTTCCGCAAGGTTGGCTACATGAAGGCAGCCGCGCGCAAGGTGCTGCAGGGTGAACTGGACGTGGAGGCCCTGAGGATTATGGACGACGCCAGCCTTTGCACCACGCTGTGCGCGCTGGACGGGGTTGGCGTGTGGACAGCGGAAATGCTCATGCTGTTTTCACTCCAGCGGCCTGATGTGCTCAGTTTTGGCGACCTTGCCATCCTGCGGGGCCTGCGCATGCTGTATCGGCACCGGGAAGTCAGCCGCGCCCGCTTTGAAGCCTATCGTCGGCGCTACAGCCCTTATGGTTCGGCGGCAAGCCTGTATCTGTGGGCCATAGCGGGCGGGGCTTTGCCTGATCTTTCCGATCCGGCGGCTTCCAGGCGCTGAAAAGGTGATCCCTTTTTCGGGCAGTTGAGCCTCACCGCAAGTCAGTGTTGCTCCGTTATGTTGCGTTTATTGTAAGCAATTGCTGTTATGCGGAATTGGATATTCGCATTAGTTCCCTTAATGGGATTGATAGCTATCATCTTGAAATGGCAGTGTAAAAATCCCTATCCTATTCGTAGTGATTTCTTGTGAAAATAAGTATAATGGATGTATTGAAAGTCACGCTTTGTCCGATAAGTACTCTGAAATAGGCCAAACTTACAGGATTTCAGGGGTAGTTTGATTTTTCACATGGTAATTAGCCTTTCGGTCATTCAGTGCATAGACGCAATGCAAAAGGGGTAGTGATGAAACTCGGATTACTTGCGAAAATGGGAATTTCCATCCTCACACCGGCAATAGTGGGGCTGATGCTTGTGGCAGGGGTTTGCTACAAGATGTCAGAAGAAATCCTGCGCGAGCAGATTGCCACAGATATGAGTGCCTTGCTTGAGTGTCAGAGCATCGGGCTTGACGCGGTGTTTACGGGGATAGAACAGGGCCTGCAAACCATGACCGAAAACCAGCGCATCCAAGATCAGGTACTGGCTTATACTGAAGGCAAGCCAGGCATTTTTGAAGGTCCGCTGTTTACCAGAGCGGATAGGGCCCTTGAATCCTTCGTGACCAGTAATGACGTTGTGTATTATGCGGGAATAATTTCCGTGGATGGCACGGTTCTGGGCCACCGTGTAGACAATCAGCAAGGCCCGAGCAAATTTGTTCGCGGCGATTTTTCTGACCGCGAATATTTTAAGCAAAGCAAAAATGGTCAATCCAGCGTTGTAGGTATCAAAAGCGCGGCCACTGGCGAGTTTGCCACGGTCATTGCAATGCCGTTGAAGCAGAACAACCGGACCATCGCCGTGCTTGCAGCTGGCATTGATAATAAAATTCTGGCCCAGAATACCACCAATAAAATAAAAGTGGGACAAAAGGGTCTAGTATATGTGTATGATTTGCAAGGGAATGTCGTTCTGCACCCGGATAAGGCCGCGCTTGGTCGCAACGACAGTAAGCTGCCCCATGTGGCCAAATTGTTGGAGCAAAAAAATGGCCGCACCCTTTTTGTGAACGACAAGGGTGAAGATAAGGGGCTGTACTACAAAACTCTGCCGCACGAAGGCTGGATACTGTGCGTGGAATTTGACCGTGGAGAAATTTTCAAGCCCATCAGCGACCTGCTGGCCAACGCCAGTCTGCTGACTCTGGCCTGCGCGCTGATAGTCGGAACCATGATCTTTTTCTCGGCCCGGGGCATTGTGCGTATGGTGGGCGGTATTTCAGGCGTGGCCGAAGCCGTTGCCGGCGGTCGCCTTGAAACCAACGACAAAGAGCGCGCCCTTTTCGACGCCGCTGAAAAGCGCGGTGACGAATTCAGCACCCTTGCGGCTGGCATGCGGCGCATGGTGCAAAGCATCAGACACCTTTTGAGCGAAAGTGAACACAAAACTCAGGCTGCGCAGCACGCTACGGAAGAGGCGGAAAAAGCCACAGCCAGAGCCGAAGAAGCTGCACGACAGGCCGAGAGCGCCAAGCGCGAGGGCATGCTGACGGCAGCGGGGCAACTGGAAGAAGTGGTGAGTGTTATTTCCGCCGCTTCCACAGAGCTTTCCGCCCAGATCGAGCAGTCGGACAGGAGCGCCGTGGAATCTGCCCAGCGTCTGGCCGAGGCCGCCACTGCCATGAATGAAATGAACGCCACCGTGCAGGAAGTTGCCCGTAATGCGTCCGCAGCCTCGGCTGTGTCTGCGGAAACGCGGGCCAATGCCGAAAGCGGTGCGAATATTGTGGAAAACGCCTTGCAGAGCATCGGTCAGGTGCACAAGGTTTCGCTGGCGCTCAAGGGCGACATGACCACGCTGAACCAGCATGCCCAGGCCATCACCCAGATCATGAATGTGATCTCGGACATTGCCGACCAGACCAACCTGCTGGCCCTCAACGCCGCCATTGAGGCCGCCCGCGCGGGCGAAGCCGGGCGCGGTTTTGCCGTGGTGGCTGATGAAGTGCGCAAACTGGCGGAAAAAACCATGGCCTCCACCAATGACGTGGGCAATGCCATTTCTGCCATCCAGGGCAGCGCAGGACAGAGCGTCGCCGCCATGGACAAGGCGCTGGCAGAGGTAGAAAAGGCCGCCGAGCTTGCAAAACAGTCCGGCGAGGCCTTGCAGGGAATTGTGACCAAGGTCGAGGAATCGGCAGATCAGGTGAGCGCCATCGCCACGGCCAGCGAACAGCAGTCCGCCACCAGCGACGAGATCAACCAGTCCATTGTCAGCGTCAACGAAATGTCCAGCCAGACGGCGCAGGCCATGGGCGAAGCTTCCCTGGCCGTGAGCGAGCTTGCCCGGCAGGCCGAGCGCATGAGTGAACTTATCAGCGAGATGAAGCGCGGCTAGTTCAGCACGTTTCTCAGTGGCAAACAGCCCCGGAATGCGATATCCCGGGGCTGTTTGCGTTGAACTGTAAGGCCCTGGTTTGTTAATGCATGCTCGGCGCCAGAAAATACTGCCATACAAGGGTCAGCAGCAAGAGGCTGAGCGAAATGGTCAAAAAGCGGCGCACAGCCGCAGGCCCCACGCGAATAGCCAAGCGGCTTCCCATCCAGTTGCCGAGGCAGCAGGCCGCAGCCATTGGCAGGGCAAGACTCCACACCACCACGCCGTTGACGATGAAAACCACGGCTCCTGCAAAATTTGAGGCAAGGTTGAGCACCTTGGAGGTGGCGGAAGCTTCCATCAGCCCCATACGCAGAATCCAGTGAAAAGCGAGGATAAGAAAGCTCCCGGTGCCGGGGCCGAAAAATCCGTCATAGCCGCCAATAAGAAGGCATACAAAGGCTACAGGAATCCAGAAACGGGGGCCGGAATGCGGCAGGGGCGTCTGCTTGTGCTCTTTCTTGGGCAGCAGGGTTGCGCACATGCCTATGGGCAACAAGGCCACCAGCACCTTGCCAAGAACTGCGGCGTCCAGCAGCAGGGCAAGGCGCGACCCGGCCCACGAACCGACCAGCGAGAAAATAATGCCCGCCAGGGCTACACGCCACAATACCAGATTGCTGCGGGCAAAGTTGCCAAGCGCAACAGTGGTGCCAAGGCAGGCGCTGACCTTGTTGACGCCAAGGGACTGATGCGGCGGCACGCCGGAAAGCAGCAGGGCGGGCATGGTGATAAGCCCGCCGCCGCCAGCGATGGAGTCGATAAATCCGCCGCCGAATGCTGCGGCTATGCCAACGGCGTATGTAACCAGGCTGAAATCCAACACGTTGCCTACCACTCCTTAAAGATAATCCACGCTGCCACCACAATAAGCGCAAAACCTACAAGGTGGTTCCAGCGCAATGGCTCGTGCAGCCAAAAAGCGGAAAAGCCCATGAAAACAGTCAGGGAGATGACTTCCTGAATGGTTTTCAGTTCTGCCGCCGAAAAATAGCCGTAGCCTATCCTGTTGGCGGGCACTTGCAGAACATATTCAAAAAAGGCGATGGCCCAGCTTGTAATGATAACCAGCGGCAGGGCGGTGCTTCTGTAGCGCAGGTGCCCATACCATGCAAAGGTCATGAAAAGATTGGAACAAAACAGCAGGCCCACGGTGCTGATGGGAATTGGTATCTGCATGGGAAATCCATAGGAGCGGTCGCAAGAACAAAAGCCTGGCAGGCCGGAAGAAGTTGAACAGAGCGTCAAATCTCATATCTGCTGCAACATGGCGCGTCAACAGCCTGCAATGGGGCTCCGGGGCATGGCCTCGCGCCTTGTTTGCCGGGGCAACATTGAAAGGTTATGCTGCCGAGGCGGCAGATTTTGTGCCGTGCAAGCAATGGAGGAACACTGTATGGCGGCACGCTCACCGCGCGCTAAGGATGCCGAAAACGGAAGCTTCTTGAATACGGGGATGTCATCTGCTTCTGGTGGCTCGCACACCCACGCAACAGCGGAGGCTTCTCCTGACAGGGTGACATGGGCGCTGTTCTGGAAAGCGGCCCTGCTAGTGATCGTTATCTGGGCCGCATCGGCCCTGCTGCTCTATTGGTCAGTGGAAGACTTCAGCAAGTCCGGCACGTTTGGCGATTCTTTCGGGGTGCTCAACACGCTGTTTTCAGGGCTTGCGCTCGCAGGCATCATTGTTTCCATAAAAATGCAGAACGATGAAATGCGTGAGCAGCGCAAGGAACTGCAAAAGCAGAAAAAGGCTGCGCAGCTCTATCACCGTGAGCGCATGTTTCTGCTGCTCATGGACGAATTTAAAAAATCGCGCGAGCACCGTTTCAGCATAGCGGACGTGCGGCTGGTGGTGCGTGAATGCCTGTGCGACGTGACCGCCATAAACGCCCGCAGCGCCGATGCCGGGGCTGCCCTTGTGCGTGAGGTGGAAGGCGTGCTTGCGGGCGTGCAGGCGGAAACGCCCCTGTTGCAGGTCTTTGGCCGCAGAGTGTTTCGGCACGAACGCTGCGAGGTGTTCATCAAGACTTTCAGGCAGGCGGCGGAGAGCGCCAGAAAGATAGATCCCGCCAACAAAACGGAATATTACGACATTGTCTGCAACAGTATGTCTGATGCGGAGGAGGCCCTGCTGTTCATGTGCGCTGTGGCGCTGGACGGGGCACATGTTCTCGGCGACCCGCAGGTCATGAAGCTGCGGGAAAGCTACGACGAAATCCGGGTGAAACTCTGAACAGCGGCAACTGCCGCTGACCACATAGCCACTTGCGGGCGGAATGAGCCGCCACACACAAAAACCCCTGACGTACATCAGGGGTTTTTCCGGCGCTCCGTGCCGCCGTGCCCGATCCGGAGAACGGATCAATAGCGGCAGCGGCGCGTGGCTTCCCTCAGGGAATGATTTTCCGGCCCCCGACACCCGCCAGGGGCCGGAAAATCATGTGGGGAGGGGAGTATGTACAGGCTGAGGTATGGGCCAGGCCATTCCTAGGCAGCCATGGTGTCGAAAAGTTCCTTGGCGTTGATGTTGGTGGGGTTGGCGCCCAACACCGCTTCAAGGTGCTGCCGGGCTTCTTCGGCGCGGCCAAGGTAAATCATGCAGCCAGCCAGAGTGACGCGAACGGCCTCGGCTTCCACGCCGGAGCGCAGGGTGTCTTCCAGGTAGGGCAGCGCGTTTTCAACGCAGCCAAGCTGGTAAGATTCGCGCACCAGGCAGTTGAGAGCCACAATGTTTTCCCTGGATTTCTTCAGGGCAGCAGCAAAGTAGTCAAAGGCCTGCTGGTGTTCGCCCTTTTCCATGTACACAAGGCCAATGCCGCACAGGGCCTTGTCGGTTTCTTCCACAGAGGCGGCCTTCTGGTACAGAACAAGGGCCTTGTCCAGGTCAGAGCGCTGTACGGCCACAGTGGCCAGTCCCAGGAAGGGAGCAGCGCTCTGGGCGTTGCTGCCTGCGGCCTTGCGGTAGTATTCCTCGGCCTTGTCAAAGTCACCCATGAAAAGGTAGCACTCGCCCAATTCCTTATTGATTTCGTAATCCAGTTGATTGCTCATGGTATCCTCCCCAACTGAGGCTGGTTTGTGGTCGGGCGCTTTATGCGCCACTGACTTGCTTTTTTACATGCACTGAGCGTGCCAATAGTAAAAGAGTGCAATAAATACAGCGTGGTGATTTGCAGTTTGTGCAAAATGTACGCCAGGGAAGCGGCTTGGCACCGCGCAAAGCGCCAAAGCCTTGGCGCTCAGGGGGGCAGCGCAGGCAGGATTTTCCTGGTTGGGCAATTCTTGCCGCCATGTTTTGCGGGCAGCCAAGAAAAAACCAAAGAAGGCCGAACCATGAAACGGTCCGGCCTTCTTTGGATGCGAATTGGTGTGCGGATTACTGCGCGCGTCAGGCGGAGCGCAGGCTCTGCGTACCGCCGTGCACGTTGATGTGATGCAGGATGACGCCAAGCACTCCCTCGATGTCAAGGTGGGACGTGTCCACAATCAGCGAATCCTGCGCGGGGCGCAAGGGGGCCACGGCGCGGTTGCGGTCAAGGGCGTCACGCTGGCGGATCTGTTCGGTCAGGGTGGCGAGATCCGCCTTTTGCCCGCTGGACTCAAGGTCATGCAGACGGCGCATGGCGCGTACCTCAGGCGCTGCATCCAGAAAGAACTTGAATCGCGCATCGGGAAAAACCACTGTCCCCATGTCGCGCCCTTCGGCCACCAGCGGGTATTGCTCGCCAATGGCGCGCTGGGTGGCGCGCAGAATTTCGCGCACCACAGGCACGGTGGCTATGCGGGCAGCCAGCATGCCCACAGCCTCGGTGCGCACCTCGCCCCGCACGGCAACGCCGTTGCAGAACAGGGTGGACTGCTGCCCGAGGCCCGAAAGGGTGAAGGTCCACTCCGCGCAACGGGTGCGCAGTTCTTCTTCCGGCAATGTTTCCGCCCCGGCGCCCAGCTTGAGCGCCATACAGCGGAACATGGCCCCGGTATCAAGGTAGGAAAGGCCAAGCCCTTCGGCCACACGCCGGGCCAGCGTGGTTTTGCCCACGCCTGCCGGGCCGTCAAGCGTCACCACAGGAAGCCGCGCACTCATGCCTTTGCCCCTTTGCGGGCAATAATATCTGCCATGGCGGAAAGAAAGGCGATGTTTTCCTGCTTATTGCCAATGCTGACACGCAACAGATCCGGCAGGCTGTAGCTCTTGAGCGGGCGGATGATGATGCCGCGCGCGAGCAGGGTCTCAAAACATTCGGCAGCGGTGGGCGAGCCCTCGGGCATGCCGAACATCAAAAAGTTCGCTTCGCTCGGCCATACCTTGCAGCCCAGAGCCGTCAGGCCAGCAAACAGCTCCTTGCGGCCCGTGCGCACGGCATCCTGCGTGGCCTTGTAAAAGGTATCGTCGGCCAGGGCCGCCAGAGCCGCTTCCTCCGCCAGAATGTTGACAGAGAAGGGCAGGCGCGCGCGCCAGACAAAATCCGCCAGATGGTCAGGCAAAATGCCATAGCCCACGCGCATGCCCGCAAGCCCGAAGCTTTTGGAAAACGTGCGCATGAAGGCCGTGTTATGGGGCATGATGCCGCTCGCCAGCAGGGATGCGGCTTTTTCATCTTCGGCAAAATCCACGTAGGCTTCGTCCACCACCAGCAGGCAGTCGGGGGCCTTGTGCGCCAGATCGCGCGCAAGGGCCTCCACTGCAGCGCGTGGAGGGCAAAAACCAGAGGGATTGTCGGGCGTGGTCACAAAAACAATGCGCGTGTTGGCGTCCACCAGTTCCAGCAGGGCGGCAAAGTTGAAGGAAAAATCTTCCTCAAGAGGCTGCCGCCGGATTTCTACGCCGCAAATACGCCCCTGAATGGGGTAAATGCTGAAACAGGGGTTGAAGCACACAATATTGTGCGCGCCGGGGATTGCCAAAATGCGGATGAGCAGATCAATGATTTCGTCCGAACCGTTGCCCACAACCACGCGGTGCTCGTCAACGCCGTGTCGCTGGCCCAGCGCCTTTGCCAGCCGCGGATTGCCGCCCTGAGGATAGCGGAAGGCCCCGGCCGCGTGGCGTTCCACAGCCTCGCGGGCCAGAGGGGGCATGCCCAGCGGATTTTCGTTGCTGGCCATCTTGATAACCTGGGGCAGGTTGTACTTATCCTGGATTTCGGCAATGGAAAGGCCGGGAACATAGGCCTTGAGGGCCATAATTTCCTGGCGCACACTGATCTCGGACATGGTTACTCCACCGGTATCGCCCGCAGGGGCGAAGATTCATGGCTGCGCATGGGCGCAAAGCGTTTTGCGGCGTTTGTCAGTATGTTTCAGCCAGCAAACCATCGCAATGCGACAGCTTGCTGGCTGAAAAAGTTGGAAAGCTTGTCTTTCTTTATGGCACTGGTTCCGGCGCAACTGCCTTCGTGCCTGCAGGAAGGGCCAGATCCGCCAGTTATTCGCCTGCTTCCGTGGGGCGCACGGTCAGCACGGGCATGTCGGCGTTCTTGACCACCTTTTCCGCCACAGAGCCGAAAAGAATACGGTCGATGCCCTTGCGGCCATGGGTGCCCATGACGATAAGGTCGGCCTTTTCTTCACGGGCGCGGTTGAGGATTTCTTCGGCGGCATAGCCGATGAGCACCTGCCCCTTGGCTTCAACACCCACGAAATTTTCGGCCACGAACGATTCCATGGACTTTTCAGCGCCGGTCACGATTTCGCCGACAAAATTCTCAATGGTGTTGGGCGGTACATGAAAGCCCACGTACTGGCTCAGCGAGGGGGCGGTGTATACAACAAGCACGCTCGCCTTGAGGCCCTTGGCAAGAAGCACCGCGTATTCGGCAACTTCCTTGCTGTGTTCGGAAAGGTCTACCGCGCAAAGAATCTTCTTGATATCCTTCATGGCAAACTCCTGTTCCCCCCGGTAGGCAGATTGATTAACGGGCTGGCTGTATATGGCCGACCAAGAGGGGGTTGGTTTGGGGTCGCAGCCTTTATCCTTTGCCTTCATCTGTAATAAATGGTAGTTTTTTTCGGCACAATAGACAAGACATTTCGCCTAACGCCGCCAAGGGGCAGGGAAATTTTTTCCCCGTAACTTCTGCCAGCCTGTGAAAAATCAGCCTGTTATGGAAGTGGGCCTTTATGGCAGGATTTTTGCATTTTTTCTGCAACGGCAGTACGCCAACCCTGGAGGCGACATGAAAGTTACCAACGATCAACTTGAGGCGCTGTTACGCCAGCAGAGCCAGACCCCGGGCACAACCCGAGCGCAGACGGCGCAGGGCGGCTTTGAGGCGGCTTTGAGCGAACAGATGGGCCTTGAAAATGCCGTTGCATCTTCTGCGTTCCCCACAACGGCGGCGGGGCAGGCTTCGCAAGCATCCATGATCAGTCAGATGCTGCTTGGCTCCACCCAGTCCGAATCGGTAGATGTGGACGAAGACGTTATCCAGAGCGCCTTTTCGCAGGCTTCCGGCACGCTGGACATGTGGGATTCGTACGTTAACGCCCTGGGCTCCTCGGGCCAGAATGGTTCCTTGCGCGAAGCCTATTCCCTATTGCAGGGGATAGACGGGCAGGTTTCCGCCCTCAAGAACAGCACGGCCTCAGTACGCGGCCAGAATACTGGGCTTGATTCTCTGGTCAACGAGCTTGACGTGATGACAACGACAGAAAAAATCAAGTTCAACAGGGGCGACTATACCGCATAGTTGTCCGAACAGAAAAACCGCCGTGAGATCAGGGTTTCACGGCGGTTTTTGCTTGTGATCAGGCCGTCTGCTCCCAGGAGCGGGCGGTTTTTTTGCGCATGGCGGTCAGCGCGGCTCATGGCCTGCGTAAACGATCAAGCCTCCGGAATCATGTGGTTCCGGAGGCTTGCTTTATGGAGGTGCGTTGCCCTTAAACGGGCTGCGCCTTGCCTTGCTGCGAGGTTACTTGTTGCCGGTAGCGCCGGACTGCACGGCGTTGCCAGCGGCGCCAGCCGCGCCCATGCCGCCCATACCGGGGCAGTCGCCGGGGTTCATCATGCCGTTACCCATCATGCCATGTCCCATGCCGTGTCCGCCCATGCGGTGTCCCATGCCACGGCCCATGTGCCCACCCATGAAGGGAATGCCCTTGTCGGACATCTGCTTGAGCATTTCGGCCTTGGCGCTGTACAGCTTGGCGTCGATGTCGCGCAGATCCTTCTGGGCGGCCTTGACGCGGGCGTCGTCGGGCTTGGCGCCAGCGGCGGCAAGATTGTTCAGCTCAGCCATCTTGGCATAGTGCTGCTGCATGGTGGGCTGTGTTTTTTCAACAAAGCTCTGGTGGATCTGCTGCATGGTTTCCATCTGTTCGCTGGACAATCCCATGCCAGGGCCCATGCCATATCCCATGCCGGGGCCCATACCCATGCCCATGCCAGTGCCGGGGCCCATGCCTGCGGGGCCGTGGCCGTCGCCGTGCTGGGCGGAGGCAACGCCCGAAAGGCCGAGGAAGATGGCAAGGGTAAGGGCCGCGCCGCTGGTAACGATCTTGGAGGTCTTCATTGTAGTATTTCCTTTAAGTTTGATGGTAGTTGCGTGTTTGTTGGATGGTTATTTTTCTCAGGCTGCCGGGAGCCTTAGCGCCCGTAGCCATGCCCGTAGCCGTGGGGGCCGTGCGAGCCGGATTGACCGTTGCCGCACCAGGAGGAACTGATCTGGGTATCAACCGTGTTGGCGGCAGAAGCGTTTACCGCAAAGGCCAGCACCAGGGCCAGGGAAGCGAAAACCAGAGTGAGTTTGAGTGATTTCATGAGTATTCTCCTTTATATCGGCCTGCTCAAAGCTGGGCCGTTCAGATGGATTTTTTCAGTTTTTCGTATTCCTCAAGAGTGATTTCTCCAGAGGCAAGCCGTCTTTTAAGAATCGCCATGGAATCTGTATAATCCATGTTTTTTCTCTGTGACGGGAACATTCTGCTGATAAAAGCGACCGCAAGGGAAATAATCAGTATCATGAATATGAGGTGCGTCATGCCATTTCCCCATCCCATTACGCTTCCTATATCGCAGCCATACATATCAGTATCCTCAATGTGACGTTGCGCCGTCAGTTTGTTATTTATCTTCTGATTGGTGCTGCGTATTTCAGCGCCGTTTGATGCTGTATAGGCAAAGGCCGTGCCAAAATGAGTAAAATTGTAACACGCTAAAATTACTTGATTAAATAAAACTAATGAAAAACGGGCATTCTCTGGCAGGATTGATATTGTCCGTTTTTTACTCGATTTGCTGGATAACTATCCAATTTTTACCAGGGGGCTTGCGCGGTGAGTAAAAAATACATACTTATGAGACTGCGCCGTTGAGGAAACACTTATGATCCGTTTTCGCTCATCTCTCTCCCAGCGCTTGTCGCGCATGGGCCTTTCACCCTGGATGCTGCTTGGGGCAGCCCTTATTCTCGGCCTGACACTGGTGGGGCTTTCCGTGCGCAGCAACCAGCGCGAGCGGGCCTTTATGGTGCACAACCTTACGGACAGGGCCGAGGCGCTTATCTGGGCGCTTGAAGCCGGAACCCGCACGGGCATGCGCCTCAGCCCCGGCACTGTGCTGGGCCTGCGCCCGCTGCTCAGCGAAACGGCCCGCCAACCCGGCATTCTCTATATGGCCGTCACCGATACCAGCGGGGCCATACTTGCCCAAAGCGGGGACAGCTCGCCAATTCCCGGCGTGCCGGATGACGCCGCACCGGAATTTACCCCCACCCCCATGCTGGTGCAGCCGCAGGACATCCCCCCCCTTGCAGATGTTACAGACCGGCCCATGTGGCGGGTTCGCAAGGTGGATGGAAAAGAAGTTTTTGAGGTTTTTCGTGTGTTTGCGCCATTGAGTCGTTCGCATGGGCAACAGCACATGGGCGGGCAGCAGCATATGGGCGGCGGGCATGGCCCCCACGGCATGGGCATGATGGGCCGCATGATGGGGCATTCACCCGATAGTGACGGGCCGGGTCCCGATGAAGTGTTTGGCAATCCGCCGCCCCCGCCTCCACTGGGTGGGTTTGGTGGCCGCCCCGGCCCCGAGGCCCCCCGGCAGGTGGTGGGCGTGGCCCTTGTGGGCTTTGACGCGCGCCCCTTTGAGGATGCTCTGGCGCAGGACGCGCGCAACAACCTGCTCTCTGCCGCGCTGGCTGCCGCCCTGGGGCTGGCTGGTTTTGTGTCCCTGTTCTGGATGCACAACAACCGTCGCTGGCGGCGTATTGTACGCGATCAGCAGACCATGGCCGCAGAGGTCGTGGCAAACCTCCCCCTTGGGCTTGTGATCAGTGATCCGAACGGGCGCATTGCCATGATCAACGACACGGCTCTGTCCATGTTCGGCAAACAGCGTGCAGAAATATTTCCTTCAGGCACGGAGGCTTCTCAGGGCGATGCAGACAAGCCCGGCAGGGCTGCACGGGCACGGCGGCTGCGCAGTCTGCCCGGTCTGGAGTGGGAAGCTCTGGTGGGCAAACTGGTTAAGGGATCGCGCATTCTGGAGCAGGAAACAACGTTAGCCGTGCCGGGAATCAAACCGCTGACCATCAGCCTTGGCGGCGCGGCCATGCGCAACGAGGACGGCGCTTTTTTGGGCAACGTGTTCGTGTTGCGCGACATTACGGAAATGAAGCGCCTTCAGGCTGACGCCCAGCGCAATGACCGCCTGGCGGCCCTTGGGCATCTGGCGGCGGGCGTGGCCCACGAAATCCGCAATCCCCTGAGCACCATCAAGGGCGTGGCTCTGTATATCGCCAAGCGCATGCCCTTGGGCGGGCGCGAGGAAGAAGCCGCCCAGCGCATGATTGACGAAGTGGAGCGGCTGGACCGCGTGGTTTCCGAGTTGCTGGAGTTTGCGCGCCCCGGTTCCTTTGAGACAGTAGAGGCTGATCTTGGCGAGGTCATCGGGCGCGCCCTGCGGCTTGCCGAGGCAGACATCAAGGCCAAGAACATTGCCGTGGTTTTTGAAATGGAGCCGGGTTTTCCGCTGGTGCGTATCAGCTCAGAGCGGCTCACCCAGGCTCTGCTGAATCTATTTCTCAACGCGGTTCAGGCCATGGAGCACGGCGGCACCCTGCGCGTGAGCACGCGCGCGCTGCCCGAGGGCATGTTCAGCATTGCCGTGGCCGACACGGGGCCGGGCATTCCGGCAGAGATTCAGGCTTCCATTTTTACGCCCTATTTTACCACCAAATCATCGGGAACCGGCCTCGGGCTTGCCATTGTCTATCAGATTGCCGAGGGGCACGGCGGGCGCGTCAGTGTTGGCAATGCCCCCGGGCATGGGGCGGAATTTACGCTCACCCTGCCTGTAAACGGCAAGGGTTAGGGCCGTTCCGCACCGTTGTACCCTGCTCAGAGCGCAGGCGAAACCGCAATACCGATTCAGTTCAAGGATAGTGTTATGACTGCAAATCCCGCCATGCAACTGCTGGTGGTGGATGACGACCACAATCACCGCGAAATGCTGCGCGCCCTGCTTGAAGAGTGGGGTTACGCGCCCACCGGAGCCTCCAGCGGCGAGGAAGCCCTGGAGCTGTGCCGTGAACGTCCTTTTGACCTCATTCTCATGGATGTGCGCATGGGGGGCATGAGCGGCATAGAAGCCACACGGGCCGTCAAGGCATACAATCCCGCCATTCCCATTCTGATCATGACGGCCTACTCGGACGTTTCCAGCGCCGTGGAGGCGCTCAAGGCCGGGGCATACGACTACCTCACCAAGCCTTTGGCCTTTGACGCGCTCAAGCTTGCCCTTGAGCGTGCGCTGGACCATGCCAGCCTGCGGCATGAGGTGCGTACACTGCGCCACGAGCTGGCGGCAGGGCTGGACGCCCGCAACGTCATAGGGCAGAGCCCGGCCATGCGGCAGGTTCTGGATCTTGTTTCGGCCATTGCGCCCTCAGAGGCCACGGTGCTTGTGACGGGCGAATCCGGCACCGGCAAGGAAGTGGTGGCCAAGCTCATACACGCCAACAGCAACCGCCGCTCTGGCCCCTATGTGGCCGTGAACTGCGCGGCACTGACGGAGACTTTGCTGGAATCGGAGCTGTTCGGCCACGAAAAAGGCGCGTTCACCGGGGCGGAAAAGCGCCGCGAGGGGCGCTTTCTGGCAGCGGACAAAGGCACGATCTTTCTGGACGAGATTGGCGAAATTCCGCTTTCCATGCAGGTAAAGCTGCTGCGCGTCATTCAGGAGCGCGAGTTGCAGCGCGTGGGCGGCGATCAGACCGTGCGTGTGGATGTGCGCATTCTGGCGGCCACCAACAAGGATCTGGCGCGCGAGGTGGAAGAAGGGCGCTTTCGGCAGGATCTGTATTACCGGCTTAACGTGGTGGCCTTGCAGTTGCCGCCGCTGCGCGAGCGCGGCGAGGATATCCCCCTGCTTGCCATGCATTTTTTAAAGCTTTTTGCCGAGCGCAATGGCAAGACCGTCAAAGGATTTACGCCTGGGGCCATGGACCGCCTGTTGAAGCACAACTGGCCCGGCAACGTGCGCGAGCTGGAGAACGCCGTGGAGCGGGCTGTGGTGCTGCTGGTGGGCGAGTATATCAGCGAGCGCGAGCTGCCCCCGACCATTGGCGGGCAGGAGGCGGAGGTTCCGGCGGCGTCGCGGCTGGATTTTGCCAATATGACGCTTGATGAGATTGAGCGGATGGCGGTTATGGATACCCTGGCGCAGGTGGGCGGGAACAAGAGCGAGGCTGCGCGGCGTTTGGGGATTAACCGTAAGACGTTGCTGTCAAAGCTCGGTGACGGAAAATAGCGCCGCACAGTGGCGAGGCTGAGGGAGAAAAGGCAGAAGCGGGGTGTGTTGTGGCGGGGTGAGCCTGTCGAGCGCATTTACGCAAACCCGACTTTTACGCCCTGAATGCGTCAGCGCCGGGATTTTGATGCTCACGTACTTGAGTACGCTGCGCTCAAAATCCCGGCGCTTCCTTTTCAGGCCGCAAAACGCGTATTTTGCAAATTCGCCCAACACCAGCCATCGCCTTCGCATTCGCTCCGGCGAGTTTAAGGAAGGCGACTCCACGACCAGCTTTTGATGACGGCCTAAGGGGCAAGTTACGCGGAGATTTTCAATTACCAATTCTGCTTGTGACTATTGGCTGAAGCGGAATTCCATTCGAAGCGAGAGCGGACTCTGGCATTAACGCGGCGCGGAGGGAGATCGCCTGAACGAGCGGAGCGAGAGAAGGAAGCTCCCGCAGCTAAGACGCGTCGCCCTCGCCGTTTTGCGGAAGCTGAAAACTTCAAGGGGGTGCTTCGGGGGGGATGCAAGGGGGGCCGAGAAGGGGGCGTAGCCCCATAACCGGCCCCGCCTTGCCGCGCGCCGCGGAGGCGTCCCAACTCCGCCGGAGGGCGGAATCCAGTGCCCGAAGGGCGGCAAAAAGAATCAGGCTCGCACCGTTGAAGTGAAGCCGCGCGCCGCGGAGGCGTCCCAACTCCGCCGGAGGGCGGAATCCCGTGCCCGAAGGGCGGCAAAAAAAATTAGGCTCGCACCGTTGAAGTGAACCCGCGCGCCGCACGGGCATCCCAAACTCGCCGGAGGACGAAACAGCGCCGCGCAGGCATAAAACGCAAAAATCCCCGGCCACGCTTCACCGTAACCGGGGACTCTCAATTTTCAACAAGCTAACGCTTCCGCGTCTCGCTGGAAAGACTGTCCACATACAACCAGAACAGCGTCCCCAGTTGCAGAGGTTTGGGCTGTCCGTCAGGCCCCTTGAGGGGATCACCGGGAATACTGGCCATACAACACCACCAGCCGGGCTGGTTTAATACAAAGGAGAATTCCCCCTTGTTGTTGGTGCGGGCTGCGATATCCTCATGCCAGGACGTCGGCACGGGGCGTTTCTCGGTATTTATGCGCGCCATGCGCACAGAAGCGGCGGCAAGGGGCTTGCCGTCCATGAGCACCACGCCGGAAAACATGGCAGGCGCAATAAGGCCAAAGGGCCGGGAAAGCGGTACGATTTCAAAACGCTGGCCCACGGGCAGGTTCCAGCCGCGCTCAACGCCGTACACAGGCAGCGTTGTTTTGACGTAATGTTGCAAGAAGCGTCCGTGCGCGGCATCCCACCAGGGGCGACCTTCTATGATGAACTGGTAGAGGCCGGGTTTGCTCAGGGCAACATTGGCCCCCCATGCCTTCTGGTTCAGGTAGCGGATTTCTTCCATATCGCCCAGCAGGTCGCGTCGTTCGGGCTGCGCCACACCGTCTTTTACAGGTGTGGTGCTGTCGTAACGCAGCACGGCAAACATCTGCGGCATGTCCATGACCAACCCTTCGTACTGGAAGGGGCGCATCATGGTGATAAGCACATCTACTTCTTCATCTATCTGCGGTTCAGCGGGCGCGGGGGCAGCGGCCTGTTCCGGCTTGGACGGGGCATCTGCCGGGGCGGCCTCGCCGTTGGGCGCGGGTTTGCCTTCTGAAGCCGACTTGCCTTCGGCAGTGGGCGTAGCGGGGGCCTGTTCCTGCTGCTTGCCAGCGGCGTCAGCGGGTTGGTCTGCTTTGCCGGACGCTGTTTTGGCGTCCTGCTGTCGCTTTTCGTCTTTTTTATCTTCACGCTTGGCGGTGGAGTCCTGCTTTTGCCGGGGGGCTGGTGCTTCAATACTGGGTTGGCTGGGCACCAGCAGCGTCACCTGCGCCTGCGCGGATGGCGCAAAAAAAAGGAAGGACAAAATAGCCCAACACGCGGCGACAACTGCACTTTTATGTTCAAATAACCCCAGATGACAGGAACGGTGTGCGCTGGGCATGAAATCTCCTGTGCGCCCAAGCCTGCGATATACAGAGGGATTGGCTCTGTTTCCGCATATAGAGGTGGGCGCGAGTGTATGTGACCTGTGTATAGCCCAAGAGCATGAGCTTGTCATGTGCTGCGTGCACACTCACCCTGCATGGCTTGGCATATCCGAAATTTCGGCGGCTGTGTTGAGCGGCGTTCTGGCCGCAAAGACCACATCCACCCGCGCGGCCCCGCCTGCGAGCAATGCGCTGGCTGCGGCGTTCATGGTGCTGCCAGTGGTCATAACGTCGTCCACAATCCATACGTGCAGGCCTCTGGCCTCGGGCAAGGCGGCAAAGCTGTGGCGCACGTTGCTGCGCCGGTCTTTTGCCCCCAGGTGCGCCTGCTCCTGACCGGGCACAGGGCGGGAGAGCAGCCTTGAAGACACAGGCAGACCAGACAGTGAGTGCAGTGCCCGCGCCAGTTCGTGGGCCTGATTGTACCCCCGGCGGCGCAGATGGGCGGGATGCTGCGGCACTGCCACAATGACATCTGGCCGGGGCAGGCAACTCACGGATTCAAGCAGAAAATTTCCCAGCAGGGGGGCAAGGTACAGATGCCCGTCAAACTTGAGCCGCAGCAGGGTGTGCCGCAAGGCCTCCTGATAGAGACCGTAGAAAGCAGCGCCGCTCCACGGCGGGGGATTTTGAAGGCATGCGCCGCAGATGCTGTTGCCAGCCTGTGGATCAGAAGGCGGAATTCCGCAACGAGGGCATCTTGGCCCGGCGTATGGGCCGAGCAGGTCGCTGCATTCGGGGCAAAGGAGGGATTCCGGCGCTGGCGCGCCATGGGGGTGCGCCGAAAACACCGGGGAAAAGGGACGCAGACAGTGCAAACAGCGGTCTTGGTTCAGCCCCAGTGCTTTTTGCATGCGGGCCAGCACAGCCCCCAACCAGCCATAACATGCAGGTGAGTGCGGCTGGGGCTTGTTATGCGGCATGGGGTGAGTAACGGGGTACAAAACGGTGCGGTCTAAGGTTTGTCCGCAGCATCGGGCAGGGGCTGGGTCAGCTCATAGCTGGCATTTTCTGTGGCGAGCCTGTGGCCCCAGTCGTGCCCCCAGGCATGCAGGGCGGCAATTACTGCGGGGCGTTCGTGCAGGTCCTTGATTGATTCCAGCCCGCGCAGCAGGCGGGTTTCGCGAACGGCAGCCCCAAGGGGGGCCAGAAAGTATTTGAGCGAAAGCAGCGATCCTGAAAACAGCAGATTGCCGCGCCGCCGTCCTGCGGTCATGGCTACAAGCACGGGCTTTGCGCGGGAAAGCGGCAGGGGAGCGCGGTCTTCGCTTCCCTGCAACATCCAGAACCGCTGGGTTCTGTCGATAAGCGCCTTGAAGTGCGCAGGCAGAAAATAGAAATAAATGGGGGCAGAAATCATGATCATCTGCGCGTCATTGATCATCTGAAAAATTTCTTCGGCCTGATCAATCTGGGCGCAGGGGCCGTTCTGGCCGGGGAGGGGGCGGCTGGCCAGAATGCATTTGTGCGGCGGCCTGGAGCAGCCGCCGCACCCCGTACAGGGCGAATATGCATAGTCGCGCAAGGCTACAGTGCGCGCTTCAATCCCGGCTTCGGCCATGCCTTTTGTAAAAAGGTTTGCCACCGAATCAGAAACGCCTCCCGCATGGGGGCTGCACTGGAGCACAAGCACGTTGTTCATAGCTGAAATTCACCACAAAAAGGGTTGCTCTTTTTTTCATCGCCAATGGTGGTGGAGGGGCCGTGACCAGGGTACACCACGGCGTCTTCCGGCAGTTTGAAAAGCACTTCCGTCACCGAGCGGAGCAGTCCGTCGTGGTCGCCGCCGGGAAAGTCCGTGCGGCCAATGGAGCGGTAAAAGAGCGCATCTCCAGTAAAAACAAGTTGTTCAGTAGGAAAAAACAGCGAAACGCCGCCCGGTGTGTGCCCTGGGGTGGCAAGCACTTCGCATTCCATGCCGCCGAACGAGGTCTTGCCCAGAGCTATGGGTTGCGACTCATAAGGCGCCACAGTGGGAAAACCCCACAGGCCGCCTTGCGCGGATTCCGTCCCCTCCAGGCAATCGTCATCGGCGCTGATGTAAACCGGCGCGCCCGTGGCTTTCTGCAAATCCGCCACGCCGTACACGTGGTCAAAGTGCCGATGGGTAATGCAGATGGCAGCCAGTTTCAGACCGTGCGTAGCCAGATACTCCAGCATGGGTTCCGGATCGCCGCCCACATCCACCGCAACGGCCTGAGTGCCGCTGTGGATAAGGTAGCTGTTGGTCTGCAAAGGGCCGAGGGGAAAGGTGGCAACTGGCATAAAAGTTCCTTTGGCTTGTCGATATTAAGCTCGCAATTGTTTGCTGCGCGCATAATTACCGACTTTGGATATGCTATCGTGGATGGTGTTCGCAGGCAAGCGCCTGGCGCGTTAACAAGGCGGTAGCGGCAAAATTTTAATCGCCACGGTGGCCCATATCTTCAAAATTTAGCCGTACAATGGGGCAAAAGCAAGTTGCGGGCATGGGTTGACCATGGCGGGCCGCTTTGGAATGGAACCGAACGGAAATGCCATTCTGTGGTGGGCAGGCTGATGGGGTTATCTGTCTTGAAATTTTCTAGACAAGCAGCCTTTGCCACACTACACTTTGAAGATGCAAAAAAACTGCCCGCAGCTCGAACTCGCGCGTGAAGACCTCATGGAAATGGAAGGCCTGTTGTGTGAACAATTGTCTTCATTCCTGTCCTTTTCAGGGCACGCCCTGTATTTTCCCACCAGCCGCGCGCCCGAAGAGCCGCAATTGCTGTCGCGGGAACGCAGGCTGCTGCTGCCCTTGCGGCGCGACGACCATCTGCTTGGCGTTGCCATGTTGCACGGTGTCAAGGCGCGCGAGGCCCGTCCCCTTTTGCCTTTTCTGCCTGCCATAGCGGCCCTGTGTCTGGAAAATCTTGCCAGAGCCAAGGCCATGCGCACGGATTCCGTTACCGGGCTTGCCACAGAAGAGGCCCTGTTTGCGCATATGGAAAATGCCGCAGAGCGTTTGCGGGCCTATCTGGAAGAACCGGGCGCGGAAGAAAGCGGCCCCGCTCCCCTGCACTGGTTGTGCATGGGGATTGTGCTGTTGCGCCTTGCCAACGGGGATTCTGTGGTGCGGCGCGGCGGGCATGCTTTTGCAGAAAAATATCTCAAGACTCTGGCAGACGCCTGCCGCGAAGCCCTGCCATCAGATGTTCTGGCAGCGCGCGTGGGCCGCTGGGAAATTGCCCTGCTCTTTCCCGCCAGCGGGCGCGGCGCTTGCCACAAGCTGGCCCGCGCAGCACTGTCGCGCATGGAAGCGGTGCGTATGCCCTATCCGCTGCTGAAAAAGCCCGTACGCCCGCGCCTCTGCGCAGGGCATGCCCTGTACCCGCAGGATATGCGCGGTACGGAAATGCACCTTGAAATGCACGATCAGGCCCGCCTGTGCATGGACCGCGCCCGCCTTGCCGCTGATGTGGCCGGGCAGGAGGCTGACGGCGCTCAGGCTGTGGAAAGCCGCATCATGCCCTTTGCGCGCATACTGCAAGAAGGCGGTATGGTGCTGGAATCCCTGCCGCTGGGCCGTGTGCGGCTTAGCCTTGGGCGTCAGGCCAAGGCCCGCGAGGGTATGCGTTTTGCCCTGTGGGGACAGGCGGAAAACGGTTCGCCCCATTACAAGGGCGAACTGGTTGTGCTGCATACGCGGGATACGGATTCCGTTGCCGAGGCCCTGCATCTGGTTGACGTTACCTGCCGCCCCGAGGTGGGTGACAGGCTCACCTTGCTGGGTGAAACGCCCGTTCTGAGCCCGGATCTGGACGAACAGGACTTTTCGGGCGCGCGCCCTGCCATCCCGGATGCGGCGGTGGCCGTGCAGGAGCAGAGCCAGAGGGCAGAATCCGCCGAAGGTGGCAAACATGCCGCTGCTGCATGTAGCGCTTCCGCATCTGCCGTGCCCCAGCCAGCAGAGTGTGCTGGCGGTTTGTGCGGTCACGGTGATTTTTTGAACCGTTTTGCCGTGGAGGCGGAGCGGCGCAACCGCTTTACGCTTTGCCTGCTGCGGCTGGAGCCGGGCAATTCTGACGCGGGCGATGCCGCGCACTCGGATGCCGTTCCGCTGGACGGCATGCACGAAGCTGCAAATCGACAGGGTATTATTGAATCGGCCCTCAGCGTGTGGCGCGGTGCCCTTGGCAAGGCGCAGAGCCTGCCGCAGCCGATGGCCGGGCGCTACGGCAGCAACAGCCTGATATTTTTCCATCCGGATGTGGAGGCGCAAGCCCTTGTGTCTCTGTACGAGGGCGTGTGCGGTGAACTGAACAGCCGGGGCATTTCGGCTTCTGTGGGTCTTGCTGGGTATCCCTTCCTCCAGTTCCGCAGGGGAGAAATGCCCGACTGCGCCCTGAAGGCTCTGGAATACGCCCTGCTGCTGCCAGACCCCAAGGTGGGTGTGTGCAATTCCCTTGCGCTGAACATCAGCGCCGACAGGCGGTACAGCCTCGGCGATGTTTTTGGCGCTGTGGAAGAATACAAACTTGCCCTGCTGGCTGACGAGGCCAATGCCATGGCCTGGAATTCCCTTGGCGTGTGCATGGCGGCCCTTGGGCGGCAGCACGAAGCCCGGCGGCATTTTACGGAAGCCCTGCGCCACGGGCCGGATAATGCCCTTGCCGAACAGATTTACTACAATCTGGGCACGGTCTGTCAGGGGCTTGGCGAAAAACGCGCCGCAGCCCGGTATTACCGACAGTGCGTCAAAATTTCGCCCGATCACCAGTTTGCCCACATCCGTCTTGGGCAACTGTGCGAACAGGGCGGCAGAAGGGCCGAGGCCCGGCGTTTTTACGAAATAGCCGCCGCCCTCGAGGATGCGCGCCCCGGCGCGCCCAGCCTTGCCCGCAGGCATCTTGCGCGTGTGGCTGTGCGCCAGCGCAAGGGGGGCGAGGCGCGCGAACTGCTGCACGAGGCGCTGGTGCGCAATCCGCAGGATGCCGCCTCCATGCTGCTGCTGGCAAATATCTATCTGGACAGCAATGAAGATCCGGCCATGGCGGAGCTGCTGGCCCGCAAAAGTGCTGGCTTGCACGACAAGCCCGAGGCCTGGGAAACCCTTGCCCGCGCCCTGCGCAAGCTCGGGCGGGAAGAAGAGGCCCGTGTGGCCGAAGCCAAGGCCGTGCTTTCCTAGCTTTTCAGAGGCAGGGTGCAGCGGGATGTGTTGCGGGGGCTAAACGCTCTAACTCTTTTTTGTTTCAAATAGTTGCATGCAGTCTTCCGGCGGGCGCATCTGTCCGGCAGAGCCAGCTTCACAGATTATGGAACCGCCCTCAGGGGCGGTTTTTTCGTGCCCGAAGCCGAGTGCCCAAACGCAAGCAAGGCCCCCTGTCGCCAGAGGGCCTTGCTGTTGTGTCATTTGGGCAAAGCTTGAAGCTACACGTCAAAGAGCATTTCCAGATCTTCACGCGTGAGCGACTTCCAGGTGTCCTGGCCGGGAATGATGGCTTCGGCCACGCCGCGCTTGGCTTCCTGCAATTTGAGAATCTTCTCTTCCACCGTGTTCTGGCAGATGAGCTTGTAGGAGAAGACCTGACGGGTCTGACCGATACGGTGGGTACGGTCTGTGGCCTGGCTTTCCACAGCGGGGTTCCACCACGGGTCGTAGTGGATAACGTAGTCGGCGGAGGTCAGGTTGAGGCCCGTGCCGCCAGCCTTGAGCGAGATCAGGAAGATCGGGATTTCAGGCGTGTTGTTGAACTTGTCTACCTGATCGAAACGGTCTTTGCTCGCACCATCGAGGTAGCAGAAGGGAATCTGCGAAAATTCCAGCCACTGCTTGATGATCTGGAGCATCTGCACGAACTGCGAGAAGACGAGCACCTTGTGGCCGCCTTCCACAATTTCCATGACCATATCCTTGAAGGCGTCAAACTTGCCCGAAGGTAGGTTGTTGGAGAAGCCGGGCATGTCGAGCTTGAGCAGGCGCGGGTGGCAGCAGATCTGACGCAGCTTGAGCAGGGCATCGAGAATGGACATCTGGCTTTTGGCAAGGCCTTTCTGATCCACGTCTGCCAGCACCTGAGCGCGCAGCTTGCGGGCCAGGGCTGCGTACAGCTCGGCCTGCGCTTCTTCCAGCGCGCAGCAGGTGACGCTTTCCACCTTGGGCGGCAGATCCTTGGCCACCTCGGCCTTGGTACGGCGCAGAATGAAGGGGCGCACACGGGTACGCAGATAGTCCAGCGTTTCGGCGTCGCCGTCC
This sequence comes from Pseudomonadota bacterium, assembly GCA_023419375.1. GTDB lineage: Bacteria > Desulfobacterota > Desulfovibrionia > Desulfovibrionales > Desulfovibrionaceae > Desulfovibrio. The sequence continues at coordinate 132,520 of JAEZYD010000008.1, forward strand.
TTGATGGGCTTGACGATGCCCCGCTGGAAGGCGTGCTGTGAACCCAGAAAGCCCGGCATGAGGAACTCGAACAGCGACCACAGTTCGAAAAGGTTGTTTTCGATGGGCGTGCCCGAAAGGCACAGGCGCATGCGGGCATTGATGCGGCGCACGGCGCGGGCTGTGATGGTGTTGGGGTTCTTGATGTTCTGGGCTTCGTCAAGAATAACGGTGTTGAACTCGTATTTTTCCATCTCCTCCAGATCGCGCCGGAGCAGCGCGTAGGTGGTGATGATAAGATCCGAGCTGGAAATATGCTTGAACATGCCCTCGCGGCGGGTGCCATAGATGGTCAGCCGTTTGAGGCCGGGAACGAACTTTTCCGCTTCGCGCTCCCAGTTGGGCAGCACCGAGGTGGGCACCACAATAAGGTTTGGCCCGTCATGGTGCACGTCAATCATGTGCTGGATAAAGGCCAGAGTCTGCACGGTTTTGCCAAGGCCCATTTCGTCGGCAAGAATACCGCCGAACCCGTATTCCGAAAGGAAGTTGAGGTACGAAAGACCCTGAACCTGATAACTGCGCAGGTTGGCGTTGAGCGCCTTGGGCGGCGTGATGGGCCGCACCTCGCGGAACGAGCGGATTTTTTCGCGCAGGTTGTTCCAGAAGGAGTCCGTGGCGGCGCCGGGCAGGTCTTCCAGCAGGCTGTCGAGCACTGGGGCTTCAAACTGCTTGAACTTCTGCTGCGGGGGCTTTGAAGGGTCGAGCCCCAGGGCCGTGAGCTTGTGAGAGAGCTTTTCAAGCCACGCTTCGGGCAGGCTGGTATAGGAGCCGTCTTTCAGCTGCACATAGCGCTTGCCCCGGGTCCAGGCCTTCCAGATCTTTTCCAGGGGCAGGCTTTGGCCTTCGTATTCCACGTTGATGTCCAGCGAGAACCATTTTTCCTTCTCGTTGCTGACCACCTGCGCCGTGATGTTGGAAGAAGCCGTGCGCACCTTGTAGCGCGAGAGGGCCTTTTCGCCGTAGACGCGGTAGTTTTCAATCAGCTTGGGGTAGGAGTCGAGCAGGAAGGCAATGGCTTCTTCCGGCTCAAGGAACCACAGTTTGCTTGAGCGGGCCTGAAAATCCATGCCGCTCAGCTCGTTCATCAACTGGGCTTCTTCGTCCTGATGGCGGCGCACCAGATAGGTCTGCCCTTCATAGGCGTAGCTGCCGGTCTGGAAGTCGGGGTTGGGCCCGTTAAGCGTAAATTCGCCGTGGCGCGTTTCATAGACGTTGTCGATTTCCAGCGTCAGCAGGCTGCCTTCTTCATCAAGGAAGAGCTTGGGATTATAGGTGGCAGGCTGGAACACCGGCTCCATGAGCTTGAGGAACTGCTGCGGCTCGTAGAGTTCCGAGGCTGGCAGGCGCGTCCACACGCGGTCGAGAAATTCGGAAATTTCTTCGTGCGGCACAACAGGGCGCTCGTAGATAAGGTTGCGCACCAGCGAAGGATAGAGGCCCGTCTGCACCGGATAAAAATTGTGCTGGTAGCAGACCCACAGGGGCATTTGCCCGTGAAAGGTGATGGGCGCGTCTTCCGGCGCGGTGCTCTCTGGCTGGTTGCGGTCGCCGGGATTGTTGCGGCCCGCGCGGATGGGCAGCGGGGGGCGGCCCTCGCGCTTGAGCAGCACTTCAAAGCGGAAGCCAGAATCGTCCAGAATGGGCTTGAGCTTGAGTGCAAAAGGTGTGCTCTCGATGCGGCAGGGTTTGTCCGTGTCTTTCCACAGCAGATAATATTCTTTGCGCACAGACCAGAAAAACCACGAGGTCAGCCCCTGGGGAATCTCAACCCGGTGTCCGTAATAGTCGAGGTGCTGGCCGATCTGGCGGGCCACATGGGGCAACTGCGGTGAAAATTCGCACCAATCGGGGTTCTGGATGATCTGATCCAGCGTTACCTCGTTGTGTACGCTGGAAAGCCCGGATTTGTTCTGCCGCCCACGGAAAAAGGAAACAAGCAGACGGCCCTGTTCCGGTTCAAAGCGGAATATGAGATAGTGGCGGCCTGGTTCCGGTTCCATGTCGGTAGAAAAAAAGTTGCGGAAGCTCTGTTTCCAGTCGGTGCTGGGGGGCGGGGTTTCTTCCGGGTCGCCCTGTTCCTTGCGCAGCTCTTCCACAAGGCGCAAGGCAAGAGCGGCCACATGGCGGCAGATGCCTGAGAACGCATCAGAGCAGTTGCACTGGTGGCGGGTGCTGCGGTCCGTAATGGTGAGAGTCAGGCTCGGCGTGAAGACCTGCAGGTCTTCGCCCTGGATGACGCCCTGCACTTCCCAGGTTTCGCCCTCCTGGATATTTATTTTTTGCACCTCACCTTCGGACAGGATATAGTAGGCGGCGTCGCGGATGTATTCCGGCACGTTATCGTGCAGGAAAGTCTGGCACATTTCGCGAACGACGCTCTGTTCAGATCGACTCATGGGTTCCCCAAAAATACTCCGGTGAAATTTCTGGAAAATTCCAGAAACGGAGCGATGTTATGACGTTTGCGATAAATAGCACAGGTTGGGGGGCGAAAGCAATATGAAGTGTGACTTTTATGAAAAAAATAAATTTTGAGCGCGCAATCAATATGTTGGAATCAATATTGGCCCAACGGCCCACACGATTTTACGGGAAAAAGTGGATTCGCCGGGTCACAATTTCATGTGCTTTGCTGTGCATTTGTGCATCATCGGCCTTTTGCGCCAATTCTGCGGGTGATCTGCCGGAAGAAACCGGCCTTGCCCCCTCGGGTGCGGCAGTCAGCCCGGCGGGCCCGCCAGCTTCGGGCGGCAGCATATTTTTTGGCACCATCGGCGAGGCTTCAAATCTTATTCCCTACCTCACATCTGACTCCGCCTCGCATGAGGTGGCAGAGCTTATCTACACGGCCCCGCTGCGGTACAACAAGGATTTGCAGCCTGAGCCGTGGGCAGCAGAATCTTGGAGTATGGAAGACGGCGGCAAACGCATGCGTTTTACCCTGCGCAAGGGCATATTGTGGGAGGACGGGCAGGAGCTGACCGCCGAAGACGTGGCCTTTACCTGCAAGCTGGCGGCAGACCCTGCCACCGGCAGCCCTTATGCCGAGGATTTTTTGCGCATCAAGGAGCTGCGGGTCATTGACCGCTACACGTTTGAAGTGCGCTATGACCAGTTTTTTGCGCGGGCGGTATCCACCTGGATGAACCCCATCTTGCCCAAACATATTCTGGAAGGGCAAAACATCCGTTCCACGCCCTTTGCGCGCAAGCCCATGGGGGCCGGGCCGTATCGGCTCAAATCGTGGGAGCCGGGAAGCCGCATAGTGCTGGAGGCCTCGCCCACCTATTTTGCGGGCAAGCCGCGCATTGACGAAGTGGTGTACAGGATCATTCCTGACAACGCCACCATGTTTATGGAAACCCGGGCGGGCAGGCTGGACGTGATGGATCTTTCACCCCTGCAATATCTGCGGCAGACCTCCAGCCCGGAATGGCAGAGCCGATTCCATAAATTCCGCTATATTGCCTCTGTGTATATTTTCCTCGGCTTTAATCTGGAGCATCCCTTTTTTAAGGATGTGCGAGTGCGACGGGCCATTTCCATGGCAATCGACCGCGAGGGCATCATCAAGGGCGTCTTGCTGGGGCAGGGGGTTCCGGCATTTGGGCCGTTCAAGCCCGGCTCGTGGCCGTACCATCCCGGCCTCAAGCCCATGCCCAGAAATATTGCCGCTGCGCGCGCTCTGCTGGCCGAGGCGGGCTTTGCCGACCACAACGGCGATGGCCTGCTTGACCGCGACGGCCAGCCGCTGGCCTTTACCATCCTGACCAATCAGGGCAACGAGCAGCGCATTCTTGCGGCTACCGTCATGCAGTCGCAACTGCGCGAGGTGGGCATTGACGTGCGTATCCGTACCGTGGAGTGGGCGGCCTTCATCCGCGAATTTGTCAACAAGGGGCGGTTTGACGCCGTGCTGCTGGGGTGGACAATCCCGCAGGATCCGGACCTGTTTTCTGTATGGCATTCATCCCAGACCTTTGAGGGCGGACTGAACTTTACCCACTACCGCAATCCCGAGGTGGACAAGCTGCTTGAAGAGGCGCAATCCACGCCCGATCAGAAAAAGCGCGCAGAACTGTACTATCGCATTCAGGAAATATTTGATGCGGAGCAGCCCTACTGCTTTTTGTTTGTGCCCTATGCCCTGCCGGTGGTGCAGCGGCGTTTTCAGGGCATAGAGCCCGCGCTGGCCGGCATAATGTATAATTTTGAAAAATGGTGGATTCCCAAGGCCTTGCAACACACGCAGATGCAGCCCTAAGCACTGCGCACCGGGCACGCGGCAGTTTTTTTGCCCTTGCCTGCGGCTTGCAGGCGCATATTCAGGCCACGCGGATTTGAACAGGCCCCGGCTGGTTGTCCAGCCGGGGCCGTTGCGTTTGTGCGCTTTGGCCTATAATTCGGCTGCCCGCGGCGTTGACAAGGCCGCTTTAGTCGGAACATAGTTCCAGAGCTGGTTGAAGATATTATTTTACGCTGTGGGTGGATGTTACGCATGATTCGTATTCAGGAAATTCTCGATAAGGTTTCGGCTGGCAACCCGAACGCGGATCTGGAGCTGATCCAGAAGGCGTACGTGTTTGCCGCCACCGCTCATGCGGGGCAAACCCGCCTTTCGGGCGAGCCGTACCTTTCCCACCCCCTGGCGGTTGCCAGCATTCTGGCGGGCATGGGTTTTGACGAACCCACCATTGCCGCCGGTCTGCTGCACGACACAGTAGAAGACACCAAGGCCACCATCGAAGAGCTGGACGAAAATTTTGGCGAGGAAGTGGCCGATATCGTCGACGGCGTTACCAAGATCAGCCAGATCACCTTTGAGAACAAGGAAGAAGCCCAGGCGGAGAATATCCGCAAGATGATCCTGGCCATGAGCCACGACATGCGGGTTCTCATGGTCAAACTGGCCGACCGCCTGCACAATATGCGCACGCTGGACTTTCAGAAAAGTCACAAACAGAAGCGCATTGCCCAGGAAACCATGGATATCTACGCGCCCCTGGCCAACCGCCTTGGTTTGTACGTGATGAAGCGCGACCTGGAAGACCTGAGCTTCAAATACATGCGGCCCGACATTTACAACCAGATCGATCACTGGCTGGACAACCATCAGGTTGTGGAAAAGCAGATCATCGGCAAGGTTGTGGGCCTGATTCAGGATCTGCTGGAATCAAACGGCATCAGCGGGCAGGTTTACGGGCGCATAAAGCACAAGCACAGCATCTATAAAAAGATGCAGGCCCAGTCCATGACACTGGACGAAATGCACGACATCATGGCCTTTCGCGTGCTGGTGCAGGATATCAAGGACTGCTACGCCACGCTGGGGCTTGTGCATTCCCAGTGGCGGCCCGTTCACGGGCGTTTTAAAGATTATATTTCCATGCCCAAGACCAACGGCTACCAGAGCCTGCACACCACGGTCATCGGGCCTGAAGGCGAGCGTATTGAAATCCAGATACGCACCGAGGAAATGCACAGGCAGGCCGAACACGGCGTTGCCGCCCACTGGCTGTACAAGGAAAAAGGCCGCGTCAACAGCAAAGACCTTGAGCAGTTTGCCTGGTTGCGCGAAATTTTTGAGCGCCAGAGCGAAGAAACAGATTCCCGCGAGTTCATGCATTCGCTGAAAATGGATCTGTTCAAGGACGAGGTCTACATCTACACCCCGGCGGGTGATGTCAAGGAACTGCCCGAGGGCGCTACGCCGCTGGACTTTGCCTTTGTGATCCATACCAAGGTGGGGCAGCATTGCAGCGGCGCAAAAATCAATGGCCGCCTCATGCCCCTTGGCACGGAGCTGAAAAACGGCGACGTGGTGGAAATCCTCACCGACCCGGCGCGCAATCCCAACCGCGACTGGCTCAAGATTGTCAAAACAGCCAAGGCGCGCAGCCGTATACAGCACTATCTGCGCACGGAAGAACGCACCCACGCCGTGACCCTTGGTCGCGAACTGCTGGAAAAAGAAGGCCGCAAGGTCAGCCTGAATGTGGGCAAGGCCTCCAAGGATGGGCACCTGGCCATTGTGGCCCAGGAAATGAATTTTGACAGCGTGGATGATCTGGTTGCCGCCGTGGGCTACGCGCACACCACGCCGCGCAAGGTGCTCAACAAGCTGTATGCCGTGCTGCACCCCGAGGCCGCCACAGCTGCGGAACCTGCCACCCCCACGGTGAAGGAAAGCAAGGAAGCCGCCTCCCGCAAGGGCGAGGGCGTGGGCATTTCCGGCGTGGACGGCGTGCTCATGCGCTTTGCCAAATGCTGCAACCCGGTGCCGGGCGATCCCATTATCGGCTACATCAGCCGTGGCCTTGGCATCAGCGTTCACCGCGCCGACTGCCCCAACGTTGCCAATATGGAGCCGGAGCGCCTTATTTCCGTGCATTGGGACGGCATGGAAGAAAAGCCCTACGCTGCGGGCATATTCATTATCGCCAAGAACGAGCAGGGCGTGCTGGCCAAGGTTGCCGAGGTCATGGCGCGCAACGGCGTCAATATAATTGGCCTGAATATGGACAATCAGGTGGATGGTCGCGCCAGGCTGCGTATTACCGTAGAGGTGCGCGATGCCACCCAGCTCTACCAGCTTATTGAGGCCATTCGCGTATTGCCGCCCATTTTTGAAGTGGTGCGCGATACTGAGGCTGACGCCACGTAATCCACATTTAAATGCGCTGTAAAAAGCCGACTGCTTCTCGCGAGGCAGTCGGCTTTTGTTTGCGATTGGCCGCTGGGGGTTGGTATTTTGCGGGGCATTGATTGTATATGCGAACAACGTCAGCATATGTAATTATTCATCAGTGATGCAGGATGCCGATATCGAGCAGGGTATTTGTGATAATATGGACAATCAGAAATTTTGTGTCTAGTGTGTATGCAATATGCAAAAAATATTGTGTATATATTATGTATGTGGAGTATTATTAAGTTTGTTTTGTATTCATTGCTATTGATATGGAAACTAATTATCTTGTGTTATCAAAAAACTATGTTTAATTATTATTCTCTTTATTGTTTTTATAATAAAATAATAAAAGATTACTAGCTAGCTATGAGATAAATAAATTACGGAGCTTCAAAAAAATGCCCTAAATAAATTTGCGTATTGTACGTTTTATAAAATATAGTCTAAGCGCACCCAAGATGTGTAACCTCTTCATATAAGCATGGGTAGGATACAACTATGCAAAAAATTACGACAATGCAGAAGATGGCAGGCTTGAGCCTGCTCCTGTGCCTGTTCACGGTACTTATTGGCATGTTTGGCGTCAGCCGCCTGAACAACCTGGCGACTGACGTTGAAGAGTTGAGTTCCATGCACATGAAGGGGCTGGATTTGCTCCGGATGACCAACATTGAAGTTTTGCGGGTCATTCGCGAAGAAAAAAATCTTATCATCAGCACCACCGAAGAGGGCAACCGTTTTGCCCTGAATAACCTGCAAAAAGAATATGTTGTACTGGATAAGTATATTAATGAACTGCCGCGTTATTTTATGACCGATAGCGCCCGCAAGCAGCTTGCAGAGTTGAACAGTCTGCTCAGTGAATGGCGTACAGCCCACAACAAGGTTGTTGAACTGGGCAGTTCAACAGACCCTGCCATGAATGCAAAGGCGCAGGGAGTTTCGTCCACCACCGGGCGTGCGCTGGCGCAAAAGCTGGCTGACCTTTTGGAGGATATAGGCCACAAAAAATTGGAATTCGCTCAGGAGTTGAGCAAAAAAAGCATGCAGGACTATGAAAATGCGCGGATGATAACCATTGTTGGCGTGCTGCTGTCTGTTCTGGTGGGCCTTGGCGTGGGGTATTTGCTTTCGCGCAACATGCTGCGCCAGCTTGGCGATGAACCTGCATCGCTTTCTGAACTTGCCCTGAAGATTGCAGGCGGGGATCTGGAGGCAAAGTTCAATCCTGCACGGCCTGAGATCGGCGTTTTTGGCGCCATGAAGCAGATGGTGGCAACCCTCAAGGGCAAAATTGCAGAAGCTGATCAAAAAAGCCAGCAAGCCAGGGAAGAATCCGAACGTGCCCAAATAGCCACTGCCGATGCGGAAGAAGCCCGCCGTCAGGCCGAGCGCGCCAAGGCCGAGGGCATGCTCCAGGCTGCCCACCAGCTCGAAGGCGTGGTAGAAATCGTAACCTCCGCTTCCGAGGAACTTTCCGCTCAGGTTGAGCAGTCGAGCCGTGGCGCGGACGAACAGTCCGCCCGAGTGCGCGAAACCGCAACCGCCATGGAAGAAATGAACGCCACCGTGCTGGAAGTTGCCAGAAACGCGCAGCAGGCCGCGGACGTTTCCAGCAATGCCAGAAAACAGGCCATTGAAGGCTCGCAGATAGTCAATGAAGCTGTAAAGGGCATAAACACTGTGCACACGCAGTCGCAGGCCCTCAAGCAGGATATGGATGCCCTTGGCAAACAGGCCGAGAGCATTGGGCAGGTGATGGGCGTTATTGCCGACATTGCCGACCAGACCAACCTGCTTGCGCTTAACGCCGCCATTGAAGCTGCACGTGCGGGCGATGCAGGCCGTGGTTTTGCCGTGGTGGCGGACGAAGTGCGTAAACTGGCGGAAAAAACCATGACCGCAACACAGGAAGTGGGCCGGGCCATCAAGGAAATTCAGGAAGGCACAAAGAAAAATATTCAGAGCGTGGAGTTCACTGGCGAATCCATTGAAGCTGCCACAAAGCTCTCTGTGCAGTCGGGCGAATCGTTGAAAAATATCCTCGAGTGTGTGCAGCTTGTTAACGATCAGGTGCAATCCATTGCCACTGCCAGCGAGCAGCAGTCCGCCGCCAGCGAGGAAATTAACCGCTCTGTGGAGCAGGTGGCTACAATCTCTGCTGAAACCGCTCAGGCCATGGAGCAGGCCGCTGGCGCTGTGGCCGATCTGGCGCAGCAGTCGCAAACGCTTCAGCATCTGATTGGCGAGATGAAACGCCAAGGTTAGGCGCAATTTTATAAATTCAGACCAGTGAAAGGCCGTCCACTTGGGCGGCCTTTTTGTCGTCCTTGCCTTACGCTTTGCTGGTTGACTGACGAGGCCTTCTTTGCGGCTCCCCTAGGTGGCTATTGTTATTTTTCTGTCGCTCCGGGTATTTTTATCCACAGTGCTTGCAGGTGATTGCTCTGCAACGGTGTGGATAGTACCGTGTTTTAAAAAACTGACATGCAGTTGCCATATGGCGGCTGCCCCGCAAAATTCACTTGCAACAACCTGATAATCAAAGGAAAGCCATGAGCGACAATGAAACAAGGCCTCAGGTTTCTTTGCGGAAAGCATTCCTTTACTGGTTCAAGCTCGGCTTTATCAATTTTGGCGGCCCTGCCGGGCAGATCGCCATGATGCACAAAAATCTGGTGGATGGCAGGGAATGGATCAGCGAGAAGGTTTTTTTGCGGGCGCTCAACTTCTGCATGCTCTTGCCGGGGCCGGAGGCGCATCAACTGGCCGTGTATATCGGCTGGCGGCTCAACGGCTACTGGGGCGGAACCATTGCCGGGCTGTGCTTTTTGTTCCCCTCTGTGGTTCTGATGCTCTTTCTTTCATGGCTGGCAGCCGCCCATGGGCAGGTTCCCCTTGTGGCCGGGATTTTTCACGGCATCGCCGCCGCGGTTGTGGCCATTGTTATTGAAGCGCTTATCCGGCTTTCAAAAAAATCGCTCAAGCATCCTGCCCTGTATGCTTTTGCGGGTGGATCGTTTGTGCTGGGGCAGTTCTTTGGCGTGTCCTTTCCGGCGATTGTGTTGCTGGCTGGCATGGCTGGGGTCATCCTTGGCAAGCTGCGGCCAGACATCTTTTGCCAGAAAAAGCCGGGAACCAATGAATGCCTGATTGAGGGGCCGGAATCATTCACCAACCTGCCGCCGTTGACGCACCTTTTCAAGGTGGTGGGGGTATTCGCCGCGATCTGGATGGCTGTGATCCTGCCTGTTTTTGCATGGCGGGGCATGGGGGACATACTTTCCCAGATATCCATTTTTTTCAGCAAGGCGCCCTTTGTGACCTTTGGCGGCGCATATGCCGTGCTTGCCTATATTGTAGAGCATGCTGTGAACCTTGGCTGGCTGACGGAAAAGGAAATGCTGCTGGGTCTTGGCCTGGCGGAAACAACACCCGGCCCGCTGATCATGGTGACGCAGTTTGTGGGCTTTATCACCGCCTGGAACCAGCCCGGCGGCCTGACACCCATGACGGCGGGCATTCTGGGCGGCCTGCTCACCACCTTCACCACGTTTTTGCCGAGCTTCATGTTCATTTTTGCTGGTGCGCCCTACATTGAGGCCATTACGGCCAATAAAAAACTCAATGCCGCGCTTACGGGCATATCCGGCGCGGTGGTGGGCGTGGTGCTCAAGATCGGCGTCTTTTTTGCCTGGAACACATTTTTTCCGGCTACGGGATTTGATGTATTTGCCGTTGCCGTTGCGCTGGTGTCGCTGGTGGCTCTTGTGCGCTTCAAGCTCTCCATGCATGCGCTGGTGGGGTTGAGCGGGCTTGCCGGTCTGGTCTGGCAGATGCTCTGATACCCTGCGGGCGCGGGGGCGGCTTTCCACTGACCTGGAGGCAGGCAAGGCGATGCAGTATTGCCCGCACAGAGTTTTTATCCTTAATGTCAAACACGTCTGGAGGTAGGTATGAACGCAACCATCACGCCGCAGGAACTTCAGGCTATGCTGGCCGCCAATACCGCGACAGTCTGCGATGTGCGCAGGCGGGCTGATTACGAGGCTGACCCGCGCACAATCCCCGGCGCTGACTGGCATGACCCGGAGCTGGTGGACACGTGGGCGGCGCAACTGCCCAAGGACAAGCCCGTAGCCATTTATTGCGTGCGGGGTGGCTCTGTAAGCAAGTCTGTTCAGGCGGCTCTGGGGCAGAAAGGTTTTGATGTGCAGTACGTGGAGGGCGGGCTGGCCGCCTGGGATGAAGCCCATAAGTAGCTGAGCGCCGCGTAAGGGGAAACCCGTGCACGGGCGGCTTTGCATTGCGATGCAGTGTGTTTGCCGCAAAGGAAACGCCGCTCCCCTGCGAGGGAAGCGGCGAAGCCTGCGCGCCGGGAAGGGAACAGCGCTTGCAAAAGGCAGAGAGGCTTAGAAGCTGTACTGGAAGACAACCTGGGCTTTCCAGGCGTCCTGCTTGTCAAAGCTGCCGTTGCCAGCGCCGTTATTGTAACCGGCCTTTTTCCAGGTGTCCTTGTCGATCATGTTGGCAACGTAGCCGAGTTCCAGATTCACGCTCAGGTTTTCGTAAGCCTGCCATGTGTTGACGAGGTTGAATTCCAGCAGGCCGTCGTTGGTGGTCAGGTAGGGGCCGTCGCCGCCGTAACCCGCCTGCCAGGAGGAGGCATCCTTCATGTACTTGACCATGGAGGTGGCGTTGGTGCCGCCCCAGTAGGCCAGACGGAAGGTGTGGGAGACGTTTTCAATAAAGCTCATGTCTTTCAGCTGCGCGCCGATGCCCCAGGTTCCGGCGTAACTCATGCTCCAGTCGCAACCATTGGCAACCGGGCTCCACGAAAGGTTGCCGTCGCCGATGAAGGAGGTGAAGTTGCCCGCGCCAGCAATGGAAGGCATGCGTTCGGAGCCGTTTTTCACGTTGCCGTCGTCACCGCTGGCGTACCAGCCGAAGATGCCGGGAACGCCCCAGTCCAGCTTGTATTCAACAAGGGCTTTTGCCAGCCAGCCCTGACGCCCGGTGCTGGCGCGCACGCTTTCCACGCCGCGCTTGAGCACATCGTAGCGGCCCATGGCTTCGGAGTAGCCGTAGTTGATGTCGAATTCGATGTTCAGGGGGTCGAACATGGTGATGGCCACCGGCAGACCCGCCCAGAACATGGAGCCGTATTGCTTGTTGGTGCTGGAGGAGTTGAGGGGGTTCAGGCCGTTGGCGTAGTTGAAACCGGGGTTGGTGCCGGGGATGGTGAGGCCAAGCTTGCCGTCGCTGGTTTCCCAGGGTGAGCCGTAGGTTTCCTCATCCAGGCCGCGCAGGGAGTTTTTGCCGCGCATGCCGTACATGGCCCAGGGGGTGACGTTGACGCCGTCAAAGGTCAGGGGCGCGGAGAGCATGAACAGATCAAAGTTGTCGAGGTAGTTGTTCTTTTCCGTACTGGAGCGGCCATTGCCGTCCACAAACGCGCCATTGAAGTTGTCGTTGACCGGACGCGCCCACATAAAGGTGAGGCCTACGTTTTCGTTGAACTTGTAGTTGGCGGTCAGGGCCGCAACATCGCAGTCCATAATGGCGGAGCCGCCAGCCACGTTGGGCATTGCGGCTGCCTGGAGGCCCATGCGCACGCGGGCGTCTGTCTGGGGGATCAGCCAGTCGATGTAGGCGTTTTTGACCTTGACCTGGTTGTTCCCGTCTGCGCCAAGAGCCGCGCCATCGCCAGATTTGCCCCACTGCTGGTCGCCGATTTCAAAATACACCGTGCCGGACAGGGCCTCGGAGGCCACGGCGTCCAACTGGAGGCGGATGCGCTGGGAAGCGCCAAACTGGTCGTTGGTGTTGGTTTTGGACTTGGCTCCGTCAGTGTCTCTGGTGTTCTTGGTGAGGACGCCTTCGCCCACGCCAAAACCAACCAGCCATTCGCCCTTGGCCTTGAAGTCAATGGCCTTGGCCCCCCCGGCCACGCCCATCAGCATGCCTGCTGCAAGCAGGGTGACCATGCACACTTTTTTGAAGCGGTTCAGACCATTCCTTTCTCGTGAACTCATTCCTTTCTCCTCCGTAAAGGGTTTGCGCAGCGGCCGCAGACGCCACAGGCTTTTGCAACGCGCGCGTTATGGTTCCAGAAGGCATCCCTGACGGGCAGGCTCTTGGCCCTGGCGTCAGGGATGCCCTTTGCTTAAACGCCTCTCTCTGCCGCAAGCGAGGGGGCGATCAGTTTTCCGCGGGGTGGTTCTTGTGGTGGCCGCACTTGCAGTTGGCGCAGTTGCCCTTGCAGACGTGCTTTTTCTTTTGCTCAATGAGAACGCGATTGCCGGTAACGGCCATGTCAAATCCGCTCTTGCCCTTGAAAACAATGCGTTCGGTGCTGAGACCGCCCAGCAGGAGCGAGGTTTTGAGCGCGTCAACGGCAGAAGGGTGAGGGTTGGCTACGTGCCGTACGTCAATGAAAATGCGTTTGCAGTTGGCCTGATTGCACTGAAGAAGCTCAATAAGTGCAGTGGCCTGAGGAGGATCGAAGCGGGAAGAAACGGATATGTGGAGGTTGTCGTGGCTGAAACGGTGGCTTAAACCCGTATGATCGGTAAACACCGGCTGCTGATCCATATTTTTATCTCCGCTTTGCTGAATGTGCATGGCGGTACACTGTCACAGGCAGAGCTTTGTGTCAATAAAAATGAAATTACTTTTCAAATTCAAAACATATCATACTGTTTTTATTATTAAAAAATGTACAAAAAATTGTATTTTCTACTAACCTGCTCAATTGGAAAAGAAAGATTGCTCATCGAATTTAGGCTGCGAATAAGGACGGTGCGGAGTTGAACTGAGGGTTTTGCCAATAAAGAGGGGCGGATGCTCCCAAGGAACACCCGCCCGCTGTGCAGAAGGAGGATTTGTTAGCGCTTATGCGGCCTTGATGCTGCCATCTTGCACATGGAACAGCGCGGCCTGGGGTTCTGCCTTGCGCAGCAGTTCCGCCATGTGCGGCTGGCAGGTAAAGTAAAGCAGCTGATGGGCCTTGCCCTGGCTGCCGCCGGTCAGCTCCACAAAGGCGCGCGCGGTGCGCTCGGCCCTTTGCGGATCAAAGTTGACCAGCACTTCGTCCATGATCACAGGCAGGGGTGCCGCATGCAGGGCATGATTTTTTATGTAGGCCAGCCGCAGGGCCAGATAGGCCTGCTCGCGCGCGCCACGGCTCAGATTTTCCGGCGCTATGGGTTCGCCCTGCGCGGGCAGGATGGCCAGGCTGGCGTCTTCCAGCGAGGCGTTGATGCCGCGCCAGCGCTGGCCTGTAATGCGGGTGAAGATGCTTGAGGCAAGGCGGATGACCTCTGGCTGGCGCTCCAGCTCAAAGGTGCGCTTGGCTGTTTCAAGGATGCTGCGGGCAAGGGCCACGCGGCTCCAGGCAAAGGCCATGCGCTCCATGTCTTCCACAAGGGCCGCCTCCTGCTGCAATAGCTGCGAAAGCTCGTCGGTGCGCGAAAGGGCGTCCACCTTGCTGCGCAGTTCCGCCACGCGCTTGACCAGATTTTCTTCCTGCTCCTGAATGCCTGTCAGTTCTTCGCTGATGGTCGCGCTGCGGCGCTCCTGACTTTCCTGATCCTCATGCTCGAAGGAATCGAGAAATTCCTTCAGGGGTGTTTTGTCCGCAGCCAGCCGCAGGGCGTCTTCCAGATCCTGACGGCGCAGGGTAAGGGCGCGCAGTTCTTCGTGTAGGGCAGCCTGACGCAAAAATTCTTCCGCATCGTGCGCGCCCGCCATGGCAAGCAGGGAGCGTTCCGCGCTCCGGGCGCTTTCAAGGGCGGCTTCCGCAGCGCGGGCCTCATCCTCCATTTCTGTCACTTCATTATCAAGGTTGCGGCGGCGGCTCTGGGCCTGCGACATGGCTTCCGCAGCTTCCAGCGCGGCATCAAGGCTGAGCAGCCAGTCGGGGCGGTTGTCCGCATCCTGCTGCGGCGACAGGCCAAGCTCTGCCAGCAGGGCTTGCAGCGGGTCGCGCAGGGCAGCCAGCTCTGTACGGCCCTGAGTGAGCTGCGACTGGGCGCGCTGCACCGAAGCCTCGGCAGCGAGGCAGTTTTCCATGTATTTCAGGGCTTCCCGCACTGTTTCCGGGTCAAGGTCGGTGCCGAGGCCAAGATCATGCAGGCAGGCTGTCCATTGCGAGCGCGCTTCGTTGAGCCGCTCCTGCGCCTGGCGCAGTTCCGCGCTGGCTTCCGCCTGACGGGTGCGGGCGCGGTTAAGTTCGCTCTGGGAATTTTGCAGCGCGGCCTCCGCCTTGATGCGCAGTTCGCGGGCGGCATCAGCCTCGCGGCAGGATTCCAGCACCTGCCGCACAGCCTCCGCCAGCGAATCTGAATCCGCATTGGCGGGCAGCCGTTCCGCCACGGCAGGCACCAGACGCATGCGGGCCTCTGTTTGACGCAGATCGTCATCCAGAGTTTGCAGCTCCGCATCGGCGGCGGCAACGCCGCCAAAGGCGAGCCGTGCTGATTCCGCCCTGGCAAAAAAGGCAGCCGCGCCTTCGGGCGAGGGCACATTGGCCACGTGCAGGGCCAGCATGAATTCGTGCCAGCGGCGGCGGGTCTGCTGCACAATGCCTTCGACCTCGGAGCGCACGGCCTGCCGTTTGCTCACTTCCGTGCGGGCAAGGTCCATGGCGTGTTTCAGTTCATCCATGTCCTTGCGGGCGCGTTCTTCTTCAAAGCATTGCTCACGTTCGTGCTCAAGCAGCACTTCCCTGGCTTCAAGCGTCACCAGATCCATGCTCTGCACGCCAGCCGCCGCGCAAAGCTGGCTGGCCTGTTCGTCCAGCTCCGCCACATGGGCCGCGCACGAATCGCGCCTGCCCTGCAGTTGCAGATGTTCCATCTGGCGGCGTTTTGCCTCCGCCCCGGTATGCGGTACACCGCCAGCCATGAAGCCAACGCCGCAGAGCAGCAGCAGATAGCCGGACCACAGGCTCACGGGCAGCTCAATGTCGGCCGTGAGGCCAATGCTCGTGATGCCCATGCGCCAGTAAGCCAGCAGCATGCCCGCGCCGCCAAGAAAGAAAGCAAGGCCCAGAACCAGCAGGGGCAGATTTTTTACCCGTGTGACGGGCGGCTCGTTGCCGATGCGGGCGCTGAGTTCTTCCAGCCGCTCGCGCTCCGTGCCCAAGGTGGCGGAAAGGGCGCGCAGTTTGCGCAGGGCAAGGGTTTGCCCGTCAAGATCCTCGCGGGTGGGGCCGTTTATGTGGCGCTGTTCTTCGCGCAGGGCTTCCACGCGGCCTTTGACCGCAGCAACCTGTTCTTCCGCCTGACGCACGTCTTGCGCGGCATCGTCAGCCTGATGCATTTTTTCCTGCACATCGGCGGCGAGAGCGAGGGCTTCTTCCTGCCGCGAAAGGAGCGAATCAAGCAGGGATTCTGCCTGAGCGCCGTCACTTGCGCCGTTGACCACCAGCCGCAGCGGGTTGAAGGCTCTGGAAAATGTTGTTTTTGCTTCGTTCACCGCGCGTTGGCGCAGGGGGCGCTGGCGGCGGGCTTCTTCCTGCCGGGCAAGGGCCTGACGCAAATTGTCGCGGGCATCGTCATCCAGCGCGGCGGGCGGCGCGGGCAGCAGGTCAAGGGCGGCGGTGTTGGAGGCTACCTCGCGTTCTGCGCTTTCCACTTCGCGGTTGCTCTGGGTGAGGCTGTCCACGGCGGCCTGATGGGCCGAGGCTGCGGCGCGCATTTCCCGACCCTGGCGTTCAATGTCCTCGCGGGCAAAGAGGGAGCGGTCGGTGGCCCGGATGCGGTCGCACGACCAGTCCGGCCCAAGGCGCGAAAGTTCGCGGCTGAGGTCTTCCTGCGCGCGCAACAGGGCTTCTTCCTGCGCGGGCAGGGCGCTCAATGCCTGCCGGAAGCCGCTTTTGCGCTCGGCCATGCGGCGCAGGGCGGGCAAGGCCTCCAGCAGGGGATAGTTGATTTCAAGTTCGTCACGCCGCTGGCGCAGCCGGGTGAGCTTTTCCATCTGCGCGGCCCATTGGCGCTCGCAGCCCCCGCGGGCCTCCTGCGCGCGGGCAAGGCGCTCTCTGCCGTTTTCGGGAAAGGTGGCGCTTATGGGGTCAAGCCGTTCAAGGCGCGCGCCCGCCATGCGCCATTCGTTCCACTGCAACCACACGCCAAGGCGGCGTTCAAGGATGCGGCGTTCTTCTTCAAGCTGGAGTTTGCGGTGACGCAGGTTTGCCAGATCATCGCGCTTTGCGGCAAGGTCCATGGCCATGCTGTCGTACCCGGCGCATTCCTGCTCCAGTTCGATCTTGCGTTGCCGCAGTTCGGCGAGCTGGCGCAGGGCCGCATTGAGGGCGGGTTTGCTGCCGCCGCTCTTGAAAATTTCGTCGGCCTGTTTGTCCAGCAGCTTGAGCGCCTCGCCGGGTGAACGCAGCCCCGGCCCGAAGCTTGCGCCGTACAGGGCGTTGCGCACGCCTTCGTCCGTGAGGCTGTTGAGGTCTTCAAGCTCGGTGAGGCTGAAGCCAAAGACATTGCGGTACACATCGCGGCTCACGCCGGAAAGCATCTGGCGCAGCATATCCGGTTCCAGCGGTTTGCCTTCCGGATCAGTGAGGGTGAGCACGCCGCCGTTGCTGCCGGGCCGGCGGGTAAGGCGCAGAATACCGCGCTCGTCCGAGCGCAGTTCCATGCTGCCGCCGGGCTGCCCGCCGCGCAGGGGGCCGGGAATCCGCTTGTATTCCTTGTTGCGCGGGTCAGGATAGCCAATGAGCATGGTGCGCAGAAATTCCAGGCAGGTGGACTTGCCCGCTTCGTTTTCACCCAGAAAAATGGAAAGCCCCGGCGAGAGATTTTCAACGCTCACGTCAGAAAAAATACCGAAGCCGTCCATGTGGAAGGACTGGATATACATCAGCGTGCCTCCAGAAGATCCGTGCACAGGCGTTCGGCCTCTTCCAGAAGGGCTCGCATACGCGCATCGTCGGGTTGGGTGAGAATATGGCGGAGCTGCCCGTGGTCATAGACCTGTTTCAGCGCCGGGGTTGCCACATCGTGCAGGGCGTCGCTGCTCTGCGCCATGCGCTCGGCCAGCCGCAGGGTTTCGCCAAGCAGGTCTTCCCGTTGCAGATACTGGGCTCGGTCAATGGCGGGGCTTGTTTCGGCCACCATGTCCTTGATCCACACGCTGGGGGTGCCTGTTTGCAGGTGCGCCAGCCGTTCGGCAAGGTCTTCCTGATTGGGGGCATCGCGCAGGGCGGCGTCCAGCGGGGTGCGACCGTGCAAAACCACACGGGCCATCAGGGCCTCGCAGCCGGGGTCTGTGGCTTCGGCGGCCTGTTCCAGCGCGCGGGTCATTCTGTTTTCCACCTCGTTGAGGTGGGCCACATCGTCAAGTTCAACCTGCACCCTGGCCCACTGCACGGGGCCCAGACGCACAAAATCTTCGTTGCAGGCATAGCCGCCGCCAGGTTGCGGGCTTACCGTCACCCGCAGGCAGCCGCGCGGTCCAGGTTCATTGACGTGCAGGCCCTGAGCGTTGCCGCTGTAGGCGATAAAAGGGGCGGCGCAAAGCGTGGCCCTCTCGTGCACATGGCCCAGCGCCCAGGCGTCAAGCCCGGTATTTTTGAGATCGTCCAGCGAGCAGGGGGCGTAGCGGTCGGCCTTGCTCTGGCCTTCGACCGTGCAGTGCAGGACGCCAAGCTGAAAGCAGTCGTGGTGCTGGTCGCGCCGGAACAGGCGGGCCAGGTTGCGGCCTTCCTTGATCTTGGCGTGGCTGATGCCGTGCACAACGGCCACGACCTTGCCGTCTTTTTCAACCGTGTGGCTTTCGGCATCCGGCCCGAAAACAGTGACGTTGTCCGGCCACTGCACGGCCGCCAGCCGTGAGGAAAGGGGATCGTGGTTGCCGTGCGCCAGAAAAACGCGCACTCCGGCATCACGCAGGCGGCGGCAGCCGTCGCACAGTTTAAGCTGAGCTTTAACGCTGTGGTTTTCCTCATTATACACGTCGCCAGCCAATATGAGAAAATCCGGCTTGTCTGATTCGCAAAGCCGGAAGAGGCGGTCCATGGCCTTGAAGGTGGCCTCTTGCAGCAGACGCGCCAGATGCCCACCTTGCGCCGCCGTGCGGGAAAGCCCCTGAAACGGCGTGTCCAGATGCAGATCGGCGGCGTGAATATAGCGGATGCCGTCCATGTAAAAGCCTCGTTTGTGGATTTGTAGGAAAATATTGCTGAAATCTAGACTTTTTCAAAATAAATGACAAGCACAACGGCCTATTACGCCATTGCTTCAGAGATGACAGCGCTGTTACAACAGTGCGTCAGAAATTTTGTGCTGCAAGTACAGATGGATGGAAAAACCGATCGAGCAGGGCGGAGGAGGACAGAAAAAAGCCAGACCGCCTTTGCGCCGGAGGTCTGGCCCTGGAGTTGCGCTGAAAAAGCCGCTTGCCGGATTTATTCCTGCACGGCGGGGTTGCCGTGCACAGGCAGGGAGCCATTGCGGATAAAGTGATCCACAAGGCCGAAAACCGTCTCATTGCCGCAGAAACATCCTGCGGCTATGGCAGCCTTGTAGGCGGGCAGGTTGGCCTCAAAGCGTTGCAGCAGTTCCGGCTCCAGCGTGTGCATGTCGGCCTGCATGCCGTAGTTCAGGCGTTCAATGTAGAGCGCGTTGAAGCGCTGCTCCACCATGGCCTTGAGGGGCAGGGTGAGTATGGGCTTGCCAAGGTGCAGGGCCTCGCCCATGAGGGTATGCCCGCCGCCCTGGATAACGTAGGAGCAGCCTTCCAGCAGCCGCAGAAAGCCCTCTTCGCTCTTGCGCATGAAGATAACGTTGTCTTCCTGCCCTTCGGTGCGGTCATAGCCGAAGACGTAGCAGGTTTTGCGCGTGGCGGCGCGCAGAAAGTCCACCAGTTTGCGGTGGGTGGAATTGCTCTGGTACACAAGCACGTGGCCGTCATCGCGCGGGTTGAGCGCAAGCACGCTGTCGCGCAGAATGGGCGGGGCCACGCGCGCCTTGTACTGCGGCAGCACAGGCGGCGAATAGAAAGATATGATGAGGTTTTCCGCCGTGGGGCGGAAGAGATAGCGCGGGGTAAGGCCCTGCACAAAGGTATCCCACCACATGTTGGGCGGCAGATTGTGCTGGCAGCAGGTGATGATGTGCTGATGATCGAGGGTCAGGCAGGGCAGCCCGGCCTTTTCGGCGGCACGCGGCACAAAATATTCCAGATCGGTCATGCAGACATCGGGCTGGAATTCATCAATGAGGCGCGACACCTGATCAATGTAGCGCTGCCTGTGCCACAGCAGGGGCAGGGCGCGGCTGATGGTGGCGGCCATGTCCACCTTGTAGTTCTTGAACACCGTGCCCAGGTTGGGCAGTCGGCGCACGGGGAATTCCGGCTCAAGGATTTTCGGGGCGTCGTCATCCGCCACAAAAAGAAATTCGTGCCGTGAAAGGCGGCGGGCGATGGTCAGGCCGCGCATGGCGTGCCCGTGGCCAGTGCCGTGAATGCCGTAAAGTACGCGCGCCATGGTTCTCCTTTATCCCTGCCGCAGAATAGGCGGCGGGTTTGCGGCGGCAAGCCTACCAATGCAGGGCAGTAGCGTCAATTGCTCGTCTTGACGCACAGGGGCCTGTTATCTACCATCACGCATTCATTGCTGTCTGTTACATCTGATTGCGGGGCGCAGCAGCGCCAGCGGAGCATACATGCACGAGCCCAGCACCGGGGCGAGCCCGCAGGGGCCGCTCTGCAACGTGACCATTCCGGTTTTTAACAGGCCTGCGGCCACGGAGAGCGCCATCCGCGCCCTGGCGGCCACCTCGCGCGAGGTGCCGTTTCATATAACGGTGGTGGACAACGGCAGCGAGCCGGAGCTTGTAAAAAAACTGCTGGCCTTGCGGGCAGAGGGCTTGATCGACCATCTTTTTTTGCTGCCGCGCAATATGGGCGTGGCCTGCGCGGCCAACGTGGGCTGGCAGCTTGTGCCCGCGCCGCTGTACATGAAGCTGGATAACGATACCGCCATTGTGCGCAAGCACTGGCTGCGCGACCTGCTGGCCCTGTGGAGCCACGGGCAGCCGCTCTCCAATCTTGGCGGCGCGTTTAACCGCGAAATGCTGCGTAAAACTCCCGGCAGCCTGCAAACCCCGCACGGCGAGCTTGGGCTGTGCGTGGGCAATCTGCCCGGTCAGGCCGTGCTTGTGCCGCAGGCTGTTTCTGAAAAGCTGGGTTTCTGGAATGAGGAATACGGCCTCTACGGCGGCGAGGACGGCGATTACGGCCTGCGCATGCAGGCGGCTGGCCTGCCGCAGTATTATTACCTCGGGCCCGAGTACTTTGAAAATATCAGGGAAGACGATGACGCGCGCGAAACCTATGCCGCACGGGGCATAGACAAGCGCAGACTGCACCGCGAGCTGGTGGTCAGGGATAACCTGTGCATGGGCAAGCTGTTCATGAATAAAATTCTCTACCTTTCCGGCCTGCGCTCTCTTGCGCCGCTACAGCGCTATGCTGTAGACGATGTGGACGGGCAGGGCCGGGTGCGGCTGACAGAGCGTAAGGAATACAAGGAATTTCAGCGCGATCTTGCGCAGGTGGCCGCAGGGCTGAACGCCCGTTTTCGGGATTATGTCATGTCCTACAAACTGGATGCGCCTACGGCGGACGCCATGCGGCAGGTGCTTGAAAAGCACGCGCAGGCAACAAAACTTGATAAGGGGCTGTGATGAACGCACGTAAAGTCAGAGAAGACCTGGGCCGCGCCAAGGCCTGTTGCGCGCGCCGCGATACGGAACGGGCGCTCTTTCTAACCATTTCGGCCCTCAAGGAACTGGGCGGCCAGAGCGCCCCGCTTGATCTGCGCGGCGATTTTCGGACCGCAGTGGCGGATCTGGCTGTTGATCCGGAGCTGAAAGCCGCCGGAGCGCCTGCCTTTGTCTATACTCCCGGTGCGGAAAAAGACCTGCTCCAGCTTCTCTCGCAGCTTTACCGCTCCCTGAAGGGGCAGGAAAAGGAAGAGGAATATCAGGCGGCCTTGCAGCGCAAGCTGAACCTTGACCACGGTTTCAGCGACGGCAAAAAGTTTCTGGCAGAGGGCAAGTCGTCGGAGGCGGATGCATGTTTTGCCGAGGCCCTCAAGCACTACAAGGACGAAAAGGCCATCTTTGGCATGATGGCCCGGGCCATGATGGATGCGGGCGAATATGTGCGCGCCATCGGGCATGCGCGGGCCGGCCTCAAGGAACTGCCGGACGATGCGGAACTGATGCGCATTGTGGAGGAGTGCACCCGCCTGCGTCAGTAAGGCTTTCGGCGTATTTTTTGCATCGTTCTGACGAAAACTTGACGGCGGCAAAAGCTGCCGCAGGGAGTCGTCATGAACGGTCACAATCGTGTAAGGTCAGTTCCCTATATGGCATTGAGCGCGGCGCTCTTTGGCTGCGCACTGTTCTTTGCCATTACCCTTTGGCGCGGCGAAAGCATGGGAGAAAGCGGCCAGTTTGCCTATACCCCAGGTTTTGATGTGCGGGCGGATGTGGTCAATTCCGTGCGGGTTGTGCCGCTGGCGGGAACCTCCCTGCGCAGCCCCAGCGTGAACGCGGATAAATCTGCAGCTGTTTCCCTGGCCTATTAGGCTGTTTTTACTTTGAAAAGTTGGATTGCCTCGAACCAGTAGCGGGCCTTCCATTTTTTGTGTATAGTTAGTCACCTTTTTTGATCTTGTCCTTTCAGCGGTCTTGCTGCTGAAGGGCTGACGTGTCGCGCGTAGTTCTAAAAAGGAGATGCAGAAGTGTATTTCTGGTCCGTTCTTTCTAGCCGTATCTGAAGATCGTTACTCGGGAACGGTTCTTCCCTTTGTTGTAAATTGCAATTATCTGTAATTTTTAGCGTATTACTTTTAAAGCATAGTAATTTACCATGTTGTATTGACTTTGTTTCGGAATATGCCTACATTGTACAAGATGCCCGATTAGAATGGGTGAAAAGCCTTATTGTTCTCGTCACTGTAGTGCCATGTTTAGCTTCCTCATTTCTCCATAATATTAGTGAGTTGCTGACCGATACTTTTTGTTCGGCAATAACCTCACGCATTCTTTAAAGGACATGTTTGCGTTATGAATTGGGACTGGGACAAACTTCAGGAAAAAAGACAGAAGCAGGGTTCTAACCCTCCGCCCCGACCTCCTCAGGACATGGATTCTGACGATATGGGGCAGGAAGAAGAAACCCCGCGCGCCAGACGCACTCCTTTTAACAATGGCCGTGGCCCCGATGGCGAAAATCCTTTTTCCAAAATAGCCCGCATGCGCTTCCCCAACGGAAGGGCGGCTGGCCTTGTGGGTTTTGCCATTGTGGTTCTGTGGCTTCTTTCGGGTATTTATATTGTTAATCCCGATGAACAGGGCGTTGTGCTGCGTTTTGGCAAGTATGACCGCACCGAAGGCCCCGGCCCGCACTATGCGTGGCCGGTTCCCATTGAATCCGTATATAAACCTCAGGTTACGCAGGTTTTGCGCAGCGAGGTGGGCTTCCGCTCCGTTGGGCAGGCGGCCACCTTCCAGCAGGGGCAGTTGCGCACTATTCCGGAGGAAGCCTCCATGCTCACGGGCGATGAAAACATCGTCAACGTGCAGTTCAGTGTGCAGTACAAGATCAGCGACCCTGTGGACTACCTTTTTAACGTTACCGCGCCCGCAGCGCTGGTGCGCAATGCCGCGGAGGCGGCCATGCGCGAAGTCATCGGCAACAGCCAGATCGACTCTGCCATTACCGATGGCAAGCTGAAGATTCAGAGCGAAGCCACCCAGTTGCTGCAAACGGTGCTTGACCGCTACGGCGCGGGCATACAGGTGCTGGCCGTGCAGTTGCAGGATGTGCATCCCCCGCACGAGGTTATTGACGCGTTCAAGGACGTGGCAAGCGCCCGTGAGGACAAGAGCCGCATCATCAACGAGGCCGAGGCCTACCGCAACGAACTGCTGCCCAAGGCCAGGGGCCAGGCTGCCGCCATGGGCAACGAGGCCGCTGCCTACAGTGCCACGCGCATGCGCAACGCCGAGGGCGACGCCTCCCGTTTTGACGCCCTGCGCATCGAGCACGACAAGGCCCCCAAGGTCACGGAACAGCGCCTTTATTATGAAGCAGTAGAAGACATCCTTGCCAACGCGAACGAAAAGGTGCTTATGGACAATCCGGCTGCTGGCCGCGCGCTGCCCTATCTCACCTTGCCTGGTCTCGGCGCTCCCGCTTCGCCCAAGACGCTGGAGAAGAAATAATGAGTAAAAATCCTCTGGTACTGATTCTTGTTGCTCTGGTACTGCTTATCGTTGTTACCCAGGGATTCTTTACCGTTCACCAGACCCAGAAGGCTCTGGTTTTGCAGTTGGGCGAACCGCTTTCACGCGTGTACGGGCCCGGTCTGCATTTTAAAATTCCTTTCATCCAGAACGTGGTCTATTTCGATGCCCGCGTTCTGGATTATGAAGCGCGCTCAAGAGAGGCCTTTACCGTAGATAAAAAGGCCATTGTTCTTGATAACTATGCGCGCTGGAAGATCATTGATCCCCTGCAGTTTTACCGCACCATGCGTTCCATTCCCGGAGCGCAGGCGCGGCTGGACGACGTTGTCTATTCACAACTGCGGGCACTTGTGGGTGCGTATACCCTTACAGAGGTCGTGTCCTCCCACAGGGCGGCCATCATGAAGGAAGTGACCAACAAGGTTTCCGACCTCATGCATGGCTACGGAGTCGAGGTGCTGGATGTGCGCATCAAGCGTACAGACCTGCCACCTGAAAACCAGCGTGCGATTTTTGGACGCATGCGGGCCGAACGTGAACGGCAGGCAAAGCAGTACCGTTCGGAAGGTGAAGAGGAGTCGACGCGTATTCGTTCCGATGCCGACCGCCAGCGCGCGGTTATTCTGGCAGAGGCGGCGCGCGCCGCGCAGATAGAACGAGGACAGGGCGATGCCAAGGCTGCGGCAGTTTACGCTCAGGCCTATAACAAGGCCCCTCAGTTCTATGCGTACCAACGCTGGCTTGAGGCCATGCGTAAATCGCTAAAAGAGAACAGCAAGATGGTGCTTTCCAACGAAACGCCACTGCTCAATCAGCAACATTGATGCGTGGTTTTCCACGCCAGGAGTCAAAGAGCTATGCCCGGTTTTGCAGAGATATATGAACGCATCAAGCTGGCCACCAACAGCCGTACACAGGTTGAGCTGGCCGAGGTTCTGGACATCCGTCAGTCCAGTATTTCCGATGCGAAACGGCGCAATTCCGTGCCCGGTGACTGGTTCATGAAGCTTTTCGAAAAGTTTGGGCTGAACCCTGACTGGCTCAAGCAGGGTGTAGGCCCCATGTACTTGCGCACCGAGCAGGGCTACGTGCCTGAAGACGCACCGGCCTCACTTGCCGAAACAGCTGCCCACTATGGCGATGCCATGGCCCGTGGCGGCATCCATTCCGTGTACGACGCCAAGTGCGTCTACAATGATGATGCCCCCCGTCCTGCCCTGGCCCTGGCGGGCAAGATATCGCTGCCGCTTTCACTCACGCGTGACGGCCTTCAGGTGCTGCGGGTGCGCGGCGCCAACATGGCCCCCCTTATCTCTGAAGGGGCGCACGTGGGTGTGGACACAATGGATACGGATGTGGTGTCTGGCCGCATCTATGCCATTTTTGCCCCCAACGAGGGCGTAGTGTTACGCCGGGTGTTTTTGAACAGCACCCAGGATGGCTATGTGCTGCGCTCCGAGGCTTCAAGCTTCCCCGAAACCCAGTTGGCTGCGGGCCTGCTTGCCAAGCGCATGCTTGGCCGCGTGGCGTGGGTGTTGCAGGAAGTGTAGAAAAATGATGCTGCAACCGGCTTTTGCCGTTCATTCGTTTTGCCGAAGAGCCTGGTCGGTCTGTGGTCTTGCGGGCTGTCTGCTGCTGTGCGCCTGTAGCGGCGCACAGACAGCGGCCTCGCGTGGTGGGGACGGTATTACATCGTATGATTTGCCGTCTTCTCCTGCTGCAAGCCAGCCTTCCTACAGCACGGCTGGGGCCCCCCCTGCCGCTTCGCCAAATGCGGGGCAGGGATATGCGACCCCCAATTATTCCGGCGGGTATTCCGGCGGGTACGCTGGGGGCAGCAACGGTGGGGGCACTACGGCGGCCCCAAGCTATGGCGAACCGCAAAGCCAGGCTCCTGGCTATGCCGCGCCTGCTCCAACCTATGCGCCCGCGCCTGCGCCAACGTATACCCCGTCATATCAGCAAAGCCAGCCGCAACCGGCGGCAGGCTCCGCTGCCATAGCTCCGGCATGGCGGCCTTTGGCCGAACGGCTTGCGGCTGACGGGCTTTCCGGCCCACGGGTGGACGCCCTGCTGGCAACGCTCAGCGCCACGCCCACGCAGTCGCCCATGGGCAGAAAAATGCGTGAGCTGTATAACCGCAAATTTTTCCCCAAGCCGCCCTCCACCGCGCCTGCGGCCCTGTATTACAAGGGCGTGCTGACCGATGCCAATGTGCAGTTGTGCCGCCAGTTTGTGGCGCAGAACAAGCGCGCCTTTGATCAGGCAGAGGCCCGTTTTGGCGTGCCTTCATCCATTGCGGTATCCCTGCTGTTTGTGGAAACCCGCCTTGGCAAGGTGCTGGCCGATGTGCCGGAAAACGCCTTTTTCACCCTTGCCAGCATGTCGGTGACGCGTCAGCCCTCTGATATCCCTGACTGGCTGCCGCGCATGCCCGGCTATCAGGAACACCTCGACTGGTTTGCCGAAATCATGCCCAAACGGGCGGATTGGGCCTACATGGAAGTCAAGGCGCTGGTGGAGCATATGCTGCGCGACAATATCGATCCGCACCATCTGCCGAGTTCCATTTACGGGGCTGTGGGCCTGTGCCAGTTCATGCCCTCCAATATTGCCATGTACGGCGCGGACGGCGACGGCGACGGCAAGGTTGACCTGTTCACCATCCCCGATGCCGTGGCAAGTCTTTCCAACTATCTGGCCAAACATGGCTGGAAGCCGGGCCTGCCGCGCGCGAGGCAGCATCAGCTGCTCATGGCCTACAATCATGCCGCCATCTACGCCAATACCATTTTGGCTCTGTCAGACATGATCAACGGCGCGCCTTCGCCCGAGGCCTCGGCCAAGGCTGCCCCGGCCACCGCGGGCAAACCTGCTCCGGCAAAAGCCGGCAAAGCCGCTCCGGCCAAGGCTGCCAAACCTGTGAGCAAGGCTCCAAAGCCGGTTAAGCCCGCAAACTGACGGTTTTAATTTATCCATGTACCATCATCCCGCTGTTCCTTGGGCAGCGGGATTTTTTGCGCAAGATAGCCGCACGTTCAGGCATGGATGACCGTCAGTTTTCCCATGGCGGCACGTGCGGCAGGAATCCGGGTTTATATCTTTAGCTGACTGAAGGCCGGGCAGGGCAATCTTGCCATCCCTTTATTGCGGTGGCATACTTTGAGGATGAACACCAATTCCGGCGCGCAGCCCCCTCTGAAAGAAAGCAACCGGCCTCTGGCCGATCTGCCTCCCTTGCCATCGCTCTGCAGCGCGGGCGCTCTGCGGCCCGTACCCAGTGAAGCCGCATGCCTGGCCCTGTGGGACAAATACGGCATGCTGCCGAACATTCGGCGGCATTCCTTGCTGGTGGCGCATGTGGCAGCCACGCTGGCCCGGCGGGCGGCAGACAGGGGCTTTGCCGTGCACGTTCCCGAGGTTCGCGCTGGCGGCCTCTTGCACGACATTGCCAAGACCTACTGCGTCAAGCATGGCGGGAGTCATGCGCAGGTGGGCGCGGCCTGGGCCGTGGCTGAAACGGGTAACTATGCCATTGCGCAGGGCGTAATGATGCACGTGTGGTGGCCATGGGCATTGCCTCAAGGGCCGGAAATCTGTTCACTGCCTTTTTTTGTGATTTATGCCGACAAGCGCATCAGGCACGATGCCTGCGTGACGCTTGAAGAACGCTACGAAGACCTGCTTGAGCGCTATGGCCGTACCGAGGCCGCGCGCGAGGGCATTGGCGTTGCCTACAGACAGGGAAAAAATATTGAAAGCGCCCTTGAGGCGCAGCTGGGATGGGCCTTACATGAAAATTCTTTTGATTGCGGGCGGGTGGTCCACTGAGCGGGAAGTTTCGCTCAACGGAGCGCGCGCCATGCAGGAGGCGCTTGCGCAACGCGGCCATTCGGTAACGTTCTTTGACCTGCTTTCGGGCTTTGACTGCCTGCTTGAAACAGCAGCAGCTCACGACTTTGCCCTCATCAACCTGCACGGCGCACCCGGCGAGGACGGCCTCGTGCAGGCCATGCTTGAGCGGGTGGGCTGCCCCTATCAAGGTTCCGGCCCTGCGGGGTCTTTCCTGGCGCTCAACAAAAGCGCTGCCAAGCAAATATTCCGGCAGGCGGGCCTGCCCACGGCAGACTGGGAATTTTTGCCTTGCGCCCCCGAGGCTGGCTGGCAGCCGCGTTTGCCCTATCCGCTCTTTGTCAAAAGCAACACGGGGGGGTCTTCGTTGCGCATGGGCCGCGCCAGCAACAGGGCCGATCTTGACGCCGTGCTGGCATCCATTTTTGCCGCTGGCGACGAGGTCATCATGGAACCCGTGCTCGCAGGGCGCGAAGTGACCTGCGGCATTCTGGGGGAGGAAGCCCTGCCGCCCATTCTTATTGAGCCTGTGGCTGGCGATTTTTTTGACTATGAAAGCAAGTACGCCAAGGACGGCGCGCGCGAGATATGCCCCGCGCCCATCAGCGAAGCGCTGACCGCCCGCGTGCAGGAGCTTGCCCTTGCGGCCCACAAGGCTCTTGGCCTGAGCGGCTACAGCCGGGCCGATTTTATTCTTGGCCCCGACGACAACAGCCTGACCATACTTGAGGTAAACACCCTGCCGGGCATGACGGCCACCAGCCTTGTGCCGCGCGAGGCACGCACCATTGGCCTTGACTTTGGCCAGTTGCTTGAAAAGCTCATTGAGCTGGGCATGGCCGATCAGCGTCGCAACTGACATCGCAACTGATCTTTGCCGGGGCCGTCTGACTGTCGGGCGGCCCCGGCATCGTTCTGCTCGTGGCCATCAGGCTGCGGCGGTATCCTTTCCGTTTATTCCCTCCCCGTTTCGCGCTGCCTGCCTGTTTCGGGACAAGCTCTGAACTGGTGATCCCAATGCTCAGTAAATCTGTCGCAGGTCACATGGCGGCACTGTTCTGCATTGTCGTGTGGGGCATTACATTTATTTCCACAAAGGTTCTGTTGCGGGCTTTTACGCCTGTGGAGATTCTTTTTTTCCGTTTTTTGCTGGGCTATGTGGCCTTGTGGCTTGCCTGCCCGCGCTTGCTGCGCATTACGGACAAACGGCAGGAAGTGCTGTTCGCCTTTGCCGGGCTGTGCGGCGTGACCCTGTATTTTCTGCTTGAAAATATCGCCCTTACGTATACGTTTGCCTCAAATGTGGGCGTGATTGTTGCCATATCGCCATTTTTTGCTGGCCTGCTGGCCTTCTGGCTGCTCCGGGCCGAGCGTCCGGGGCTGAACTTCTTTTTGGGCTTTGTGGCTGCCATGCTGGGCATCGGCCTCATCAGCTTTAGCGGCAGCACACAACTGCGTCTCAACCCCTTGGGGGATATTCTTGCCGTGCTGGCCGGGCTTTCCTGGGCCGGGTATTCCATTCTGACGCGCAAGCTCATGGCCTTTGGCTATAACAGCCTGCTGGTCACAAGGCGTTGCTTTTTCTACGGCCTGCTGTTCATGCTGCCTTGTCTGCCATTTATGGAATTTCATCTGGGATTGGAACGGCTGGAAAACCCCGTTAACAGCCTCAATCTGCTGTTTCTGGGGCTGGGGGCGTCCGCCCTGTGCTTTGTGGCCTGGACGTTTGCCATTCAGCGGCTTGGGGCTGTCAAAAGCTGCGTGTACATCTACCTTATTCCCGTTGTCACGGTGATTACTGCTGTTCTGGTGTTGCATGAGCAGATCACCTGGATGGCGGCGATGGGAACAGCCCTGACGCTGCTTGGATTGGGGCTTTCTGAAATGCGCAATTTCAGTCTGATGAAAAAGGCTGAGCAGCTGAGCAAGTAACCGGAGCGCGTTACTGCGCCCCGTTGACTACAGGCTTGATAGCTTTTTATGCATGGGGATACGGTCGCCGTATCCCCGCTTTTCTTTGCAGTGCGCGGTATGCATCAAGCAACGTACTGGAAAATCGCTGGCGTGGTATGCATTTTCACCAGAGAAAACAATGCCCAGGCTGGTCAACAGTGAATATCCTGGCAGGATAAAGCCTGGCAGTTTGATTATGGATATCGCAGTAGATTGAAACGGGAGTTGCGGATTGGCAAAAAGTCGCATATCACAACAGCCCGGCCTATTTTCATAGCGGTGATATACATTGCTGTGGTGGCGAGATGCTGCTCGTAATAGCTGGGACATGCCTTGCGGTGGCATGTGCGCGGGATGTGGCGTCTTATGGCAAATTTCTTTAACTCGCTAAATATTTTAAGAAAATTAGAGTGTGTATGGAAAGTCTTATTGGCGTGCTGCAACAGATTCAGGAAATTGTCTGGGGCCCCCCAACCATGATTCTTCTCCTGATTACCGGGCTTTATTATACTCTCCGGTTGGGATTTCTTCAGTTTATCCATCTCCCCAAAGCTATCCGTTATATTTTTGAAAAAGAAGAAGGCAGTGTGGGCGATGTCTCCGCATTTGCCTCCCTTTGCACGGCTCTGGCCGCAACCATCGGTACAGGCAGCATTGTTGGCGTGGCAACAGCCCTGCGTGTGGGCGGGCCGGGCGCGCTCTTCTGGATGTGGGTTTCGGCTGTCCTCGGAATGGCCACAAAGTACGCTGAAGGCGTGCTGGCCATCAAATACCGCTCCATAGACGAGAATGGTGAAGTGGCTGGCGGCCCCATGTACTACATTGAGCAGGGCATGGGCAGTAAGTGGAAATGGCTTGCCAAGCTGTTTGCGTTTTTTGGCGCGGTTACAGCACTGATGGGCTGCGGCACATTCCCGCAGGTCAATGCGATCACGGAATCTGTCAGCAATGCCTTTAATGTGCCGATCCCGCTGGTGGGCGCTGTTGTGACCATTGCTACCGCCGCTGTTGTTCTTGGCGGCATCAAGTCCATTTCCAGCGTGGCCGAGTTTGTTGTGCCGCTGATGGCGGCCTTTTACGTTGCCGCTTCGGCTTATGTGCTGTTCAACCAGTCGGCGGCGCTTCCCGGAGCTTTTGTTCTGGTTGTTAAGTCGGCTTTTGAGCCTTCTGCCGTGGCTGGGGGCGCAACCGGCGCTGTTATAGTTTCTGTAATGACCGCCATGCGCACAGGCATTGCCCGGGGTGTGTATACCAACGAAGCCGGGCTTGGCAGCGCCCCCATTGTGGTGGCCGCAGCCAAGTCTGATTCCGGCGTGCGGCAAGGCCTGATTGCCATGACCGGCGTATTTTTCACGACTATTGTCATCTGCACCATGACGGGGCTGGTTATTATCACATCCGGCCTGCTGGAAAGTTCAACGCTGGACGGCGGTATCCTTTCCAACGCCGCATTCAATGCTGGCATGTCTGGCGACATGGGAATGTACGTCGTCTCCATCGGGCTGGTATTCTTTTCTTTTACAACAATCATTGGCTGGAACTACTACGGCGAACGGTGCGTTGTGTATCTGACAGACGGGGTAAAGTACATAATGAGCTACAAAATACTGTATATTTTGTGCGTAGCTGTTGCCCCGTATCTGTCCATCCGGCCTATTTGGTATATGGCAGATATCACCAATGCCTGTATGGCCTTTCCCAACCTTATTGCACTGTTGGTGCTGAGCCCCATCGTTATAGCGGAAACAAAGAAGTATTTTCAATGAGCCAGGGTGCTCACAGGGGATCTGAAGGCGTAAAAAAAGCCGGAGAATCTCCGGCTTGAACAGGTCTGTATGCATTTTTAAGGGCATTCCCGATTGCTGGTACAAACCGGCAAACGGGAATGCCCTTTTTTCAGTTGATTGCAGCCGTGAGCATTTACAGCAGCACGCCCAGTATCAGTGCCGCACCGCTGATGAGGTAGCATTTGCGCACCAGATGCCCGTGAGCGTCCAGCGGCAGCCAGTCGCCTTCCCCGGCAAGGCGGATGCGGCGGCAGGCGACCAGATAGAAGGGCAGGCCCGTCAGGCACAGCACAACCGGCCAACCCGCAAGCCCCGCTGCCCACAGATTGCACAGCAGCAGCCACACCAGCGGCCACCACAGGCGGAACAGCAAAAAGGCCCCGGCCTTGCCCAGGGTATTGGCAAGGGTATGCTTGCCTGCCGCCAGATCGGTTTCGATTTCCGGCAGGCTCTGGTAGTACAGCACACCCGCCACCATCAGGCCCACTGGCAGTGCCAGCGCAAGGCTGCACGGTTCAAAACGGCCCAGCAGCAGGGTGGCGCTGGCGCTCACCATGATAAAGCCCATGTTCAGGCACACAAAAACTTCGCCAAGGGCGCGGTGCCCGTAGCGGATGGGCGGCGCCACGTAAAAAACGGCGGAACCCACCGCGAAAACGCTCAATGCCCAGAGTGCGGGCCGCAGGGCCGGGGCCAGCCCCAGAATCAGCAGGCCGCCTACGGCAAGCGTTGCCGGGGTGAGCAGGAGCAGAACAATGGACAGTTGGCGCGGGCTGATAAGGCCGGACTGGATAACGCGCGAGCCGCCGATGTTGTCGCCGCCGTCCACGCCGAGAATATGATCAAAGAGGTCATTTGCCAGATTGGCAATGGTCAGGCCCATAAAACAGCCAGCCAGAAGCAGGGCGTAGGTTGCCCACTGCCCGGGCCGGATGCCCCCTTGCAGGCGAAAGGTCAGCGCCAGAGCCAGCGTAACCGGGATGGCCGCCGTAATGAAAAAAGGCGGGCGGCAGGCCTGCCACCACGCCCTTGCCTGTTGGCGGAAAGTAAGCTTTGGCGCGAGGGCAGGGCGGGGAACCCATGCCTCGCGCAAAAGATCGCCGCAGCGCATGTTATACGCCTCCTTCACTCCATGTGTAGGGGATGGAAGGGTCATCGGCGGGCAGTCGCTGCCCCTCGGTGGGATCGTGGGGGATGTCGGCGCAGTTGCAGATGAGCGCCGGGGCGTCACCCATAGCCGTAAAGCCGTACCATACGTTCACGGGGATGCGCAGCAGGCCGTAGTGCTCCGGTCTGCCAAGGGCCAGTTCGCACAAAACGCCGCGCGTTTCGGAATCCGGCCTGTCGTCATACATCACGATTTTCAGCAGGCCGGAAGGCACGGCAAAGTGCTGGGTCTGGCGGGTGTGGCGCTTCCAGGCCTTGACGTGGCCGGGCAGCACCTCTGAAAAATAGATTTCGCCAAAGCCCTTGGTGAAGTCTGGCAACAGGGGCGAACCGGGGCGCAGCATGTGCAGCACCGGCCCGCCTTCTGTTGGAATGACCTTCAGGGGGTGCAGCAGTGCGCCTGCAATGCCAACATCCTGCGCAGTCATTTCTTCTGTATTCATTACTTTACCCACACCTGATTGCGCTGTTCTGCGGCGTTGACGTAGGCCGCGATCTGCCCAAGGGTGAAGTCGAGCATGTTCTGGGGCTGTTTTGCGTTCTGGCCCTTATAGAAGCAATGGTACCATTCGGCGGTATAGCGGATGGTTTCTTCAAAGGTGAGGGTAGCCTTCCAGCCCAGATGCGCCAAGGCTTTGTCGCAACAGAGCTTGAGCAGGGTGCATTCCTTCATGCCAGCCTGACCGTTCTTGTCCATCTCGCTGGCAAAGCCGGGCCAGTGCAGGGCAAGGGCGTCCACCACTTCGGCCACGGTATTGTTGACGTCTGCCGCAGGGCCGAAGTTGTAGGCCTGCCCGCGCAGGTTGAAAGGCTCGTTGAGGCCCAGCAGCAGGCGCGCGCCAAGCCACAGGTAGCCGGAAAGAGGCTCAAGCACGAGCTGCCAGGGGCGCGTGGCCCACGGGCTGCGGATCTGCACTGGCTGCCCGGCGGCCCATGCGCGCGCGCAGTCGGGCACAATGCGATCCTGTGCCCAGTCGCCGCCGCCAATCACGTTGCCGGCGCGCACGGTGGCGCAGGCGGGGCCATCCTTGAAAAAGCTTTCAAAATAGGAGTGGGCGATGATTTCCGCACAGCCCTTGGAGGCGGAGTAGGGATCGTGCCCGCCGAGGTGGTCGGTTTCGCGATAGCCCCAGACCCATTCATCGTTGCGATAGCATTTATCGGAAGTGATCATGATGACGGCCTGCACATCGGGGCAGGCGCGCACAGCCTCAAGCACGTTGAGGGTGCCCATCATGTTGGCTTCAAAGGTCAGGGCCGGGTCGTCATACGACTTGCGCACCAGCGCCTGCGCCGCAAGGTGGAAGACCACATCGGGGCGGAACTGGCGCATGGCCTTGATCATGCTCTCGCGGTCGCGGATGTCGCCGCGCACGTCAGCCTCGAGGTGCGCGCAAAGATCCATGGCGGCGTAGTGCGAGGGGGTGGTGGGCACGCAGTCGGAAAAACCGCCGACCACTGCGCCCATCTGGGTCAGCCATGCCGCAAGCCATGAGCCTTTGAATCCCGTGTGTCCGGTTACAAAGACCCGGCGTCCTTTATATGCGTTGGCAAACATGTTGGTTCCTCGTTGGGTTTTCGCGCGTTGGCTGACGCGGAAAGGAGATGTGCAGCCTGTGGAGCAGGCTTCGGCTACGGTCAGGCCGCAGCCGAAGCTGTAAGTACGTGTTGGAAGCGCCGTCTAGATCCAGAAGGCCTTGCCCGCGTCCCACATCTCGTTGAGCTTGATGGAGTCGCGCAGCGTGTCCATGCACTGCCACTGGCCGGGGTGCGGATACATGGAAAGCTGCCCTTCCGCCGCAAGCCGTTGCAAGGGTTCTTTTTCCAGATCGCAGGCTTCGTCCTCTGTGAGGTAGTCAAGAAATTCGCGCTTGAAGACGAAAAATCCGCAGTTGATAAATTCGTCCAGCACGGGCTTTTCTTCCCACGAAAGGATTTTGCCGTTGGCATCGGTGCGCACCGTGCCAAAGCGTGAGGGCATGCGCACACCCGTAAAGGTGCCGATGCTGCCCGACTGCTTGTGGAATTCGATGAGCTTGTTCAGGTCGATATCGGCAACGCCGTCGCCGTAAGTAACCATAAAGCGGTCGGTGTCAATGTGCTTGGCAACGCGCTTGAGGCGGCCACCCTTTTGCGTTTCCTGCCCGGTGTCGCACAGGGTTACGCGCCAGTCCTCAATGGGATTGGGGTAGGTGGTGATGTTGCCGCTCTTGAGGTCAACCGTAAAATCCGTATTGCGGATGTTGTAATCGTGAAAATACTGCTTGATGACCTCGCCCTTGTAACCAAGGGGCAGGATAAAATCCTTGAAGCCAAAGCGCGCATAGATGGACATGATGTGCCAGAGCACGGGCCGTCCGCCGATCTCGACCATGGGCTTGGGTTTGACCGAGGTTTCTTCGCGCAGACGCGTACCCTTGCCGCCGCACATGATGATGACTTTCATTCTAAGCCTCCTGCCGCCGCGTTTCATGGCTTGTTCCGTTCGCGGCGTGTGGCCCATGTGTAGCAGAAGGGCGCAAGGAAAAAAAGCCCCGCAAGGGGGCTTGGGCCGCCGGGATGCACTTTGCATTTGCGCCCGCACGGCGTAGAATAAGCAAAGCGCATTCAAACCCAAACTTTTTTGTGCGCAAGAGAGGTAGTTATGAAGTTGTTTCGCCGTGGTTTGCTTTTGCCGCTGGTGCTGTTGCTGGGCGCGCTGGTTGCTGCCTGCGTTACTTCCGGCCCGCAGAAGGCGCTGAACGACATGGCCGACGCCCTGAACAAAAATGACGGCGCGGCCTTTCTGGCGCAAATTGACATGAAGCCTTTTGCAGCCAACCAGATTAAAAATATGACGCGCGAAGATCAGGCGCTCAACGCTCTGGATTCCATGGGGCGCTTGCTTGGGCTGGGCGGTATGGAAGATCTTTTGGGCAGCGTGGTGGACATGCAGGCGCGCTTGCAAAAGCAGTATATGCGCGGCGTGGGCACGGGCGAGCTGGTGGCCCAGTGCGGCAAGGCTGACACTCCGGACTGCCCGTGGGTGCCTGAGAGTCTGAAGGCCGCCAAGATTACCGAACTTGGGGCCGATGCGGCCGTTGCGCAGGTGACTACGCCCGCCCGCATGACCAGTTGGCTTGCCCTGCGCAAGGTGGGCGAGAAGTGGCTGGTGGTTGGGCAGGCCGTGATGGAAAGCACTGCCAGGGAATATGCGTTGCAGAAGGCCCCGGCGGCACCGGAAAAGCCTGCGCCGATTGCGCCCACGCCCAAGGAAGCTCCGGAGAAGACTCCTGTGCCGGGGAATCGCGCTGACAAGGATGGCGTGACGAAGATTTAGGGAAAATTTGCGAGCGCATTGGGAAGTAAGAGGGTTTTGGCGGCGGGGTGAGCCTGTCGAGCGTATTTACGCAAACCCGACTTTTTTGACCTGACGGCGTTAAAATCCTGTTTTTGATGCTCACGTACATGAGTACGCTGCGCTCAAAAACAGGATTTTTTCTTGTCAGGCCAGAAAAATGCGTATTTTGCAAATTCACTCAACACCAGCCATCGCCATCGCATTCGCTCCGGCGAGTTTAAGGAAGGCAGCTCCACGACCAGCTCCTGATGGCGGGCTGGGAAAAGGCAAGAAGGCAGAAAGACTGGAAGAGAAAAGGCAAAAGAGTAAGGAGAGTTTTGATAGGGTGAGCCTGTCAGGCTGATTTACGCAAACCCGACTTTTGCACCCTGAATGCGTCAGCGCCGGGATTTTGATGCTCACGTACTTGAGTACGCTGCGCTCAAAATCCCGGCGCTTCCTTTTCAGGCTGCAAAAAGCGTATTTTGCAAATTCGCCCAACACCAGCCATCGCCGCCGCATTCGTACCGGCGAGTTTAAGGAAGGAGACCCCACGACCAGCTTTTGATGGTGAACAGATTTTTCTGACTCGCAATTTAGTCGGCTGGTCATGGCTGAAAAGCAATTGGAATCACCACAGACGAGGTGAAACTGTCGGTCATCTTGATGTTGCAATTTTATTTTTTTCAAGTTCGTGATGCCAAACTGTCCTGAAGCAATGGGAAATGGTACAACGCCATTTCCTGAGCTAACAATTGCATCAATGGTCGTTGGCTGAAACGGATATTGATCGGAGCGAAAGCGGATTCTGGCATTAACGCGGCGCGGAGGGAGATCACCTGAGCGAGCTTAGCGAGCGAGGGAAGCTCCCGCAGCTATGGCCGCGTTGCCCTCGCCGCGCTAAGGAAGTTGAAAG
>JAEZYD010000050.1 GCA_023419375.1 Pseudomonadota bacterium
GCGGAACCCCCTTGGCTGGGGCTTTGTGGTGGGTGCTGCAAAACATGCTGCCTCTCAAAGAACAACGCAAGATGATCTTGGTAATCACTGACGGCATGCCGGACAACCCGCTGGCCGCAAACAATGCCATAGGGGTGGCCCAAAAACTTGGCTTTGAAGTTTACGGCCTTGGCATTCGAGATGAACACATCACGCACCTGCTGCCGCACACAAGTAAGGTGGTCAACGATCTGCCTGATCTGGTGCCTGCCATGTTTGCCATGCTGCAGGCTGCATTACTCAAAGGCGGTGTTGTATGATGGTTCCCCTTGATTTCAGCCCTTGGTACCGAACGGGGATATTTCGTTTCTTCTTACTTAACAAAAAGCGGCGCATCCAGCGCTGCTAAATGAAGGGAGGGTAAATGAATTACCTGAACTGGATACCTGTTGTTATAGCTGTGCTTCAAGCAATTAAAGACAATTGGGATGACTAGCCTGTACTCGGGTAGCAAATAGGAGCAAGAAAATGAGCAGCAAATGGGCATTTATAGGCGGCATACTGACAGGGATCGCAGGAGTATTCACAGCGGCTGCGGTGTCAGTGGAATTGGAAAATCGAAAAGACGGCAGATGCAATGCCGATGAAGAACCGAAAAGGCTGGCCTTGCCTGAAAGAAGAAGGGAAGCAGGAAGCATAGATTGAGTGCAAGGCAGGGATTCTAGGGGAATCCCTGCCCATTAATATCTCGCGGTTTCAAGTTCAAAGTGCAACACCCATTCCTTGGGTGTTGGCGTCCTCCAAAAAAATCTCATAGGGTGTCTTAAACCCAAGGCATTTTCTTGGCCGCCAGTTCAAGCGGCACATTGCCGCTATGATCTCATCTTGCGAGACCGAGCCCCTTATTTGAACTGGTGGTTGGGGCAGGTTGTTGAAAAGCTCTTGTTACTTGTTTTGGCCCTTGCCTGCGGCTTCAAGTTTATCGATGAGGCCCTCGAGATCATGTACAAGCTCGGCGAGGCGCGTAACAGCAGTGCCCGCCTGAGCCATGCCGTTAACGGTCTCGGTGGCGATGCGGCTCACATCGTCAACCGCGCGGTTGATTTCTTCGCTGGTGGCAGACTGCTGCTCGGCGGCGGTGGCAATAGAGCGAACCTGATCTGAATTGTCTTCAGTAAGAACCACGATCTGCTTGAGAGCCTCACCGGACTGGTGCGCAAGCGATGTTGCCTGCTCAACGGCCTGAGCTGCCTTTTCCATGCCCTGCAGACTGGCTTGCGTACCCTGCTGAATGGACTGGATGGCCGAGCCTACTTCGTTAGTGGCCTGCATGGTTTTTTCTGCCAGTTTGCGCACTTCGTCGGCAACAACGGCAAAGCCCCGTCCGGCATCGCCAGCGCGGGCCGCTTCAATGGCGGCATTGAGCGCAAGCAGGTTGGTCTGGTCTGCTATGTCTGAAATAACGTTCATGATGCGGCTGATTCCCTCGGCCTGGCTGCCAAGGTTTGAGATGGCACCCTGCAGTTCGCTGGTTTGGGCGTGTACAGCGCGAATGGCATTAACGGCTTCAATAACCACCTGCTCACCCCGGGAGGCCATGGTGCGGGCCTGATCAACGCTGGCAGCCGAACTGGCGGAGCTGCGCGCAACTTCAAGAACAGTTGCGTTCATTTCTTCCATGGCCGTGGCAGTTTCAGAAGACCGGGTTTGCTGCTGCCGCGCGCCAGAGGTGGCCTGTTCAACCTGCGTGGCAAGGGCCTCTGCCGATTGCGAAACCTGTTGCGCAATCGTTATGGCCTGACGGGCCACCGTCTGCATATGGGTCAAAAGGGTTGAAACGCGTTCTCCCTGCTGGTTGGCTACTACAAGAGCATTTTCAGCGCGCACTGCCTGTTCTGCTGCTTCCTTGCCACGGGCGTCTGCCTCGTCCATCTTGATCTTGAGGTTGCCCACCATGGTTTCAATGGCATCCTTCACATCGGCAAGCTCTGCGTGGAATTCTCCGTCAGGACGGGCGTTGAGATTGCCCTGCGCAACAGTGCCAGCAAATTTTCTGATACGATCAAGCGGATTGATTATGCCGCTGCGCAGCAGCATCCATGCAATAGCAGCCAGCAGGGCAAGTGTGCCAGCCGTCCACGCTGTGACGCTGATTTTGGCCATAGACGTTTGCTTGTTGGCCTTTTCCAGCGAGCTGATAACTTCAAATGCACCGTGAATTTCGCCTTCTTTCCAGCCTTCCTTGGTGCCGCCAATGGCGTCCTTTTCCCCGGCGGGGTTGCCGTGGCAGAAAAGGCATTCCTTGGTGAGCCGGATGGGACGGAAAAAGCGGATTTTGTCTGGTTCGCGAATAACTACTTCCGACAGCCCCTTATCCTCAAGCTGCTTCAACACCTTGAGTTCAAGTTCTGTGGGAGTGTTTACAGGGTTGCGCGGCTGCACCTTTGGGACCCTGAATTCGTAGCCAGCTTCCTTTGAATTCTGGGCAGCCATGCGCATGGCCGTGACCACAGGAACAGCATCAAGAACCTTGTCGGCTGGCAGCTGGTCAAAAGGCTTCATTATACCCAGCTCAAGCTTGCGCGCCATCTCATTGCGAGTGGCCTCAGCCATAAGCACGATGGTACGGCTTTTTTCCAGAATGGCGTCTTCAGCGCCACGGTGGATGTCGTCCAGCCTTTCCCAGGCCATGATAACAGCAATAACCAGCGGACCGATCAGGGCTACGCCAAGGACTTTCCACTTGATGCTGCACTCTTTGAACATATTTTGTTCTCCATGACGGAATGGATGCGTTGTTATTATTCTCTTATCGGCAATCTGACACTACGCTTTATTGCGTGAGTGAATTTATCTGAATAATTATTGTAATTGCAGGCCAACCATACATAGGCGCCTGAAACAGGGATAACGCTTTGCGACCATCATTGCCAGAGCCGCGGGGTGAGGGATTTTTCTCCGTTTTTTTGTTATGCGCAAAAAAACACATTTGAAGTATCAAAAAAATAACTACGATTGCAGATAACAAAAAAGTCACTGTGCGACGTGTGCTCCGTGCGACGGCGCAGAGAGGCCGAGATTCTCGGTCCTTCAAACCGTATTACTCGCACAGTACTCGCACAATCCGCACAACTGTTGCGTCTTTCTTCAGTTTTTCGATACTTGCATCATTCGGATACCTGATCTCGGCCGTTCTTCTTGGCTCGGTACAAAGCAGCGTCAACTCTCTTTTTGAACTGTTCACCGCTCTCGCCGCACTGAAATTCTGCAATCCCGATACTCACCGTCAGCGGCCTTCCATCTGGCTGCACACAGGAGTCTTTAACAGTTTTGCAAATGCGTTCCGCCAGAGTTCGGGCGTCATGAAGGCACACCAAAGGCAGCAGGCCGATAAATTCATCACCGCCGAAACGCGCGACAGTGTCAGACTCTCGGCATGTGCGGTTCAAAATCTTGGCGAGATCGCACAAAATGGCGTCGCCCGCGTCATGGCCGAAGCGATCATTGATGTTCTTAAAATAGTCGATATCCACCATGAACAGGCTGATCGTCACATTGTGACGGTTAGCAATGAGCACCTCTTCCTGAAGACGCATTTCGAATAAACGGCGGTTCGGCAGGGTCGTCAGTTCATCCGTCAGGCTCAGCTGGCGAAGTTCCTGGCGGACCTCTTCTAATT
Source organism: Pseudomonadota bacterium (assembly GCA_023419375.1). Lineage (GTDB taxonomy): Bacteria > Desulfobacterota > Desulfovibrionia > Desulfovibrionales > Desulfovibrionaceae > Desulfovibrio. The sequence goes on from JAEZYD010000050.1 coordinate 3,659, forward strand.
CCTTCACACGGTTTGCCAGTTCCTGTTCCAGACGTTTCAGGGATGATATGTCTACAATGACGCCCACCAGCCCTTTTTGCTCAAACCCGGTAGTGACGAAGCCTTTTGCCCAGTACAGGGAGGAACACAGGCCCCGGTCTGTTTGATAGGATGTTTCGTAATGTACCTCGCCACCGCTCCGTATGGCTTCCTCATCCTCTTTTTGATATTGCCACCGTTCTTCCGGACTCAGGTAGTCGAGCTCCAGCACGGTACGATTCAGCAGATCTTCCCGTCGGACAGAAAAAAATGATTCGTATGCCTTATTAAAAAAACAGAACCGGGCATCGCTGTTTTTTGCGAATACCGGGTTGGGCAACTCATTGATGATGGTTTCAAGAAAATCAAGCTTCCATAACAAAGCGTCAAGCCTGGCCTGCGGAATGGGCTCTTCCGCACTCGTATCCTTGCTCTGTGGGTTGCGTATCAACGTGATGTGACCTCTTGAGATAGAACTTATTGCAATGCGTTCCGACAAACCGTCTGGAAAAGGAACTGAGTTAGGTCGCCAAATTTGTACGCAATGTTAAGCGGCAATCGGCATGACCATACCCGCTTTTTTGTACCAGGTTAATGGTGACGGCTTGCTGTATTAATTCCTGCGCGGTTTCAAGTTCAAAGTGCAACACCCAGTCCTTGGGTATTGGCGTCTTCTAAAAAAACTTCATAGGGTGTCTTAAACCCAAGGCATTTTCTAGGCCGCCAGTTCAAGCGGCACATTGCCGCTAT
>JAEZYD010000003.1 GCA_023419375.1 Pseudomonadota bacterium
ATAGCGGCAATGTGCCGCTTGAACTGGCGGCCTAGAAAATGCCTTGGGTTTAAGACACCCTATGAAGTTTTTTTAGAAGACGCCAATACCCAAGGACTGGGTGTTGCACTTTGAACTTGAAACCGCGAGTAGAATAACAAATTGAGCACAGATTTTAAGCAGATTTTGGACGTGATTGCAGGTTTGGAACAGCCATTTGCAAAACAACTGCCCTCGGCTCCCACTCACTCACATAGCCCGGCTCGTCCTGCATACGCTTCAGTTCACGCATGACAGCACTGTGATTTTCACGCACCAGGGCCAGTTCATCCTGTTGCGGGAACTCCTGCCCCAGAGCGGCCTTAACCGTTGCCAGTTCCGCCATTTCCTGACGCACATTGCCCTGATAGGTCTGGAAGGATTGATCAAGCCCTTTTTCCAGAAAATTGTCCAGACGCTGAAACATGCCGGACAGACTGAACTTTTCGTCAAAGCCGTAGACCAAGTTCTCCGGCTGAAATTCCTGTTCGCCCATGCCCTTGAGAGCAAGGCGGAAGCCGTCACCGCCAGCCCCAAGTGATGAACGCAGCATGGCCACTTCAAAGCCCCGGTACTTGCCCAAGATGGGCTTTGCCCGTGCTTCCCGTGTAATGTCCTTCACTCCGTCTCGCAGAATGTTTTGGATCTGCTCACTATTTTTTTCAGTCAGCAGCTTGCCGTCCTTCAGCCACTCCAGTCGGATGCGCTCCTTGCCCTTTTCGGTGAACACGCGGGTGTTACCGTCACGCAGGCCGCAGTTGGCCGCATAGTCCGCTTGCGCCTTGGCAAGGCGACCTTCGGCAGCTCCAAGCCACTTCAGTCGATCCCGCAGGCGGTGTTGCGACCGTTGATGCTGTGAATACAGGGCTTCCAGTTTGCGTAGGTCACTGGCCAGCTTCACCTGCATAAGTATGAGCGGGTTGCCAGAGGCCGCAGCCTTCATATCCGCCGCGTTAGCAGCTTCGGACTGCACATCGTCAATATTGCGCTGGAGCAAGTCCCCCTTGCGGAATTGTTCAATGGCAGCGGCTTTTTGCTCTATTACTTGCCACATTCGGCTGTCGTATGTTTGCTTTGTAGCATAATAATAGATGCCTACGGAAAATTTGTCAGGGTCGCGCTCATACAGGCTATTGCCTTGGCGAATGATGCGCCCGTTGCGCTGCTCCAGGTCGCTGGGCCTCCAGGGCGCGTCCAGGTGATGCGCGGCCACAAGGCGTTTCTGCACATTCATGCCTGCGCCCATTTTGGCCGTGGAACCCAGCAGAACCCGCACCCGTCCAGCCTGCATGTCGGAAAAGAGCTTGCCCTTGCGCATGTCGGTATTGGCATCGTGGATGAAGGCAATCTCATCAGCGGGAATACCACGCTCTATGAGTTTGCGCCGCATGTCGTCGTAGACAGAGAAGCGAGAGCCAGCGGCAACGCAAGCGTCCATGTCTGCGGCCACGGATGTGTCTTCACCGGTATCCACTAACGTGGATTCGCCGTCATCGTCGCCAGAGTCCAGCGGGTCTTCGCCAGGTTCTGCATTTGCCGGGTCATCCTCCGTGGCTGACTCCGTGCCAAAGTCCACACTGGACTCCGTGCCTGACTCCGTATCAACCTGCGCGGCAAAGTCTTCTTCCACAAATTCCAACTTTTGAGTGTGTGAAGTCGCAGGGGCAGGTGCTGCCGAGCCTCCCTTGGGTGTAGACAAATCGCAGAACACGAGCTGCGTACCCTTGTCCGCCGCCGTGTCTTGCCAAATCTGATAGATGCGATCCACGGCGGCATTGGCCTTGGAACCGTCATAGTCCCCAGCCTCCGGGTCAATGAGGCGATAATCCAGCCCAGCCTTTCGGGCGTCATTGGTGATTTTCAGGGGATTGTCGATGCGCGGGTCTTTGGGCAGGTGCTCCATGCGGTCGATGATTTCCGTCATATAGCTGGCCTGCACCTCTGAACGCTCCACCACATGATTGAAAGGCTTGCCATCAGTTAAAGGGGGCGTCAAAGGCCGCAGCCCAGCCTGTTTTGCCTGCTCGTCCAAATCGCCTTTCGTCACCACGTCCGCAAAGGTGCGGTACATTGAAAGTAATTCCGGCACGTTCTGGAAGCTGGAAAAACGCGATTTAAGCCTATAATTCACGCCGGTGGCGTCCAATTCCCAGCCATTGGTAATCTGCCCGAAGGTGGAAGCCCATGCGTCAAAATACTCAATGCCCTTGCTTTTCAGCTCATCAGACTGCAAATAGCGTTGCAGGGTGTAGACCTCGGCAATGGTATTACTGATGGGGGTGCCGGTCATGAAATACACGCCCCGGCCTTCGTGCTTTTTTTGCAGATACCGGCACTTGATGAACATATCGAGGGCCTTTGCGGAACCCGTGATATTGCCAAGGCCCGACACATTCATGGTTGTGGTATAGCTGAGATTTTTGAACTCGTGGCTCTCGTCCACAAAAAGCGCGTCCACGCCCAGGTCGCCAAAATCCACTGAACGATCCTTGGCCCCGGTTCCGGCCATGAGCTTTTCATAGCGGGTTTCCATTTTTTCGCGCTGTTTTTCAAGCTGCTTGACCGTGGCTCGGCTGCCGTTATTTTCTTTGGATTCTGCTATGGCGGCAATGACCGCATCAATCTGTTCTTGCAGAATTTCTTCCTGCATGTCGCGGGGTGTCTCAATTTTTTTAAAGCTGGAATGGGCGACCACAACGGCGTCCCAATCGCCAGTGGCCACCCGGCTGAACAGGCGTTCACGATTCTGCTTGGTAAAATCTGTCTTGTCGGCCACCAGAATATTGGCCCCCGGGTAAAGCCGGTAAAATTCATCGCGCCACTGGTAGAGCAGGTGATTGGGCACTACTACCATAGGCTTGCTGGTAAAACCCATGCGCTTGGATTCCATGATGGTGGCGATGCAGGCCATTGTCTTGCCCGCACCCACAACGTGGTCGAAAAGCGCCGTGCCTTCCTGAATGCCGCGCCAGACCACATCCTTCTGATGCGGCCGCAGCGAAACATCCGAAGACGCACCCACGAGTTGAATGTGCGAGCCGTCATAACGCGGCGGCACATGGGTGTTGAACCGCTCATTGTACAAAGTCGTGAGCATGGTACGGCGCTCATCGTCCGTCCACACCCAATCCAAAAACGCCTGCTTCACCTCGTCGGCCTTCTGCATGGCAGCGGCTGTAAGTTCCTGATCCACCACCATGATGGGACGGTCGTTGTCGTCGTACTGGCCGCTTTCTTTCTCCACCTTGATGGGCCGATTGGTGAGCAGGGATTCCAGAATCTTGGAGGCCGGGTATTCGGGAATGCCCCACACTTCCGTATTGGCCGCGTGGTCGTAGATACTGACCTTGGCTTCCCAACGTCCCAATATGGGCACATAGTTGATAGTTTGGTGGCCACGGCCCCCATGAATGCGCTCTTCGATGAAGTCAGAAAGCACGTTGCCGGGCACCCAGGTGGAGCCGAACTTGACGCCGATGTCCACGGCTTCAATGTCGGGAGGAATAGCGGCGGCAAGGGCCTCCACATTGGCGTGGTACTGCGGGTCTTCCGCTGCCGCTGCCAGGGCAGCCCTGTGCTTTTCGCGCACATTGCCGGTGAGGTATTTGTCGCTGATCTCCCACTCCGCACTGGCCGGATTGCGGAAAATCAGGCCCTCATCCTGCAATTCCTTCTGAATGGCCTCCGCTGGCCGGTGCAACAACTGGTTCATGCGGGCAAAGTCCACCTTGCCCGATTCTCGCAGGGAGATGACCAGGGCGTCCTTGGTGGTTTCGGCCTTTTCCGCAGCCTGTGTGGGCTTGAGCACCCGTTGCCGAAAGATGGCCGCTTTCCGCGCTGACGCTGGCCGAAATTCCCGGTCTTGACGCTTGGCTAAGTCTTTGGAAAGCCCCTTGTCGTACTCCAGCTCCAGCGATTCCAAAAGCGAATGCTCCGGGTCGTCGCGCATCAGCCCCCGGTTGGTCTGGGAATTGAGGTGCCCGTGACGGCGCACAAAGGCATCATACTGCACATTGAGCTGTCGCCGGGCACCTTCAATAAACTTTTCCTCAGCATCGTTCTTTTCCAGATTGAGAAGGTCACGCAGACTGTCCCGAATCTGGATCATGGAGGCCAGCCGCTGCCGCGCCCCGTCATTTTTGACCGGCAGCTCTTCATAGCTGGCCTCACCAAAGCCTCCGGCCACTTTGAAGACGATTTTGCGGCTCTGCGGTTCAACACAAAACGCGCCCATTTTGAGAGACTGGAAGTAGTCGGACGCAATGAATCCTTCATTACGCTTTTCGCTGGTTGCTTCCTCCGCGCTTTCCGTGCGGGGCACATATTGCATGGGCGGCAACACTTGCACCCGCTTGGATATTTCCGCGCCCAGGTCAATATCAGAAGGAGCCACACAGTTGAGCGCGTCCTGAAACATGCCGCCGGAATAGACCATACTGCCGATGATCTGGCCGGGCAATTCGGCAAAATACTTGTTGATGACCGCAGGCCGGGTGCCGCCTTCCTTTGTATCGAGGGCTTCTATAGTGGCGGTTTGTGTCCAATCGGTACTGCGGATACGCGGGCCGTCATGCTTGCGGAAAAAGAGGATGTCCGTGGTGACATCGGTTAGCGCGTTCTGGCGAAAAGCCGTTTCCGGCAGGCGCACAGCCCCCAGAAGGTCGGCATATTCTGCAATATGCTCACGGGCAGCGGGGTCTGCCGCATCCATGAAAAAGCGGCTGACCACAAAAGCCCCTATGCCGCCAGGGCGTAGCAGACTCAAGGACTTTGCTAAAAAGTAGTTGTGAATGGAGAAATTGCGCAGTTCTGGAAAGTTGGGATCGTAGAGGGTCTGCTTGCCAAAAGGCGGGTTGCCGACAACCAGGTCAAACCTTGCCCCTTGAAGTTCTACATTCTGAAAGCCGTTATTGAGGTGACGAGCTTTCGGGTAAAGATACTTGGAAATGGCCGCTGTGGTCGGGTCAAGCTCTACAGTTAGGAAGTCAGCATCATAGCCTTGTGGCAGCAGGCCCATGAAGTTACCGATGCCAGCCGAAGGCTCCAGCACTCGTAGCGGCCCGCTGCCTTGCAGGCCCATGACATTGAGACCCTGATAAATACCCTTGATAACGGTTTCAGAGGTAAAATGCGCGTCCTGGGTGGAGCGCCTGGCTTTGACGTATTCGTCTGGCGCAAGCAGGCTTTGCAATTCCTGATATTCCGCAGCCCACTTTTCGTTGCGGGCGTCAAAGGCTTGGGGCAGGCCGCCCCAGCCCACATAGCGCACCAGCACTTTTTTATCGTCCGGCCCGGCTACCTCCACCTTACGTTCCTGCAAATCCTTGAGCAGACGGATGGCGGCGATGTTGTCGGCAAACTTGGTTTTGGCACCGCCCTGACCGAGCCGGTCGTCCGAACCTATATGGTAATTTTCAGGCTCGTATCTATCCCTGCGTTCTGCAAAATCTCCCAATCGCTCATCCCCTGGCGACTCGCTTCCCAGGCTGAATCCGAGTTCAGCACGTTCGCTTCCCTCGTGGCCTGCTGATCCAGCGTCACCATGAAAGAGATTTCCCCCCTCGCTTCCAAACTGCGCAGGTCGTCGGGCTGGTTCAGTGCCCACCTGTCCAAAATCAAATAAGCGGAGTTGGTGAACGCCGCGCTCTGCACTTCGCGGATGGTCTGTGGGCGCAGCACTGTGCGGGCGATGTCCAGTGGATTGGTTGGTCTGTCGAGCATGATATTCCTCCTTGGTATCGGCTTGAGCGTTCTCGCGCCGAAGTTGTTCTATTTGATCTGCTGTTACGTCAAACGTAAAACTCAACTGCCTGGGGTCATACTTCTGTTTGCGTGGCCGTGCCATGAATCCTACCTTGGTACGGTCACTGCCTCCCCATTTTTGCCAAAGGATAGTGTGGCCGCGTTCAGTATACGGATGCCCCCGTTTGGGGAGTCGTCTTCAATAAAGACAACCTTGTCACCCTGTTGCAAATCCAGTTTCTTACGAACCGCCACAGGGATGGTAATCTGCCCCTTGGAGGTCATGGTGGATACTTCCATTTTCATGTGGTGCTCCTTTTCTCTTTCCTTACTTTCCTTGTATCCCTTACCAAGAAAAAAGCAAGTAGAAAAGCAAGGGCACTCCACCCACTCAAAGCATTTTTTCGCTGAGCTGCCCGTTGGTGATGATGGTGATGACTCTCTCAACCGCCGCGTGATCACCTGCACGGGCCTGCTTGGCTATGGCGAAGGCTTCGCGTAGTTGCATGGCCGTGAAATCACAAGACGGAAAGCGAATTCCGGCGAGGATGTAGGTCGGCGTGGAGGTGATGCGCCCATAGCCCGCCAGAATGTCAGCGTTGACGATGCTGGCAGCGTCTTTACTCAAAGCTTCGCCAAAAGCTTCAGCAGGAATGGTCGCTTCCTGAAAGGCTAGCAGCAGTGAGGCTTCATAGGGGGTGGGAATGCCCAGCGATGTTTGCGGCAGCACCTTATCCCAAAACAAATTGGCGGCGTTGGCCGAGAATTGTTTTAGGGCTTCGTAGCTCAAGGCCTTTTTGAGGGATTCGCCATATTGATCGGTCGGAATATGGCGCACCACGATGCACATGTCGCTGTTGGCTCGCTGGGCTTGCAGCGGTTCACGGACGCCACAGTAGGAACATTCGAGGTTAACCCAATACTCCACCAGGTCGCCCTGGAAGTCTTTAACAGGCCTCCCGTCCAGACATTGCCGGTCGGCTAGAGCTTGAGCGGGATTATAGGGCAGAGCGAGGTCTTTATTCACTTCAGCCCGAACTTTGGCTGCCACAGACACCCTGTCTGACATGGGTGTTCCGGCATGGGCCGGGGCATTGGCCATCAGAATGGCCAACATTGCCAGAGCCACTATCATAGCATTACGCTGCATCTGCATACGAAACCTCCTGCCCCAACTGGAGCAACTGCGGCACACGAAGTTGTGCCATTTTGAGTGAAGGATTGGCGTAGAACATATCTCCCCGGACAATCTGGCCGGAAAAGATGAAATGGGCTTCGCCCTCGATTTGTTCCTGAAGGTCGCGCAAATCCACGCGATCTTCTTTTTCTACAGTGGTGTTCATGGTGTCTGCGTAGGTGGAACCAGACTTGTCATTGACCGAAAAGCCGGAACTGCGCACCACGGTGTTTTGCCCGGCCTGGCCGCGTATAAGTTCCCATGTCTTTTCGGCATCTTGCAACTTCATGAAGGCTTTAATACTTGTATTAGCTACCATTTGCTGTGCGCCTTTCTTATCCGCTTCCAGAATGCCCGCGTAATCTTGACTGGCCACAATGGCGGCAATCCCAAGCCCACGGCCTTGAGTGAGCACTACCTCAAAGCCCGGCGTTACGATGGCTGCGTATTCGTCTACAATGCACAAGTACGGCCCAATACCTATGGTGTCCGTGGGCAAGGCTTCCAGTGTGTCGGCGGCATCGCCTTCAATCTGTGCGCCGAGGCCCACGGCACAGGCATTGCGTATGGCCGACAAGCTGATCTTGCCGAGGCTCGCAAGCTCTTGAGGGGCTTTTTCCAGAGAGGGCAACAATACTACGAGGATTTTTCTTTGAAGAATGGCGTCAGCGAAATCCACTTCGCCGTCTTCCGCACCGTAGATGTGGCTGTAGGTATCTGTCAGGCTGGACAGTGCCTTGCCGAAGTAGGATTGTGCGTAGCCGAACTGCTCCGCAAAGGATGGGGGCTGATCCTTCAACTCCCGCCCGGCAATCCAGCCGGAGGTGCCCAGAGCCGCCTTGATGGAGGCACTGGATTCCTCATCCAACTCCGGGTGCAGGGCCAGCTCCACACATTTTTCCAAAGCCAAGGCATCACGGATCACGCTGGTGGAGAGCTTCAGAAAGCCCTTGTCTCGCAAATCCACTAGGGCGTACATGACGCCGGAAATGAGAGCCTGAGCCTTGTCTGCAAAGATGCTGTTGGCTCCATCAGACGCGGGCATGAGCGACACTAAGAGCTGCGTGAGGGCTTCGGCACTGCCGAAGGTAAAGGGATTGTTGGTATTGGAAAGGCGGCGCGGCGATTTGCCCTTCACCTTGCCGGATGTTCCGTAGTTGAGCACGCGGAAATCGTCATCGCGCCCTAAAAACCGTGCCATCTGCCAAATCTGCACGGCCAACTTAGGCGAAGCCTTGGGGTCGATGTAGAAAAGGCCGCTGCCAGTGGCGAGGGAGTTGTAGGCAAGAGATACCAAGGTCTCCGTCTTACCAGAGCCGGTGGTGCCGAAAAGCAGCATGTGAGTCAGAATATCTTTGGCTTTCAGCCACAATTCTTTGCCATTCAGGGCGTTTCCCAAAAAGAACAGTCCTTCTGGTTTAGCGTAACCGCGCCTGCCTGGCAGGGGGTCGCCCTTGTCCTTGCCGCAAAGGCCCAGAGGCATTCGGAAGGGAAGTCGCTCACTGCTCACGCATACACAGCGTAGTACAAAAAAGAACAGGCCCAGCACAAAGAGTGGCGTTGCCGCCACGGGGAAGGCAAACAGACACACCCCCGCCCCGAACGTGCCGCTGGTCTGCACCGTGCCGTTTTTAAGAGCGTCCACCAACTGATGCACTGGTGAGCGTACATCCCGCAGCAGTGCTTTGCGCTCTTGTGCCTCTCTGTCTTCCAGGCCGCGAATTTTTCGGTCGCTCATGGCAACACCTCAGCAAAGTTCATTTTTCAAAGAATCATCTTCATTGGCGTCATACTCTTCCAGAAGCACTTCTGCCGGAGCAAACGTCATGCTGTCGTCTAGGTTCAGGCCCGACGACTCGAACAGGCGCGGCATATCTGAAAGCCAGCCCTGTGCGGCCAAATTGTCGCGTAAACGTGACACCGCATGGTCAAGGTGAGGTTCAAAAAGCGTTTTGCCAGCTCGCTCTTCCGCTGCATAATGCGCCCAGGCTGCAAAGCCTTCCGCCCAGGCAGCGCGGCCCCCGCATTGATTGAGTGCGTACCAGAGTGGGCGATCCAAAGGCCGCAGCCAGAGGAACTGTGAGGAGGCCAGCACCCCCTTGCGCCGGGCCAGGGTCAGCAAAGCCATAAACCAAGGCAGTTCAAAGGCCGCATGGCGTATCAAAAGCGGCTCAACCAACAGCCCTTGGTGTTTTTGCGCGATTGTATCCAGGGAACGCTGAAATCTGGGTTTTCCCAGCACTGGGCAGATGGGTTTTTCGACTTCTCGATAGGAGGTGGCCACGGTATCCAGAATATTCAGGCAGTCTTTTTTCCTTCCCGCAGCGTAAGCCAGCAAGGCGCAGGCCAGCGCCTTGCGTTCGGCGGCAAGGCCTAGGATGCAGGAAAATGCCCCGCCAAGTTGCTCGTGCAACACGGCAGTAGCCTTTGCTTCATCCAGATAGGCATTGCCGTATGCTGGCAGTTCGACATGCGCGAGGCCTCGCCGCAGAGCTTCATCCACACTGAAGGGTTGCCCGTCCTTGTTCAGCAAAAGCCCGTGCTCCAGGGCGAACTGCACAGGGCTGCGGGCAATGCGCCAGGGGCCGGAGTCATACGATTCCGGCGAAAGCAGGGCATTGCCGCGCCCCACCACAGGCCGCAGGCAGGCAAAGGATTCGGCATTGTGCCTGAGCAAACTGTCCATGTTCAAACGCCGTATCAGCCCGGACGTTCTGCTCATGAAGAGACACATCCCGCCGAGTGCCACCAGTATCAGGGCATAGGGCCAACGAACCCACTTGCCGCTGTAGCGCACCACGTTCATGACCTGATCCCAGGAGAGCGCGGCGGGGTCAGCCTGCGTAATCAATTCCCAAGCCTTGTCTGCTTCTTCAGAAAACGGCGTGAAGGCCACGATTTGCGCCTTTGCCAGTTTCAGCAATCCACCGTTGATTTTCCCCGCCCGTGCCACATACCAAGCAGGCACCAACAACAGAATGGCGATCATCAGACAGACCAGCAAAAACATGGTGTTGCCGCTGTCTTCGTGTTGGTTTTTCATCGGGCACCTCCCGCTTTTGCCAACAGGTCAGCCAGCCCTGTGCGTTCCATCCGGGCCAGATGTTTTCTGACCCGCCCCAGGTAGGCGTCACGGAAGTGCGGAGTACGGGAATGGTACGCGCCCACGGCATCCCAAATATTGCGGGTACGGTCATACTCCTTACGCAGAATCCATGCCGCAGCATGGGCATTGACGCAGCCGTCACGCAGTACCGCTTCAGGCGAAAAGCCCGCCTGCTGAAGTTCGTTGACGTGACAGGTGTTCACCTGGAAGCCGCCTAAATCCCACGTTCCGTTGGTATTGCTGAGAGCTTCGCCTGTCTTGCCACCTTCTGTAGCCAAAATGCCCACCAGCGCGGCCAGGGGTAGACTGTAAACATCAGCCGCTTCCACCACGCACTCCCAGGATAAAGCGCGGGTGGGTGGAACTGCGATCCTGTCCCGATTAACGGAAGAGGCGGCAAGGGCCGTAGCGGGCAGGAGGCAGAGCCACATAGCGATATATAAATATATTTTTCTATGAAACATATGTTTATAGCTCGCTATCATTTCAGTTTGCGAATCAGCGAACCAGCCACATCGCTGCCGCTGCCGGAGACCTGAAAGGGATTGTTTTTGCCAATGCCAGTCACGCTGGAACGGGCTTCGCTCAAAACCTCGTTCATCTTGCTCTGAATCATGGAATCCACCTGACGGCACATGCCGTTGATGATGGAATCCATACTGGGAATAGTCACACCAAGGGAAAAAGCGTCTCCAATGCTGGCGATACTGCCCAGGCAGTTGGAAAGCGGCCCTCGATCTTCTTCAGGGTCGGGCATTGTGGTGTTATGGGTTTCCTTCACGCGGGTATTACGTTCCTTCATGGCACCAGTGGCCGCGTTCTGGGTATCGTCGCACGGAGACGCGAGACAGGGAGCCGCTATAAACATGAGCATGAGGGTTAACAGCAGAGTTTTCATTTCTTGCCCCCCTTTTGGGCATTGAAGTTGGGCCTGCCGTCTTCCTCTAGCTGATAGAGCTTCTTGCAGCCGGGATAGCCGGAGCAGCCGAAGAACGGGCCTTTGGCACTCTCACGGCGCACCAAAGGCTTTCCGCAGGTGCATTTGAACTTGGTGGGTTCGGGCTTTTTACGGGCTTCGCCTGGTTTGCCGTCCACATTGGGGTAGCTGGCGTTGCAGGCACGGTCGGAACATGAAAAGAAGTCATATTCGCCGGAGCCGTCGCGGCGCTGTCCCTTCATGCGCACAAGAGGCTTGCCGCAGGCATCGCACACAAATTCTGTAGTTTCTGGGGCCTTGCGCTCCTGCTGGGGATACTTGGCCGTGAAGCCGCCAACTTCCTGTTGAAGCTGCTCATAGGCCATTTCCATGATTTCCCTGTAGGAAGCCGCGCCTCCGGCAATGGCGTCCAGATTGTCCTCCATCCCTCTGGTGAACTCGTAATCCAGAAAGGAGAATGCCCCAGTGAGCAAGTCCACCACCTGTTCCCCCACGGGCGTGGGCACGAGCTGTCTTTTTTCGACGCGGACATATTCACGCTTGAGAATGGTATCCACAATGGCCGCGAAGGTTGCCGGGCGACCTATGCCTCGGTTTTCCAGTTCACGAACCAGGCTCGCTTCCGAAAAGCGCGTGGGCGGTTTGGTCTTTTTGGTCAACACCCTGCCGCTGGCGGGAGAAACGCTTGTGCCCTGGCTCAATATGGGCACAGGGTTTTCCGGTTCGTCACCGTCATCGTCCCGTTCATCCAATGTTGCCGCGTCGGTCGCGAGCAAGACCTTCCAGCCGGGGTCACGCAATACCCGACCCCTGGCCTCAAAGACGGCTTCTTTGCTATCCAGGGCCGCAGCAAGACGGAGGGTGCGCACGTCATACACGGCATCCGCCAGTTGCGAGGCCAAAGTCCGCAGGCGGATGAGGCGGTACAGGGCCTGTTCGTCCGGGGTATCTCCGGCTTTTTCTACTTCTGGATGCGTAGGACGCACAGCTTCGTGCGCTTCCTGAGCGCCTTCCTTGGATTTCCAGACACGGGGCTTATCCACCAGGGACCAGCCGTGCGCCAGGCAAAAAGCGCGAATCTCCGCCACAGCTTCTGCCGACAGATTGGGTGAATCCGTGCGCATGTAGGTTATGTGCCCAGCCTCATAAAGTCGTTGAGCCAGTTGCATGGTTTGTTTGGGGGTGAACTTTAAGGCGTTGGAAGCCGCCTGCTGCAAGCTCGATGTGGTGAAGGGCGCGGGCGGGGCCGTATGGCTTTCGGATTCCATGCAATCTTTCACAGTAAGAGCAGGCAAGGCCGCAACACGGTCAGCCAAAGCAGTATCCAGCAGATATTCTTGGCCAGCCTGCAACCAGGACTTGGTAAGCCAAATGGCACTCCAGCCTCCGGCAAACGCCAGTTCCGCGCCGTAGTGGGTCACGGACACAAAGCCCTTGATAGCTCGTTCGCGCTCTACCACTAGCCGCACAGCCGGGCTTTGCACCCGCCCGGCAGACAGGCGTGTGCCAGCGGCACGAGAAAGCGGCCCACTGACCAAATACCCGCAAAAGCGGTCGAGAACGCGCCGGGCTTCCTGTGCCGCCACCAGTGCCATGTCCAGAGGTCGTGGGGCTTTCAGTGCCGCATGTATGGCTGAGGCCGTGATTTCGCTGTAGGTGACACGCTTGGGATTTTTTAGGCGCAGGGCATCGGCAACATGCCAGGCAATGGCCTCGCCTTCGCGGTCAGGGTCGGTAGCGAGGTACACCGCACCTGCATCCTTGACCAGGGCTGCCAGCCTTTTGAGCACGTCTTTGCCGCGCTCCGTGGGAGTATACGCAGGGGTGAAGTCCGGCAGGGCAATGCCCAACTCGCGCTCCGGCAAATCGCGCACATGGCCAACGGACGCGGCCACTTTCCAATCGACTCCCAAAATTGCCTGTACTTTTTTGACCTTGCCGGGTGATTCCAAAATGAGCAGATTCATAGTCACATCCTCATGCGTGTTGCGTGTGCTTCCGTCCCGGTGGGAGCCAGAGCGGCCCGATTCTTTTCGTCAAGTTCCATGCTCAAAGTGCTGGAAAAGGAGGCACACACATCCGCCAGAGAGCGGGCAGCGTCACTGTCCTGTTTGAGCACCTTGCTGAGAAAGTCAGGGTTTTGAAGCAGAATGCGGGCCTTGACCACATCCGCGTCCGCATCCTGAAATGCCTGAGCTGATGCCGCAGAGGACATCGGCGCGGGTCTGGGCATGGGATCGTCCGTACTTCTGGCTGCCGCAGCTTCCGCCAAAGCCTCTACAGGCGTGGTCATGTGCGCCCCAGTTACGGCATCACGCTGGGCTTGCTCTTCAATCAGTGCGGGCCAAGTTTCGCTACGCGGGAACCATGCCGCCTTCGGCTGCTCACCCATTTCAAACTGGTGCATGATGGTCAGTACCTTGGCCGCTTCTGCTGCCGCCTGAAACACGCCCTTGGCATCTCCCCCGGAAAACTTCTGGTTCCAGTGATTGATGTAGGCGGCGGAATTGCTTGCGGGCATGGGCAGGTCGAACTTTGCCCCGGCCAGCATGGAGAACATTTCCGCCCGCATTTCCTCAAAGGCGAAATTCTTGATGTTATGCGTCTGCTTTTCCTTGCGGTTCTCCCGATTAGCGTGGCCGGTGGCGTGATAGGTTTCATGCAGCTTGGTGGCGTAATATTCTTCGGGCACGGTGAAACGCTCAGGGAAAGGCATCTTCACTGTGTCGGCTGCGGGTTCATAGAGGGCATCACCGCCGTGATGTTCCACCGGAATACCTGTGCAGGCGATGAAGCGTTCCACAAAATCGTTGCGTTCAACCGTTGTCATGGCATGGGCTTGCTGCTCTTTCTGCGGAAATCCCTCTATTTGGGCGGCATTAAAGACTGTGAACGGATAAAACAGCGTCATGCGCTGCACATCTGGTATTTCCAACCCTTGTTCCTTTTGGGCAGCAAATTCTTTGAGCTGCTTGTCGGTGAGGTATTGCCACTTGCCGTCCTCGCCCACGATGAAGGCAATTTCTTCGGGCCGCAGGAGCTTGACGCCCTTCGCTCCTTTTTTGATCTTCATGTCGCGGGCAGGATGATCCCCCTGAAACTGCTGAAATTGCTTGAATGTCATCCATCTGTCGTCCGAAAAGCCGTTGACGATGCTGGTCAGCATGAGCTTGACCATGTTTGCCCCGCCGTACTCGCGCCCCGTGGTGGCGCAAAAGGGCATTCCCATCGGGCTGTCAGCCGTCCAGGGCTTTTGCCACTTGCCTGCCTTTTCGGCCAAGGCCAACATGTTTTCGGCAACAGAGTTGACGAAATCTTCTTGTACTTCCCGGCTGATCTGAAAGCGGTTTTTCTTTTCCGCAGACCGTTCCTGACTCATACAGCCTCCTGCACAGACACAATGACGGTATCCGGTTCTTCATGGGGAGAAATAAAGCCCGCAGTAAGGGTGTCTTCCCGGCTCATGAGAAAGGCTCCGGCGTCCAACTGCCGCTCGATGTCATCAGGCGAAAGCATGATATGTTCTTTCGCCTGACTGCGTACCGGTGCATCAAAAAGGCCGTAGCTGTTGCGGTTTTCGGTATTCATGCAAACCTCCATAGAAATATATTTTTATATATTGCATAGAAAACTATGTACTCATGCGCTACCAGCGGCAGCGTTGCCGCCATTGCACCTCGTTCTGCGTGGTCTCCCGCCGCCTGCCCATGAAGGCCACACGCAAAGCGCGAAAGCAGGCCAGCGGCGTCATACCCGTGCGTTGCACCAGATACAGGGCAACAATGGCCCCCCCGGCAACGGCAGCCGTCCACCATGCCCAATGGAACAGCCACAGGCCCAGCGGAAACACCGCGCGGGCATCCAGAATGAAGATTTTTGGGGTAATGGCGGTATCCCGCCAGAGTACGTCCTGTATCATTGTTCCTCCTTAGTTATAGGCTGTGATGTTTTGCGCTCCGCCATGATTGCTTGAGTGTTTTCTTTGGTGATTTTTCCTGCGTCATAGGCCGCTTGAGCCGCGTCCTGCATCCGTTGGCCGTATTTGATGAGCAGGGTTTCGCATGTCTGGATCAATCGCTCTTGCGGGGTATCCAGAAGCACTTCCCGAATTTCTGGCGTAAAGGCCAAAAACTCGCGCAGGGCAACACGCCCTTTACCGCCGAGCATGGGCACAAGGCGTTGGTTGACCACCAGCCGCAGACTGGAGAGCAGCGTCACCGTGACTTGCAGTCGTTCTTCCACGGGGAACACATTGATGATGCGTGAAAGGGTTTCGGGGACAGAACGGGTATGCACCGTGGAATATGCGGCAACGCCTGTTTCCGCACTTTCGATCATGCCGCGCAGTGTTTCCGCGTCACGGCTCTCACCGATGAGCACTACGTTGGGTGCTGTGCGGGTAGAATTACGCACAGCCCGGATGAAGGATTGCAGATGCTCAGGAATAGTGCTTTGCGAGACTGGCCCGCCCTGGTTGGGGATGCTTAAAAGGTCAAATTCAATGGGGGATTCATAGGTAGCCACGTTGCGGCCTCCTTTTTCAATGATGTGCCGCAAAATGGCGGCAAGCAGCGTGGTCTTGCCTGACCCCATGACGCCCGTGACCAGCACGAGGCCGTTTTCCGGGGTAGCGTGATCCAGAATGTTTTGTTCAACGCCCAAATCTTCAAGCCGAGGCGGCATGGAAGGAATGGTGCGAAAAACGATTTTGACGCCGGTGGAATATCCGTCCGCCACCGCGCCCGCATTGCCACGAAAGCGGCGGCGTACCCCTCTTGTTTCTTCTATCTGGTGGGCGAAGTCGTAATCGTCCTGGCTGGATTTGATATAGGCCGCCACGGAATTATTGCGCGTAAGCCGCTCCAATCCTGCCAACAGCTCGTCCGTAGTAATGGGGCGCGTGGTGATACGCTGCCACACCCCGTCTTTGCGCACCCATACCGGCTGGCCGGAGCAAAGCTGTATGTCCGACATGCCACTGCTGGTCGCCCAAAGCAGCATGTCGTTGAGATTGTCCGTCTCCCAGCGAATGCGCGGTTCACGCGGGTACATTTCAACGGCTTCAAACACGGTTCACTTCCTCTTGCCAGTGTGTGCGGGAACGGTTTGCACTGGAATGAAGGACGAAGGCGCGGTGATGCGGTAGACCTTCTGCCCGATATGCAGCTTGTTGCCGCCGTCCGTGGTCTTGCTGCCAAGCTCTGCGGAGGCCGTGTTGACCCGGCTCAAGAGATGCTGGGCCGTGAGTAGGTGGTAGAGCATCACACCGCGATAGATGCGCACCATGCGGGACACATTGTCGGCATAAAGATGATCTGCTTCTGTCAGCCCCTGTGCCCAGGCTTCGCGCACAGCAGTCCGCCAGATGAGCCGCTCTTTATCGTTCTTTGGCATGACGGCGGGATTGGGCTTTTCTGGCTCAGGGAAGCCGTCCGTCATAAGGAACTCGCGCCAGGTAGGCGCGGCAGCCACATAACGGGCAGGCGCAAGCAGATCATACGAGGTAAGCGCGGCGGTGGCGGTCTCGCCTGATTCAATGCGCATGGAAGCCCCGGCCCGCGTGAGCACAGGCGGCAAAATCAGGGCATCTCCCTGCGTCATCAGGAGTGGCCCAAAGTTGAAGGCAGTATCCATGATGGAACTGTGTTGTTCCGTGGCTGCCACAAGTTGCTTGTAGCGATACGTCATCGCCGTCTGGAAGGTGACAAGCTGGGCCGCTTCCTTAATGGCCGCAGGCCGCATGAGGCTGACGGCGGTTTCGTTCTTCGCTGCCCCCTTCATTTCAAGAAGTGCGGCCAGCTCTTCCGGTTCACCACGGCGAGGACTGCCGGCAGCATCGTCAGGCAGATGGACTGTGAGGGGCTGGCCCTCCTCACTTTTCACGGGAGCGACTGGCGGTGCAGGTTTTTCAGTGGTTGCAGCCACATTCGTCAGCGGCGGCATGGGCACCAGGGGCGCTGGTTCCTGAACATCATTTTTGACGGCGCATCCGCCAAGACACATCAGGAGCACTGCCAGCGTACAGAGTGAACGGTTCATGATTGCCCCCCGGTGCTGACTGTGCGGGCCAGAGTTATGACCCGGCCAATGGGGTCAACGCGCAGCACAGCCTGCGGCTGCACCTGCCAGGCAATGTCTTCCAGCAGCACATGGGCCGGACGATTCAAGCCGCGCACCACCACAGTCAGTATTTGCGCCGAGGGCTTGCCCGCTTCTTGATAGCGATAGCCAAGTTGCAGGCAGATTTCTTTGACAGCTCCTTCAGCCGGGCCAGTCCATGAGATGGACACCGGCTGGCTGAGGCTGGGATCAGCGGGCGGCAAAAGTGGCTGTAAGCCCTGCCCGCGCAGTTTTGCCAGCATGGCAAGTTCGCCGTGGGCAATCTGGGCCGCATCACCAAGGGTGACGGTCACAAAGTCAGCCGGATTTGTGGGGTCTTGTGTGGGCTTCTTTCCCGCACAACCCGCCAGGACAAAACAACAGATGATAAACGCGCATCTTCGCAGCATGAGAAAGCTCCTTATGTGTTTGTAGGTTTATAGAAATATATTTTTATATATTTCTATTTTTACAGTTGAATATATATTTATATAATGCTATGGGTTCTCTGGACAGCATCACCAAGGAGAACCTATGAGTAGCATCGTCATCGCCAACAAAAAGGGCGGCGTGGGCAAAACCACCACGGCGCAGAATCTGGCAGCAGCCCTTGCCGCCCACGGCAAAAAAGTGCTGGCCGTGGATATGGACGCTCAGGCCAATCTGACCCGCGCCTGGGGAGTGCCCCATGACGGCAAAAGCGTTCTGGACGTGCTCAGGAGCAAGGCCACATGGCAGGACATTGCCGTGCCGGTGGAAAAGGGGGCGGGCTGTGTCTTGCTTGCGCCAGCCAGCCGTCAGCTTGCGGCTATGCCGGAGGTTTTTGCTCAGGAGATCGGTAAGGAACTCTTGCTGAAAGAAGCGTTGGAGGCGGTGCAAGGCACCTTTGACGTGATCATCATTGACAGCCCGCCCTCGCTGGACTTGCTGGCTATCAACACCTATGCGGCGGCAGACGCCGTGGTCATTCCGGTGCAGACGGAGTTCCATTCCCTGGAAGGCCTCGCCCTCATGCAAGACGACCTGGAGCGGGTGCGCCGCCGCCTCAATCCTAATCTGGCGGTGCTTGGCATCGTCCCCACCTTCGTTGACCGCAGAAAGCGGCTGTGCCGTGACGTGCTGGATGTGCTCACCGAAAAACACGCGACTGACCTCACCCAGAGTGTCATCCGTGACAACGTGACCTTGGCCGAAGCCCCAAGCCACGGCCAGAGCATCTTTGCCTATGATGCCAAGTCGTATGGGGCGCAGGATTATGCCGCCCTTGGAGCAGAAATAGTAACCAGACTGGAGGCCCGTTATGGCGCGTAAGAAAGGCGGATTGGGGCAAGCTGCCCCCGTGGAACCGCAGGAAGATTTGCTCGACACTGTGTTCGGTGCGCCAAAGTCTGAGCAGAAATCCACACTAAAGACAGACACACCCCCGCCCGCCGCAGCGGGCAAAGACAAAGATGCCCCCAAAGGCAAGGAAAACCGAGTGGGCAAATATTTTCTCATCGACCGCGACCTGGCCAAGGCCATGAAGCTCTTTGCCGTACAGAATGACATGAAAGAAATCGCTGTCATTGAAGCCTCCCTACGCGCCTTTTTGGGCAAGGCCGACAACTGAGCACAGCCAGCTAGGGAAGGACTGAAAGCGGCGGCGGGAAAGCACGGATAGACGCCAGTAGGTGGTACACAGCCCAAGGCAACAGGGCACTACTATCAGCACCACGGCGAGCCATACGATTGTGCTATGGCTCACCATCAGTGCAGCGGAACAACCCAGCAGTGGCAGCGCAAAGATCGGAAGCCGCAAGCGCAGTTCCGCCAGCACATAGGGAATGTGCGTGGCGTCTTCAATGCCCCAGGCCTGAAGCACCCGTGCAAAGTCTTTTTCCATCGCGTCTTGTTCCTCTGGGGCGCGGTTGGCCTTGAAGTGTTGCAGGCGGTTCCGCAAATCTCCGCGCAATGCTGCCAAATGGGTGCTTGTGGGCTGTATCCGTGCCCTGAGAGCTTCTTTTGTTTTTTCAAGCATGGCTAACTCCTGAAATTATGCTCAGACAGGTTGTCTTTTGGGCCTGCCGCCCCGGCATTGCCGCCTCGGATGGTGCTACGCAGGCCCTTTGCGCCTTCAGCCCCTGACGAAACCGCATTGGTAGACCCCACAAACACGCCTTTGACGCCGCTTTGGTCTTCCTTTTCCCCAAGAGAATGGAATTGTTGGCCGATCCAGTTGGTCACATGCTCCGGCAGGTAGTGAATGAGGCTGAAGAACTTGTTGGCCGTCATAATCACCACGATGCCCAGAATCACGAGCATGGATATGGTGCCGGTAAGACCAATCACCTTGGCTTGCGAGGTTCCGGCAATGAACATTTCAAAGCTGGCCCCGATGAGTCGCCCCAGCACATTCATGAGGATGACCGCGCAGAAGAACCCGGCCACCATGAGCGGCGGGCGTATAACAATGCCGAGCAAGAGCAGATAGCCGCGCCTGCCGTGCTGCCCGGCTGCCCCATCCCCTTCGGGCAGGGCATGGGCGCACAGCCACAGCGGAGCGGCCACAAGCGATTCCACAATGAGGATTACCCAGCCGGTAAGCGCGGAAACCCAGCGAATAAAAGGAATGGCCGGAAGGTAGTAGGCCAGGGCTAGGCCGTAGAGCAGCAGGGGCAGAAAGACGGAAAACAGGACAAAGGCGATATATTTGTCCAGATTGGGAATAGCACTGCCAATGAAGGGAATGGCTTTGCCCATTGCGTGTGTGACATCAAGAACACCCAACGCAGCAGCCAGGCCCCAGGCCGTGCCGATGAGATAATCCCCCACGTTGGAGACAGCCATAATGGGATCTTTGCTGGAGAGCTTTTCCACCGCAATGGGCAGAATGTTGGCACTTACCAGGCTGTTCAACGTAGAACGCAGCCAGTTACCCACATCACCGAGTGCCCGAGTTTCGTCTGTCACCGCAGGGTGCGCCGTGGTGTCGGAAATGCCGCGCCGCGTGGCATAGGCCGTCTTAATGTAATTGGCCACCCGTTCTTTGATCGCTTCATAATCCTGCAAGCCAAAGTTCATGGCGTAGAGTTCGGATGCCGTGTATTCACGCGGCGCATACGAAATGCCGGAATACATAGCTTCGCGCACTTCCTGATTGATCCAGGCGATAGACCAGTAGGATGAACCAGCAATAAACCAGCCGTACTGTTTGGAAATGTCCTGAAAGTCATGCAGCTTGCTTTTGAGCTGGCCCTGCTTGGCATAGCTTTGCAGAGAAGAAAGGATGGTCGCGTTTATGCTGTTGGCAGCCGAGTGCAAAGCCAGCGGGTCAATGGCGTCAGCAGGAGTATCAGGATTGGCAAGCTGGCTAGCCACCGAAGAGAGCGACGACACCGCCGTGCCCACGGCATTGACCTTGCCCCGGCACAGCGCGTCACCCTCGTCCACGCATTCCACCATGATGGTGCCGGAATTACCGTTGAACGAAAAACGATATTCGCCGCCTGATCGAATCCAATTACCGCTGTAGTTCCATTTTCCCCCAGGAGAAATGCCGAGGCCTCGTCGCTCGTTAAGGTAGTATTGCAAGGTCAAGGATTCCAGCGAACCATTGGCAATGGCGGCATAATGGGTCACATTCTGGTCAGGAGCCTGTATAGTGATCTGCCCGCCGTGCTCGACAAAGTAGTCTGTGCCCAACTCCCAGACGAAATTGCCCAAGTTGATGGAAAAGCCGATGCAGGCCAGAATAGCTACCTGAAAGAAACTCAGCCCTTTGAAGATAGGAGCCAGTGCCCCCATTGCCCCCACAAAACGCAGCGGCATCCACAGTGAACTGTAGCGTTTGCCAAAGGGCGTTCCCTCGTGGGCCGTGCCTGCCACAGCCATAGCCAGCACCCAGATAAACAGAGCCGAAATGGTTGCCAACGCCACTATGTTGAAAGCACTGAACAGTTGCAGCATGAGTTCCGCAGCTTGCGAACCGCCAAGCCCCTGGCCCCATGCGTCCCAGCCTTGCCCCAGCAAGGTGTCCAAAAACTGTTTGCTGGCGTCACTTTTGAGCAACACTTCAGAGGTTGCGGGGATGTCGGGTGAAGCGGCCATAGGGTATCCTTGCGTTATATTTTTGATAGAAATATATTTTTATATATTTCTATTGTTGTGCCCCAACCATGCGGGCATACAGATCATTGAGTTCACGGCCTGTGGTGCCGTCCATGCGAGTCAGATAGTCCAGCGCGGTGATGAAGCTCATGCGGTCAAGTAATTCGTTGTTCTTGCGGGTGAGTTCAAGCTGCATGGCCTGCATCATGACTATTTCCCGTAGCAGTCCGGCTTCCGTGGCGGTCGTCACCTGATTGAACCAGTTGGGATTGCCGAGGCGCATTTGACTGAGCAGCTTGAACAGCCCGGCCTCAGACATTTTGCCATTTACAAGGCCGGGAGGCGTACCGCTGCCGCCCGCTTCCTGCCACTGGCTCTTCGCCCAGGCTGTTACGTCATCGGGCAGCGTGGGCGCGTGTGTGGCCACATGACTATTGAGGACATCCATAGCCACAGCCAGCCGCCCTTCATGGATTTTGCGGGCAGCGGTATACGTCTGGCCGGAGGGGGTTTCTTTTTGGGCTTCCGTGACCACGGGCAAAGGCCGGGGATTCGCCAGACTTTTGATGGATTCGTGGGCCTGTGAGAGCTGTTCGTCGGTGATGGTGTTTTCCAGAGGAAAGAGTGAATCCACCATTTCTTGTTCCGAGGGATGGCCTTCATCCAGCACACGCCCCAAGTATTCCACGGGCCGTGCATCCGCCTTGTTGGAATACTCCAACTGTTTGCTACGCATAGCCTGATGCACCTGACGAGAAGCCTGCGCACCAAGCTGCACTCCGGCACCAAGGGACGTTGCCCCGCACAACCCAGTGGGCTGCGCGGCCTTGCCATACAAGTCCTCAGTACGCGTGGCTTCGCCCGCCGTAGCCTGCCCCTTAATCATGGCAGCATTGCTTTCTTTTAAGCTGATGATGGCCCGCACAATCGTGGCACTTTCCGTCTTGATGGTGCCAATGATGCTTTGCGCCGCAAGGAGGATTTCCGAGCGAATGGCCGTAGCTTCTGCTGTAGTGTTCAGGTTGACCGTCTGGATGGTCTCCATCTTCGCCATTGTGAGCATGGCGTTGATGGAGCCGCAGTCGCACCCTGCCGCCAAAGCCTGCGCAGGAAGTGCAGACAGCAACAAGGTCAGGATCAGTTTTTTCATGATGTCCTCACAGAGTTGGCGATTTCGTGGACGATTTCCTGAATCACGTTGACCACGGCATCGTCGGCACCGGACTGGTCAGTGACCTGACGGCGGCGGCGTTCCACCTCGGACTTTGCCGAGCCACCCGGAAAACGGGCCGCCAGACGCCGCAAGGCTTCAGCAGGTTCCATGCGTTTGTAGAGATGATTGCGGATAGCCACGTCTTCCGTGGTGGTGGAGAAGGCCCACAGGGCTTGTCCGCCGATGGTCAGGCTAAGCACCAGTTGTGATTTACCGGCACCCGTGCGAAAAAGTGCCACCAGATTGGCACCAGCCGGGCCGGGTTTGCCCAAGTGCCCAAGCGCATGACGGCAAGAACCGTTCAAGCCAAAGCGTTCGGCCATGTCCTTGATGCTGTCATCCGTTCCAGCTCCAAGAATGACGATGGTAGTAGCCAGTTCAATGATGATTTTCGGAATATCGTCGATGGACTGCGTATACAGACCGATGGAAAGGTTCCATTTGCGCGATTCCCGCGCCATTGTGGTCATATCCGCTTCAAGCTGGCCTGAGACGGAGGTGTTTTTGGTCACGCGATGCGCTTCGTCGTAACAAATCCTTTTTGGATCTTCCCGAATGGCTTCAATGCGTTCGGCGTGGTAGTCTTGATAGCGTTCCGGCATGAGCTTCACGTCATCAGGCATAAGGAAGAACCGCGCCCCCAGCACATGCCGCGCCAGCATGTACATGACGGCAGATTGCCGCTCCGCAGCAGGCCCGCCGCGTGTGGCCACTTCATCCAGATCAAGGCTGACGATCTGCGCGTCACCCAAATCAAAGCGCGTGGGTTCTTTCAGCACGGCATAGGCGGTGATGGCGTCGAGAATCGAACGCCAGGCCTCACGCCGGGTTTTTTCTTCATAGGTATTGAGGATGCCCTGATTCTGGTTGATCTGTGTGGTGAGGTCGCCCAGCAGCGGCACGGCATAGCGTTGTGCCTGAATGGCTTCATGCACAAAACCGCGTTCAAAGAGAGCGTCTACCACCTCCCACCAGGAGGGCATGGCGTTCAGCACGATGTTTTCGCACATCAGCAATTCATGGAGTTCCGGCAGCACATTGGACTGGTACAGTCTTGGCTGATGCTTGTCCGACAGCTCCTCATAGGCCAGTTCAATGGCCCTGCGTACCAGCCCCGGCACATCCTTGTCCGGTGGCGTATTTTCCAGCGGGGTACACAGCAGGGTCAGCAGGTTGACCAGAAAGGCCATGTGCGATGGCAGCGGTTGGCGGCAGCCCAGCGGCGTATCAAAAGGATTGATGGCGAAGTCTTCGGTCATGCGCAGCCGGTGATAGGCTGCCATGTGCTTTTTGCCTTCCGGCAGATTCTCCTGAATAAGCGTGATTAATCCCGAACTGGATGGGCCTACGTCGATAATGGAGACCCACGGCAGGCGCGAAAGCCCGGCCTGGGTTACAAAGGCGAAGTTCATGGCGTTGAGGAACACCGATTTCCCCCCGCCCATTGGGGCTACCCCCAAATCAATCCATGCCGCCTGTTCCGAAGAATTGGGCGCAAAGGGAAAAAGCTTGCCGTCCTGGGTGCGCAGCAGGAGCGAACCTTCCTTCCAGGGCGAGGCAGAGCGCAGCGGCAACATGCCGATGGCCTCCTGCAAGGGAGCCGCAGTGATCGGAGCCGGGCTTGACGGCATCATGGCGGGCACTGTGGCAGCAAGGCCCAGCAGCGGATCGCCCACGGCTTCGGACACGTCCGTGGTGCCCCAGCCCTGAATGGCCTTGGTGAGTTCTGCCATGCGCCGCCGCAGTTGCAGGTGGGCCTCTTTTTCCGAAAGCCCCGCCGTGCCAATAGTTGCCCAAGTCCCGCAGCAGATGCGGAACTTCACACTGCACACCCCTCCCAAATCCAAAGCGGTCAGGGCTGCCACCGCATTATTGAAGCGTTTGTTGTCCGAACTGGCAAAGGCCAGAATGCCCGAAAGCAGAGGCTTCATGCCCATGTGCAGGCCGCCCGGCTCCAGCAAAAACGACATGCGGTACGGCAGGCGTTCATCCCGCCGCGACAGCACCCGGAAGAACTCCTGAAAGGGCTTGGGAGTCTGAGGCATGAGGGTCATGATGAGCGGGCCGAACACCCGATCCCCCACCGTAATGGCACTGCGGGAAAGCAAATGCCCCTCACGCGGCCAGAGCTGGGTTTTGAAATCTGGGTAAATTGCATTATGCAAAAGCGCAGATGAGCGCGCACCCCCTTCATATTGAGGATCAGGCAGGCGTAGAGGTAAGGCGTCCCCCGGAATGCGAGCCAGCCACTCTCTGCTGGTGAACTCCGGGTCAACGCAGATGCGGATGTCCCGCAACGCCTCATGTGGCGTCAGCGGATAGAGCAGAAGCTCTTCTTGCCGAAAGGCGTCCAACACACCGGTCACAAAACCGCTATGTGCATCATGCAAGGCGGCAATGGCGGCAGAAATCTGCTGGCAACCCGGCTGCATGGGCGCTTTGCGCATGGAAGCGGCACGTTCCTGGAGCGCGGTTTTGCGCAAGCCCTCCGACAGAACGCCGGGCCGCGTCCACAAGATCATCCAGCAGGTTTCATGCGAACAATACCGTTCAAGAGCCTGCCCCCAATTTTCCAGCAAGGGGCCGATGTGCAGCCCAAGGTTTTGGGCAGTGCGGCGCGAGGGCAGCAACATTTCGCGGATACGCCCTCCGCTGGCTTCTGGGTCGTATTCAAACACCACCTGAATGCAGTGACCTGGCCTCGAAAGCGTGGATTGCAGTTTTTCCGTCAGGCCGCGCACGATGGTGGCATATTCATCCACCCCCACCTGTTTGAGTGCCCCTTCCAGACGCAAGACAGTAATCAGGCTGCCGTCATCGGCCACCAGTACGCCCCTGTCTACCGTTTCCAGCTTGCAGTAGCTGCCCACCGGGCCGTAAAAAGTTTCGGATAAGGCGCGGATACCGCGATCAATGCCGTGTACGAGGGAGTCCAACATCGCTATTCCCCCCTACTTATGAAATGATTGCGCCTACTCCGGCGCATACGGTGGAAGTGAATTCCGCCTACGCCTTCGTAGCGGGCGTCTGCTCGCGCATACGCCTGAAGAGGGATGAACAATTTCATTATTCCCCCCTCTTCAGCACAACTTGCTGAATGACCACGCCGCGCGGCGTGAGCACTGTGGATGCGCGGGCCACCAGCACCGTGGCCATGAGACGCTGGGTGCTTTCCACACCCTGACTGGATTCGTAGGAAAGGATGAGGGGGAACTCGACCTTCCAAGTCATGATGCCGCCCACCAGGCCCGATGCGCTGATGACCGGGGCACGAGTGACCACGGCAGAGGCGGAAAGCCGCTTGTCGCGGATCATGTCCAGAATGCCGGAAGATTGGAGGGCCGCCAGAAATGATTTGTAGGCTGCCTCTTCAAAGTTTTCTCTGGTATTAGAGAGTTTTTCCCGCCATTCCAGAAAATCCAAAGACACAGCATTGCTGATGGTTTCTGTGACCCAATTCAAAAGCCCTTGCTGGCTGAGAACTGGCTTATCCAGAGGAATGAGCGGAGCCAGGCGAAGATCGGGCGTTGCCGCAAAATAGCGTGGTGTGGGCTGCCGGACGATGAGCAAAGCAATGACCGCAATGCACACAATGAGTACGAGCACCAGTCCCACGGCCAATTTCATGGCGCGTTGGTACTGACTGCGATACCAGCCCAAGCCGCCAATGATGGTTTCGGCAGTGTAGGTCGGAGGCGGGCTTTCGCTTGCCTCTGCCATTGTTTCTACCATTTCCGAAGGCTGTGCTGGCTGCACATCTTCCGGTAAAGGTTTTTTCTTTTTGAACCAGTTCATATGCCCCCCGCTTACCGAAGCCCAAGTTCATCAAGACCGGTAGTCTGGTCAGAGCCGAAAAGTGTGGCCGAGCCGGAACCAAGAAACTCTCCGATACCAAGAGCCAGAGCACCAATGACTACCTTGGCAACACCCGGCGCATAGTTGCCCGACTGACCAGACTGGCTTTTGCTGGCCTTATAAAGGTCAATACAACCCCAAACCCCCATGCCCGCGCCGGAGGCAAAACCCGCCATTGTAACGCCCTTGGCTACCCCCTTGGCACTGTCCGCCACGTTCTGGCCGATGTCGCCAAAGGTTACGGCAGCCAGGGCCAACTCCGGCACGAGAAGCCACACAGCGGCGGCAGACAGAGCCGCTGCTGTGAAGCGGACAGGGGAAACAGCTTCAAGAGAAAAACAGGTTTTCATACAATTCTCCTTATTTACCCGATGATTTTTGCGATGGTTGTTTGCACATCACCGCCCAGCGTGGCCCCGATGCCGCGCAGGAAGGTGACGAGGTTGACTGCGATAATGCCGCCGAAGAGATGCACAATGCAGCGGCTCAAGTTCATGCTTTGGTTGGGAGTATCTCTGAGCAGACACAGCCCCCGAATGATGCCAATAATGCCCACCGTGGCGATGCCGTAGACAGCGAACTGAATGTAGACAGAGCCCGGCGATGCCGGAGGCGAATAGCTCAAGGCCTGTTCCGAAGTCTGGTTGAAAACGGTCATAGCAAGAGAATCCATGAGCGCGGGGATGTTCAGGAGCAGAACAGCAGCCCACAGTGACCAGACGGCGGTACTGCGGTTGAAACGGTGCTTATGGCTAATGCTCTGCGCCAGCGATACCATCGCAAAGGCAATGCCGATGAGGTAGGCCAGCACAATGACCACGGGCCACCATTGCTGCAAATGCGGAATGACGTTGGCGACGTAATTCTCCATACATCACCTCGCCTTCACGTTGAGCACAAGAATGCCCACCACCGTACCGCTTTCCAGGTAGACCGTGGGAGGCCGCTCAAAATTCTTCTCAAAGATTTTCCCGGCCTTTTCTCCCACCTTGCCCGCCGCAATCCAGGCCTGATCCGCAGGGCTATAAGTGTTCCAGACCATCTGATCCGTGGTTTGGCCGTTCATCCCGCCCCCATAGCTTCCGTAGATGGTGCTCTGTGCGCCGCTGTACTTTTTGGCGTTGGACAGACCTTCCAGAAAGGCCGTGGCAATAAGCCCTCCCCAGCGGCTGAAGAAATGCGTATCCACCGAAGAGGCCACAGAGGCTTCAGACGTGGCCGGGTCAACCGCATAGCCCTCAATCTGGGCATCCGAACCATCCGGCAGAATGACTCTGGTGAAGGCGAGTACCAGCCGTTCTTCAAAACGCTGAAACTTGCCAAGGAGACGTGCGTTTTTGAGCTTGCCCGAAGCCACCGTGGCCATGACGGCAGAAGGAACGTCAGAATTTACGCCAGTGTCGATGACGGCGTAGAGAAGATCGCCAGGCTTCAAAGTCAGAGTGTTGGATGCCAGTGACTCCCCATCGCTGGACACAAACGCAGGGGCAGGGAGGGGTTTGTCCTTGGAAAAATCATGCACAAAAACGACTTTTCCCTGTTCCACAGATACCGAGGATAATTTGGCATCCAGAGCCGCTAGGTCTTCCAACATCCTTTTTTGCAGGGTGTTGTCCGTGCGCGGAGCCTGTATAGGAGCCACACGCGGAGGCGTGACCGGCGGGGGAGGCGGGGGTGTGTCTTGCTTTCGTGTTACTGCCGGGGTTTTGGTGCCCACAGGCGTGGGAATAAAGCTCTCGCCCGCTGCAAGGGCACTGTTGGCCTTTTGCTGGTCGTGAGCTTCCAGCTTTTTGTTGTACTCTTCCGAGCCTTCACCGCCCGCCTGCCCTTTGACGGAATCCGTGCGGGCCGAGGCCAGCGTGGCCGAAGCCGAAGGCTTTTTCGGCGCGAACAGCGCCATGTAGCCCACCGCAAGGACAACGGTCACAGCCACTCCCAAAAGGGCGAACATGACGAAACGGCGTTTCTTTTCCGTGCTGGTGACGCTCATGGCTTCACCTCCCCATGCCCCTTGCCGGGTTCCGGGTCTTTCAGCACCAGGGTCTGCATTGTGCCGCCCACGGAGAGCATGATCCGTGATGTAACAGGCACCTCGTAGCACTTCATGTTGCCCGCGCCGTTGACCACCGCCGTCCAAGCAGGCCACATCATGCTGTGACTGGTGCGGACGTAGTGATTTGCGCCGAGCTTCCAGACCTGCACCTTGTCCGGCGTGGGTTCCATGCGCACGCGAACGGCCCCTGCTGGCGGCACATGATCCAGAAAGGCTAACATGGAGGAGTTCACGGTTTCCTTGATGTCCTCAATGACCGGCACTTTGGCGCGTGGGCCATGCTGGGAAATCTGAAAGAGCACCAGGGCGTCCGCCTTGCGCTCCGGCCCGCGCACAGAATCCGATTCCAGCCGGATGACCAGCGGAATGTCCTGTTTCTCCAGCGTCACGACCAGGGTTGTGGTGCCGTAGGCCTGTATGGGCGTGATGTTCAACAGATTGCCGTCCGGCAGTTCAGGGCGCAGAACTTGGAAAAACGAAGGCCCACCGTTGGTGACGGAAGTGATGGGCCAGGGCTGCCCCGTGGAATCGTGGATGAGCAGCGAGGTGGCAATATTGGCCGTGGTGAACACCCGCACCGGCGCACTGCCAGGTTCCAGCGACACCCGCGCTGTACGCGAGGCCAGTGAAGGCGACACCGGCAGCAAAGCCCGCTCGCGCTGATCCGACCGCTCCCGGTACTCCTGAATCTGACTGTCATCCAGCGGCATCATCTGACGCAGGCTTTCTTGAAACAGTGTTTGGGCATCGGGCTTTTTGCCTTCCTGGGGCAAAGCAGCCGTAACGGCAGGCGCAGCTGGAGTTGGAGGCACAGCCGGGGTAGCCGTGACAGGATCTGCCGTTGTAGGTCTTTGAGCGTCCGTTTGACCTAGGACAATGCCCTGCTGCCCGATGACGGGGGCAGGTGGTGCCACAGGCACAGGCGGCTGTTCCGCCGCCCAGGCCATGCTTCCCCAGAGCAGCACAAGTAGTGCCGGGAGCAGACGAAAAATGTGTTGTCGTTTCACTGAAATCTCCTTGGTTTGCAATCGTCACATGGCTCTGGCCAGGGCCGGAGACACAGGCTGTCGTGAAAACATTGGGTGATGCGGCAAGAGAGCACCGAAGGCGGTGAGCTTGTTGCCTCGTGGCTCAGTGAACGCCCCAAACGCGGTCTGTGCCGTGCGTTCCGGCACGACAGGTTTCCGCCATGCCGCTTCTTCGCAACGCCGCTTGAAGGCTTGCAGAAATTCGCCAATACCAAGCTGATTGTCGGCAGGCACGTCAGAAGGCGTGGGCGCACGATGTGTGTTGTGCAGGTGCATCCACAGACCAAAGGCCATTGGCCTGATCCAGGGCTTGTCGTGAATTTGAAAGCTCTTGGCAAAGGCATCAAAGCGGGGTCTGAGAGCTTCGCGCTCTCTGGCTCGTGCAGCATTGTTGGCTTCCTCTTTTTGCTGCATAGCCTGAAGGGCAGCGACAGATCGCTGTCTGGCTTCTGCCTCATTGGCGGCTGCCATCACGTCATCATCCAGCCAACGCTGACCTTTTAGCCAGTTGCTCATCTGCGGCACAAAGCGGCCTTGTTCACGCTGCCAGGTCTCCGAGGTCATGAAATGCCTGATGCTGGATTCAATTCGAGACAAAGGCGGCAACAAGCCCTCTCGCTGGAGACGTAGCCAGGCAGAACGGGCAAGGCCCTTGGCCTCTTTTTTGGGGTAGAGTTCCCATACTTTTTCAAAATTAGAGACAGACACACCCCCTCCCCCTGACACGGAAGGTAGAGGCGAGGCCGCAAAATCTGGCAACGCAGAACGCACGGGGGGTAAGGGGGGATTTTGTATTTCTCTTTGCTTGTTAAGAGTATTTATGTAGCCAACTTTTGGCTGTGGGCAGGCAGAGTCTGCCTGACGGCAGGCAGGATTTGCCTCTTGGCTTACCGACTTCAACGCAGCCGGTTCCAACATATAATAAACGGATGAGCGGTATTGCTCACGCCGAACATGCACGAGCTTGATTCCTACCAGCTCGGCCAGGTACTTCTTAACGCTGCTCACACTGCACGAAAGCCGAGCGGCCAGCTTGGCCTGGGAGGGCCAGCAGCGGTCGTTGTCCGAAGCGTAATTGCACAGCAGGGCATACATAATTTTGGCTCCAAAACTGATTGAGGTTTCCAACACAAATTGCGGTAAAATCGGCCCGTGAATCCGTCCTCTTGGTGCAAATGTCTGCATGGTTCGCGCTCTCTTCCCCAAGCGGGGTAGGCCGAAAAAAAGCAAAAACAAGCAGACTCGATGCACTTGACAAAGAGGAACCTTGCGGTTTAGTGTCATCTCACTGCAAAGAGAGATTTCACTCTGCTGATAAGCCGATACGCGCCAACGTATTGGCTTTTCGCCTTTCTAGGCCTTGGTTTTCCTCAACGTGTTTCCTTTGCTTGAGGTGATTGTCTGAGCGGCTGGCTCGTCAGGCCGTGGGCACCACCCACGACGACCCCGCACCTGCATGACGCAAGTTCCCCTGCTGCTGTGGCGTAGAGCCACAAGCACAAGAGCGCGAGGTTTCGCCCTTCTTCCGTGAACACGGGAGGGGGGCGAATTTTTTGTGAGGGAGCGTGTACCGTGAAAGGAGACTGGGACTGAGAAAACAAAAAAGCCCCCCTTGGGCATTCGAGACGAATGACCAAGAAGAGCTTTGACAAGGTGAGCTTTGTAAGGGAAGGACGCGCCGCAAGCGCAGAGAGTCTCCCCCACGAAAGGTGGGGGCAGCGACAAGTGGGTACCCCAAGAAATTTTAGCAAATTTCCAGGGGTGGGGGCATAGTGGGGGAGAATTGCTGTGGGGGAAAAAGAAAAGCGGGCTAAAAGAAAGACTTTTTCTTCTAACCCGTTGATTTTCTTATGGTGCCGAAGGGGAGACTCGAACTCCCATGCCCTTGCGAGCACTAGACCCTGAACCTAGCGTGTCTACCAATTCCACCACTTCGGCGCGAAGATGTGTTTACGCCAACGGGGGGTGGCTGGCAAGCATTTTTTTTGATTTCGGCAAAAAAAGTTTATTGCGGCAAGTATGATAGGTCTCAATTTCTTCAAAAGTTGGCTTCTGGGGCCGAATTTTGGGCAGATCAGGGGTGTTGGGTGCAAATGCCTCTCTTGTCACTGCCAGGGGCCGCCTGTGGCCGAGGCAGTTCAGCCGCCGTGGCGGGCGCTTCGCGTAACCTCTTTTATCAATAATATAGGGGCAACCTTAGAATCGCCTGATTAATGCGTGGGCACCATGCTTGCTTACCTGGGCCGACAGCTCTGCTTTCCGCAACCTGTGTCTTCCGTGCCTTTTGGGGGCTGGCCAGTGCGCAGGGAGTCTCCCAAATGTGCGGGTATTGGCCCATATATTGCAAAAGCTCTGGCAAGGGCCATCAGGCCCGAGGTAGACGGCGGCGCTTCACTTTTAGCGCTGCTGCCAACACAAGGAGCTGCTTATGCAAGCAGGCATGTTTAGCGGACTTTTTGCCGCGCTGACCACAGAACACCGTATGGATTTCATCGCCAATAATTTGGCGAACGTGAATACGCGCGGCTACAAGCGGGAAACGCTGGCGTTCAAGGACACCATGCCCACCTTTGCTTTTGACGAGATTCGGGAGCCGATTTTGAACCTCAAGTCTACGCCCCTGTTTCCCGAACCGATGAATGCCGCAAGGGTTCGCTTGGCCGTTTCGCACACAGATTTTTCGCAAGGATCCATGCAATATACCGGCAACGATCTTGATGTTGCCATTAACGGCGACAACGCCTTTTTCCGCGTCACTACGCCTACGGGGCAGTACCTCACGCGCAACGGAGCTTTTGTGCTCAACAGCGATGGCGTCCTTATGACGCCGCAGGGCTACACCGTGCAAGGCGCTGGCGGTCTTATCAACGTCCCGGCTGGTACGCGTCATTTGCAGATCAGCGGTGATGGTCAGATACTTGCTGATGGCAACGTTATTGACCAGTTGACCCTGGTCAGCGTGAACAACCCGCAGAATCTTGAAAAAATGGGCGGTAACCTCTTTCGCCCGCGCGATGGTGTTCAGGTTGTTGAAGGCAATGCCTACGACAATGGCGCGCGTGTCGAGCAGGGCTTTACGGAAGCCGCCAATGTGGAAGTTGTGTCCGAAATGGTCAACATGATCGAAGTGCAGCGCCAGTTTGAAGCCTATCAAAAGGTCATGCAGACCTCAGACACGCTGGATCGAGCCGCCAACGAAAAAGTGGGCCGCCGCCAGGGTTAACCGGTGATGGTTTAGCAGCAACCGGCAGCCGCGCTGGTTATGTATAAGGAGAAATTCCCATGATGCGATCGCTTTGGACAGGCGCCACCGGCATGGTGGCCCAACAGCTCAATATCGACGTGATTTCCAACAACCTGGCCAACGTCAACACCACGGGCTTTAAAAAGAGCAGGGCAGAGTTTGAAGATCTCATGTACCAGACCATGCGTGTGGCCGGCGCCATCACCGAGGGTGACAACCGCCTGCCTGTAGGTATTCAGGTCGGTATGGGCGCTCGTCCCACGGCTGTGCACAAGTTTTTTACGCAGGGCGATTTTCAGAATACCGGCAACACTCTGGACGTAGCCATTGAAGGCGACGGCTTTTTCCAGGTGGATGTGAACGGCGAGCTCATGTACACGCGCGCCGGTTCCTTCAAGCTCAATCAGGACGGCACCGTGGTCACCGCCAACGGCTACATTCTGCAACCGCAGTTTGCCGTGCCCGCGCAAACCAAGACCATCTCCATTTCATCCTCCGGTCACATGGCGGCTCTGGATGCGCAGGGGCAGGAACTGGCCGGGGCCGAATTGCCGCTCTACACCTTTATCAATCCGGCTGGCCTTGATGCCCGTGGGCGCAACCTCTACACGCCCACCCAGGCTTCGGGCGATGCCACAGAAGGCGTGCCCGGCACAGACAATGTGGGCACCCTGGCTCAGGGTTTTCTGGAAATGTCCAACGTGGAAGTCGTGGACGAAATGGTGAACATGATTGTGGGCCAGCGCGCCTATGAAGTAAACTCAAAGTCCATTCAGACATCAGACGCCATGCTGGGCATCGCTGTGCAGCTCAAGCGCAGTTAGGGCTGACTGTTATTAAAAATTTGTCTGTTTGCGCTGATTTTGAAAAATCCGCGCCACTAAAAGCTTGCATGGCGATGGCAATAATGCTGCGTCGCGGTCATGCAGGCATCTGAGCGTGAAAAGACTTAGGGGTATGCGTCATGCGGTTTTTGCAGGTCATATGGGCAATGCGGGATGGTCAGGTGCTGCCTTTGCGCGCGCTTCTGGCTGCGGCTCTGGTGTGCTGTCTGTGGGCTACGGCCACGGTGGCGGCCCCGCAGGGCGGCGTTCCCAGCGCCACCTGGCAGGATAATGATCGCAACCATCGTCGCTCGCCCAATCAGATAGTCACCCAGTTGCGCACTCCCCAGGCTCAGGCTGGGCAAATGCCCCTTGCGGATGGTGCGCAGGATCAACGGGCCGCCAAGGCGCGCAACCAGCTTGCCGCAGGCGAAGCCCCCGTGGCGCAGGATGGCCAGCTCAACATGCTTGGCCCTGACGACTGGCGGCTCAAAATCCTTTCTGCGGCGGTCACCAATTCAGATATGGTTTTGTTGGGTGATATTGCTGTTCCGCTGGGGCAGATGGGGCAGGATACCTGGGCGCAACTGCGCGTACAGCAACTTTGGCCTGCGCCCCCGGAAGAAGGCAAACCCCTGCAGATCAGTCATTCCCGCCTTTCTCAGGCTTTGCGGCAGGCCTTGGGCAAGGATGTTGCCGGGCGTTGCATTTTGCCATCTTCGCTGGTGATCCAGCGGGGGGGGCTGGTGTTCCATGAGGAAGACCTGCGTTCTTACGTGGTCAAAAGTCTGACGCCGCAATTGTCCGCCATGCCGGGGCAGGTGGAACTGAGCGATTTTCGGCTGCCGGATTACATTTTTTTGGCCCATGCGCAGCAGCGGGTGCAGCTTGAACCGGGCAAACTGTCGCCTGGTCGTGTGCCCTTGCGCTTTGCTGTGCAGGAAGTGGACGGCAACGTGCTTCGGCGTATTTCCGGCACGGTCAATCTCACGCTCTGGATAACGGCTCCGGCGGCATCGCGCCCCATGAACAAAGGGGAAGCTCTGGCGGCAGAGTCCGTCACCTTTATGAAGGTCAACGCCAGCCAGTTGCGCGATCTGCCCTGGGATGGGCGCGGCGGCCCCTGGCAGGTGAACCGCGCGCTGAACACCGGCGAGCCAATTTTACAAAGCGACCTTGTGAGCCAGTTGATGGTAAGGCGCGGCGATGTGGTCAACCTCATCTATATAAAGGGCAACCTGCGCATAGCCACGCAGGCCCAGGCCCTGGCCGACGGCGAGCCGGGGGCCACCATTGCGGTACGGAATCTGCAAACCAAAAAACAGGTATACGCCATTGTCAAAGATGGCAGCACCGTGGAAATCCACTAGCGTTTAAAGGTGGAAGGAGAGGAGCATATGCAGGCACGATACATAATACCCGTTCTGGCGCTGAGCTACCTGTTCTGCGTCGCCTGCGGCGGCAGCCCAACCCGGCGACCTGCACTGCATCCGCCGGTAACGCCGCCACAGGAATATCGGCAGGAGGCCAATTCGGCCAACAATCCGGGGTCGATTTTTGCCGCCAGCGAAACCGATACCCTTTTTGAAGACAGCCGCGCCCGCCGCGTAGGCGATATTGTTGTGGTCAAACTGGTGGAAAATACCAAGGCCCAGAACAAGGCGGAAACTACAGCCAACAAGAAAGGCTCCAACGATTACGAGGTTTCCGCAATGTTCAACAGGGATCACGCAGGCTTCATTCCCTTTGTTCCCGTGGGGCCGCAGCCTGCGGTGGGCTTGCCCGTCCTGAATACGGGGTCTACCAGCGGTCTGACGGCCACGGGCAAGACCAAGCGTGAGAACTACGTGACCACCTCGCTGGCCACGCGCGTGCTCCGCGTGTTGCCGGGCGGCCTGATGGAGATTGAGGGCGCGCGCGAAATCCGCGTCAACGAGGAAACAGAATATATGGTTGTGCGCGGCATGATCCGCTCCAAGGACGTCAGCGCCGACAACAGCGTTCTTTCCACCCAGATTGCGGACGCAAGCATTGAATATTATGGCAAGGGCGTGCTGGCCGACAAGCAGAAGCCCGGCTGGTTCACACGGCTTATGGATAACGTCTGGCCCTTCTAGGCGCTTTATCCACCTGTAGGATGATACCTGCACACCCCGTCAACGTGGAAGGCGTTGGCGGGGTGTTTGCGTGAAGTCACCAGAAAAACAGCAAATCAGCCTGCTTTCTTCTGTGAGTTAATGCTCCTGGTTCCTGATTACAATGTGCTAAAAAATTATAGAAAAATAGTCGTTATTTTTTACTATTATATTTAGCTAGTTATCTGAGCGGATAAAAAGAAATGCGTAAAAAATATGTGAAAAATTGCGCAGCTCCTTGACCTAAGGATTCTTCCATTCTATGTTGATCGCAGTTCATTGAGCCCGTAGGCTGAAGATCAAGGGCCCTGCGCCGAAGCCCTTTGCTTGTTTTGTCTGTGTCCCGCGAGGGATTTGTGGGCGAAATAAAAAAGCTCCTGAATCTTGCGATCCAGGAGCCCCGGCGGAGAGTGGATTCAAACACCCGTCTGGCAATGCCAGTTTCGGAGTGTCCATATACAAGTGTCAGCGCCATAAGGCGTTGACGTTCTTGTTGGTTTTTCCAGCCTCCTCCTGCGAACCAGACTGTTCTGCCGCAGCCTGGTTCCTATCCAAGCCCCTCCGTTACCCACGGGGGGCTTTTTTATTAGCATGCTCATGGTAAAAGGCCAAGCCCTGTCTTTTCTCTATTTCTTCTTTGATAAAAAAGTAACAATTTCATTCTCATACCTGTCAGAGCATCAAAAGCGCCGTGTTGCTGTCGCCTTACTGGCGTAAACTGGCTTTGGCCGGGCTGCAAGCGGCAGATACTGTTGCATTGGATTCAACGTGCGTTGGGTTTGCTCATGCCGGGTTTGTATTTCCACTGGCGGCAGGCCTTCTGGCCGTATTGCGCCCGGTGGACGCAGGGCGTATAGTAGAGAACGTTTTTCGTAATCTTCAACCCTGCGGCGGCATGCCGCTTGATATGACTGTACATGAAATTCGCGCTCGGCTGGCGGCAGACAAGGCCACAGTTGGCACATGGTTGCAATTGCCCTCGCCTGACGTGGCCGAGCTTATGGCCCGCGCCGGTTATGACTGGGTTGCTGTTGATATGGAACACGGCTCTTTTGGCCGCACCGGGCTGCCGGATGTTTTTCGCGCCATCGAATGCGGCGGCGCGGCTCCTTTCGCGCGCCTTGGCGAAGCCAGCAAAACCCAGATCAAGGCCGCGCTGGAAGCCGGGGCTCAGGGGCTTATCTTCCCCATGATTGAAAGCCGCGCGCAGCTTGACCGGGCCATTGATCTTTCTGTGTACCCGGGGCAGGACACCTGGCGCGCTGCGGGTGAAACCGCGCCCGAATATCGCGGCGTGGGCTACTGCCGGGCCAACGTGTTTGGCAAAAATTTTGACGAGTACCGCGCCAGTCGCGCGCCAGAGATATTTTTGGTGGCCCAGATCGAGCACATCCGCGCGGTGGAAAATCTGGAGGCCATTCTGGCGCATCCCCGTCTGGATGCCATCATGGTCGGCCCTTACGATCTTTCGGGTTCCATGGGGCTTACGGGGCAGTTTGATCACCCGGACTTCAAAGCTGCCATGGCGCGGATTGCCCAGGGTTGCGCCAAGGCAGGCGCCCGCATGGGCCTGCACATTGTGCAGCCCGACCCTGCGGAGCTTGCGCGCCAGATTGCCGCAGGCAGCCGCTTTATCGCTTATGGCATTGATTCGGTCTTTTTGTGGCGGGCGGCTGAACGCCCCAATTCGGGAGAATAACTGTGAATATTACCGTCTTTGGCGGGTCCGGCTTTCTGGGCTCGCATATCTGCGACAAGCTTTCTGAAGCCGGGCATGCGGTCACCATTGTTGACCTGCATCCCTCGCCCTTTTTGCGGCCCGACCAGACCATGCTTGCAGGCAATATTCTGGATGAAGAAACCGTCAACCGCGCCGTTGCCGGTGCGGATATGGTCTTCAACTATGCTGGCATTGCCGACATTGGCGAGGCCAACAACCGCCCGGTGGACACGGCGCGTATCAACGTGCTGGGCAACGTCATGGTTCTTGAGGCCTGCCGCAAGGCTGGCGTGAAGCGCTATGTTTTTGCCAGTTCCCTGTACGTGTACGGCAAGTCCGGCGGTTTTTACCGTTGCAGCAAGCAGGCCTGCGAACTGTATATTGAAAACTATCAGGCCATGCACAACCTGCCGTACACCATCCTGCGTTACGGCTCGCTGTATGGCCCGCGTTCCGACCGCCGCAACGCCATCAACAGGTTTGTTTACGAGGCTCTGGCCGACGGCGCCATCACCTACTACGGCGCGCCCACGGCCCTGCGCGAATACGTGCACGTGGACGATGCCTCGGCAGCCACCCTGGCCGTGCTTGACCCCGAGTTTGAAAACCAGAACATCATCATCTCGGGCAACCAGCCCATGCGTGTGGGCGATCTGTTCAAGATGATCGGTGAAATGCTCGGCAAGGAACTGACCATCAATTATCTGAATGATCCCAACAGCGGGCATTATCAGGTCACGCCCTATGCCTTTATGCCCAAGGTGGGCCGCAAGCTGGTGCCGCCGCTGACTGTTGATCTGGGGCAGGGCATCCTGCGCGTGATGGAAGAAGAGCACAAGGAGCTGCACCCCGAGCTGGCGTCTGAGGGCGGATACCTCGTATCCACCGACGACTAGACCTGGGAACGGCAGTTGCCGCAAGGGCATGCGTCCGTTTGCGGCATGATTGGATGCAGTTTTTTCGTACACAAATTATCGAGGCCACAAGGAGCCGTCAGATGAACATCATTGCCATCATTCCCGCGCGTATGGGTTCCAGCCGTTACCCCGGCAAACCGCTTGCCCTTATCCACAACGTTCCCATGGTGGGGCATGTGGCCTTTCGCACGGCCATGAGCAAGTGCCTTTCCGCCACCTATGTGGCCACCTGCGACGAGATCATTGAAAATTACTGCAAGGACGCCGGGCTCAAGAGCGTCATGACGGGCGACCATCACGTGCGCTGCTCCACGCGTACCGCAGAAGCCCTGCTGAAAATCGAAGCAGCCACCGGTCAGAAGGCCGATATCGTTGTGATGGTGCAGGGCGATGAACCCATGGTGCGCCCCGAAATGATCGATGCCGCCGTGGCCCCCATGCTGGCGGATCCCTCCATCAACGTGGTCAACCTGATGGCCGATATGGATACCCTTGAGGAATTTGAAGACCCCAACGAAGTCAAAGTCGTTGTGGACCATTGCAACAACGCGCTCTATTTTTCGCGCGAGCCCATTCCTTCGCGCAAAAAAGGTTCGGACAAGGTGCCCATGCGCAAGCAGGTCTGCATCATTCCCTTCCGCCGCGACTATCTGCTGCACTTCAACGAACTGCCCGAAAGCCCGCTGGAAATTTATGAATCCGTGGACATGATGCGCATTCTCGAGCACGGCGAAAAGGTGCACATGGTGCCCACCGATTGCCGCTCCTGGAGCGTGGACACTCCTGAAGATCTGGCCCGCGTGGCCCGCCTCATGGAAGGCGATGATCTTATGAAGGAATACCGCAAGTAAATGGCGGGCGAGCTTAATTCCTCCCCCGTACAAGGGGATAAAGCCGCTGACGGTTCAAAAAGCGCAAGCGCCGTGGGAGCACAAGCCCACGGCGCTGCCGCCGAAACCTTGGTATCGGCAGGGTCGTCTGCTCAACCTGAAGCCCAGCCCGGAGCAAAGGCCGAACATAAGGCAGTACAGCCAAAACCCCATGCAGGGCCAAGGCTGTTCAGACGCGTGTCGGCGGCGCTTGAAGAACTGTGGCTGGCCGCCTTTGCCTGGATCCCCACGCCTGTGGGTATTGCCTTGCGACTGTTTGCCTGGCGGTGGCTGTTTAAAAGCTGCGGTTCGGCGCGTTTTGGCACGGGCCTGAGCCTTGCGGGCTGCCGCAATATGCAGATTGGCAACGGCGTGCGCATGGGGCGCGGCTGTTTTGTTACCGCCTCTGACGGCGAACTGGTGCTGCACGACTGCGTGGCTCTCTCGCCCAATGTGCATGTGGGGGCAGATGCGGGCCGCATAGAAATCGGCGCGCAAACCGCCGTGGGGCCGGGCACGGTTATCCGCGCGGCCAACCACTGCATTGCACGTCAGGATGTGCCGATCATGCATCAGGGGCATGTCCCCGGTCAGATTATTATTGAAGAAGACGTGTGGATTGGCGCCAACTGCGTCATTACGCCAGATGTGCGCATTGGCCGCGGAGCTGTGGTGGGCGCTGGCGCTGTGGTTACGCGCAATGTGGCCCCCTTCAGCATTGTGGGCGGCGTTCCTGCCAAGCTTATCGGCATGCGTGGGCAGGGCGGTCAGAAGCACTGGGATTAACGAGAGCCTTTCATGCTGAAATGCTCTGGCAAGGTGGGGCCATGTCGCCCCGGAATCGAACAGCTTTTCAAGGAATATTATGTCACTGCAATGCCTTGTTTTTGACTGCGATGGCGTCATTCTTGACAGCGTGCCCGTAAAAACACGGGCCTTTGGCCGTCTTATGGAACCGTTTGGCCCCGAGGCGCGCGACCGCTTTTTGATGTACCACAAGGTGCACGGCGGCGTGAGCCGTTACAAGAAGTTTGAGTGGTTTTATGCAGACGTGCTGGGCAAGACCATAACCCCTGAGCAATCAGAGGAACTTGGCAACCGCTTTGCCGAATATGTGCTGGACGAACTGCGCCGTTGCGAGCTGATACCCGGCATTCAGGAAACGCTTGATTCCTGGCGCGGCAAGCTGCCCATGTTTGTCTGCTCCGGCGCGCCGCACGAAGAAGTGCTGGCCGTGCTGCGCGAGCGCAAGCTGGATGGCTATTTTGACGCCATCCACGGCTCCCCGCCAGCCAAGGCCGTGCTGCTGGCCCAGATTGTGAACGGGCAGAAGCTTGACCCCGCCGATGTGCTCATGGTTGGCGACGCCCCCACAGACAGGGACGCAGCCGAAACCGTGGGTACCCAGTTCTACGGCGTGGGGCCGGAGCTCAAGGGCGGCTCGTTCCCCTGGGGCGAAGACCTCACGGGCCTGAACGCCTGGATAGCTGCCCGCGCCTAGGAATCCTGCCTGCTGGCAGATTTATAACTCCTTGTAACCACTACTGAACGTCCTGCATTACAACGCGGGACGTTCGCTCATATACGCCGATGAAAAAATTCGTTCTTGCTCTGCTGCTGGCCCTGAGTGTGGCTCTGCTTGTGACCGCCTGCGATTCCGGCAAAAAGGAAGAAGGCGCAACCGGTAAGCCCGTTGTCGAATCCTCCTCCAGAGCGCCAAAGGCGGAAACTGCTGCCCAGGCGCAAACTGTGGAAGAAGTAAGCCCGCCTCCCAGCCCGGAAGAACTGGACAGGGCAGACAGGCTGGTGGCTTTTTCCAACGCTGCTTCTATGGCGCTGGCAACGGGGCGCTTTGCCCAGGCCGATGTGCTGGCGGCCTACACCAAGTATTATCTGGCAGAGTGGCAACTGGCCAAACGCCCGGAGCTGAATACGGATCAGGATGCCGCCCTTACCCGCCGCCTGACGCCCCCGGTCAGCCTTTTTACCCCTGAGCAGACCAAAAAAATGGCCGCCTGCGTGCAGGACATGAATAAGGCCATCGTGGACATGCGGGCTGATTATCGCCTGCTCGAAAAATACGTGGCCGACGAGAGCATTCAGGATAACGGCGCCAAGGGCAAGGCCCTTGCTGCAGAAATACTCAAGGGACATGCAGCCTTTATTGCTGCCCGCGATGCCTATATGGCGATTGTGGAGGGCGAGGCTGCCCCGGCAGAAGATATCTTGCTGCGCAACCATCCGCTCAAGCGACAAATTCAGGCTGCGGAACGCATCTTTGCCGTGTTTGGCAAAACTGCAACCCTGCTTACCCCCAGCAAGACGGACAGAGATGCGCTGAAGGCCCAGCGTGACGAGCTTGCAGCAGCCATTGCAGACGGCGGGCGGCCTCCCTTTATGGCAGCGCCGGAACTGGAGCGTCAGTACCGCGCTTTTCTCAAGCAGGCAGGCAGCTACGCGCAGCTTTTTGACCAGGGGCTTGAAGAAGAGTTTTACGTCCCCGTGCGGTTTGAAATGAACAAGGCCGCTCTGGCAAGCCGGGCCGCCTACAATGATTTTGTCAAGGTTGCCAACCAGATGCGCTGACGAGTCAATGTTCTGACTGTGCGCGGTGATTGTTTTGTAACATGCTGTAATTTAATGATTAGGTTTGTTTGGCAAGGCCTTTGCAGATTAAATGTAAACGGGTGTCAATTACCCGAACATCCATCTGATCTGGAGGTTCAGCATGTTTTTTTTGCTGGGAGGCCACGATAAAAAAAGCCGCAAGGCCGAGAGAACTGTGGGCATTTCTGACGCAAGCGCCAGAGTGCGTGAGGTTTTTCTGGCCGGACGCTTTCCTGTGGTGACAACACATCAGGTGGAGGGGAGGCGTATTGCCAAGGTGCTCGGCCTTGTCTGTTGCCGGGGGTTTGACTCGGAAGAGGCCTTTTTTGGCATGGCGGCAAGGGCCATGAACAAGGGCGCACAGGCTATTGTGGGCTACAATGAAAACGTGGCCTTTCACCCCGATGGCAGCAAGTATTTTTCCTGCTTCGGCACTGCCGTA
Source organism: Pseudomonadota bacterium (assembly GCA_023419375.1). Taxonomy (GTDB): domain Bacteria; phylum Desulfobacterota; class Desulfovibrionia; order Desulfovibrionales; family Desulfovibrionaceae; genus Desulfovibrio. Next base: position 42,073 of record JAEZYD010000003.1, read on the forward strand.
ATGTTTGAGTATGATCCTGCCGACCCGGAATCATTGCCGCTCATGCTGCAACAGAAGTTCAAGGCGCAGGAACAATCCGGCCTCAGTGAAATCATCTGATCTGGCTGGTCGTTATATATGCCAAAGCCCCCGTTCACTATGAGCGGGGGCTTTGCATTTGTAAGAGGGAATGCCCGGAGCAGCATTGGAAGCGATGCCTGGCGGCAAGAAACCATGCGGGGAAAGCAACAAAGGATTGCGTACGATGGACAGTATCTTTCTTTAGATTAATCGACATGCTCGGTGGTTGCATGAACAAAAAATAAAATCTGTGCCCCAAGGCTTCACAGTCTATTGCAACTTTTGAGAAAAGCATGCAATAATGGTAAAAAGAATATCAAAGATGTATGACTACTATAGGAAATAAGCTATTTTATAGACTATTTACAAGCAAAAGGGGATGAATAAAATGAAACTCTCGAAAAAGCTTGTACTTCTTGCCGTAATACTCACAATGTTTTCGATAATTATCGGGTTTATGTCTATTGTCGGCATGTCTAACATAAACAACGATGTTAAAGATGTATCAGCAAACTGGCTGCCTACAATCAGAGTTGTTGGCGAACTGGAGAGTCTGGTTGGTGAATACAGGCGCAATGAACTAATACATATTGTATCAAATGATAAAGCTGTAATGGCAGAATATGAAGCCAAGCTGAAAAATCTGTCAAACAAAATTGATGCAAAAATCAAGGAATATGAAAGGCTGATCAGCGAACCAGAAGAAAAGATTGCTTTCCCCAAATTTCTTGACGCTTGGCAAAAGTACACCAGCGGTCATTCAAAGATCGAGGAGTTATCAAAGAATGGCAATACCGAGGCGGCGGTCAAGGCAGTATTGGGGCCTGCGCGCGTTCAGTTTTTTGATGCCCTGAGCCAGCTTCAGGTCATCATAGATATCAATAAAAAAGGGAGCCAGGCTTCTGCGCTCAATGCTGAAAAATCCTATGAACGCGGAAAGTTGATCATTCTGTTTTTGATTGCTGCCGTTATTCTTGCGGCAACAGGCATCTCCGCCCTGATTATCCGGGGTGTAACCAAACAGCTAGGCGAAGATCCCAGCTATTTGCATCACGTGGCATCGGAGATAGCTGCTGGTCAACTGGATTTGTCCTTCAAGCCCTATTCCGGCGATGGCGGTGTTTACGGTGTACTCATAAAGATGGTGGGCAATCTCAAAGCCAAGATCACCGAGGCAGACAGCAAATCGCAGCAGGCTGAGCAGCAGGCCAAAGCCGCGCAGGAAGCAACCGCACTGGCAGAGGAGGCGACCCGGCGGGCAGAACGGGCCAAGGCCGAAGGCATGCTTCAGGCTGCCCGGGAGCTTGAGGGGATCGTGCAGGTCGTGTCGTCTGCGTCAGAGGCTCTTTCGGCCCAGATAGCTCAATCGAGCCGTGGGGCTGACGATCAGTCGGCCCGTGTGCGAGAGACCGCAACGGCAATGGAAGAAATGAATGCCACCGTGCTGGAAGTTGCCAAAAACGCCCAGCAGGCTGCGAATGTTTCGCACCAGGCCAGAGAACAGGCAGTTGAAGGCTCGCAGATTGTCAATGATGCTGTTATGGGCATTGAGTCTGTCCACACGCAGTCCATTGCCATCAAGGAAGACATGGACGCTCTTGGCAAGCAGGCCGAAAGCATCGGCCAGATCATGGGGGTCATTGCCGACATCGCCGACCAGACCAACCTGCTGGCGCTGAACGCCGCCATTGAGGCCGCGCGCGCGGGCGATGCGGGCAGGGGCTTTGCCGTGGTTGCAGATGAAGTGCGCAAACTGGCGGAAAAAACCATGTCAGCTACACAGGAAGTGGGGCAGGCCATTACGGGCATTCAGGCCGGTACCCGTAAAAATATCCTGAATGTCGAGCAGGTTGCCGTTACTATTGAAAGTGCAACCAATATGTCGGTGCGCTCCGGTGAATCGCTCAAAAAGATTCTTGAGTTCGTCCATCTGGTCAATGATCAGGTGCAGTCCATCGCCACTGCCAGCGAGCAGCAATCTGCCGCCAGCGAGGAGATCAACCAGTCTGTCGAACAGGTGGCGACCATCTCTGCTCAAACCGCCCAGACCATGGAGCAGGCCGCAAAGGCAGTGGCGGATCTTACGCAGCAATCGCAGTCACTCCAGCGGCTCATAGAAGAAATGAAAAATCAGACTTAAACAAAAGTCATTGGTAAAAAGAAAGGGCCGTTCAGCGATGGACGGCCCTTTGCAATCATGGGCTTTAAACGTGCCGCAGAGCGGCACAGCCAGATGTGCGGCTATCGGGCTTCGGGGTACACCACGTTCACCAGCGCGAGGCCTTGCGGCGGCGCGGTGACGGAGGGCACATCCCTGCGGTCGCGTGTGGCAAGCAGGGCGGGGATATCCTTTGGCAACACCTTGCCCTGACCGCAGGCAGCGAGTAGGCCCGCCATATTGCGCACCATCTGCTTGAGAAAACCATCGGCCGTCACAATAAAGCGCAACATGGGAGCGTGCGGCGGATAAAATTCGCAGGGGGGCATTGCGTGCAGCTCGGCTTGCAGCACCGTGCGCTCCGTGCTTTCCACATCCGTGCCCACATTTCGCAACGCGGCAAAGTCGTGCAGGCCCGTCAGGTGGGGCAGGGCGGCACGCATGGCCTCAACATTCAGGGGGCCGCACTTCCACACAAAAGGCGTCAGCTGCGGCGGCATAAAGGTCTGTTCCAGCCAGAACTGATAGGCGTAAGTTTTACGCAGGGCATCCTTGCGCGCGTGAAAGTCCGGGGCGGCCTGCATGGCCTCCAGCACGCGGATATCGCGGGGCAAAACAGCGTTGAGGCTGCGTCGCCAGTCCATGCTGGCGCGCGCATCGGGCACGTCGCAGTGCACAACCTGCCCGTGGGCGTGCACGCCGGAATCGGTGCGGCCCGAGCCGTAAGCGCGTATGTGCTGCCCTGTGATGGTGCGCAGGGCCTTTTCCATCTCGCCCTGAATTGTGGGCGGCGGGTTCGGCTTTTCCTGTATCTGCCAGCCGCTGTAGCTGGTGCCCACATAGGCGATCAAAAGCTTGAGGCGCATTAATCAGGTATCCTCATGCGGGTGATAAGCTCCGTAAGCTTGGCGGTCTTGGCCGGGGAAACGTAGGTGAGGATTTCGCCTGACTGTTTGGGCGACATGCCGGAAAGAATGCGGATGGCCACACGTTCGTCCATGCTTTCCAGAGCCTTGGCCGCAGCCTTGGGCTTCATCATGGAATAGGTGAGCACCAGCCGGTGAACTTTTTCGTTTTCAATGCCCCTGGCCTCGCGGATCATGTCCTGCATCTTCTTTTCAGTTTCCTGAATGTCCTTGAGGCGCTGGTCCATCTGCTGACGCAGCACAAGAATATCCTGCTGCTGGCGCGCCAGTTCCTGGGCCTTGGCGTTGGGGTCATTGGAATACGCGCCCTGCGGCTGCTGCACCGTGGGGACGGGCAGCGTGCCCGAACCTTGCCCCTGCGGCAAGGGGGGCAAAAAGCCGTCGTTGCTGCCTGCCGCGCCGCGCGGCGGCAACGGCGCGCCGTCCGTACCCTGACCGCGCGGAATATTCGCCGGGATGGGCGGTGCGCCGGGTATGGTCAGCGGGGCGGTTTGCTCTGCGGGAGCAAAGGGCGATTGCCCGCCAGTGGGCGTCTGGGGAACTGGCATGTCCAGCGCTGCCGCGTGCGCGGCCTGCACGCTGCCAAGGCCGGGGATGGGCAGATTGCTCAGGCCCAGGGCGTCCAGCCATTCGGATTCGCTGGCGCGGTTGGGTCTGGCAGAAACGATCAGGCTGCCGGATGGGGCAGATGTGCCCGGTTCCGCCTGCGGGGCAGGCAGGGCCTGAGGTTCGGGAAAATTGGGAGAAAATGTCTGGCCGGGGGCCTTGGAAGCCGCCGCAGTTTCCGGCGCGCCGCCTGAGGCCGCTGCACGGATAAGCGGGGCGGGCAGGGCGGCATCGGTCACTCTGGTGGTTTGATCTGCATGGGGTTTGACCGCTGCGGCCATGCGGGCGGCGGCAGAGCCTTGCGGGTCGCTCTGGCTTTTTTCAGTTTTGTCCTTGATGTTGTCCACTACGGAATCAAGGGCAGAACCCATGGACGAAAGTGTAGAACTGACGCTTTGCGCCAGGCCAGAGGGGGCCGCATCAGCAACGGGGGCTGCCTTTTCATTTTGGGCCTGCCCAGTGCGCGGCTCGTTCACGGCTACCGTGGCATCCTTGGGCGATCCGCCAAGCCAGGAGGGCACGGGCACATCCAGCAGCAAAAGGCCGAGGATGGTAAGCTTCATAAAGCAGAGCACCGCCAGCCAGCGGAAAAGCTTAGAGAGCCGGAGCTTTGTAGCGGAGTGTGGCTGTTTCGTCATTGACGCGTTGCTCCTTCAGTTGTTCCTCACGAAGATACTGCTGGTTTTGTCGCTCCTTGAGCTTTTCCAGCAGTTTTCTTTCAATGGCGCGCGCGGCCAGCAGCTTGCGGGCTTCGTCAACAAGTTGCTCGTGCATGCGGGCCTGCAAGGCCGCATTGGCAACATCGCCGCGCAATCCTTTTACATATTGTTCCAGCAGCCAGCGCTCCGCCTGCGGCACAAGGGCTGATTCAAACAAGCGGTCTTCGGTCTGGCGCAGTTCAGCCTTCAGGCGTTCAAAAAGGGCGCGCGCTTCTTCCAGAAGCCTTTGCTTGTTGGCCAGATCAACCTTGGCTTCTTCTTCGAGCTGTTCCCGGTAGTCGAGTATTTTCTGTAATTTGAAGCGAAAAGGCACGCCGCACCGCCTTGATTTTGACACCCTGAATACCCACAGGGGGAAACTGCAAACAGCGGGCCAATCCGCCTGCCATGCGGCGGCGGAAAGAGGCCGTGCGGCTGACAGGCGGGCGAATGCCTATTTGATGTTTAAATCCGCAGCGTGGTTTACAGGGCCGCAGCCCTTGCCCGGGGCGTAACTTTTGCGCAGGGCAAGGTTAAGAAATTCCTGCGCCCGGGTTATTGCAACCTGTAGGGGCAAACCGCGCCCAAGCCCAGTGGCGATGGCGGCAGAAAGCGTGCAGCCCGTGCCGTGGTTGTTTTCCGTCTCCACCTTGGCCTGAGGGAGGTGCTTGGGCTGTTCGCCGGGTACGCACAGGCAGTCAGTAACAACAATGGAGCTTTCCATGTGCCCGCCCTTGATGAGCACGGCGCGCGCACCCATGGCAAGCAGCTTCTGGCCTGCGGCCTCTGCGTCTTCAAGGCTGTTGATGCTCATGCCGGTGAGCATCTCCGCTTCGGGGCGGTTGGGGGTCAGCAGGTCGCAGCCGGGCAGCATTTCTTCCACCAGGGCTGTTACGGCGTCTTCCTGCAACAGGCGGCTGCCGCTCTGGCTCACAGAGACAGGGTCAACCACAAGGGGAAAGTCGCGTTTGCGCAATTCGTCCGCAACGGCGCGGATGATAGGGGCAGAAAAAAGCATGCCCGTTTTGGCGGCCTTGACGGAAAAGCCCTCAAGCACCGTGCGCAGTTGCAAGCGCACAAAATCGGCATCAGGCGCATGAATGCCCGTAACGCCCAATCCGTTCTGCGCGGTCAGGGCGGTGATAACGCTCATGCCGTAACCGCCGAGCGCCATGATGGTTTTCAGGTCGGCCTGAATGCCCGCGCCGCCGCCGGAATCAGAACCGGCAATGGTGAGGATGTTGGCAGGGGTATGCATAAAAAGCCTCTCATAAAATACTGCGTACGAATTGGGTTACTATACCCTGCCGCACGGCGGGGTGCAATGCGGGCAATGCCTGCCCCGTATCCAGAAACTCTCTGGAAAATGTCTTCACAGCGCAGGGAAGCAATGCTAGCATTTGCGCGCAATAAACGGAAATAATGGCTTACTGTGCCGTTTTTTGCGGCGGCCAATGCAGTGCGCCTTGCGCCACAGTCCCATGCCTGCCGCAGTAGGAGAATTTTATGAAACTGGAAAAAAAGCCTCTGGACGTGCCGGACATAGTGAATATGCCCAAGCCCCGTCCCGCCCGCGCGGGCGCGCGCAAGGCCGTGGTGCTGGCGCTGCTGGCGGTTCTGGCCCTTGGTGGCGCGACCTACTGGCTCACACGTGATAAATCAACCCGCGACCAGTGGAAGGATAAAGCCGCCGACATCATAAACAACGCCACCAGCGGCACGCTGCTGGCCGGTGTGGGTGATGTGCTGCGCGATGCGCCCCCGCCCCCGCCCATTTCTGTTGTCAGCCCGCCCACCTCCCCCGGCACGCTGGCCGGGCAAACAGTGCAGGGCAGCGTAGGCGCGCCTGTGGACGGCTCAACGCCCGCTGGCTTGTATCCGCAGCAGAGCGGGGCGCAGATGCCGCAGAAGGTGACGGAAGACAGCCACATCCGCATGGAAGTTGTGGAAGATCTGGCGGCCTTTGTTGTGGCCCGTTTCAAGCCCGGCCCGCAGAGCGGCACCCTGAACGTCAGCGTGCAGGCGCTCAATCAGCGCTACGGCGCGAAGTTTGCCAATGTTACCGATGGCAAGGGCGGTCGCGAAGCCCTGCTGCGTTACGCCTTTCATCCTACAATGCTGCGCGGGCTGTACACCCTGTATGCAGACCGTTTTCTGGATGCCGTCAACCGGGACGCCGCCTCCAAGGGCTTTACGCCTGAGCATATCCGCCAGTTGCACATGGCGCTGGCCGGGCGTCTTGTGATTCTGGCCGGCGCGCTTGAAGGCGTGGCCTCCGTGCCCAATCTTGATGCCCACCTGCGCGAACAGGACAAATCCGCGCAAGGGGTTGTGGAGATTAACGCCCAGATGGCCGAAGCCGTGTTTGCGGTAGACCAGCTGCGGGAGAACAATGCTTCTGAAGCGCAGATATCCACAGCGCAACTGCGGGTGGACGGCTTGAGCGCGCGGTACCGCCGTGCGCTTGAGGAGCGCGCCGCCTTGCAGCGCACCCTGGTTGCGGCCATACGCCAGAACGGCGGGCAGACGCTTGACGATGATTCCCTGCTGTTTGTGGCCCAGTGGGTTGACCGCCGCCTGCGCGCGGACGCTCAGGCCCTTGCCTCGGTGCAGGCCTCGGCGGGCGTGTTGCGCGATCTGGCCCGGCGCAGCGCCCAGGCCGGAACTGGTACGCCGTTCCAGCCGCAAAGCTCCACACCGGGCGTGGTTCCCAATGGCGCAGGCAATGCCATTCCAAATGCGGCTCCCAATGCCGCACAAAACGCCGGGCATGTGCAGACCTCCCCGCAGCTGACCCCGCCGCAGGGGCATGCGGCCCCGGCGCTGCCTGCGGAAAACGCGCATGGCGCCGCAGAACGTGCGCCTGCCCCTAGAGTGGGCGGTCAGCAGTAATGGGCGCAGCAGTTCTTTTTGTAGGCGGCACACGCAGCGGCAAAAGCGGCCTGGCTCAGCGCTGGGCCGAGGCGCAAGCCCCGCAGCGGCTGTATCTGGCCACGGGCCGCGCGGACGATGAAGAAATGGCGGCGCGCATTGCCCGCCACAAGCAGGAGCGCGGGCAGGGCTGGCATTGCCTTGAAGAGCCGCTTGACCCGGCTGGCGCTCTGGCATCGCTGATGCCTGCGGCCCAGCCCGATGGCAAAGGGCCGGGGGTTGTGCTGTTTGACTGCGTGAGCCTGTGGGTAGCCAATCTTATGGCTGCGGACATGTCGGAAAGGGATATTCTTGACCGCGTGGAGGCGCTGGCCGCCAGCATTGCGGCCTATCCACTGCCGCTGGCGCTGGTGAGTGTGGAAGCCGGCCTTGGCATGGTTGCCATGTCGAGCCTCGGACGTCGTTTTCAGGATACGCTGGGCCTTGCCAATCAGGCGCTGGCCCGCGTGTGCGGCACTGTACTCTTTGTTAGCTGCGGTCTGCCCCTTGTGCTCAAGGGCCAGTTGCCGGAGGAAATATGCTGAATTTTTTTGAGAGGACTGCCAGTGCGGAAGCGGGCGCAAAACCGGGCGGCAAGGTCTTGGCTCGTGTGCCTTATTATTTCGCAGCGGCCCTGCTGTGGGCGGCAGTTGTGGTGCAGTCCGGTTTTGTCTTTGCGGCAAATGATCCGCGCCAGTGCATTCTGGAAGCTGGCGGCGCTGTGGACAAGTCTGACGTGGCCGCTTTTGAGCGGCAGGTGGATGTGGACGCCATTCTTGAGCAGGCGTTGAATATTTTTGTGCGCCGCGCGCAGGATCCGGAGGCGGCAAAGGATCTGCCGCCCATGGTTGCCTTGCTCTTTACGCAGGCGGCGTCCAAGGAGGGCAACGTGCGCTCCCTGCTGCTGAACGAAACCCGGGCCTTTGTGCTCAATGGTATTTCTTCCGGCGCATTTGCTGGCCGCAAGCCCTCGGGCAATACCGCGCAGGGGCTGCTTGCCCCGCTGTTTGCCGATGCCTCAACCGGGCGCAAGGAAATCAAAAACGTGGGGCAGGCCCGGCGTGACGGCGATGGCTGGCTTGTGCCCTTTGTGGTGCATGACGGCGGCAACGGCGAATCCTATGACGTGACGGGCCGGGTGACATCCGCCAACGGCGAGATGCGTCTGACCTCTGTGGCCAATATGGAATCCCTGTTGCGCAAGGTGGCGGCGGAAAGCCGCGCTGTGGAGCCGTAGCAGATTCTGCAGACTGGCGCACCAGGCACCAGCAAGGAATAAAAAAGGGAGCCATCTGGCTCCCTTTTTTATCGCTGATTTTTTATCACTGACGCCGTGCGCTACTGCGCAGGCTGGCTCTTGTCGTCATCGTGCTTTTCGGGCCGCAAGATGCGGCTGATGGGCAGCGCCGTGGCCCGACCGGAGAATATCTCTTCCGCCGTGGCGGCAAGGGCCTGGGGCAGCACTTCATCCACATGGTCAACAAAAACGATCTCCAGGTCGCGCAGCACTTCGTCCGGCACTTCCTTGAGGTCTTTTTCGTTATCCCGGGGCATGATCACTTTTTTGATGCCGCTGCGGCGCGCAGCCAGCAGTTTCTCACGCAGGCCGCCGATGGGCAGCACCCTGCCGCGCAAGGAGATTTCGCCGGTCATGGCTACATCGTTGCGCACGGGGATGCCGAGCAGGGCGGAGGTGATGGACGTCGCCAGGGTAATACCCGCCGAAGGGCCATCCTTGGGCGTTGCGCCGGCAGGCACGTGCACGTGGATATCTATCTTGCGGTGGAAGCGGGGATCAAGCCCCAGCACTTCGGCCCGTGAACGCACATACGAAAGGGCCGCCTTGGCCGATTCCGTCATGACCTCGCCCAGCTGCCCCGTGGTCACCACATGGCCGGAACCGGCCATGAGGCTGGTTTCCACCAGCAGAATTTCGCCGCCGCGCTGGTTGTAGGCAAGGCCAGCGCACACGCCCACCTGAGGTTCGCTTTCGCGTTCGTCATGGCGGTATTTTTTCACGCCCAGCATGGAGGGCAGGCTCTGGCGCGAGATGTTGACGCACTTTTCGGTGTCGTCGTCTTCCACAAGCTTGATGGCGGTTTTGCGGCACAGGGCGGCAATTTCGCGCTCAAGGTTACGCACCCCGGCCTCGCGCGTGTAGGAGCGGATGATCTCGAGGATGGCATTGTCCGACACGCGGATGTTGCCTTCCTTGAGGCCGTGCTCTTCCAGTTGGCGGGGCAGCAGGAAGCGGCGGGCGATGTGGCGTTTTTCCGTTTCAAGATAGCTGTTGAGCTCGATGATCTCCATGCGGTCAAGCAGCGGCACAGGGATGGAGTGCAGCGAGTTGGCCGTGGTGATAAAGAAGACCTTGGAAAGATCATACTCCAGATCAAGGTAGTGATCCATGAAGGTATTGTTCTGTTCCGGGTCGAGCACTTCCAGCAGGGCCGAGGCTGGGTCGCCGCGGTAGTCGGAGGTCATCTTGTCCACTTCGTCCAGGCAGAAGAGGGGATTGTTGAACTTCACCCGCTTGAGAGACTGGATGATCTTGCCCGGCAGCGCGCCCACATAGGTGCGGCGGTGGCCGCGGATTTCGGCTTCATCGCGCACGCCGCCAAGCGAGAGTCGCACAAAATCGCGCCCGGTGGCGCGGGCCACGGACTTGGCAAGCGAGGTTTTACCCACGCCGGGGGGGCCCACAAAGCAGAGGATGGGGCCTTTGAGCCCCTGCGAAAGCTTTTGCACGGCAAGGTATTCCAGAATGCGTTCCTTGGGCTTTTCAAGGCCGAAGTGGTCGCCGTCCAGAATAGCGCGCGCCTTTTCAAGGTCGATGTCTATCTGCTTGAGGTCGTTCCAGGGCAGATCCAGAATCCAGTCCACATAGTTGCGCACAACCGTGTATTCCGCCGCAGAGGGCGGCATGCTGCGCAGCTTTCTGGCTTCGGAGAGCGCCTTTTCGCGCGCTTCTTCCGGCATGTCGCGGGCCTTGAGCTTTTGCTCTATTTCGTCAACTTCGGCCTGGGGGTCGTCATCGCGCCCCATTTCCTTGTTGATGGCCTTGATCTGCTCGTTGAGATAGTACTCGCGCTGGTTGCGCTCCATCTGCACCTTGACGCGGTTCTTGATGCGCTTTTCAACCGTGGCAAGGGCCACTTCGCCCTGCAAAAGCTCATAGGCAAGCTCAAGGCGCAGGGTGGCGTCGTCGATCTCAAGGGCTTCCTGCTTTTTGCGGTAATCAACCTTGAGGTGCGGAATGATGGCATCGGCCAGAGGGCCGATTTCCTGCAAGGCAAGAATGGAGAGCACAGCCTCCTGCGAAATCTTTTTGTTGTTCTTGCCGTATTCTTCAAGCGCCTCGTGCACCGCGCGCACCAGAGCCTCGCGCTCTTCGGGGCGGCTCTGCTTTTCGGCGCGGCGGCGCACGCCCACCATGGCGCACTGCTCGTCTTCGTGCAGGTTTTCCCACGTGGCGCGGTACACGCCCTCAAACAGCACCTTGATGGTGCCGTCGGGCAGGCGCAGCATCTGAAGCACCTTGCTGACCACGCCCACAGGCGAAAGATCCTGAGCATCGGGCTTTTCCAGCTCCGGCTCGCGCTGGGCCACAAGAAATATCTGCTTGCTGTAGGTGGCCTGTGCGGCTTCGATGGCCTTGATGGAGGCCTCGCGCCCCACAAAGAGCGGCATGATGGAGCGGGGGAACATGACCACCTCGCGCAAAGGCATGATGGGCAGTTCAATATAAGCGTCAGAGCCGCGCATTTCGTCTGTCATAATTCTCCCCTGAAAAAAAGCCGGACGGCGGCTTGCGCCGCCCGGCGGAACTTAGAGCTTTTTTGCCGTGAAATGCCTGCGTCAGGCGGGGTGTCTGCTGTTGCCCTGCGGCATGGTTGGCCGCAACCGGGCACAGGGTTTGCCGTGCACTCATTTCGCAGCGCGGATTTCAGGAAACCCGCACGGCGCACCGCAACAGTCGCGCTGCCGGCGCACCATGTTTGCCTGCGGGGCCAACCACTTGGCTGCGCCCCTGTGCGCCCCTGCCGCAGAGGCAGACCGCGCGCAATTCAGGCGGTTGGCTAAGATGCCTTGTCGCCCCCGGCCTGAGCCTTGGACGCTTCGGCGTTTTCTGCCTTGTCGCCAAACAGCAGCACCGGTTCCTTGCCCTTGTCGATAACAGCCTGATTGATCAGGCATTCGCGCACATTGGGCAGGGAGGGCAGCTTGAACATGATGTCGAGCATGGTGCGTTCCATCACGTTGCGCAGGCCGCGCGCGCCCGTTTTGCGCTCAATGGCCTTGGTGGCAATGGCCTTGAGGGCATTGGGCGTAAAGCGCAGGTCAACATTCTCAAGTTCAAAGAGCTTCTGGTACTGGCGCACCAGCGCGTTCTTGGGTTCGGTGAGAATGCGCACCAGATCGGGTTCGTCCAGCTCGTCCACATGGGTGATGATGGGGATACGGCCCACAAATTCGGGGATAAGGCCGAACTTCACCAGATCCTGCGGATGCACCCTGTCGAGCAGTTCGCCAAGGGGCATTTCCTTGCTGGCGCGCACCTTGGCGCCAAAACCCATGGCGCCGCCGCTCATGCGGCCGCCCACGATCTTGTCCAGGCCCACAAAAGCGCCGCCGACGATGAACAGGATATTGCTCGTGTTCATGCGGATAAATTCCTGCTGGGGGTGCTTGCGCCCGCCCTTGGGAGGAATATTGGCCTCGGTGCCTTCGATGATCTTGAGCAGGGCCTGCTGCACGCCTTCGCCGGAGACGTCGCGCGTGATGGAGGGGCCGTCGCCCTTGCGGGAAATCTTGTCGATTTCGTCAATATAGATAATGCCCTTGCTGGCGGCTTCCAGATCGTAGTCCGCATTCTGGAGCAGCTGCACCAGGATGTTTTCCACGTCTTCGCCCACATAGCCAGCTTCCGTGAGGGTCGTGGCGTCAGCAATGGCAAAGGGCACGCGCAGTACGCGGGCCAGAGTTTTGGCAAGCAGGGTTTTACCGCTGCCCGAGGGGCCGACAAGGAGGATATTGCTTTTTTCAAGCTCCACCTCGTCGCCCAGGGCGCTGGCGTAAAACACACGCTTGTAGTGGTTGTGCACCGCTACAGAAAGGATTTTCTTGGCTTCGTTCTGTCCGATGACATACTGGTCAAGGCGATCCTTGATTTCCTGGGGCGAAAGAAGGCGTTCTTCGCTCTGGGGGCTTTCCATCTGGTCGCGGGCGATAATTTCGTTGCAGGCTTTGATGCATTTGTCGCAAATGCTCGCGCCGTCCTGCACGATGAGATTGCGAACCTCAAGCTCGGTGCGCCCGCAAAAGGAGCAGCGCAGGGGTTCGCTCACCGTAGGTTTATCGTTCTTGGCCATATTACTCGCTCTTTTCCTGAGCCATTTCATTGCGCGATACAAGCACGCGGTCAATGATGCCGAGTTCCTTGGCTTCCTCAGGTGTCAAAAAGTTATCGCGTTCGGTAGCTTTGACAATATCCTTGTAGGGACGGCCCGTGTTGTCGGCCAGCATGCGGTTGAGGCGTTCCTTGAGGCGCAGCACCTCGCGCGCGTGGATTTCAATATCCGTGGCCTGACCCTGAAAACCGCCCGAGGGCTGGTGAATCATGATCTGACTGTTGGGCAAAGCAAAGCGCATGCCAGGCTTGCCAGCGGCCAGCAGGAATGCGCCCATGCTGGCGGCGCGGCCCATGCACACCGTCGCCACCGGCGAGGTGATAAAGCGCATGGTGTCATAAATGGCAAGCCCGGCGGTAACAGAGCCGCCGGGGGAATTTATGTAGAGATAGATTTCTTTTTCGGGGTCTTGGGATTCAAGGAAGAGCAGCTGTGCGCAGATGAGGGAAGCAACTGTATCGTTGACCTCGGAGCCAAGCAAAACGATGCGGTCCTTGAGCAGACGCGAATAAATGTCATAGGCCCGCTCTGAGCGGCCTGTGGTTTCAATAACCATGGGGACAAGCGACATATGAGCCTCTTGGCACGGCGTGTGGGCCGGTTGGGTGCGGTGTTGCCGCAAAATAAAACCAAAAGGCGGCCTTAAGGCCGCCTCCCTTATACTTCAGTTAGTCCTGAGCGCTGGCGGGTGCGCCCGGCGCGGCGTCGCCCTCGGCTGGCGCCTTGGGCTCCACTTCGGTCACCTTGGACTTGGCGTAGATCAGATCCATGGCCTTGTCGGCCAGCATGCGGTCACGCAGCACAAAGATCATGCCCGAGCGTTCATAGCTTTCACGCAGGGTCTTGAAATCTTCGCCAGTGCGCATGCTCATCTGGTAGATCTGAGTGTTGACCTCATTGTCGGTAACGTCAAGTGCTTCTTTCTTGGCGATAGAGAGCAGCAGAACCTGCGAGCGGGCCAGTTCGTCAGCCTGGGGCTGCACTTCGGCGCGCAGTTCGTCCATGCTCTTGCCAAGCGAATCAAGGCTGCGGCCCTGACGTTCGAGGCGGGAGGCCATGTCGCCCAGCAGGGTGCGCACCTGGGTGTCAACAAGGCTGGGCGGCAGTTCGAATTCAACCATCTTCAACAGGCGGTCAAGCAGGGTCTTCTGCGCGGCGCTCTTGTTGAGGTTGGCGCGGCTCTGGGTGTAGCTGCCGGTGATGGCTTCGCGCAGTTTTTCCACGCTTTCAAGGCCAACGCTCTTGGCGAGGTCGTCGGTCAGTTCAGGAAGCTTGCGCTCCTTGATGGCGTGCACGCGTACCTTCATGGTGACGGTTTTGCCTGCCAGATCCTTGGCAAGAAAATCTTCGGGGAAGGTGATCTGGCCTTCGCCTTCTTCGCCGTAGCGGATGGTCTTTACCAGAGCTTCAAAATCTTCAAGGGCCTGACGTTCGCCAAGGGCGAGGTCAAAGCTTTCTGCCTTCACGCCTTCCAGGGGCTCGCCGTTTTCAAAGGCGGCAAAGTCGATGGTGGCAACCTGACCGTCCACAGCGGGGCCAGTGCCTTCAATGGGCACAAGCTCGCCACGGTCGCGGCGGATGCGGTCGATAACTTCCTGCACTTCCTTTTCGTCCACGACCACTTTTTCCTGCTCCACTTCCATACCTTCATAAGGAGGCAGGGTGAAGGAGGGCAGCACTTCAAATTCGACGCTGTATTCGTAGCCCTGACCGCGTTCAAAGGTGCCCTTGGCGTCCACGTCAACGCCGGCGAGGGGCGAAACGTCGAGCTTCTGCATCACGTCGTTGATGTGGACGTTGATCAGATCCTGGCGGGCTTCTTCATAAATCTTGTCGCGGAAGCGCTGTTCGATGACCGACGCCGGAACCTTGCCCTTGCGGAAACCGTCCAGCTGCACCGATGTTTTGTACAGCGCCACGGCGCCCATGATGGCTGCTTCCACTTCCTGGGCTTCGGTGGTGATGACGACCTTTTTTCTGACCGGCGAAATGTCTTCTGCGCTATATTCCACGAGGGACTCCTTTTCTTGGTGAGGTAGATGGTGCGAGAGGGGGGACTTGAACCCCCATACCAGTGGTGCTGGATTCTAAGTCCAGTGCGTCTACCAATTCCGCCACTCTCGCAAAGCGTGTTTCCATAGCACACTTGCCGGTGGGCTGCAAGCCATGAGCGGCGCGCCTGTTGCCTTGGGCTGGGCCGGGCGGGAGGGCGTTAACCGAAAATCTCCGTCATAAATAAGTCGCAATGGCGGTACGGCAAGCAATTTTTTAAAAAAAACTGGCCGAAATCACCATCCCGATGCGGAGCGCGCGGCGTGTGGACGGCATGCGCCATATGCGCAGCCTTGCCTCTGGCCGTGCTCGTGCGGCGTCAGCGCAGCACGAGGGCTGCGCCGTCAGGCCGTGGCGCAACAACCTCGCCCACCACGCAGGCCAGATCTCCGCCAGCCAGCAGCATTTCGCGCGCCTGCGGCACCAGCTCTGGCGGCACTGCCAGCAGCAGCCCGCCGGAGGTCTGCGCGTCAAAGGCGAGGCTTGTGAGAGCTTCGTCCACGCCGTCTTCCACAAGAGTGGAGCAGGCCCAGTATTTTCTGTTCAGGTGGCTGCCTGCGGGTATAAGCCCATCACGGGCGTATTCGAGGGCGCGCGACATGAGGGGCAGGGCCTCGGCATTCAGTACCACGGTAACGCCCGAGGCCAGGGCCATTTCAAGCGCGTGTCCGCCAAGGCCAAAGCCTGTTATATCCGTGGCGGCGGCAATTTTGAGGTCGCGCACAACGCCCCCGGCAACGCTGTTGAGGCGGGAGCACCAGCGCGTGACTTCGGCCTCGCTTTCTTCGGCTCCGTCCCAGCGGGCCTTGACCGCAGTGGCGAGCACACCCGTGCCCAGCGGTTTGGTCAGCAGCAGGGTCTGGCCCGCTTTCAGGCCATCGTTGCGGGCCATGTGGGAGGGATCAATGATGCCCGTGACCGCCAGGCCATATTTGAGTTCCTCGTCCTGCACCGTGTGGCCGCCAGCCAGCACGGCCCCGGCTTCGTTCATGGCGTCAAGGCCGCCGCGCAGGATGTTTTCCAGTATGTGCTGCGGGTCGTCCTCTGCCAGGGCCTGCGGAAAAAAGGCCACGTTCATGGCGCTCCACGGCTGGCCGCCCATAGCGTACACATCCGAAAGCGCGTTGGCGGCGGCAATGCGGCCAAAGGCAAAGGCATCGTTGACAATGGGCGCAAGAATATCCACGGTCTGCACCAGGGCGCAGCCGGGGGGAACGGTCAGCACGACGGCGTCTTCGTTCCGGGCGCGACCAGCCAGAACCCTGGCCTCAAGGTCAGGGCGCGTATCAGACGGCAGGCCGCGTAAAAGTCGCTCCAGGGCCCCTGGAGCCAGCTTGGCGGCTCAACCGGCCGCGCGGGCTTTTTCCAGCAGTTTCATGCTGCGCTCCCTGGTATTTTTGTGTTCATCCGGCAAGTATGCCTTCTTGAAAGCAAAAGGTCAAAATGTGGCATATTGACGGCTGAACCATTATAATGTGCAATGCCGAACTGGTGTACCGCTTGTGCCGTCAGCGCAGGGTGCTGAAAAAATTAAGGAGACGACCATGATTGCGCGCCGTAAATGCGATCCGCTTCTTTTTTTGCAGATGTTGGTGCTGGCCTTGGGGATGCTGTTTCCCTGGCAGGCGCAGGCGGCCATGCACGATGGTTTTGTGCATGTAAGCGACCAATGCCAGAATATTATTCAGGAAATACGCTATTTTTCCTCCTACAACTTTGTGGGGGAAAGGATCAATGGATACCTTGCGCCCCAGGCAATCTTGACCGAACCAGCGGCGGCCGCCCTGTGCAAGGCTGCGGCGGCTGCGGAAGAGAAGGGGTATACCCTGAAAATTTATGACGCCTACCGCCCGCAATCGGCCGTGGATCATTTTGTGCGCTGGGGCATGAACGCCGCCGACACGCGCATGAAGGCCATTTTTTACCCGCAGGTGGACAAGGCACGGGTATTTGACCTGGGCTATGTTGCCACGCGTTCCGGGCATTCGCGCGGCAGCACGGTGGACCTCACTCTTGTAGACAGACTGAGCGGCAAAGAGGTTGACATGGGCACCCCCTTTGACTTTTTTGGCGCGGCCTCGCACCACGGGGCCAAGGGGCTGAGCCAGCAGCAGGAGGCCAACAGGGCTGCGCTTCTGGGCCTTATGGAGAATGCCGGCTTCAAGCGCTATGAAGAAGAGTGGTGGCACTACACGCTTAAAAACGAGCCTTACACGGATACCTATTTCAATTTCCCTGTGGAATAAAATGAGGTGCCGCGCATAACTACGGTAGATTTCTTCTTTTCATGCAGAACCTTGCGGCGTAGCATGCTGGGCAATGTTCCACGAAAGGATATGCCGTGAAAGTTGTCGTTTGCGCCAAGAAGGATCTTGCAGGATGTGTCGCCCTTAACAGACTGCTGGCAGCCATTGCCCCCAGGCACGATGTTTTTGTGGTTCTTTCAGATTACGTGCTGGACGCGGAGTGCAGCAATGACTACGCGGCAAGCCTTGTGGCCCATGAGCGGAACATGGTGCTTGAGCACATTCTGCCCTGGCTGGAAGCTCGCTTTCCCGAGGGCAATGCGGCGCGGTGTCAGACCTATGCGGGCCTGAAAAAGCGTTATAATATTGATATGGAGATGTGGGGGCCCATGCGGTCGCCCGCCTCCCGGCAAGCCATGCGCGACCTTGCGCCGGACGTTGTCATCTCCTGCCGCTATGACTACGTTATTCCTACAGAAGTCATTGATATGCCCCGGCTTGGCACCTATGGCATGCATCCCGGCGCGCTGCCTGACCTGCAAGGCCTGTGCAGCCCTTTTCGGGCCATGGAGCATGGCAATGAGCGTTCTGGCTGTACGCTTTTCCACCTTGATGCAGGGCTGGATACCGGCCCCATAGTGGAGATCGGCTGGTGGCCCATCAACTATGACCGCTCCCTGCTGTGGAATTTTGTGCATACCTATTTTGCGGGTATCGACGCCCTGTTGCGGCACCTGCCGGAACTGGAGGCGGGACGCGAGCTGACAAGCCATGTGCAGAGCAGCGAAGGGCGAAAATACTTCAGCTATCCTACCGAAGACGAATTCCGCAGGTTTATCCAGAAGGGCGGGCATATCGTTCTGCCCGAAGATTATTATGAAGTTTTGTCGTGGTTTCTGCCCGAAGGCCTGACAGATCCCGCCATGCCCGAGCTGCGGGCGCTGGTCAGTTCGCTGGAGTCCTGAGCCGCCACATCAGGTGGAACAGCAAGGAAAGCGCGCAGACGATGCCGCCCATGAGCAGCAGCGCACTGGCTGGAGCCATGACTGTTACGGCAATGCCAAACACCACAGGCCCCGCCACCTGCCCCATGCGTTCCAGACCACGGTAAATCGAGGCTGTCTTTTCGCGGCCCAGAGTTTGCGCCGAAGCAAGCGTGAGAACGCAGATCATTGATGCCGGGGCAGCCAGACACTGGGCCAGCCCAAGGGAGATGACCGCAACGGCGGCTCCAGCCATGTTTGTGGCCGTTGCCGCAATGAGCAGCGTGATGCCGGAGAGCAGGCCCGTGAGCGTCAGGAACAGGGATTTGTCTTTTCTGCGATCTATCCATTTGCCGAGCAATGGCCCCGCCGTGATAAAACACAGGCCGTAAAGCATGAATATGCGGCCGATATCCGACTGATCCACATGGGCGTTTGCCAGCCTCAGCGGCAGCAGATAATGCAAAAATCCGGTCAGACACATGGCGGCGGGTATGCCCACCAGCCAGAGTATCATGTGCATGCGCGGGTCTTGCAGCAATTGCATGCAGCCTGAAAACATGTGCCCCTGTACGGCGGTTTGCGCGCCAGCCCCCTGACAGGCCGCGTTGCAAGAACTGCCTGTTGCGGCCTCTGCGGGTTCCTTGCCAAGCATCACGGTGAACAGCGCCAGCAGTATGGTGCAGGAGCCGGTCGCCAGCACCGCCTGAAAGGAAACATGATCGGCCAGCATGGCCCCCGCTGCGGAGCCGCAGATGCTGCCGGAAAAAATGCCGGCGAACACGCTGGTGAGCCCCGCCCCGGCATTGGCCTTGCCCAGAGTGCCGATCTGCCCGGCCATGAGCACGAGGCCAAAGCCGAAACCTGTGGCAACGCGCCCCAGAATGAGCAGGTGCAGGCTGTTGGCCATGCCGCCCATCATCAGCCCCACGGCCGCAGCCAGAGTGCCGGCGGCAAAGACCTTTCGCCAGCCGTAACGCAATGAAAATCCGCCGGAAAACAGCAGGGCAATGCCCGCGCTGACCATCTCTGCCGAAATGGGCAGGCCAATGGCCACATCGCGGCTCAGGCCCATGAAAGGCTCGTACAACTGGCGGGCCAGCAGGGGAATGAACGATATGCCCATGTCGTAGCCCAAAAAGAACACAAAGCCCGCTGCCCGCAAGGCCTGCACGGCGAGGGAATGGCGGCTGCCCTCAAGGGCGTTGGCCGCAGCATCCGGCGGCAGGTTGCGTTGCGCGATAAGGCCCAGCAGTTTTGAGAGTTCCAGCAGCAGCAAAAAGCTGATGAGCAGCGAGGCTCCAAGGTCAAGGGCCAGCGCCGATATGCGGGCTGTGATGGCCTGGGGCTGCACGGCCAGTTGCAGGCGCAGCACTTCCTGCTTTTGGCGGAAGCGGCTGGGCCAGTATGTGCTCAGTGATTTTTCAACCGTGAGCGAGGGGTCGGGTATCTTCCCGACAGAGGCAACAGCATTGCCTTCAGGCGTCAGCAGCTGCGCGCCCGCAAGCTCGCTGTTGGCTGCAAGCAACTGTTCAAGCGCCTGATCCTTGCCGCGCAGGCTGGCGATATCCACGCCCTTGTGGATGAGGTATTCAAAATCACGCCCGGTGCCCTCGGCGAGGATGTCGGCCTTGGTGCGTATGGCCTGCTTGACGAAGGTATCGAACAGCACCAGCGTGCCGCAGGCGTAGAGCAATTGCGATGTGCCGATGATGATGAGCAGCATTCTGGTCATGCCCGAAAGGCTTGTGCCAACTGCGCGTTGCCCGGTCAAGAGGCCAAGACGCCCGGCCAGTATCAGCCCCGCCACAAGGCAGGCCGCTGCCAGCAGCAAGGATGACAGCCGCAGGAAATCTTCTGTCGCCGCATTGATGGGCTTGCCGTCAATGTCCACCAGCAGGTGCCCCACGGGCGTCTTGTAGCTCAGGGGAATGCTCAGGCGGTAGCCATCGGCGGTTTTGATGGCGCCTTGCGGGCCGTCTTTGCCCTCGCTGGCCTGCGGGGCTGTACCGGCAGGCAATGTACTTTCCGCTGCTGAACCCAAGGCTGGCTGCGCATAGAGCGTGGAACCCCTGGCATCAATAATGGCCACACGTTTGATGCCCGCCGCGCTCTGTCCCAATTCCGCCAGCATTTCGTCCATTCCGGCGAACGAAGCCAACGGCTTGCCAAAACGCATGCCGCGTTCAATATCGCGGGCCAGGCGTTCGGCACCGCTGCGATAGCCGGAAAGCACCATGTCGGTTGCCAGCGTATTCAGCGTGGAAACCGAGAGCAGCACGTTGAAGCCCAGAGTAACCAGCAGAACTCCAAGCCCGAGCAGCAGGGCATTGATGCGCAGTTTGCGCGTGGCGCGGATAAGCACGGGAAATCCTTAGGGGGTACCGGGGTGCGGCTGGCTGATGGTTTCGTGCAGTTCGTCCGCCGTTACCAGCACGTCAAAGGGAAAATCAAAGCCGATGGCCTTGGCGGTGGCAAGGTTCAGGGCAATGGAAGGCTCGGACTGGTCAAGCATGGGCAATGTGCGCGGCTGCGTGCCACCCAGTATGGCGTGGGCCTGCCCGGCCAGCGCTATGCCGCTGGGGCCGAAATTCCAGGTGGAAAAGCCCATGAGCGCTCCGGCTTTGACATATTCCGACCCGTCGCGCGCAAAGGTGGGTATCTTCCACTGATTCAGTTTTTGCAGCAGCGGGGCCATGCCTTCGCCGCCGATATCAAAGCAGTTCAGCGGGCCGATAAAGAAGGCGTCCATGCCCTGCTTGCGCAGTTCGTCCAGCCCCTTGCGGCATTCCTCCGTGCTTTCGGCGGAGGAGAGGCCATCGTAGAGCACAAGGGAAAATCCCAGCTCCGAGGCAATGGCCTGGGCATCGCCAAGTGCTGCGTACACGCGGCCTTCCTGACTGTTCTGAAGCATGATGCCCATTTTGTGAAAGCGCACCACATCGTAAAAAACGCGGTACATGGAAGACCAGCGGTCAACTTCCACCCGACAGGTAAAGTTGTCTACGCCGGAATCCTGCGCGCTTTTGACAACCCCGGCAGCCACAGGGTCAGCCATGCCCATGCCCAGAATGGGCAATCGGCCATCGTTGACCGCCAGCAATGCCTTGACCGCCGCGGTGCCCATGCCCACCACAAGGTCAAGATCCTTGCGCTGCAAAAGCTGCTTTGCCATTTCAGGCAGGCGGCGCATCTGCGCTGGTTCCCAACCGGGGCTGAAGCGTGCGTCGGCAGGGTATTCGCAACGGATGTCGTCATACTTGCCCATACCTTCGCGAAAGGCGCTCCAGGTATTGTCAAACAGCCAGAACGGCCCGGCCTCAAGATAGCCGATGCGTTTTACAGGCGGGTTGGCCCAGGCGGGGGGGCAGAAGGCGAGAAACAGCCCGCCCAGAAAGAGTATGGCAAGAATCAGCGAGGTCAGGCGCTGCAAAAATGCGGCTGCATGGGGGCGTTGCCCCTGATGTTGCTGCGGGCGCAGCAAGAGGCAAGGGCCATTGGCTGTCATTGGAAAAAGCATGCCTACTGCGCCGCGTGAAAGAGTGTGTTCATCTGAACCGTACCCGTATATAGCCTAGCAGCCCGTGGGCTTTTTGGGGCTTGAGGCGATGACAAGCAGCAGCCCCACCAGGGGAGTCAGCAGAACACTGGCAAAAAAGTTGCCCCAGAATCCCAGCCGGGAATTGATGCCCAAAAGCCCGATCAGCAGGCTCATGCCCAGTATGAGAACGAACAATAACACTGCGGGCCTCCCTTATTGCCTTACAGCGCCGCCACGGTGCGGTTGCAGCAGGGTTTTATTCAACCTCTGGATGTAATCCGATACATTTTCTCCGGGGGCGATCCAGCCAGCCCCGGCGGGCGCTTGGGCTTCGGCAGACGCGGCAGAATCCTGCCTTGCGTTGTCGTTACGCGGCCCGTATTGCGGCGCATACTGCGCCCCGGATTGGGAGTCGTGCTGGATTTGAGGGCGCAGGCCGGAATGTGAATTGGGGCGGAACGGGGGCGTTTTGCCGGGTTCGGGCCGCATCTGCCCTGGCTGAACTTGGCCAGGCCGTATGCCATCAGGCCGCTTCTGGTCCGGGCTTTCCCCATCTGTTCCCGACATGTCCGGCTTGGCAGGCGTCTGCTGGCTTCCCTGCGGGGGAGTCTTGGAGGCCGCCCCCTGATTGGGCGTTTTTGCTGTATTGGCGGCGTCAGGCGCGCCTGCGCCAGTGGGCGAATCTGCATTGAGAATAACAGGCAGACCATCCTTGCCGCCGATCACAACCACCTTGGCGTTGGACGAACCCGCAAGCTCCTTGGTGGCCTGAATGCCCTCGTAGCGCAGGAAGTTCTGCGTCATGTTCTCGTTGACAAGCGTCTGGTAGGCCTTGATGCCTTCGCCTTCAATGGTCTTGCGGCGGGCTTCCTGCTGGGCTTCAAGCAGAATGTACTTGTAGCGCAGGTAATCCTGCTCTGCTATGAGCTTGCGTTCAATGGCCTCGCGCAGCACTTCGGGCAAGGTGATGCTTTTGACCACAAAGCCCTGAATAAGAATGGGGATGCGCCCCATTTCTTCCACGGCGTCCACCAGCATCTGGTCTTGCAGTTCCTGACGCGCTGTGGAGTAGAGGTCGTCTGGCCGGTAGCTGCCGATGGTTTGCCGCACGGCGGAATTCATGATGGGGATGACGACCTTGTCGCGGTAGTTCGGGCCGATTTCCTGATGCAGGTTTGGCAGGCGGTCGCGGATGATCTGAAAACGCAGCGAAATCTGCACGTTGATGGTCAGGCCGTCCACGGTCAGCACATCGATGTTCTGGGTTTCTTCCTGCACGCGCACATCATAGATATACATGATGTTCCAGGGCTGGATGAAATGTATGCCTTCCTCGTAGGTGTGCTGCAACTGTGTGCCGCCGCGAAAGCGCGCATACAGAACGCCCAGCTCGCCGGGCTTGATGGAAATGACAATGCTCGGCCAGAGAAAGATGAGCAGCAGTGTTGCGACAGCACCCGCGATTATCAACCGCAGGCGATTGCGGCGCAACATTTCCCGTATATTTGCACAGACGCTTTTCATTGGTCCAACCGGTAGGTTTGCTGTGTATATTGCGCGGAGCCGCGCCAGAACATATCAAGCGTATAGTCTATGCACTGCCTTTCAAACAGAATGCAGCGTTCTTTGTCGTCTTCCGTCTGACCCATGCAGATATTGTAAAGAATGGGGCACATATCAACATTGAGCACAAATTCGCCAAGATTGGGGCGCGAATGGATTCCCTTGCGGGCATGGCGCACAAGGCTCTTGACGTATTTGTTATTGCAAATCTGGATGCGCTGCCCGTAATCGTGGTTTTCTTCGTAGCATTTCAGCCTGTTCTGAATGGTTTGCGTGTTTTCCACAGCATTCACTTCAGAGGGCATGGTGTCGCGCACATTGTTGTACAGTTCGCGCACAAACTGGATGTTGGAATTGCCCGTAAGATCCTTGGCTCCGACCAGTGGGGCGGCGCACAAGCACAGCAGGGCCGTCAGAAGGAGGGCAAGCCGCAGAAAGTGGCTGCTCATGCCTGCACCCCTTCGCCAAAGGGTTCTTCCACAAAGCCGCCTTCGCGCATGGTCAGCACCCTGTCGGCCACGTGGAAGTAACGGTCGTCATGCGATATGGCCAGGATTGTGCCGCCCTGGCGGATGATGTCGGGCAGCAGTTCCTCGTAAAAATAGCGGCGGAAAACAGGGTCGAAATCCGCGGCCACTTCGTCAAACAGGTAGATGTGGCGCTTTTCAAGCAGCGCACAGGCCAGGGCAAGACGTTTGCGCTGCCCGGCAGAGAGATCAAGCGTGGAGAACGTGCCGTCTTCGAGCAGGCTCACCTTGGTTTCCATGTGCAGGGTGCGCAGCACATCCGTGAGCTGGGCCGGGGTGATGTTCAGGCCGAGGGGGCGGGAAAACAGGTGATAGTCTGTAGGCACAATGGTGAAGAGGTTGCGGTAGGATTCCATGTTGACGTCGGAAAGCATGACGTTGTTCAGGAACATTTCTCCGCTCTCGGGCGCGTACAGCCCGGCCAGCACCTTCATGAAGGTAGATTTGCCCGACCCGTTGCCGCCGCGAATAAACACCAGTTCGCCCTTGCGCAGCTCAAAGTTGTCTACCGCAATGCCGAAAAGCCGCATGCCGCTGCGGTCGTGGTAGTCAAAACGCACATCGCGCAGGGCTATGGAATCAAAAGACGGCACAATGGGGTCGCCCTGCTGCCAGCGCGCCTTGACGCCTGCGTTCTCAAAGGGTTCCGTCACGGCGTCTATCTGCGATTCCACCGCTGCAAGCTCCTGCAGGCTCATTTCTACCTTTGCCATCATGGGCACCGAGGTAATCAGGCTGATGAGCGGGCTCAGGCTGAACATGCACAGCACCAGCAGCGAGGAAGTTTCCGACGTTTCGAGGTTCAGAACCTTGGGCATGATAAAAAGTATCAGCCCCAGAATCAGCAGGTTGAACATGGCAAAAAATGATATGCCAAGGGCGTGCCTGTGCTCGGTGGCGTCGCGGGCTTCTGATGCCGCAGAAAGATCCGGGATGATCTGTTCGCCAAACAGCGCCGTAGTTTTGGGCTTGTGCATTTTGAGCTGCTGCAGACCGGCATAAAGGTCGCGCAGGCCCGCGCAAAAGCGCTGGTCGGCCTGCATGGCTGGCCCCATGTGCGCATGCACCTTGTTGATAAGGTGCAGAAAAATCCAGAACCCCATGGCAAGAAAAAGAAAAACGCCCAGCGTACCGGGAATGGACACCGTTGCCATCTTGGCAAAAGAGAGCACCACCATCACCGTGTTGGCCGAGGCCGCAACGAGCATTCGGGCCGCTTCAACCACCATTTCGCGTCCGTCAAGCAGGGCGGACTGGATGCGGTTTTTGTCCAGCTTTTCATATTCCAGCAGGGAAACGCCGCGCAGCTTGGCGGCAATGCGCATGCGCCATTCCATGATGCCGCGCAGGGCAATCTGCGCCGAGCGCCCCGTTATGTAGCGGAAGAGAAAATAAAAGGAGGCGAGGCTCACCAGAAAAGCAAGAAAGGTGCTGAATTCCAGTCCGTCTTCAGAAAGCTGCTGCAAGCCCTGAAGCACCGAAAAAACGGCAAGCCCCTGCATGATGCCTGAGCCGAGGCATGCGGCGGCAATTTTTTTGCCTTCCTCGCCGGCCTGTTCCCACAGAAGTTTCAGAAAAAGCGATTCTTTCAGTTGCAGCATGTGGTTCTGTGGCCCCGGTGTTCAGGTGCGCCGCGCATTACAGCATGCCCGGCGGTCTTGTATGCGCCCCTGTGCAGTGCAGGGGCTCTGGCAAAATCAATAGTCAACGCTGCCGCAATGGCAGACACGGCCTTTGCCAAGGCCTAAAATGCATGCTCTGGCAGCCGGTTTCGGCATACGCGCGGCTGTGTACGGCGGGCGTAACAGCCAACACTTCCGTAAGGGCCAGTTGCCCGGCCCATACGGAAGGTTCCGATTCCCGAAACCGTCAGAGGTCGCCGACATTAGGCCGCGTCTGTGCCCGCTTCTTTGGCGGGGGCTTCAGCGGCGGCTTCGTCCTTGGTTTCTTTTTTTATCTTGTTCTTGATCTTGCCGACAAAGGTTTTGCCTTCTTCAACCTTTTCCTTGAAGTAGGTCTTGGCTTCTTCGGCATTGAAATCAATCAGGTTGCCGCCCTTTCTGAAGTGGCGGTCAAAAACCCAGCCAAGGGCATAGGTGCTGGCGCCGCCCATTATGCTGATGGTAGCCGCGCCCGCGGTGAAGCCAATGACCGGAATGCTTTTCAGCAGCGAGGCGGCCAGGGGTACGCTTGCCGTGGTCAGCAGGCCGCCGCACAGCGAAGAAATGATGGATTTGACGCGTTCTTTTTTGAATTCAACGCCGTGGGCCTGGGCCAATGCGTGAATGAGCTCAATCTGGAGGGCGGAAAGGCCCAGAAAATCTACAAGGGGCACCGGCACAAAACCAATGCCGATGGCGCCGTACACGCGCTTGCGGATGATGGCGTCCACCACGTCTTCCGAAGGGCAGGCGCGTTCGCACGTTTCCGTTTCAGCAGCGGCCTCGGACTGGCAGGCCATCTGATCTTCAACGCCGTCAACCTTGTTTTCCAACGTATCTTTTGTCATGTGCAACCTCGTTGTGACCGGTTTCAGGGTTACGGGAATTCTATTGGGCAACGGCCGTTTTATCAACGCCCGCCAGTGTGACGTCAAAGAGTTCGTCTGCCGAAATGAGCAGAATCAGCGGCAGATCCATGCCCATCTTCTGGGCCGTCACCAGATTCAGCGCAATCTTGGGCGTGTAGGCCGCTGTTTCAAGCTGGGTATTGGGCGGCAACAGGCCAAGCTGGGCTGCAATATGGTCAGCATAAAATTTGCCAAGTGGGACATAATCAAGGGTCGAAAGCCCCATCAGCGCGCCCCTGCGCACATGCACGCTGCCATCGCGCGCAAAGGTCTTGATATGGTGGGCATTGAGCGTGTCAAAGATGGCCTGAGGGTTGGCCTGCGTCCAGTCAAAGCAGTTGAGGGCCGAAATGTAAAAGGCATCCACGCCCGCGTTCATCAGCTTGTCTACCCCCTTGGCACATGATTCCAGGCTCTCCGCCTTGTCCAGAAAGGGGTATTCCACAAGTGCAAAGCCGCGCTCGCGCGCAACTTCGCGCGCTTCCCGCACGTTGGAGTATGAAAGGCCCTCGGGGCTGTCGTGGTACATGATGCCAAGGCGAAGAAAAGGCAGCGCCTCATGAAACAGGGCAAAGACCTTGAACCATTTGTCTTTGGTGTAGCGGATGGTCAGGTTGGCGGCGCCCTTGCCGGTGGCGCGATCCACAATGCCAGCGCCTGCCGGATCGGCCACGTCAACGCTCATGATGGGCGTTTTGCCGTTGTTTTCGGCAAGCAGAGCCTTGGTGGCCTCTGTTCCCATGCTGATGATGACGTCGATATCCGGATTTTGCATCAGTTTGCGGGCCTCTGCGCGGTAAACGCTCTCGGAGGCATCCCAGCCGGGGCTGATGTACAGTTCGTCAGGCAGAACGATGCGGTCGGCAACCCCGCGTTGCCGCAGGGCCTTGAGGATTTCTTTTTGCAGCAGGGTAAATTCCCAGTACGGCCCGGCTTCAAAATAGGCCGCAACCTTGGGGCGCGAGACCTTGGGACGGGAGGGCGCCGGGGCTGGCGCTGCCATCTGTTCCACAGGCTCGCGCTGGGGGGCCGCCTGCACGTTTGCGCACAGGCATACTGCGCAGCAAAGTGCTGCGGCAAGTGTGGCGAAGAACGATCCGAGGCGGCTGCTCATGGAACAAAATACCCTATGATGCGTTCTTGGTGACACAGAGTGTCCGCCGCTCGGCGGTTCTACCCAAAAACTGGAGTGGATTTTTTCCAAAATCCGTGCGGAGCAGACAAGCTTATTTTAGGGCAATCTGCGCTATTGACGGTGTTGGGCCACACGGATTTTCACACGGGCGCAAAGCCATGCGCGCAGGTTTCAACATATCAGAGGAAAAGCAGTATCGTCCACATGAATTTGGGGCGCGCATCGGCATTTCTGCATGTTTTTTGGCGGGTTGCAGGGATCAACAGGCAAGGCAGACCACGACGTCAAGGCTGGGACAATGAGCCGCCACGCTGCACTGGTAACCGTCTGTTGTTCTGATGTCGCGGCTTGTCCACTGCCCGCCATCCTCAAGCATTGTAGCTGTGCCTTGGGCGGCGTTTGCAGTGAAGGATGCTATCCAGCCGCTTTCTTGCGGCCCGGTGTGCACGCTAAAGCTTTGCAGGGGCATGCTCAGGCCCATGCCCGCAGCCTTGATTACGGCCTCCTTGCGCGTCCAGCAGCGGTAAAAGGCCGTTTGCAGCTCCGCCGGGGGCAGGGCCAGCAGGTCTTTTTGCTCTTGCGGGTGCAGCTGGCTGGTCAGCTCCGCCGCATCGGGCAGGGGGCGTATTCTTTCCACATCAATGCCAACGCTTGCGCAGCGGCAAAGGGCCACCCACACCATACTGCCCGAATGGCTGATGGAAAAATCAACGGATACTCCCGGGCAAAAGGGCTTGCCGTAAGGGGAGCGGGCAAACACGGCGGCACTGTCCTGCCCAAAGGCGGCGCACAGCAGACGCCGCGCCAGCGCCCTGCCTGCCAGGTGCCGCGCCGCATCTTCCATATGCACATAACGTCCGGCTTCCTGCTGCTCCTGCGGGGTGGTGTGGGGTGCGCAATGGCTGGGCCATTCAGTAATATTTTCAAGCTCCAGGCCAACGCACAAAATGGACTTTTCCGGGGCGGACGGCGCGCGCCAGTTGCAAAAACGTTGCGCCAGCACCGTCTAATCCGCTGGTTGCAGGGCGTGCGACATGTGGTCTGCCAGATCCTGCCAGTGATCCTGAACGTAAAAATGGCCGCCGCTGAAGGTGCGTACCGTGCATTGCGCGTTTGTCAGGGTTTGCCAGTGCAGGGCGTCAGCTTCGGTAACCAGATCATGGCTGCCAATGGTGGTGTGGATGGGCAAGGGCAGCGGGCTGTAGGGGGCGGGCTGCCAGCCTTCTATGGCCGTAAAATCAGCGCGGAGCACAGGTTCAAGGTAGTTTCTGAAATCCTGCGACTGCGCAATCTCGGGCGGGATGCCGCCCATGCGGGCCACGTAGTCCCACAGCGCGCCTTGGGGGAGCTGATCAACAGGGCATGAAATCCCGGTGCGCATCCGGCCTGGCGTGGTGGCGGACGAAATGAACAGGGCCGTGGGCAAGGGCAGTGTCGCATCGCAGGCAAAGCGCGCGCAAAGAAAGGCCAGCAGGCCGCCCATGCTGTGCCCGAACAGGGCATAAGGGCCAGTGTGGGCGGCGGAGCGGATCTGCTCCAGCAGGTCGCGCCCCATGCTTTCCATGCTGGTAAGCAGCCGCTCCCGGCAGCGGCGGCCTTTGCCTGGCAGTTCCAAAGGTCTTATGGTGATCCATGCCGGAAAAAATTCGTTGAACCTCGCATAAAAGGCGGTATTGCCCCCGGCATGGGGAATGCAAAAAAGTGTTGTAGCCGAGTGTTGCATGTGGTGCGCCTACAGTTCAATCCATCCGGCATCGTCATCAAGTTTTTGAATGATGATGCGCGAGGCCTGTTCTTCGTGCCCGATGCGGGCATGCATCTGCTTGAGAACAATATTGCCCCCGCTGATACCGCAGATTTCCAGTTTGCCGATGTCGTGACCGATTATGTACTTGAAGCGCTTGCCATAGCCGCTGAGCTGCGCCTTGGCTTTATCCACAATGGCAATGCCCTGCTTGAGCGGCAGTTGAAAATGATGCCGCACCCGCGAAACAGGCATGCACTGGTACAGATAATACGGGTTCACCCCAATGGAAAGCAGACGGTTCATCAGTTCGACAATGTCTTCCGCACTGTCGTTGACGCCGCGCAGCAGCACCGCCTGATTGTTGATGGTGGCCCCGCACAGGCGCAGCCTCTTGATGGCCTCGGCCGAGGTGAGCGTGATCTCGCGCGCATGGTTGTAGTGCGTGGCAATGTACAGGGCCTTGCGTTCGGCAAAGGCGCGCAGGGCGTCCATGAGGGCGTCGTCAAAGATGCGCAGCGGGTAGGTGACCGGAATGCGCGTGCCGATGCGCACAAAATCCACGTGGTCGATCCCGGCCAGCCCCTCCAGCATTTTTTGCAGCACCGGGGTTGCCAGCGTCAGAGGATCGCCGCCGGAGAGTATGACGTTGTTGATCTTGGGATTGTCGGCAATGTATTGCAGCGCCCCGGCAAAGTTGCGCAGGGTCTGCTGGCTGGAGTGCCCCACAATACGGCGGCGAAAGCAGTGGCGGCAGTGCATGGCGCAGCATTCTGTTGTGACCAGCAGTGCAGTGCAGTCGTATTTATGCAGTACGCCATTGCCCTTGTCGTGCTTGTCGTCGCCGTAGGGGTCGGCGGTGGTCGCACCCATGGATCCGGCAACCACCAGTTCTTCCGCATCAGGAAAGCACATGCGGCGTATGGGATCGCTGGGATCGTTTTTATCTATAAGGCTCAGATAATAGCGGGGAATGTTGACCGGGTGCACCTTGGCGACTTCACGAAGCGTTGCTTCCTCTTGTGGACTGAAGGTGGCGTATTGCTTCAACTGGTCAATGGTGACAACATTGTTGGCAAGTTCCTTTTTCCAGTCAAGGCATTTCCAGCAAGGTTCAGCGTCCATTATTCCGGCCTCTGTTTGCGGATGGATTTTATGTTGTACAGGTGTTTTGGGCGTACCCGAACAACCGGATACAGAGTTATTGTTGAGGAAATGCATTCAATATCCGGTTTGCGATCTGTTTGTGAATTTACGGCAAAAACTGTCCAAAGTATATGTAAAACTTGCTAATATACAGGCTGTGAGCTATTTTGCCCACCATGTTGCACCAAGCGCATTAAAGCCGCAGCGGGGGACGGAATGGCAAAGATTGTGCCTTTAACCGGGTGTCAAAAAGAACTGTGGCTCTCGGCAAAAGCGGCGCTGTCCGACTATGCCGAAACCTCCATTCGCGGCTGTTATCACATTGATGCCCTGCTTGATCCCGATCTGTTGCGTCAGGCCATCAAGCGCACGCTGCATTTCACGCCTCTGCCCGCCGCCTCCCTGTGCCAGGATGAAGCCGAACCGTACTTTCTTGTGGGCGAACCGCAGGAACCTGATTTCAGGGTTCTGGACGCCGCTGCGCAGCCGGACCCCGCCGCTGCTGCCGACCGCATGATCGACGAGTTTTTTGAAGAACCGGTCGAAAATCCCCTTATGCGCTACGCCCTTGTGATCACTGGCGAGGCAAGCTGCATTGTTGCCATGAAGTGCTCGCACGTGGTGCTGGACGGGCTGGCATTCTTTTTTCACATAGCTGTTATTGCGGACGTTTACACAGCACTCGCGCGCGGAGAAACGCCAGACCTGGGCGAGCCGTGCTCCTGCGAAGAAGCCTACCTTGAAGATCAGGCGCACTGCGCCTCGCCGCGTTTTCAGAAAGACATGGCCTTTTGGTACGAGCACCTCTCCCGCCTGCCAGAAAAACGTTTGCTGCGCGCCCTGCCGGGGCGGCCCGATGTGCTTGGCGAGAGCCGTCATCAGAAATTTGTGCTGTCAGAAAAAGCCTCGCGCGAAACGTCTGCGCTCATCGCCGCCCACAAGGTCAGCCCTGCGGTATTTTTTACGGGCGTCTACGCACTCATAGTGTCGTTCATGACCGGAGAAAAGGACATTGTGGCTCTTGCCCCCGTGGCTTACGGGGAGCGCAAGGTGATGCACCGGCGGCAGGGGGCCATGATGTCGCTGCCGCCCCTGCTGGTGAACGTGGCCGCGCACGATACGTTTGCCGGGCTGCTGGAGGCCGTCAGCGCGCAGAACGGCTCGTTTTACCGCCATGTGCGCACGCCTTACCAACTGGCTGCCCGCCAGCTTGAAGGCAAAAACTTTGCCTTTCTGGCAGATACCTTTGTCAATTTTCTGCCCAATACGCCCCCCGGCACACCGGAATTCCCCATTGTTGAGGCAGAGCAGCGGCACAGCGTCAAGGAGCCGATCCTTTTCGGCATGCTGGTCATGCAGGAGCTGCGCTCGGGCTGCTTTTCGCTCACGGTGCGCAACAGCCGCAACCACCTGAGCGACAGGGATGTGGAGCGTTTTGTCGCCCGCGTTGAGAGCGTAGTGGCCCAGCTTGCCGCTGGCATTGAGCCGCCGCAGCTTGATTATCTGCTGGATGAAGAAAAGCGGGAACTCGCGCAGTGGCGCAGCGGCCCTGCAAGGACGTACGATATCCGCTCTCTGCCAGAACTTTTTGACGCGGCTGCGGCTGCCTTTGCCGGGTGCGTTGCCGTCAGGGACGAATGGGGCAACGCTCTTTCGTACGCGCAAGTGCGCGAAAATTCCTTGCGGTGCGCCTCATGGCTGGCCGGGCAGGGCGTTACCCGGGGCGGCATTGTGGCTGTGGCGGCGCAGCGCACGGCCAATCTGCCCGAAGTTGTGCTGGGCATCCAGCGGCTCGGCGCAATCTATCTGCCCATCGACCCCAAGGCCGCACCCGACCGCATGGCCTATATTGTGGAAGACGCCGGGGCAGGCATTACGCTTGATCTGGCCGATCTTGCCTACCGCCAATCCCCAATAACTCCCTTGCCGCAAGCGCCCCGGGCCGAGGATGGAGCCTACCTGATCTACACCTCCGGCTCCACGGGCAAGCCCAAGGGCGTGCTGGCCCCGCACGGCGGCTTTGCCAACATGATCCAGGGGCAGATCGAACTTTTTGGCGTGCAGGCCGATGACCATGTCTTGCAGTTTGCGCCGCCCATATTTGACGCCTCGCTGTCGGAAATGTTCATGGCCCTGCTGGCTGGGGCCGCCCTGTATCCGGTGAGCGACCAGTGCCGCAACGCGCCCTGGACGCTGCGGCAGTACATGATTGATAACGACGTCACCGTTGTCACCCTGCCGCCCTCGTACCTCAACCTCTTTGAGGGAGAGCCCTTCCCCGGTTTGCGTGTGCTCATAACGGCGGGCGAGCCGCCGGTGGCGGGCGATGCCCTGCACTATGCCAGGGGCCTGCGCTATTTCAACGCCTACGGGCCTACGGAAACCTGCGTCTGCGCGGCAATGAAGGAAGTTTCGCCTTTTGAGCCGCAACCTATCGGCGTGGGCAGCCCCATCCCCAACGTGACGCTTTCCATCCGCAATGCCGAGGGGCGCGAGCTGCCCGCTGGCATGGCGGGCGAACTGTGGATAGGCGGGGCCAGCCTTGCCATCGGCTACCACAACAAGCCAGAAATGACGGAGCAGCGCTTTATCCACCTGCCGAAGGAAGGAAACGCCCGCTTTTACGCCTCCGGCGATATGGCCTTGTGGTCGGACAAGGGCGAAATCCTTCTGCTGGGCCGCGCAGACGATCAGGTGAAAATACGCGGCAACCGGGTGGAGCTGGCCGAGGTGGCCTGCCTGCTTGAAGGCTGCGAAAGCGTCAGTCAGGCGGCGGTGCTGGCAGTCAAGGATGCGGGCGGTCAGGCCAGCCTTGCGGCTTTTTTTGTGCTGCGGCCCGGCGCATCCATAGAAGCGGTGGTTTCGTGGAGCAGAACGAGCCTGCCGCCCTACATGGTGCCTTCGGCCTGGCACGTGCTGGAAGCCATGCCCCTCGCCCCCACAGGCAAAATCGACCGCAAGGCCTTGCAAAGCCTTGCACGGCGGGGCGAAGCGCAGGGCGGCAGTGGCCGTAAGGCCCATGCGGGGCTTCTGGAGATTTTTGAGCGCGTACTCGGCCGGGCCTATGATCCCGAAAAGAGCTTTTTTGCCCAGGGCGGCAACAGCCTTAACGCCATGTCGTTGCTGCATGCCATCCGCAAAACCTTTAACGTTGATATTTCCTTTCGCAGTTTTGTCAGCTGCGAAACGCTGTTTGATGTGGAAGCCCAGCTTGGGGGAGTCCGCGCGGCGTCGGCCCTCGCGGACATTGAAAGCGCGCCGCTCAGCACCGGGCAGTTCCGCATCTGGGCCTACCAGCAGGTGAACGAGGGCTCCATCGACTACAACATGCCCCTGCTGCTTGAACTGCGCGGCGACAGAACAGCGGATTTTCTGGAAGGTCTGCGCAGGGCTGCCAACGCGCAGGAGCTTTTCCACTGCACGGTGGCGGGCGATATAGACAATCCCCATTTTGCGCGGGGCAAGGGCGAGGTCTACCTGTGCAGCGTGGCCATTGCCGATGCGCGCGAAGCAGCGGTATTTTTTGACCAGCAGATCCACACGCCCTTTGACCTGCGTGTGGAGCCGCCAGTGCGCCTTGTGGCCGCTGTTTTGCCGCAGTGCGTTCAGGTGCTGGTGCTGGTGCACCATGTGGCGGGTGATGGCGAAACCCTTGAAATTCTGCTGCAAAATGCCTTGCGTTATTTGCGCGGCGAACCTCCCGTGCGTGGCCTGCTGGCTGTGCAGGAGGCTTTTTGCCGCAGGCAGGCCGCCTATGCATCGTCGCCCGCCTGCGCCGACGATGCGGCCTACTGGCAGGAGGTGCTTACGCCGCCAGTGCCCACGGTGAACCAGGCCGCAGGGGCCGCCAGCCGCAAGGGGGCCATGATCGGCGTTGACCTTGATGCGGAAACCGCGCAGGGATTTGAAATCCTGGCAAAAAATTCTGGCGCGAGCGTGCTGGCCTGCTTTGTGGCCTTGGCGGGGCGCACGCTCTGCCGCCGTTTTGAAAGAAATGAGCTGTTGCTGGGCGTGCCCATGGGCCTGCGCGAAACGCAGGACGAATTCTGCGCGGCCGGGTTCTACGTCAACACCGTCCCCCTGCGGGTGCGTCTTGACTGCCTTGAAGACAGCGCCGCCGTGGCCGATGCCGCCCGCCAGATGCGGCAGGCCATTGAACACAGCCGTTACTGCACGGCGGATATTGTGCCCGAATTTTTGGCAACGCATGCGCATTTTGAGCCCGTGGGGGTTCCTGGGCTTGAACTGAACAGGCTGGAGCTGGAATTGCGCGCCAGCAAGCTCACAGCCAGTTTCACCCTCGTAACGGGCACGGCTTCGCGCATTGTGCTGGAGTACGACGCGGGTTGCATTGCCGATGCCCCGGCCCTGCTGGACGATCTGGCGCAGAGCATGCGCCGGGCCTGCGAAGGCCTTGCCCGCCGCAATCCCCGGCAGGTACTGGCCGATGCCTGGCGCGAGATTCTGCACCCCGGCAGCTCCCGCACAGCGCCGGAAGAAAGCGACTTTTTCCGCGATGGCGGCGATTCCATCAAGGCTATCCAGATAACGGGCATTCTGCGCCGCAGTGGCATAACCGCCTTGAGCGCGCCGGATTTTTTGCGCAAGCCCCGCTTCGCCGATCTCTGCACCCTGCTGGAAAGCGCCATCAGCGGCCCTTCGGCAGTTCAGCCGATGGACTACACTTCTGTTGCCCCTGGCGAGCAGGTTCCCCTGCTGCCATTTGCCCGCTATTTCATGGGTGCGCATCCCAGCCACTGGCAGCAGTTTTTCATGCTGCTGCCGCTGGAAATCCGCGCGGATGTGCCAACGGCAACCATTGAAGCATGGCTGCAAACCCTGCCGGAATATCACGAATCCCTGCGTATGGCCTTTGCGCCGGATCATGCCGTGCTGCTGGCCGAACCGCAAAAAATAATCCTGCACTGCCGCGATTTCGCCGACACTGTGGAGCAGACAAACCTGCTGCGCGAGGCTGTGGGGGAGATTACGGCGGGCCTTGATGCGGCATGCGGCAAAACTCTGGGGGCCATGCTGGCCCGGCAGGGCGAGAGGCGCTTTTTGCTGCTGGTGGGGCATCACCTCGCGCTGGACGCGCTTTCGCTTGAAACCCTGCGTCAGGGCTTGCTCCATTATTGCCGTACAGGCAAAGCCCAGCGCGAAGCGCACGGCCTTGCTTTGCGCGCCCGCGAAGTTGAGCGGCTGTACGCTTGCGGGGTTTTTCCGTCTGCGGAGCAGCGCGCCTTGTGGAAGGAAGCCTGCGCCGAACCATGCGAACCCTTGCGCGCTCTTTTGCCCCAGAGCAGGGATAGGGGCAGGGACAGGGCCGCCAGCCGTGCGCGACTGTCTGCGCAGCTTGAGGGATTTCGGCTGGAATACAGCACCGATGCCAAGGCCGACCTGCTGTCCGCGCTTGCCTGCGCCCTGCACGCCCAGGGCCAGAAGGCGGCGGTGCGCGTAACGCTTGAGAGCCACGGGCGCGATGAACTTTTGCCGGGTTTTGACGCCAGCCGCAGCCTTGGCTGGTTTACGGCAGTCTGCCCCATGCCTCTTGAACCTGCCCTGAACTGCGCGCAGGCCCGCGAAGCCCTTGGCCCGTGGCTGGCGCAGCATTTCAGCCCGGAAAACTGCAATGCCTATGGGTATCTGCGGCAGGAAAATCCGGCTGCATTTGGCTATGCGGCCCAGATTGCCTTTAACTATCTGGGGCGCGTGACGGGCCAGCCGGATGAAGAAGCCTCCCTGATGCTCTCGGCTCTGGCACCGGGGCTTATCCCCGAGCTTGTCCACGCCGACATGGAGGCGGATGCCCCGCTGGAGCTTTCGGTTTTCTTTGACCAGCAAGGCATCCTGCACCTCGGGGCGTGGTTCAGCCCGCACTGCCTGCCGCAGGACTGGGTTTCCGGCTTGCTCCAGAGCTGGCTTGCCGCCCTGAAGACCCTGCCCGCCTATCTGCCGCAGCAGACCCTGGATGCCATTTTTGCCGCCTGCGGCTGCCGTGCGGACGATGTGGAGCGCATTGCGCAGCCGGATGCCGGGCATGCGCCCTTGCTGTATCAGTCTCTGCTTGCGCAGTCGGGGGTTTACACCCAGCAGGTGGAATTTCATTTTCGCGGCCCGGTGGATATTTTTGCGCTCATGAGCGCGTGGGAATCGCTCACCGCGCGGCACGAAAGCCTGCGTTCGCTCTTTCCCATGCCGGTGGAGGGCGAGTTTTACCGCGTGGTCTTGCACAAGGGCCGCACCAGTCTTGAGTTTCACGATTTTTCCCACTTGCCGGAAGCCGAGGCCGAGGCTGAAGCCCAGGCCCTGTTGCGCGCGGAGCGGCAGCGCGGCTTTGACGTGCAGCGCGGCCCACTGCTGCGGGCGCGGTTTTTCCGCCGGGGTGCCGACCGCGTCGTCATGAGTTGGTGCTTCCACCATCTGCTTATGGATGGCTGGTGCATGGGCGTGCTGCTGCGGGAGCTTTTTGCCCTGGCCGGGGCCAAGGGCGGGCCGGAGAACAGCCGTTTGCCGGAGCCTTTCCCGCTGGAGGCCTATTCCCGCTGGCGCACGCAGTTTGATGAACGTGCGGCGCGGGCTTACTGGGCCGGAGTGTTGCAGGATTTCAACGGGCCGACCGGTGTTGAGCTGGCCCAACCGGCTCCCCGCGCTACCGCCGCCGGGGAATTTGGCGAACCGCAGACAGTGGAACTGGAGCTGGACGCCGCCCGAAGCGCCAGCCTGCAAGAACTGGCAAAAACGGAGGCGGTGACGCTCTCCGCCCTTGTTCAGGCGCTGTGGGCCATTGTGCTCGGCAATGCCAACAATGGTTGCCGCGATGTGGTCTTTGGCGTGGTCACTTCTGGTCGCCCGGCGGAACTGGCGGGTATTGAGTCCGCTGTGGGTTTGTTCATCCAGACCTTGCCGCTGCGGGCGCGCTGGACAGCCAGCGACTCGCTGGGCGCACTGCTGGCCCATGTGAAAGAGCAGAATCTGCAACAGATGCGCTATGGCTATGTGCCCCTGGCCGCAATGGGCAGAAACCTGCTCGACCACCTGATGGTCTTTGAAAATTATCCTGTGGATACGCGTTTTGATCATGACCGTGTTGAACTGCGCGACATGCGTGGTTTTGAAAAGTTGCCGTACGCCTTGGGCATTTCGGTTATTCCCGGCGTGAATCTGCGTTTCCGCTTTTTGTATGATCCAGAGCGTTTGCCCGAAGAGAGGGCGCTTGCACTGCACAACGGGCTGCATGCGGTTCTTGCGGCAGCGGCCTCCGGGGCCGGGCGCACCTGCGTTGCGCTGGAGGAGGCCGCGAATAACGCGGGCCTGGCCGCAGAAATGTTTGGAGCAGAGCAGGGCGGGGCAGAAAGTGCAGCCAAGGCGACTACAGACGCAGCCGCGCAAGCCCCGGCCCAGCAGGGGCCGGATGTGGACGCGCTGGCGGAAACCGTGCGCGCGGCCTATGCCGCCGTGCTTGGTTGCCCTGTGGATTCTGTGGATGCGGATTTTTTCCAGCTTGGCGGCCACAGCCTCATAGCCATGAGTTTGCTCTCGCAGTTGAGCAAAAGCCTTTCTGTGGCGGTGGGCATAGAAGATGTGATGGGCTATCCCAGCCCGCGCGCCCTTGCCGTTCACATTGGCAGCCTGGCAAAGGCGGATGTGATCATTCCCCGCGTGGAGGGGCTTGCAGCCTACCCCTTGTCGCCAGCGCAGCAGCGCATCTGGTTTATGCAAAAGCTTCATGAGGGCGGTCAGGTCTATGTGATCCCCTTTGCGGCGCGGCTGCGCGGCCCGGTGGATGCCGTGGCCCTGCAAAATGCCCTTACCCTGCTTGAAGAAAGGCACGATGCCCTGCGCCTGCGCGTGGCCCTGGATGCGCCGGAGCAAAGCCTTGCCCCTGCGGGCGGCCTGCGGCTTGAATGTTACGACACTCCCCTTACTGATGCCGCGTATCTGGGCATACGCCTGCCTCTGGGATCGGAAAGGCCCTTGGTGCGTGTGGCTCTGTTCCGGCAGGAGGACGGCAGCCACGCGCTGTTGTTCTGCTTCCATCACATTATTTTTGACGGCTGGTCGGCAGAAGTTATCACCCGTGAACTCAACGAAGCCTACGGCGCCGTGCTGCAAGGCAGTGAGCCGCAATGGCGGCCCCTTGATCTGGATTTTGCGAGCTACGCCCTGTGGGAATCAGAGCGGGAGGCGGAAGGTCTTGAGCAGA
This sequence comes from Pseudomonadota bacterium, assembly GCA_023419375.1. Lineage (GTDB taxonomy): Bacteria > Desulfobacterota > Desulfovibrionia > Desulfovibrionales > Desulfovibrionaceae > Desulfovibrio. Next base: position 80,554 of record JAEZYD010000003.1, read on the forward strand.
TATGCAGCGACTTCGCGCCGCTGCCGGAGCGCCTGCGCCTGCCGCTGGATTATCCTCGCCCGGCGGTGCAGCGCTTTGAAGGGGCCGTGCAGAGCTTTGATCTGGGGCTTGGGCGCAGTCACGCCCTCAAAGACTGGGCCTTGCGGGCCGGGGTGACGGTATTCCCCGTGCTGCTCGCGCTGGTGGATGCCTTTTTGCTCCGCCATACCGGGCAGGATGACATCATTGTGGGCTGCCCTGCGGCAAACAGGGAGCATGAGCAGGTTCAGGGCGTTGTGGGCCTCTTTGTCAATACGCTGGCAGTGCGGGCACGCATGAATGCGCAGGGCGGCTTTGCCGAACTGGCAGGCACGGTGGATGCCGCGTTCCGAAAGTCATTGTCCGCGCAAGGCTGCCCCTTTGAAAAAGTTATCGAAGCCGTGGCGGTGGAGAGAAATGCCGCGCGCAACCCGGTTTTTGACGTGTTTGCCGCGCTGGAAGATGCGAGCTGGAACAATTTTGGCCGCGCGCCCCTGTGCATGGAACCTCTGCCCCTGCCGCACCAGTGCAGCAAGTTTGACCTGAGTTTTTATTTCAAGGAGCGGGCAGACGGCGGCTATACGGTGGATGTGGAATACTGCACCGAGCTTTTCAGCCCGCAGACAGTCCGCCGCATGACCGAGCGCCTGCTGACCCTTGCGGACGCCGTGCTGGCTGACGATGCAAAGCCCCTGGCCGACCTGGATATCCTGCCAGCGCAGGAGCGCGCAGAACTCGCCAGCTTTAATGATACGGCGGAACCTCTGGATATCGCCGCCGACATGGACAGCCGTTTTCGCACTCAGGCTGCCCGCACCCCCCATGCCCCGGCAGTGCTGGACGCCGCGGGCGCGGCTGTTTCCTACGCGCAGTTCAACGCGCAGGTGGATGCCGTGTGCGCATGGCTGCAAGGGCAGGGAGTGGAGCGCGGCCAGTATGTGTGCGTGTGCTTTGAACGTTCGCCCGCAATGTTGGCCTGCATTTTTGCCGTGTTGCGTCTTGGGGCTGTGTATGTGCCGCTTGCCGCCACCTTGCCTGCCGAGCGCATGCGGTCTGTGTTTGAAGATCTTGGCGAGTGTGTGGTGCTGTGCGAGGCGCGCTTTGCGGAAGCCTTCTGCCAGAATAAGCAGAATGGCCAGTGCGGTCAGCGCATACTCTCGCCTGATTTTGCGGCGCTGACTGCAGGCGTGCAGGAGCCGGGCGGCGTTCCTCCTTATGAAGCGGAACCCTTGCCGCCGGATTCTCCGGCCTACGTGATCTTTACTTCCGGCTCCACCGGGCGGCCCAAGGGCGTGCTTATCGAACACGCCAGCCTTGCCAACCGCCTGTTGTGGATGCAGTCGCGTTTTCCCATCGGGCAGGGCGATGTGGTGCTGCAAAAAACCACCATCACCTTTGACGTGTCGGTGTGGGAGCTGTTCTGGTGGTCGTGGCAGGGCGCGGGCATTGCCCTGCTGGAGCCGAATGCGGAGAAAAATCCCGCCCTCATTGTGCAGGCCATAGAGGCCCGCCGGGTCACGGTGCTGCATTTTGTGCCGTCCATGTTGCGGGCCTTTCTGGATCATCTGGAGGCGCACCCCGGCGATGTGCGCAGGCTGCGGTCAGTACGCTACGTGTTCACAAGCGGCGAGGCTCTGCCGCGCGAACTGGTGGCGCGGTGGAACGCCCTGACGCATGCGGAACCGTTGCAGGTGGAGCTGCACAATCTCTACGGCCCCACCGAGGCCACTGTGGACGTATCGTGGCAGCCCTGCCTGAACACGCCGCCCCATGCCGTGCCCATTGGCCGCCCGGTCAGCAATACCCGGCTGTACGTGCTGGATGCTTGCAAGCACCCTGTGCCTCTGGGTGTTACGGGCGAGATTTATATCTCGGGCATACAGGTTGCCAGAGGCTATCTGAACAGGCCAGAACTCACGGCCCAGCGTTTTATGGCTGATCCTTTTGCCCCTGGCAGCCGCATGTACCGCACGGGCGATCTGGGGCGCTGGCTGGCCGATGGCAGCATTGAATACCTCGGGCGCAACGATGATCAGGTGAAAATTCGCGGCTATCGCATTGAGCTTGGCGAGGTCGAGGCCGCGCTTGGGCGCTGCCGGGGCGTATCGCAGGCCGTAGTGCGGATGGGACGCATTGGCGAATACGCGGCGCTTGAGGCCTTTTTGCTGCCGCAGGGCGGCGCGCGGCTTGATCTGGCGGGCATCCGCGCCGAGCTTGCGGCCCTGCTGCCAAACTACATGTGTCCCTCCCGCTTTTTTGTGGTGCAAGACATCCCGCTGAGCCCCTCGGGCAAGGCCGACCGCAAACGCTTGCAGGGCAACCCCCTGCTGGCGGGTGGAGAAAAAAGCGCCGCCCCTGCTGCGCTTGGCCCGGATGCCTTGCAGGCAGGTTCGCAAACGGGCGAGGAAACTGGCTCGGAATCCGGCGTTTCCCCTGCGCAGATAGAGGCCGTGCGCGAGGTGTGGCGGCAGGTCATGCCGGAAGTGGAAACGGGGCCTGATCTGGGATTTTTTGACGCGGGCGGCAATTCGCTCCTGCTGGTGCGGCTGCACACCCTGCTGGACAAACAGTGGCCGGGAGTATTCACGCTGGCGGGGCTTTTTTCAGAAAGCACCATCCGCGCGCAGGCCGCCTTTATTGCGCGGGCGCAGCATGCTGGCAGCAGCGGTGCAACCTGCCGCGCAACCACAGCGCCCATAGCCATTATCGGTATGGCCGTGCGCCTTGGCGATTATGCCGATGTGCAGAGCTTCTGGCGTGATCTTGCCAGAGGCGCGGACAAGAATATCCCCATGCCCGAAAAGCGGCGCGGCGAAACGCGGCAGATATTTGATGCCGTGGGCCTTGCCTTTGACGATGCCCGCCTGCGTGAGGCGGCCTATCTTTCGGATATTTCATCATTTGATTATCGGCGGTTCGGGCTTTCGCCCAACGATGCCAGCCTGCTTGACCCGGCCCAGCGCGTGTTTCTTGAAACAGCCCTGCGTGCTCTGGATGATGCGGGCTACGGCGGCAGCGCCCTTGAAAACGCCGATGTGGGCGTTTTTGTGGGCGCAAGCCCGGTGCGCCTGTTCCAGACTGCCGTAACCCGGGCCTTTCCCGATCTGGCGGAGCAGACCTACCTGCTCAATGTGCCTTCCAACGCGCTGGCCCGCCTGAGCTACATGAAAAACTGGCACGGCCCTGCGGCCAGCGTTGATACGGCCTGTTCGTCTGTGCTGGCGGCCCTGCATCAGGCCTGCCGCAGCCTGCACGAGGGCGAGTGCGCCGTGGCCCTTGTGGGCGGCGCGCACGTTATTGATCTGCCTGTAAAGGCCGATGCGGCCTTTGCCATTGAGTCGGCCTCTGGCCGCACCAGAACCTTTGACGCCGGGGCCGAAGGCGTTGGCGCGGGCGAAGGGGCGGCGGTATTTCTGCTCAAGCCGCTGGATGCCGCACTGCGCGATCACGATGCCATACATGCGGTGATCCCCGGCAGCGCCGTCAATCAGGACGGCAAGTCCTCCAGCATGGCCGCGCCCAATCCCGAGGCGCAGGCCGAGGTCATTGACCGCGCTGCGCGGAATGCGGGCGTCTCCCTGGCGGACATCCAGTTTTTTGAAGCCCACGGAACGGCCACAGTTCTGGGCGACCCGGTGGAAATCGAGGGTCTGCGCAGGGCCTTTGCCCGGCAGGGCGCGCGGCGGGAGCACAAGGCGCTCATCGGTTCGGTCAAGGGCAATCTGGGGCATCTGGATGCAGCCGCTGGCGCAGCCGGGCTTGCCAAGGCCGTGCTCTGTCTTGAAAACGGCCTTGTGCCGCCGCAACCGCATTTTGAGCGGCCCAATCCGCATATTGATTTTGAGGCCGCGCCCGTGCGCGTGGCGCAGATGCTTGAGCCGCTGCCTCCGCAGGAGCGGCCCTGGCGCTGCGGCGTCAGTTCCTTTGGTCTCAGCGGCGTAAATACCCATGTGATTGTGGCGGAGCATCAGGCGGAGCCTTTGCCGCAGGACGACGGCCACTGGCAGTGCGTAGTGCTTTCCGCCCCGGACGAGGCCGCGTTGCAGGACTACGCCAGGGCGGTCGCAGCGGCTGTTGCGCGCAACGAGGGCTGGCCCCTGCATGCCGTTGCCGCCACCCTCATGACTGGGCGGGATGCCCTGCCTGTGCGTGCGGCCTTTGTGGCGCGTTCCCGGCAGGAACTGCTTGAACAGCTGGAGGCTGGCCTGACGGGCGTTGCCCTGGGCAATGCGGCACGCCATGACAGCCGGGACAGCATGGAAAACCCGCTCCCCGGCGCATTCCTTGCCTCGCAGGAAGCGGCGCAGGCAGCCGCCAGCGCCTATCTTGACGGGGCAAGCCTTGCATGGCCCGCAGAAAGGCCCGTTTACAGGGTGCACCTGCCCGCAGCCCCCCTCGCCGCCGCTACGCTGTGGCCGCGCTTTGCAGCGCACTTTCTTTCCGAACCTGTCATGACGCCTGCCGGAAAGGCCTTTGCCCTTGCCGTGGACAGGCCGGATTTCTGGCCAGCGGCGGAGCACAGGCTTGAGGGCACCCCCTTGCTCGTGGGCATGAGTCTGCTGGATTGTCTGGGGTGGATTGGCGGAGCCGCCTCCCTGAGTCTGCACGATCTGCGCTGGCGCAAGCCCGTAACCTGCGGCCCCGGATGCCGCGCGGTGCTGCTGACGCAGGAGCAGGGCGATGCCCTTGCCGTGGAGCTGCACCACTTTGAGCCTGCCAACCGCAAGGCTGGCGAGACTTCTACTAAAGGGCAGGACTCCGGCACCTGGAGCGTGGCTGCGAGCGGTTTATTGCGCGGCGGGATTGCCCGCCCTGCGGCGTTGAATCTGGCTACAGTGCGCGAAAACCTGCGCGAAATTGCGCAGCAAGACACGCCGGAAGATTCGCCGCTCATGGTCAGCGAACGCTGGCAGTGCCGCAAGGCGCTCTGGGTGGCGGAGGACGGCAATACCCTGCTGGCAGAGCTGTGCCTGCCTGACGCCTATCGTGCGGATTTCAATACCTTCCGCTGGCATCCGGCCATGATGGACATTGCCGCAAGCCTTGCCCTGCGCGGGGCTTACGGTTTTGTGCCCGCTGGTTGCCGCATGGCGCGGCTCCACAGCCCCCTGACCGCGCAGGCCTTTGCGCTTGTGCGTATCACCGACCGCCAGCAGGGTATGATCGTGGCCGACTGCACGGTGACGGACGCCTCCGGCCAGATTGTTGCGGAGCTTGAAGGCATGACCTTTATGGCCCTGCGCAAGAGGCAATCCGCTGGCAGTTCCGGCCCGGATGTTTCGCAGCCTGAGCCGGAACTGTACAGCATTGGCTGGAAAAAGGCCGATCTGAAAGGTTCTGTGGCCGGGCCGCAAACCACCATATTGTTTGGCGGGCAGGATGGCCTCCTGAGTGAGGCTCTGGAGCCGCTTGCCCACGCACACCGTCCCTTGCCCTTGCAGGCGGATGAAATCCGCAGTCTGGCGCATGAAATTCTGGCTGGCCCCACAGATCATCTGCTCTGGCTGCCCAGCTTGCAGTCTGGCGGGCAAAACGACACGTGGCCGCTCTGCGCCCTGTTGCAAGAGATTTGCAGCGGTGGACTGCGCCGCCCATTGCGCGTCACCGTTGTGGGCAGCGGTGCCTTTGTGCCGGATACCTCCGCCCACGAACCGCATCAGGCATGTTTGCCGCAGGGCGCGTTGTACATGGGGCCGCTGCTCTGCCTGCCGTGGGAAGAACCCAGAATTTCCTGCGCCTATGTGGAGCTTGAAGAGCAGAGCGCAGCTTCCGTAGCAGTCTTTGTGGCCAGCCTCGGGCTGGTTGACGGGCCGTATGTGGCGGCTTGCGATGGCGCGGTGCGTGTGCGCGAGCTGGTCAAACTGCCGTCTGCACCTACCACTACTGCCACGCCTGTCATCACAAAGGACGGTTGCGTGGTGATTACCGGCGGTCTTGGCGGCATGGGGCAGACGCTGGCGCGCCAGATTCACGAGCGCCACGGCGCGCGCGTGGTTTTGCTGCACAGAAGCAGCCAGTTGCCGCCTCATGCGTTGGAGGGCGTGCCCTTTGCCGCCTTCCGCTGCGACGTTACGGATGCCGCGCAGGTTGAAGAGGTTTTTGCAAAAATCCGGCGCGAGGTCGGCCCCGTGCAGGGCGTCATTCATACGGCTGGCGTGGCTGGCAGGGGTTACCTGCTGACCAGCCACAGGCAGGGATACGAATCCGTGCTGGCCCCCAAGGTGGCTGGAACCTGGAACCTGCACAAGGCAACCCTTGGCGATGATCTGGCCTTCTTTGTGCTGGCGTCATCGCGCACTGCTCTTGTGGGCGCGCCGGGGCAGAACGATTACACCGCCGCCAATGCCTTTTTGAACGCCTTTGCCCGGTATCGCCGCAGTCTTGGGCTGCCTGCGCTTTCCATCAACTGGAACACATGGTCGGGCGTGGGCATGGCCGTTCGCGAGGGGCTTGGCGATGGGCAGGAGGCCGCGACCATGCTTGCGCCGCAGCAGGCCCTTGCCGTGCTAGAGGCCGCGCTTGCCAGCGGCGAGGAACTTGTGGCTGTGGGCATGACGGGCGAAAACGCAGCGGATTTTGCCCTTAACGGCCTGCCCGGCAGCGCGTCAATCGGCGGTGGAGCGGCGCAGGGCAAGGCCAAGCAGGCGCAACCCGGCGTCAATGCCGAACATCTTGATGGGGCAGCCCTGCTTGAGATTATCCGCGATTGCCTTGGCTATGACAGGCCCCTGACCAGAGAGGACGACTTTTTTGATCTGGGCGGGGATTCCATTGCCGCAACACGTATTGTGAACCGGCTGGACAAGGAGGCGGGGCTTGCCCTCGCGGTGGCGGATCTGCTGGAAAGCGACACCCTCGGCGATATCGTTGACCGCGCCCTGGCCTCGCGCAAGCCAGCGCAGCCGCTGCAAAAAGCCGAGGAAACAACGCCGGTTCTGGATAAGTACCCCGTGGGCAACGAGCAGCTTGCCATCCTGTATGCCGACATGGTCAGCGAGGGCGATCTGGGTTTCAACCTGCCAGCATTCCTTGTGATGCCGCCCGATGCGGACGCGGCGCGGCTTGAAAAGGCCCTTGCCCAGCTTGTGGAACGCCACGAGGCGCTGCGCACGAGCTTCTGCGATTTTGAGGCCGAGCGCCCGGCCATGATTATTCATCCTTTTACGGGATTTACCCTTGAAGAAAGGCGCATCCCCGATCTTGCGCACAAGGATGCTGTTATCCGGCCTTTTAACCTGCGCAACGAAACGGGCTTTCGCGCCTGCCTGCTTGTGACCGATGCGGGTGAAAAGGTGTTGTTCATTGATCTGCACCATGCCCTTGGGGACGGCAGAACCATGTCGCTGCTCAATGTGGAACTGTACCGCCTGTACCACGGGCTGGAGCTTGCGCCTGTGACCGCGCAGATGAAGGATATCGCCTGGCAACAGGTCACGCATCCCGATGCCGAAGCCGCAGCCTACTGGCAGAATATTTACAAGGGCGAACTGCCCCGGTTGGATCTGCCCGCATCGCATCCCCGGCCCCGGGTGCATACGGGCAGGGGCGGAACGTATGAATTCGACCTCGCGCCGGAACTGGTGCAGGCCATCAAGGGGCTGGCCCGCAGGGAAGGGCTGACCAACTATCAGGTTTCGCTCTGCGCCTGGAGCCTGCTGGCACAGGCCTACACCGGCTCGCAGGATATTGTGGTCGCTGTTTCGATGGACGGGCGCGGCGAACATCTCAACACAGCGGGCATGCTGGCCTCCGTGCTGCCGCTGCGTTTCAGTGTAGACCCCGACCAGCCGCTTTCCGCCCTGCTGCGCGCCACGCGGCAGGTAAGCAACGAGGGCATGCGCCACCGGGCGTACATCCTTAACAGCCTGTTGGCCGACCTCCGGCAGACCGCATGGCCGGACAGATCGCCACTGTCGGAGATCATCCTCTCGTACATGAACTTTGAATTTGCCGCCGAAGGGCAGGGCCTGTTTGAATCCCTTCGTTTCAGCAAATTCTCCAGCAAGACGGATCTTTCCATCTTTGTGAGCGATATTGGCGAGAGCATAAGCATTGCCCTTGAATACTACGCAGACCTGTTCAGCGAGGCCGACGTGCTGCGCATGGCCCGCGATTATGTGCGCATGCTTGAACTCATGACCTCCGCGCCTGCGGACGCGCCGCTGCGCTTTACGCCCGCTGATTTGCCGTGCGCCGCTGGCGGTGCGGCCAGCCTTGAAACGTGCGAGGCCTTGGCCCCGGCAGCCTTGCGGCAGGGTGTTGAGGCCGTGGCTGCGGGTAAGGGAGCATCTGCCGAGGCTGTGCTGCTGGCTGTGTTTGCCGTGCTGATGGGTAAGGTGACCCAGCAGGAGCAGTTTGTGGTGGAAGTGCCGCCAGTGCGCGCCATCAGGTTCAGCATTGACGACAATATGGAGTTTGACGATCTGCTGGCCTTCACCCAAAAGGGGCTGACGGATAAATCTGCCATGGTGGATGCTGATTACGGGGATTCTGGCCTTGCTGCTACTGGCATGCCCCCCAGGCAAAGCGGCCTGCGTTTGGGCTTTGCATTTGCGCGGGGTGGCTGCTCCATCCCTGATGCGCAGGGCAAGGGTTACGGTCTGTTCTGCTCGGTTTGGGAACAGGAGGCTGGTCTGGCCCTGCATTTTGCGTATGATCCGCAGCAGGTTGGCGCGGAAACCGCTCAGGACTGGCTGACCTATTACGGGAATTTTCTTGAAGGCATAATTGAAGGGGCGGCATGATGAAGTTATCGGATTTTTCCTTTGCCGCACCTGCAAAAAAGTCTGCAAGGCCTGAATCTGCCAGTATTTCCGGCTCCGGCCCGCAAACAGCGGGCATCATGCAGGCAGGGCAGGAGTTTGCCAGCCTTGAGCATCTGTTCCGCAGCATTGCTGACGCAAAGCCAGAAGGCGAAGCCCTGACCGGGGGCGGCTCTGGGCTGACATTCAGGGAGCTGGACGTTCTTTCGGAGCGTATTGCCCGTTTCATCCTTGCGCAGGGTTATGGGCATGAGGCCGTAGTGGGCGTGCTGTGCGCGCGCGGCGCGGTCTATCTGGCTGCGGCCCTTGGCGTCATGCGGGCCGGAGCAGTGTATCTGCCCGTGGAGCGCGAACAGCCGCAAAGCCGCAAAGTGGCCATGCTGCAGCCCGCAAGCCTGATTATTGCCGACAGCGCCTGCCTGCGCGAGGCCGAGTATTTTCACTACAGAAATCCCGGCATCCTGCACGTGCTCTGCCTTGATGCGCAGGACTATGACGATGCCGCCGAAAAAGGCACAGGTCTTGTAAGCACGCAATACTGGGAGCAGGTGGCCCAGGCGGGCAGCGACATGGGCTGGAAGAGCGATTTTGACGCCGCCCCCTGCCCGCAAAGCGAACTCGCTTCCCTGGCCGCTGCCGTGCTTGAAAAATGCGGTCTGGCTCACAAGACAGAGGCCCGCAGCGCGGAAGATGCCTGCGCAGGCCGCAAGGTGCTGGATGTGGGCAGCGGGTCTGGCTGCGTGGCGCAGGCGCTTGCCGGGGCCGCGCAGGAATATGCGGCTGTGGATCTGGCCCGCAATGAACTCAGCCGTATTGCCGGTTTTGACGCTGCCGCCAAAGTGACGCCGTACCGTATGGAAGCTGCGGACATTCATTTTCTTGAAGACCAAGCCTTTGACGTGGTGGTCATGAACGGCGTGGTGGAAAACTTCCCCGGTTACAACTATCTGCGCAGGGTGCTGCATCACGCCGTGCAGATGCTCACGCCAGATGGCCTTGTTTTTGTGGGCGCGGTGCGCGATCTGGATTGCCGCGATGACCTGCGGGCAGCCTTGCAGGCCCATGCCCTTGCCACCGGCGATCAAAGCAGCCTGCTGCGGCTTGATGCCTCTGAAGAACTGTTTGTTCCCCGCCAGTTTTTCACGGAGTGGGCGGCGCGCAGCCCTGTGCCGGTGGAAGTGACGTTTTCGCCCTGCGTATTGGGGCAAAAGCAGGAGCAGAGCCTTGTAGCTGGCGGCGGGCAGCACGCGGCGCAGGCCTTCCGCTATGATGTGGTCATCCGGCCCGGCGGCAGCCGCCCCCAGGTTCCGGTTTCGCGGTTCGGGGCGCAGCATCTGCCGCCAGCGGGCGGGCAAGCCCTGCCCCCATGCGATCCCGCCCAGGCTGCCTATATCGTCTATACCAGCGGTTCAACGGGCACTCCCAAGGGGGTGGTGGTAGAGCACCGCAACCTCATGCACATTTTGCGCGCCCTGCGGCCCTATGCGGCGGGCTGCGAGAGGGTGGGGCTGGTTGCGCCCCTGTCGTTTGACGCTTCGGTGCAGCAGCTGGCTGTGTCTGTCTTCAGCGGCAAGAGCCTGCACGTGCTGTCGGACGAAGAACGTAAAAATCCCTCGCTTTTTTGCGCCTGTGCGCGTGAGCGCGGGCTTGACCTGTGCGACATGACGCCCGCGTTTTTCAACGTGCTCACAGACTGGCTTGCCGAGCAGCGCCAGCCCTTGCCGCTCAAGGCCCTGCTGCTGGCGGGCGAGGTGCTGCGGCCCGATGTGATTCGCAAGTTTTACGCCATCCTGGGCAACGAGGGCGTGGTGCTGTTCAATGTGTACGGCCCCACGGAATGCACGGTGGACAGCAGCGCCTTTCGCATAGATATGGGCAACCATCAGGATTTTACCGCCTATCCCATTGGCAGACCGCTTGAGGGCGTGCGCATCAGCGCCATGGACAAAAATTGTCAGGAGTTGCCCGATTCCGTCACTGGCGAACTGTGGATTTTTGGCGATGGCGTGTCGCGCGGCTACCTGAACAGCGCCAGCCCCGGCGCGTTTGTGGAAAAAGACGGCCAGCCCTGCTATCGCACGGGTGACAACGGCTATGTGCAGAACGGCCTTGTTTTTTACCGAGGGCGCGAAGATCAGCAGGTGAAGATACGCGGCAACCGGGTGGAGCTTGGCGAGGTGGAAGGGGCCGTGGCGGGCTTTCCGGGTGTGCGTCAGGTGGCGGTGGTGGCGGATACCTTTCGCGCCGGGGAGGAAAAGACCCTCGCCGCCTATGTGGTGGGCAATGTGGATATGGCCCTGCTGCGCGGGTATCTTGAGCAGCACCTTCCGCCGTACTGCGTGCCCGCCTATTTTGTCCCCATGATGGAGCTGCCGTTTTCGCTTAATCGCAAGGTGGACAAAAAGGCTCTGCCATCGCCCCTGGGCGGGGTGAAAATTCAGTGCGGGCGTATGCCTGCCGGGCCAGTGGAAGAAAAACTGGCCGGGATATGGAAGCGCCTGCTGGGTGTTGAAATTACTGACGCCGATGCAGGTTTCTTCAGTCTGGGCGGGCACAGCATTCTTTCCATCAGGCTTATTGCCATGATCGAAAAGGAAATGGGCGTGCATGTGGCTGTGAACGAGCTGGTCACGCATTCAAGCATCGCGCAGCTTGCGGCCCTCCTGGCCGGAAAGACCGAAAAGCGCGAAAGCCCTGTCATCCAGCTGCAACACTGCGAGGGCGGCAAGAACCTTGTTCTGTTTCATCCTGTTGGCGGCAGCGTGTTCTGCTACAGCGACCTTGCGCGCCTGCTTGGCAGCAAATATTCGGTCTACGCTGTTGAGGCGGCTGGCTTCAGCCAGAGGCGCACGTCGCTTACCACAGAGCTGCACACGGTTGAAAGCCTTGCTGATTATTATCTGGCCGAAGTACTCAAGGTCGAGAGCCGCGATATTATCTGGGGCGGCTGGAGTTTCGGCGGTCTGCTGGCCTATGAATGTTCCCGTCGGTATGCGGCCCTGGGCAAGCGCAGTGAACCTGTCATCATTCTTGATACCGTGGCCGACAATACCCGCGCAAAACAGATGGCCGCCAAGGACGACATTGAACTGTTGCAGCTCATCTTGCAGCAAGGCATGGCCTTTGACCCCGTAAAGCTGCGCGCCATGCCGCGCGAGCAGCAACTGGGCTACCTCGTGGAATGCGGGGAGAAAAGCGGATTGTTGCCTGCCGGATTCAGCGCCGTGCAGATGGACAACCTGCTGCTGACCTATCGCGGCAACACCCTGGCGGCTGCGCGCTACGAACGGCCAAGCCCTTCAGACTGCAAGCTGCTGCTGGTGCGCGCGCTGGATTTTGCGAACAACCCGCAGATAATACTGAATGATGACTATCAGGGTTGGGCCCGTTTTTTGAAGAAGGAAAACATCTCTCTGCGCTGGACGCAAGGCACCCACGAATCCATGCTTTCTGCGGGCCTCGCCGCAAACGTGGCACAGCTCATACTGGAGTATCTTGAAAACGAAGGGTAGTCGAAAATATTGTCTATAAAAAGTCTAGATATGATCTTAGGGTATTTCTTAACAATGTTGTAAAACTGTTGTTGGTAAAAATTGAGATTTATTTCTATTTAGAGATGGTATGATGCCCGCTTTATTCACTGCTTTTGCACGGTATTTGCGCTAAGGGATGCTTTTTCTGGTTCGATGAAATTTTTTTTTCATTTTCCCCTAAAGTTTTTGCTTGAATTTTATGTTCCGGAATGAAACAGTCGTCCCTACGCTTGCAAGGCTGCTTTTTTTCGGTATTTTTTTGTTTTGTCGCCCGCAGGTGTGGATAGTGCGCGGCAGACCGCTGACGATGCCCCTTGAGCACCAAAAGGCTGTTGAGGCAAGAGCTTGGCTGGCAAGCAGAAGAGTACCGATGCATTTTGCGCATATCTGTTTTTGCTAAGTGTGCATTAGTGTCTTGCCTTGCTGGTACACGCGCGGTGTTGAAGTGACGATTGTATATGGTGATGCGTAATTATAATTGTTTATTCTTGTGCGGCAGTATTCATGTAATCGTTTTATATCCTTTGTGAAGCTTGTATTTCATTTGCATCAAGGTTCCTATTTTTATTCAGTTCTTTTGCTGAGTTGCTGTGGAGCAATGCATTGAAGGGGATGGTCTCGTGTTGATACATTCTTGTTGCCAATAAATAAATATCTGCTTTCATATCAAGTTGTGCTGATTTTAAGGTTCATTTGGTATTAGTTATTAAAGATTGCGCGCTATTGTCTTTGATCTGGTTTTTCGTATATGAGAGACGTTGGGTTCAGGCATCAGCCTGGGCAAGTTGTGTTACCGTGTGCAGGGGCAGTGCAAACCCTAGCTCAGGATTTTGCCATGCAATCTCAAAAAGAGTCCAGGCTGTTTTTGCAAAAGCTTTTGCAAAATCCGCCCGCGCTGCCGTTTGAACCCAAGCTGCTTCCCCTGCTGTTTGCGGTTACTCAGGAAGGGTCCAATGCCTCGGTGCGGTCGGTCGTTGCACTGATTGAAAAAAGCCCCCGGCTCGCAACACGTGTGCTCACGGTGGCAAATTCGGCTGCATACGGGCTTGAGTTCAAGGTTTCTACCCTGCAAAGAGCCATCAGCATTATGGGCCTGCGCGAAGTGCGCCTGCTTGTGTTGATGGTGGGCATGTCGTCGTTTATACGCGAGGCGCAGCTTCCCAAGGCGTTTGATGTTGCTGCATTCTGGAAACACCTGCTTTCTGTGGCAACCATTGCCAGAACCCTGGCGGATATTCTTGGTGGAGATACCGGCGTATGCGGAGCCTCTGCCTGCGCTGGCGAGCGTCTGGTCATGGTGCCGGACGAGGCCTACATAGCTGGCTTGCTGCACGATGTGGGCAAGATTTTTTTTGCTGCCGCACGGCCAGACCTTTGGGAAAAGACGGTAGAAATGGAACAGGTCGAAAATTGCGGCAGTTCTGAGGCTGAAGCCGCGCAACTTGGCATGGACCACGGGCTTATCGGGGCGGCAGTGATGCACCAGTGGAAGCTGCCTTTGCTGCTTACCGAACCCATAAACCTGCACCATTCGCCCGAACTTGCCACGACGTATAAAATAGAGGCGCGCCTGCTTGCTGCGGCCAACGCCCTGGCGCATTGCAGCCATGATGCGCCCATGCTGAGGAGCAAGGCGGGCGAACATCTGCCCGATGGGTGCGATCTTGATGCCGTGAGCGCGGCTGTGCTTGAAAGTATGGTCAGAATACAGGAAGCCGGTTTTGCTGAGCTTGATGCATAGCCCGTGCGTGGGCCTGATGCCGCATTTGTTTTTTTCAACTTTTCTTGAGGCTCACACTTGAGGCGCGCACATGGATATTGAAACCGGCCTTGATAATCTGCTGCGCGGGCAATTTGACGCTGCGCTGGCCGAATTTGAAGGCTGCGGGCAGCAGCCCACAGCAGAGAAACTGTGCGAGCTCACGCGGGCCTGCGCTGATCTTTCTGCCTACGCTGCGGCGCTGGCAGAGGGGGATCTGTCTGTGCGCCCGCCCAAATCCTGCCGTCACTTTTCCACGCATCTTGAGAGCCTGCACGCCAAGCTCAAACGTCTGGCGCGGCAACTGCTCATATTCAGCGCAGGGTACCCCATGCCTGCCATTGACGATATGGGCGACCTCTCTGACGGGCTGACCTTTCTTATCAATCAGGCGCAGACCTGCAAGAAACAGGTCGAGCACGATCAGAATCACGACGTGGAAACCGGCCTCATGAACCGCCGGGCCTTTGTTCACGGCGTGCGCGAAGCCTTGCAAATGCAGCCCGGCAAATTTGGCGTGCTGCTTTCGTGCGGTCTGGATAATCTCAAGTACGTAAATGAATCGCATGGGTACGATGGGGGCGACCTGTACATAAGCAAGGTGGTCGAAGCCTTGCAGATGTGCGAAAATGACGCAGTGCTGCTGGCCCGCACGGCGGGCAGCGAATTTGCAGTGTTTGCCCATGGTTTTGATAATGAAGAAAGCGCCTTGCGCTTTGCGCAGGATAACCGCAAAACCCTGCTGAACACCACCATCGAGCTGCCCAATGAGGTTGTGCGCATACGCGCCTCGCTTGGGGTGGCCGTGTACCCCAGCGATGCCATGACCGGCGATGTTCTCATGAATTATGCCAGCCACGCCATGTTTGAAGTGCAGAACTTCAATCGCGGCACGCTCATGCGGTTCAATCCCGAAGTTTACCGGGCCAAGGCCAATATCCTGAGCCGTCAGGAACGCCTGGACGAACTGCTTGAAGGTCAGCTGATCCGCTTTGCCTTTCAGCCCATTGTGAGCCTGAAAGATGGCTCGATTTACGGTTATGAGGCGCTCATGCGCTCCACAACGCCGCATTTCGCCTCGCCGCTTGATGTGCTGCAACTGGCAGAGGCGCAGTCAAAACTGCCCCAGCTGGAGCATCTGACGTTCAGGATGATCTTTGACTGGATGGGCAAAAACCTCCCTTCGCTCGGTGCCAGAAAAATATTTTTCAACGCCATCTCCGCGCAGTATCTGGATGCCCGGGAGCTGCGCAACATGCACCCGCGCTATGAAGACATAAGCCGCAACATGGTGTTTGAAATCATAGAAACCGCCAGCAGCGAGGAGGGCCTTGCCCAAAAAGTGCGCGAACTGCGCACGGAGCTGGCGGCCTTTATCGCCATTGACGATTTTGGCTGCGCCCACTCAAATGCGCTGCGGCTTTTGAATATTTCGCCCGAGATTCTCAAGATCGACAGCTTTTTTATCCGCGCCATCCACAAGGCCCCGGCATCCAAGAGGGAATTTCTTTCAAATATTCTTGTATATTGCCGCTCAAAGGGCATTCTCACCGTGGCGGAAGGTGTGGAAACCCAGGAGGAACTTGCCAGCGTGATTGCTCTGGGTTTTGACCTTGCTCAGGGCTTTTATCTGGCCAGGCCGGAATTTGCCCTCCAGGAGCTTGCGCCAAGCCAGATTGAAGAAATCACCGCGTTCAGGCGCACAGTCTGATTCTTTTCTTTCTCCTCCTTCCTTTTTCTCTTCTCCATTTTCTCCGTTTCTGCCAGTGCCGCCTGCAAACCGGCTGCCCCGTCCGTCCTCATTCCGCTCATTCCGTTATGCCCAAAAGGCGTGGGATATCCCAGTCTTCCGTCTCTTTGAATGAAAGTGCGCGGCTCACGCAAATCTTGCTTTCCGCCGACAGGTCAAGCCTGGCTTCCATGTAGGCTGCGCCTTCGGATTTCCTGATAATGATCACCGTTGGCCGGGTTGGAAAGTCGGGGTTGCAGCTGCTTATGAGGGCCATGCGCCCGTCTGAAAGTTTAACCCCTGTTCCTAGCGGAAAGACCCCCACCATTCTTATGAATGAATCCGCAAAACCGCGCGGCCATGCCGTTCCGTTCATTTTGTACATGATTCCCAAAGCATGGCTGGGGCAAAGGGCCGCTTTGTATACACGCCTGGATGAAAGAGCGTCATACATGTCGCAGATAGAGATGATACGCCCAAAAAGGCCGATGGCCGAGCCTTTGAGTCCGTAGGGATACCCTAGGCCATCGTGCATTTCGTGATGTTGGGCTATGCCTTCCAGAATTTCTGGGGCGATGCTTGGAATCTTGCGCAAGGCGTCATAGCCGAGCAGCACGTGCGATCGCATGACGGCAAATTCAGCCGGGGAAAGCGTGCGCGGCGCATTGAGGATTTCTCTCGGCACCAGAGCCTTGCCGTAATCATGAAACAGCCCGGCCATACCGGCGAGTTGTTGTTGCTGATCTGCAAGGCCCAGATGCCGGGCAAATGCTACGGCGAAAATGGCCACATTGACGCTGTGTCTGTAAGTATATTCGTCACAGCCCTTCAGGTTGGCGAGGGTCAGCATGGCGTTGGCATTGCGCTTGAGAGCAAGAATGATGGATTTGACGCAGGGTTCGGCCCCTGCAATGTCGGCGCTGCCGCACTCGCCGGAAGCCATGGCGGCTTTTACATGGGCGTAGGCGGCAGCGTGCGCTCTTTGCGCCTGCGCAATGTGGCGTGAAAACACGCGCGGCAGCGCGCAGCCCGGTTCATACGTGGGAACGGCACGCTCCGGATCATGAATTACTTCGGTAAAACCCTGTTGAATGATCCCGTCAATTTCTGCCTGATCGGCCACAAGCCCCTCGCTCATGTAGAGCAGCGGGGCATTGATCCAGGAAATGCCCGGATTGAGCACGTACATTCCCGGCTTCAGATTTGCTATAGGTATCCGTTCCACTGGCATGCTGGTGGATCCTTTGGCAGGTATTTGCGTTGATTTTCACTACAATAGTATAACACTTCAAAATTTTAGGAGTAAAGGGATAAAACGCGCTGTTTTTGCAACTGGCTGATTGGATTGTTCAAAATTTCTTTTCGCGCCAGTTCTCAATTTTATTGGTAGCACCGCACCAATGTGAAATTAATATTTTATCACTCTTGTATAAAAAAAGTGATTTCCAATATATTGAAATTATAAATAAAAAAAACTGAGCGTGCACTCAAGTTATAAAAACTACAATTAAATTAGGGTTTAAAGAAAGTGTGTGAAAACAGGAACCTGGCTGGAAATTAAAAAAAAATTATGTTAGCGACAATGCTTCCTAATTAAATTACCAGACCAGATTAGTACAGTTGCGGTGGCTTGGAAATGTTTGCAACGGCATATTTGAAGAGATTTTTTTTCACTTCAGGCTGATTTCTGGATTGGCCCGATGTGCCGCAGACAGATGACAATATCCCTTACTCGCACGAGAGAAGCACTATGGGCAGTATGCAGTTGGTTCAGAGTGTATGCGGAATGTGCACCGCGAGGTGTCCAATTTCTGTAGAAATAAAAGACGGTGCCGTGGGTATGATTTACGGCAACCCGCACAGTCCCCTCAAGGGGGCCTTGTGCGCGCGCGGCGTGGCTGGCAAGGCCCTTGAGCGCGAGTCTGAGTGCCCGCAGAGCCCGCTTATTCGCGTGGGTGAACGGGGCGAAGGCAAGTGGAAAAAGGTTTCGTGGGAAGAAGCCTTTGACTATGTTGCGCAAAAAATTGCTGCAGTGCAGCAGCAACACGGCAAGGAAGCCGTGTTGTGGTCTGACCGCGACGGCCCGTTTACCGACCTGTACCGCGCATTCATGCGGGGCATCGGTTCGCCCAACGTCTGTACGCACAGCACCTCGTGCGACCTCAATACCCACCACGCCTGCAAGGCCGTCATGGGCCTCGGGCGCGGCATGGCCGTCAACGACTTTGCCAACTGCAAGCACATTGTGCTGCAAACGCGCAATATCTTTGAAGCCATCAATCTGGGCGAGGCCAGAACCGTCATGCAGGCCCTGCGCAAAGGCTGCAAGCTGACGGTTATTGATATCCGCCACAATGTTTCGGCCTCCAAGGCCAATGATTTTCTGCTCGTTCGCCCCGGCACGGACTATGCCTTCAATCTGGGTATCATCAACACGCTCATTACCCGCAAGCTGTACAACAAGGATTATGTGGACGCCCACACCACCGGTTTTGCCGAACTGGCCGAATTTGTGGCCCCCTACACGGCGGAATGGGCGGCTGAACAGTGTGAGGTCGATGCGCAGGCCATTGTGCGTCTGGCGCAATCGCTTGCCGCTGCGGCCCCCCATGTGATCTGGCATCCCGGCTGGATGACCTCGCGCTACGCGGATTCCTTTCAGGTTGCGCGCACGGCACTAGTCATTACGGCCCTGCTGGGCGGCGTGGGCGTCAAGGGCGGCATAGTGCCGGGCCGTACCCCCAAGGAATGCGGCAAGGCCGGGCTCAAAAAGTTTACGGATATCTTCCCCGCGCCCAAGGGTTTGCGTGCCGACGGCCTTGGTACGGACAACAAGGCTTTCGACCCCGGCAAGGGGCTGCTGCACAAAGCTTTTGAAGCCATCAGCAATCCTCCGCAAGGGGCAGCTCCGATCAAGGCTTACATGTGCTGGCGGCACGACCCCTTGCAGGGTTATCCAGATCCCGATGCACTGCGCAAACGCTTTGACGGCCTTGATCTGCTTGTGAGCGTCACGTTCTCCTGGTCAGACACCGCCTGGTATTCAGACGTGGTGCTGCCGCTTTCCACCTACCTTTCGCGCGAGAGCATCATTGCCACCAAGAACGGCCTCAAGCCGCAGTTCTTTGTGCGCAACCGCGTTATCCCGCCGCGCTACGACACCAAGGCCGACTGGGAAATCATCGGCGGGCTGGCAAAGCGCCTCGGGCTTGATCCGCTGGCCTTTGAAAGCGCGGAGGACGTGTGGCGCTTTCAGCTTGAAGGAACAGGCCTCACCAGCGCGGACTTTACCGAAAAAGGCTTTGTTTCGCTCACCAGCGACCCTCTGTACGTGGATCTGGCAAATTATTCCTTCCCCACTGCCTCGGGCAAGGTGGAATTGACCAGCGAGGGCTACGGCAAGGGCTGCGGTGAAAACATGCTGCCTCCCTACACGCCGCCCGTCACGCCGCCCGAAGGGGCCTACCGCATTACCTTTGGGCGCGTGGCCGTGCATACCCAGGGGCATACCATCAATAATCCGCTGCTGCTTGAGCAGGTTCCTGAAAATACCGTGTGGATCAACAACAAAAAGGCCAAGGCCGCTGGCATCAATCCCGGCGACCGGGTGCGCCTGCGTGATGCTGCGGGCAATGCCATGGGCGAAGCCGGGGTCAAGATCACCTCTGCCATCCATCCCGAGGCCATCTTTGTGGTGCACGGCTTCGGCCACGACCTGCCTTGCGAAAGTCGCGCCTTCCACAAGGGCATTTCTGACAGCAAGTGTCTGCGCGGTGGCTTGGACATGCAGGATATGGGCGGCGGCGGCCTTGCCATGCAGGAGCATTTTGTCACGCTTGAGAAAGTGGCCCGTCCCGGTGCCGCATAAGGCGGACTCCGCCTCGGATATTGTCAAAGGCATGGCCTGATACTGCAAGGAAATTTACGGGAACAACCCACCGAGCCGCGTGGGAGGATGGTTATGAGCAAATATATTGTCATGCACAATTCGGCGGATTGCATAGGCTGCAAGGCTTGCGAGGTTCAGTGCCGCAGCTTGCACAACGGCGGGCCGGGGGCTTTTTTCTGCCGCGTTCTTTCCGTGGAGCAGACCGAACCCAAGCCCGCGCTGGGCTTTGTGTACACCTCGTGCTTTCACTGTGAAAATCCCTGGTGCGTCAAGGCCTGTCCCACAGGGGCCATGCGCCGCAGGGATGATGGCATTGTCTATGTGGAAACCTCGGCCTGCGTAGGGTGCAAGGCCTGCATCACCGCCTGCCCCTGGGCCGCGCCCCAGTGGAACGCCCAGACCGGCAAGGTGGATAAGTGCGACTTGTGCCGCGACCGCATTGATCAGGGCCTCAAGCCTGCCTGCGTAACCACCTGCGCCATGAGCTGCCTGCAATTCTCCACGCCGGATGCGGCCAGCCAGGAGAAGCGGCAGGAATTTGCCGAGCAGATGCAGCGCAACAGGCCTGTTGTGCGCTAAACGTGTTTTGTTTTCTGCCGGGCCTCACAGGGCATGCGGCAGAATGTTCGGGTTGATTGGCGGCGTCTCTGGCAGGAGACGCCGATTGCGGAGCAGGGCCGCGTGATTGTTCGGCCCTGCCCGCCCGGAATTATGACGAAGACATTCAACAAGGTGGCTTTTTATGGTGCCGACGGTTGCCGGAGAAGAGTATCTTGCCATTCTGCTGCTGCTCATTATTGCGCTGCTTTTTGGCGTGCTTACGTTGTTTTTCGGGCGGTTTTTCCGCATGCGTCGGCCCTACCGCGAAAAGCTCATGCCTTATGAATCCGGCAATGAGCCAACAGCCGAGCCGCGCACGCGTTTTTCCATCAAATTTTATTACGTTGCCATTCTTTTTGTCATCATCGATGTGGAAGCCATCTTCCTCTACACCTGGGCAGTGGAGTTTGTGCGTCTGGGCAGCCTTGGGCTGGCGGAAATGCTGACCTTCATGACCCTGCTGGTGCTGGCCTACGCCTATGCCTGGAAAAAGGGGGCCTTTGAATGGGTGAAGTAGAAACTCGCGCCGCCGCGCAAGGCGGCCAGCCGCTTGTGGTGCACAAGGACGGCCTGCGGTTTTTCCCCGGAGCCAACGCCGTGCTCGGGCCGCTCAACGCCCTGGTCAACTGGGGCCGTTGCGGCTCCATCTGGCCGGTGACCTTTGGCCTTGCCTGCTGCGCCATCGAAATGATGGCCACAGGCGCATCAACGCACGACCTTGACCGCTTTGGCATCATCTTTCGCGCCAGCCCCCGGCAGGCAGACTGCATGGTGGTGGCCGGAACCCTGAGCAAAAAAATGGCCCCGGTGCTGCGCAGGGTTTATGACCAGATGCCCGAGCCGCGCTATGTGCTCGCCATGGGCAGTTGCGCGTGCAGCGGCGGGCTTTTTCAGTCGTATGCCGTAACGCAGGGCGTGGATCAGATCATTCCGGTAGACGTCTATGTTCCGGGCTGCCCCCCGAGGCCGGAAGCGCTTTTTGACGGCTTTATCAAGTTGCAGGAGAAAATTAACAAGGAGCAATTTCGATGGAGTCCCTGGAGATAGCGCGTCTGCTGCGTGAGGCTTTTCCGCAGGAAGTGCTCGACATACAGGAGTTTCGTGGCCAGACGGCAGTGCTGTTGCGCCACGGGCGCATCCTTGATGTGCTGGTCTACGCCAGGGAGCATTTTGACATGATGCACCTGCGCTCCCTTTGCGGGGTGGACAACAGCCGCCGCAAGCAGGAGGGCCTTGGCGCGTTTGAGGTCGTCTACAATCTGTATTCCGTGAATCAACGCAGTGCCCTGCGCCTGCGCGCCCAACTGGACGACCCCGATGCGGGTATTGATTCCGCCGTGCCCTTGTGGCCTGTGGCCAACTGGCTTGAGCGCGAGGTTTTTGATCTCATGGGCATACACTTCAGGGGGCACCCAGACCTGCGCCGCATCCTGTTGCCGGATGACTGGCAGGGCCACCCCCTGCGCAAGGCCTATCCTGTGCGCATTCCCTCGCGCGGCGTACCTGAATGGCCCGGCCTGACCGAATTGCGCGAACACGCCAGGGCGGCGGACGCCCTGAGCTGGCAGGGGGGAGAAAAGCATGAGTGATATCCGCAAGCAGAGCATTGAATGCCCTGTGCGTCACGGGCAGCCTGTGGGACGTCAGAACGTGCAGGAACTGCTTGGCAGGGAACTGCCAGAAAACGTTGATGATTTTGACTGCTTTGACGAAGGCGACGAAGACCGCACCAGCCTGCGCCTCGGGCCGCAGCACCCCGCCACGCACGGCGTGTTGCGCCTCGACCTTGAGCTTGAGGGTGAAACCATTTTGAGCTGCGACCCGCAGGTGGGCTATCTGCACCGCGGCTTTGAAAAAATGGCCGAAACCTTCACCTACGCGCAGGCCCTCACCCTCACTGACCGGCTGGACTACATCGCCGCCATGTCCAACAACACGGGCTACTGCCTTGCGGTGGAAAAGCTGCTGGGCGTGCAGGCTCCGCTGCGGGCGCGCTACATCCGCACCATTGCCTGCGAAATGTCGCGCCTGTGTTCGCATTTGCTCTGGCTTGCCACCCACGCGCTGGATATCGGGGCCATGACCGTCTTTCTGTACTGCTTCCGCGAGCGTGAAATGCTGCTGGATCTGTTTGAAGACCTCTGCGGCGCGCGCCTCACCTTGACGTATCCGCGCATCGGCGGCGTGCGGCAGGACGTGACAGGGCGCTTCATGGACGGCCTGCAGGACTTTCTCAATATCTTCCCCAAGCGCATACTTGAGTATGAAACCCTGCTCGATACCAACCGCATCTGGTTGCAGCGCACTGTGGGCGTTGGCGTGCTGAGCGGCAAGGAAGCTCTTGCCCTTGGCCTCACCGGGGCCTGCCTGCGCGGCTCTGGCGTGGATTACGACGTGCGCAAGCACGAACCCTACGATGCCTATGATCTGGTGGATTTTGAAGTGCCGCTGGGCAGCGATGGCGATATTTACGCCCGCTACCGCTGCCGCATGGAAGAAATGCGCCAGTCTGTGCGCATCCTGCAGCAGTGCGTGGATCAGCTCCCCCCGGGCGCGACCCTAGCGGCAGACGCCCCCGATCTGCTCATGCCCTACAGGGCGTGGCGCAGCGAGGCTGAAACAGCGCTTTTTGGCGGCAGCCTGCGGCAGGTCATGCACGACAACAATATCTATATGCCCGGCGATGTGTACGTGGCCACAGAGGCCCCCAAGGGCGAGCTTGGCTTCTACTTTGTGAGCGACGGCAGCAGCAGGCCTTACCGCATGCACGTGCGCGGCCCGTCGTTTATCCATATCGGCGCGCTGGCAAGCATTGCCCCGGGCGGGCTTATTGCCGACCTTATCGCCAATATCGGCAGCATGGACGTGGTGCTGGGAGAATCTGACCGGTAAACCTGGGGCAGACTGCAAGGCCTATGGCTGCGCAGGGCAAACCGGGTTTACGGCTACAACCAATCTGGCAGGGAAACCATGAATGTTCTGGTAATTGTGCTGCAACTTGTCGTGCTTCTGGTGGTCGTGCTGCTGCATGTGGCCTATGCCACATACTTTGAGCGCAAGGTCATCGGCCATATGCAGATGCGCATGGGCCCCACCCGCGTGGGCTGGCTTGGGCTGCTGCAACCCATTGCGGACGGCATCAAGAGCTTTTTTAAAGAAGACATCATCCCCTCGGCGGCAGACAAGCCCATCTTCATGCTGGCCCCGATCATCTGTCTGGTGCCTGCCTTTGCCTCGCTGGCAATATTGCCGTGGGCCGAGGGCTGGGCATTGTCCAACATCAATATCGGCCTGCTCTTTGTGTTCGCCATGAGTTCCCTTGGCGGCTACGGGGTAGTGCTGGCGGGCTGGGCCTCAAACTCCAAGTTCAGTTTTCTTGGCGGGTTGCGGGCCTCGGCGCAGGTGATCAGTTATGAAATCGCCATGGGCCTCAGCCTCGTGGGCGTGATGCTGCTCTCCGGCTCGCTTAATCTGGGCGACATTGTGGCCGCGCAGGGCGATTCGTTTTTCGGCATGTTCGCCTTCCGCCAGTGCATTGGCTTTTTCATTTTTTGCGTTGCCATGCTGGCGGAAACCAACCGCGTGCCCTTTGACCTGCCCGAGGCGGAAAGCGAGCTTGTTTCCGGCTATTGCACGGAATACAGCGGCATGCGCTACGCCCTGTTTTTCATGGCCGAATACACGTCCATGTTCGTGATGGCCACGGTGGGCGTTGTCTGTTTTCTGGGCGGCTGGCGCGGCCCGGTAGAGGTGGGCTTTTTCCCGCCGTTCTGGCTGGTGCTCAAGGTGTACGGCGTCATGTTTTTCTTTTTCTGGGTGCGGGCCACGCTGCCGCGTTACCGCTACGACCAGCTCATGGCCCTTGGCTGGAAGGTGCTTATCCCTCTGGCGCTCTTTAATATTGTGATTACCGCTTTGGGCAAGGCCCTGCTGGGCTAGGGCCTCTGACGAGGAGAGCAACTATGCAGATTCAGTACAAAGCGCCCCGCAACTGGCTGCAAACCCTGTTGCAGACAGAAATAGCCCAGGGCATGGCCCTGACCTTGCGGCGCATGTTCAACCGCCCCATTACGCGGCAGTATCCGGAAGAAAAACCCGTGGTCGCCGCGGGCTTTCGCGGGCGGCATGCCTTGGTGCGCGATGCCGCAACCGGCGAGAGCCGTTGCGTTGCCTGTATGCGCTGCGCGCGGGTATGCCCCTCGCACTGCATACGCATTCGCTGGAGCCGCGCCGCGGATAACAGCCGCGTGGTGGATACCTATAACATCGACGCCCTGCGCTGCATTTTTTGCGGCTACTGCGCGGAGGTTTGCCCGGTGAACGCCATAGTGCTGACGGAAGTCTATGCTTACGCGGCCAACGGGCGTGCGGCTTTCAAGTTTGACAAGCAGGCCCTGCTGGACAACTGGGACGACTTTGCGGCGCAGAAGGGCGACATGAAAGGCTATGTGAACCCCCTGTGCCGCCCCCGCAACATGCCCGAAGGCGCGCTTGCGCATGCCAAGCGGGTGGCGGTGGATGCGGAATGGAGCGGAGCGGAGCAGTGGGTGGGCAAAAATCACCGCGCTGCGCTTGCTCGCACGCAAGGCGCAGAGCCGACCCCGGGCGCGCCCGGCCTCGGTCAGGCGCATCAGGACGGTGCCGCGCAATGACCTGCCAAAAATCTGTGTTGATCTGCGGCAATGCCCGTACGTTGCAGGCCTCCCTGCCCGCAGCGGAAAAGGCATGCACGGCAGAACTGGCGGAGAACGTGGACGACAGGCCTCCTTGCCGAGGCATCCCGGAACAGAGCGCAAGTCCACTGCGGAGGTGGAACGGTGTTTGGTGAAATATTTTTTCTATACTGCGCCTTTGTCATAACCGTGTGCGGCGTGCTGGCCATCAGCCTGCGCAATCCCATTCACTGCGTGCTGCTGGTGCTGCTGCTGTTCTTTCACATGGCGGCGGTCTACCTGACCTTGCAGGCCGAATTTCTGGCAGCCATACAGATCATCGTCTATGCCGGGGCCATCCTGGTCATGTACCTCTTTGTGCTCTTTCTGGTGAACCTGCAACGCGAGTTGCGGCTGCCTGCCCTGACCCCAAAACCCATCGTGGGCTATGCGCTTGCTGCTGCCCTGTGCGGCGGCATGCTCTGGGGCGTGGCTGGCTTTGTACCGGGCGGCAAGGGCCAATGGCCCCTTGAAGCCCTGCGCGAGGTCACGCACACCAAGGCCTTGAGCCGCGAGCTGTTCACCAACCATTTTCTTTCGCTGGAAATTGCAGGCGTGCTGCTGCTGGTGGCTCTGGTGGCTGCCCTGACCCTGGCGCGCAGGCAGCCCGTGTGCACACCCGCCCCGGCGCAGGCTGAAAACAAGGCCTGCCCTTGCGCGAGCGGCAACAAAGACCAAGGAGGCGCGGCGTGATTCCCCTTTCCTGGTACATGGCGCTGGCAGCAGTGCTGTTTTGCATAGGCGTGGCCGGGTTTCTGACGCGCCGCAACATCATTGTGATGCTGCTCTCGCTTGAGCTGATGCTCAACGGCGTCAACCTCAATCTGGTGGCCATGAGCTATTTCATGGACGCGCTGCGCGGGCAGGCTTTTACCATTTTCATCATCACCGTTGCCGCCTGCGAGGCCGCAGTGGGGCTTGGCATTGTCATCTGTCTGTTCCGCAGCCACAAAAGCGTGCGCAACGAAGACATAACCACGATGCGGGGGTAAACATGCCAATATATTTGCTGCTTATTCCTCTGTGCCCCTTGCTGGCCTTTGTGCTTACCCTGATCTGCGGCCGCCAATGGGGCGAGCGCGCCCACTGGCTGCCCATTGCGGCCATTGGCGTCTCCCTTGTCTGCGCCTTGCTTGCCCTGCGGGACGTGCTGGCGGGCAATATCGTCAATGCCGATGTGCATACCTGGATAGCCTCCGGCAACCTGCGCGTGACTTTTGGCTTTCTGGTGGATCAGCTCACGGCGGTCATGCTGGTGGTGGTTACCAGCGTCAGCACATTGGTGCACATCTATTCCGTGGGCTACATGCGGGGCGAAAAAGGTTATTACCGCTTTTTTGCCTATCTTGGCCTGTTTTCCTTTTCCATGCTCATGCTGGTCATGGGCAACAACTTTTTGCAGCTCTTTTTTGGCTGGGAGGCTGTGGGGCTTTCGTCCTACCTGCTCATCGGCTTTTATTACGAAAAGGATTCCGCCTCGGATGCGGGCAAAAAGGCCTTTATCGTCAACAGGTTCGGCGACTTTGGCTTTTTGCTCGGGCTGTTCTGCATCTTCACCATTTTTGGCAGCCTGCACTATGCGGATGTGTTGCCCCAGGCCGCCGTGCTTGAGGGCATGACCTTTACCCTGTGCGGCTATACGGTCAGCGCGCCCACGCTTGTCTGCCTGCTGCTGTTTTGCGGCGCGGTGGGCAAATCGGCCCAGCTGCCCCTGCATGTGTGGCTGCCCGACGCCATGGAAGGCCCCACCCCGGTGAGCGCGCTTATCCACGCGGCCACCATGGTCACGGCGGGCGTGTTCATGCTGGCGCGCTGCAATGCCCTGTTTGCGTTGTCGTCCACGGCACTGGCCGTCATTACCGTGGTGGGCGCGGTTACAACGCTCTTTGCCGCCACCATCGCGCTCACGCAGACCGATATCAAGAGGGTGGTGGCCTATTCGACCATCAGCCAGCTGGCCTACATGTTCATTGCCTGCGGCGTGGGAGCCTACGGCGCTGGCGTGTTCCACCTGTTCACCCATGCCTTTTTCAAAGCCTTGCTCTTCCTCGGTTGCGGCTCGGTGATTCTGGGCATGCACCACGAGCAGGACATGCGCAGTATGGGCGGCCTTGGCAGGTACATGCCCATTACCAGCGCCACCTTTTTGCTGGCCTCGCTCTCCATTGCAGGCGTGCCGGGGCTGGCAGGCTTTTTCAGCAAGGATGAAATTCTGCTCATGGCCTTCAACGCGGGTACGTTCACGGGCTATCTGGCCTGGGGCGTGGGCGTGCTGGTGGCCTTTATGACGGCTTTTTACTCCTTCCGTCTGTATTTCAGCGTATTTACGGGCGAATTCAGGGGGACGGAACACCAGCGCGAGCATCTGCACGAATCACCGCGCGTGGTCACTGTTCCCTTGCTGGTGCTGGCCGTGGGGGCCGTGGCCTCGGGCTGGCTGGGTATTCCGCATGTGCTTGGCGGCTCCAACCACTGGGTGGAGTTTCTCGCTCCGGTGACGGGGCACCCGCACGTGCATGTATCCGGCGCGGTGGAGCTTGGGCTGATGGCTGTTTCCGTAGTTGCTGGCTTTGCGGGCATCGGTCTGGCCTGGTTCATGTATTGCCGCAGCCCGGAACTGCCGGGCAAGGTGGCGGGGGCTTTCAGCGGCCTGTACCGACTGTTTTCGCGCAAGTACTGGGTGGACGAAATCTATGTGGCCTGTCTTGTGCGGCCCACGCTGTGGCTGGCGGATAACCTGCTGCTGGGCGTGGTGGACACGCGCGGCATTGAAGGCGTGGTCAACGGCGTGCCGCGCGCCATCGGCAGATTGTCCGCAAGCCTGCGCAGGCTTCAGGACGGGCAGGTGGCGCACTATCTGACATGGCTGGCCGGGGGCGCGGCAGCGCTCCTGCTGGTATTGCAACTGGGCTTTTTTTCCTAACAACAGCGGGGAGATCGCATGTCTGTACCTGTTCTTTCCTTGCTCATCTTTGTGCCTCTGGCGGGTGGGCTTTCCCTGCTGGCTGTTGCGCGCCGCAATGAAGAAACCATCAAGCTGGGCGCGCTTGCGGTATGCCTGATTGAGCTGTGCCTGAGCTTTGTGGCCCTGGGCCGCTTTGATAAAAGCCTGTGGCAGATGCAACTGGTGGAAAACTGCGCGTGGATTGAGAGCCTGAACATCAATTACGCTCTGGGCGTGGACGGCATAAGCGTGCTGTTTCTGCCCCTGACGGCCCTCATAACCCTGATGGGCGTGGCGGTGTCGTACAAGAGCATCAAGGTCAAGGCCAAGGAGTTTTTCATCAGCCTGCTGCTGCTTGAAAGCGCCATGGTGGGCGTGTTTTGCGCCACAGACCTCATGCTGTTTTATATTTTCTGGGAAGCCATGCTCATTCCCATGTTCCTGCTCATCGGCGTGTGGGGCGGGCCGCGCCGCATTTACGCAACGATCAAGTTCTTTCTGTACACCCTGCTGGGCAGTTTGCTGATGCTCCTGGGCATCATCCTGCTGTACCTCAAGGGCGGGCATACCTTCGACATCATGGCGCTGGCGCGCAACGACTTTGATCCCCGGCTGCAACTGCTGCTGTTCTGGGCCTTTTTTGCCGCCTTTGCGGTCAAGGTGCCCATGTGGCCCGTGCACACCTGGCTGCCAGACGCGCATACCGAAGCGCCCACGGCGGCCTCGGTCATTCTGGCGGGCGTGCTGATCAAGATGGGCGCGTATGGCTTTTTGCGCTTCTCGCTGCCTTTGTTTCCCTACGCCGCATGGGTGCTGCTCAAGCCCATGCTGGTGCTTTCCGTCATCGCCATTGTGTACGGCGCGCTGGTCTGCCTTGCGCAGACGGACGTAAAGCGGCTGATCGCCTACAGTTCCGTCAGCCATATGGGTTTTGTGACTCTGGGGCTTTTTGCGCTGACCCAAAAGGGCGTGGAAGGTTCCATTTTGCAGATGATCAACCACGGTATAGTGACGGGCGCGCTCTTTCTGGGCGTGGGCATGCTCTATGACCGCACCCATACGCGCGAGATCAAGGTCTACGGCGGGTTGGCCTCGGTCATGCCCGTGCTGGCAGCCTTTTTTATGGTCTTTACCCTGGCGGCGGTGGGTTTGCCCGGCACCAACGGCTTTGTGGGCGAATTCCTGATTCTGCTCGGCGGTTTTGAACGTGCGCCCTGGGCCGCGGTGGTGGCGTCTTCCGGCCTGATACTGGGCGCTTGGTACATGCTCTGGCTGTATCAGCGCGTGTTTTTCCGTCAGGTGTCTGAAACCGTGCGCGGTCTGGTTGGGGAAAAGCTTGATGGGCGCGAGATAGCCATTTTGCTGACCATGAGCCTGCTTATAGTGGGCATTGGCATCTTCCCCAACGTGCTGCTGGAATACATGCACGTAACGGTGGAACATCTGGTGGCAGATACCCAGCAGGCCTTTGCGGTTTTTGCCGCAAACTAGAGCATTTTAGAGGTAATCTTGTCTAGACGGCATTGCGGGCTGGGCGGCACGACGTTGCCCCGGCCCGCGCACAGGCAATAAATGTTTGCGCCCCCGCCACAGGCCAGCGCTTGGCCCATACAGCTGGCGGACAACGTGCCTTGCGGCACAAGGGCAACACCATAGGAGCTATCATGACAGCCATATCCGTAGCGCCTCTTTCGGCCCTGCCATTGCTGAAAGAACTTCCGGCCCTGCTGCCGGAACTGACGCTCTTGGTCACGGCCATTGGCCTGCTGTGCGCCGACATGTTTTTTCCAAGGGCGCGGGCTTTTCTGCAATGGCTGACTGTCGTTGGTGCAATAACGGCTTTTGCAGCAATTGTAGCAGTTTCTGCAGGCGGCGGGAGCGTTTCTTTTGACGGAATGTTCCGCGCTGACGGCTTTGGAGCGCTCTTTAAAGCAATTTGCGTAGTAGCACTTGCTTTTACGGCGTTAATGAGCGAAAGTTTTTTTTCACATGCCCAAATGCGCCAGGGCGAATATTACTGCCTTGCAGTATGTTCAACGCTGGGCATGTGCGTGATGGCTTCGGCGGGCGATCTCATTGTGCTCTATCTGGGGCTTGAGCTCATGGCCCTGCCCATTTACGCGATGGCGGCCCTGCGCACTGGCGATCCGCGTAGCAGCGAATCGGCCATCAAATATTTTTTGATGGGCAGTTTCGCTTCGGCTCTTTTGCTTTTCGGCATGTCCCTGCTGTACGGGCTTACCGGGCATACCGAGCTTGCGCGGATTGCTGCGGCACTGCCTGTTGTCGCAACCGGGCAGACCATGCCCGCCCTGGTAGTTGCTTTGGCGCTCATGCTGGCAGGCATGGGGTTCAAGGTGGCTGCCGCGCCCTTCCACGTGTGGGTGCCTGATGTGTATGAAGGCGCGCCCACAACCGTGACCGCCTTTATGTCTGTGGCGGCCAAAACGGCCAGTTTTGCCGTGCTTGCGCGCGTGCTGGTCATGGCCTTGCCGCAACTGGGCGCTCAGTGGAGCGGGGCGTTGGCCTTGATGGCCGCATTGACAATGCTTCTGGGCAACATCGCTGCCGTAATGCAGACAAGCCTTAAACGCATGCTGGCGTACTCGGCCATAGCTCACGCGGGTTATGCCCTCTTGGGGCTTGCCGCGTGTACTGCCGATGGCCTGCGCGCCACGGCGGCGTATTTGACCATTTACCTGTGCATGAACATGGGTGCCTTTGCCATCATGGGCTACCTTGCCGTGTACGGGAAAAAACAGGGAAATAATCCTCTGGCTGACGCGGGTGAAGACCTGGATGACTATACCGGTCTTGCCTCAAGGCATCCCACTCTTGCTGCGGCCATGCTGGTTTTTCTTTTTTCCCTGACGGGCATTCCGCCGACTGCGGGCTTTATGGGCAAATTCATGCTCTTTAAAGAAGCCTTTTCGGCAGGGTATACGGTAACGGTGCTGGTGGCTGTGATCAGCAGCACCATTTCCGCCTGGTATTATCTGGGTGTGGCACGACGCATGTACATGCAGGAGGCCCCGGCAAATCATCCCGCCACCATACAGGCAGCTTCGGGCGGTGCGGGCGTGAGGGCTGTACTTCTGTGCTGTCTGACAGGTGTGGTGTTGTGGGGCGTGTTCCCGCAGACGCTGCTTTCGTGGGTGCATGTGTTTTTTTAGGAAGCCCCCTCAACAGGGCGCTTCCAGGCATTATTATCCGTTCGCTTGAGCGACGTTGATCGGGAGGAGTTGGAATGAGAAACAAGTGGGTACTTTTCGGCGTGGTGGCTTCACTTCTGGTGCTGACCGCCAGTGTCGCCCTTGCTGCTGACGGCAGCGTGCTTGCCAATGCCATCGCCAAACAGGTGGAAACGGCCCCCAATACCATCAACATGCAGGCTGAACCCGGCTATCTTGGTATCCCCGGCGGCCCCAAGGTCAACATGATTCTGGCCTTTGGCTGGGCCTTGTGGGTGGGCTGGATTTTCTCCACAGTGGGCGCTTTTGGCGGCGTTATGGCTGGCGTAGGCCACATGACCGTGCACGGCCTTGGCGCGTATGCCAAATCTTTTGGCAAGACGCCTCTTAACAAGTCCGTCACCGACTCCGTGCGCGCCTCCAACCAGATGCTCGCCGGGCTTTCCGCTGTTATCAGCACGTTCAGCTACTACCGCATGAAGCGCCTTGTGCTGCCCCTGGGCTTCGCCCTGGGCCTCGGCTCCATCGTGGGCGCTTTCAGTGCTGTTTCGCTGACCGCTGGCAAGCTGAACTTCTCGTCCTACCAGGGTTATTTTGGTCTTTTCGTGCTGCTGCTGGGCCTGTACCTGATGTGGGAAACCTCCCCCGCCGGTCAGCGTTCCAAGGCCAAGGCCAAGGAAGCCGCCAAGGCTTTTGAAGCTGCCGCCAAGGCCAAGGGCGAAGGCGTTGCTGCCCCCACGGGCGTTAAGCTCATCAAGTTCACCTTTACCACCTGCCAGTTCACCTTCTGCGGCGTGGAATTTGCCTTCAACCCCCTGCTGCCCTTCTGCGGCGGCGTGGTTATCGCCAGCATCGCGGCCTTCCTGGGCGTGGGCGGCGGCTTCCTGCTGGTGCCTTTCATCACCAGCGTGACCCAGCTTCCCATGTACCTTGCTGCCGGCACCTCCGCTCTGGCCGTGCTGCTCAGCATGATCACCGGTATCACCACCCTCATGCTGCATGGCGCGCTGGTGGACTGGAACCTGGTTGGTCTTGAACTGGCCGGTATTGCCGTGGGCTCCATTGTTGGCCCCTACACCTCGCGCTTCTTCTCCGATATCTGGTTGAAGCGCCTGTTCATCGTGCTGGCCCTGTATGTTGGTACCGACTACATCCTGCGCGGCTTCTTCAACATCAAGATGTTCGGCTAGTATTCCGGCAATGCCCGGAACATGCTGAAAACATGAAAAACACTGCATCCCCCTGGCCTGCCCATGGGGATGCAGTGTTTCCTTTTTACAACAGAATGCTAATCTGCCCGTGCGCAAGGGCGTAGAATCGCCCTGTGCGAAAAACGGAGCCGCTGAGATATGGAACAACTTCTGGTCTGGCTTGATCCTTTTTTTGTGCTGCCGTACCGCATGGTGCCGCAGCCCGAGGCAGCCTACTTTTTGGGAACAGCAATTCTTGCGCTGGTGGCGGGCCTCATAGGCATTGCCACCCTGCGCATGGCCCAACGTATGCACCGCAAGCGCCTGAAAAAATTGCAGGATGACATGCGGCACTACCATGAACTGAGCGAATCAGCCTTGCAGAACTCGGGCAAGGAAGCCTTCAAGGCCGTAAACCGTCAGGGGCATGAGGCTTTTGGCTATTATTTTTCGCTCAGCAATGCCCTGTTTGTGGCTTCGCTGTGGCCTGCTCCCATCATGCTGGCCTGGATGCAGCTGCGCTTCGGCACAGTCAGCCCTGAGCTGCCTTTTTCCTTGCCGCTATTTGGCAATCAGCCGAGCATGGTTTTCTGGTTCATTCTTTTTTATATCCCGCTGCGGATGTTCAGCAACAAGACCATCACGCGCTGGCAGTTGCGCAACGGGACGGGCCAGTCCGAAGCCCTGCCCGTAAACAGCCCTGAGGCCACTGCAGAAGTGGTGTCTGGAGGGCAGCCGCAAACACAGGCCCACAAGGTGGACAATCCCTAGCAGGCTCTGTTCCAAAACTTTGCGCCGGGAGCATCCCCGCGCGGCACTGATCTGGCTGGTTAATGCAGAAGGCCCCGCATCATTAAAGATTGCGAGGCCTTCTGCATATATACTCGTGCGCTGTGGAAATCAGCCTTATGCAAAGAGTTCCTTCACGTTGTGCGGCTTGCTGCGCAGATAGGGCGACGGCCCGGCAATGGTCTGCCCAAGAGCGGCGGCGGCATGCCAGGGCCAGCGCGGGTCGTACAGCATGGCGCGGCCAATGGCCACCATGTCGGCCTGCCCTGTGACCACAATGCTTGCGGCCAGTTCCGGCTCCGTGATGAGGCCCACGGCAATAACAGGAAGCTCGCTCACCGCGGCTTTGACCGCAGCAGCCAAGGCCACCTGATAGCCGGGCGCAAGGGTGATCTTCTGGTCGGGTGAAAGGCCGCCGCCAGAGACGTGTATGTACGCGCCCCCTGCCGTTTCAACGGCCTTGGCAAAGACCGCGCATTCTTCCACATTCCAGCCGCCCTCGGCAAAGTCGGTGCCCGAAACGCGCACACCCACAGGGTAATTGGCCGGAACAACAGCGCGCACCGCTGCCAGTACCTCCAGCGGAAAGCGCATCCTGTTTTCAAGGCTGCCGCCGTAGGCATCGGTGCGGGCATTGCTGAGCGGCGAGAGGAATTCGTGCATCAGGTAGCCGTGGGCCGCATGCAGCTCAATGGCGTCATACCCTGCGCGCACCGCGCGTTTTGCCGTAGCTACAAAGGATTCTGTAAGGCGGGCAATGTCTGCCGCCGTGAGTTCTGTTGGTGTTTGATGGCCCGGCGCATAGGGCAGGGCGGAAGGTGCGCATATTTCCCACCCGCCGTCTGCGGGCATGAGCGGCTTGCCACCTTGCCAAGGTAGGCCCGTAGCGCCCTTGCGCCCGGCATGTCCGATCTGGATGCCAATGGGCGTGGAAGAATAGGCACGTATGGAATCGAGCATGGCCTTGTGGGCGGCTTCCTGCTCCTCATTCCAGAGGCCGAGATCCTGCGGGGATATGCGCCCCGGCGCTTCTACTGCCGTAGCTTCCACAATGAGCAGCCCGGCTCCGGAAACGGCAAGAGTGCCGTAGTGCATGGCATGCCAGTGCACGGGGCGGCCCTCATCTGCCGAGTATTGATCCATGGGGGGGACGACAATTCTGTTGGGCAGCGTCAGCCCTTTGAGTTTGATGGGAGAGAAGAGTGGATTCATGGTGTCCTCCTGCTTGGTTTTAATCCTAGCGGAATGCTTTTTCTTTGTTAAGCGCCGAGTGCTTGTGAAAAGTGCGCCCGGTATTTACATTTGCGCCCAAAAGTGGCTCTATCAGCAGAAATAGGGCAGGGCAGGTTTGCCTGCTGGGAGGATGCGTGCAAAAAAAGAAACTAATAATGAATTTGTCCGCGGGCAAGCTGGCGTCCCGGTTTGTTGTCCTGATTGCAGGCCTGCTGGTTGTTGCCCTTTGCGCCTTGGCTACGGCTGGCGGCGCAGCTGCTGCCAGCGACAAAAAAACAGATGGGGCGGCCTTGGCCCAGCGGCTTGATGCCGTGCTGAACAAGGCTGTGGCCGAGGGCCGCATCGTTGGGGCTGTGGTTATGGTCGCCCAACAGGGGCACGTGGTCTATACCCGGGCCGTGGGTATGGCCGATGTGGAAAAATCCATCCCCATGAGCCCGGATACGCGCTTTCGGCTGGCCTCCATGAGCAAGCCCATTACGAGCGCTGCGGCCCTTGCCCTGGCAGATAAGGGCATGATTGCTCTGGACGACCCCGTAACCCGCTGGATTCCCTCCTTTACCCCTGCGCTTGCGGACAAGGCGAATCCGGTCATTACCGTGCGGCACCTGCTCACGCACACTGCCGGGCTTTCCTATGGATTTTCGGAACCGCCCGATGGCCCCATGGCGCAGGCCGAAGTTTCCGATGGCCTGGATGACCCGTCCATCACGCTGGAAGAAAACATCTGGCGGCTTGCCACTGTGCCGCTTTATTATGAGCCGGGTACAGACTGGAAATACTCCCTTGCCATTGACGTGCTTGGCGAAATCGTATCCCGCGCTGGCGGGGACAGTCTGCCCAATGTGGTGCAGCAGCTTGTAACCGGGCCGCTGGGCATGACGCACACGGGCTTTATGGCAGATGATCCTGACCTGCTTGCCGCACCCTACGTGTGGGCCAATGGCAAGGCCCATCGCATGGCGGAAACCGAAATTGTGCCCAACGCTGTTTCCGCAACGCGTTTTCAGCCGGGGAGGGCGCTGGACGAACAGGCCTTCCCCTCCGCTGGCGCCGGGATGGTTGGAACAGCGGCAGACTACCTGAAATTTCTCGAGGCTGTGCGCGAAAACGGCGGCTCCATCCTCAAACCGGATACTGCGAAGGCCATGACAGAGGATCAGGTCTGCCCCATTTTGACGCAAAGGCTGAGCGTAACCGCAGGTAAAACCAATGAGGTTGTGACGCCGGGCTGGGGATTTGGTTTTGGCGGCGCAGTGCTGCTGCGCCCCCAAAAGGCGGCATATCCGGCGGGGCAGAATACCTGGAGCTGGGGCGGGGCATACGGGAGCCATTTTTTTATGGACCGCGCCAACGGCATATCCTTTGTGACGCTTACCAATACCACGCCTACGGGGATGGATGGGCCGTTTGCAGTTGACCTCGCACGGGCGGTGTACGGCAAAAAATAGCCAGAGTTCTGAAGCCAGCGGCGTACACGCTGGCGCAAGCCTTTTGCTGCCAGGCTCCTGCCTGTACACATCTTTTTAAAGCCCCTTCGTCCATTCCGGCAATGCCGGTGGAAGAAGGGGCTTTGCCTTTATACTGGATGTTTGCCCTTGGGCCTTACATGCGGTTCACGGGCAGTTTTACAAATTGCAGGCCATTGACGGCCTTGCCGAATTTTCCTGTGCGCATGTTGGCCTGAAGGGAGGGCAATATGAGCGGCGGCACGGCCTTGCCGCTGTCGTCCGCCTTGCGTTTTGCCACAAATTCGGCCTTGCCTACTTGCAGGTTCAGCCGCACGTTGGCGGTTTTCTGCTCGCCAACGGTTGCCATGCACTGCGGGCCGCGCACGCCCTCCGGCGGGTAATCGTGCCCCACATAGATGCGCAGGTCGTCGGGCAGGGCAAAGAGCTTGCGGGAGGAATCATACGAATCTTCGGCGCTGCCGCCAGGGAAGTCGCACCGGCCTGAACCCACATCGGGCAAAAAGATGGTGTCGCCCACAAAGGCCGCATTGCCCACAATATAGGTGGTGTCTGCGGGGGTATGCCCCGGCGTGTGGATTATTTTTGCGGGCATGTCGGCAATGGTGAATTCTTCATCGTTCTCAAACAGACGGTCAAAGGCCGAGCCGTCCGCAGGCGTGTCCTCCTGAGTCTGGAAAATGGGCGTCCATGTGGAAATGATATCCAGCATGTGTTTGCTGATGGCTATTTTCCCGCCCATTTTTTCCTTGATGTAGCTGGCTGCGGTGACGTGGTCGGCATGGATGTGGGTTTCGAGTATCCACTCCACCGCAAAGCCCTGCTGGCGGACAAAATCAATAACGGCATCGGCAGAGACTGTGGATGTGCGGCAGGCGTGGAGGTCAAAATCCAGCACGCTGTCTATGATGGCGCAGCGCTTCTGGGCATCGGTTGCAGACCAGACCACATATGTCCAGGTAGCGGTAACGGGATCAAAAAATCCGCGCACGTTGGGTGCAGACATGGCGAACTCCTTTGCAAAAAGCTGGGGTGAAAATTCCGGCACTGAGGGGAAGTCGCATTACTGGCAGCTTGCGCCGGGGCTTTTGCCAGCTCCAATGGGGCACGCGCCGCCGGAGCAGCCCTTTTTGTTCCAGGGTGCGCGCGTGAGCAAGAGTGCGAGGCCGCACCAGTTGGTAAGGCCGGAAAAGACCTGCCCGCAGCCAATAAAGAGCGCGCCGAGCAGAAAAGCCTTGTGCGCAAAAAGCCCCAGCAAAACGAACAGGGCCGTGAGCGCCCCGGCCACAAGGCGCACCTGCCTGTCCAGCGTGGGCGAAGTTTCGCCAGTTTTGGGCAGCGCCTGCCCCGTGGTGGGGAATCCAGCTTCCTTGCAGGCCGCAATGCCGCCTTCAATAACGGTTATGTCCGTAAATCCGGCTTCGGCAAATTTGGCCGCCGCTGTTTGCGCGCGCCTGCCGCTGGCGCAGAGGGTATAGATGGGGGTATCTGTCAATGCCCCGCTGCGCAGGGCAACCATGTGAGGATCAAGCTCCGTCACCGGGGCCAGCGTGGTCGGAAGGACGAGGCGTTTTTCCGCAAATTCCATGGGGGTGCGCACATCCACTATGAGCGCCTGCTTGAGGTCTTTTTGCCGCAGGGCTTGCGCGCTGATGCTCTTAACTGTTGTCATCATGGCCTCCTTCGGGGGATAGCCTCCGGTTGGAAGGGTATGAGGAGCCGTTCATAGCCGTATCTGTGGCTTGCCGCATCTGGTGCAGTCCTGTACATGATACCTCACCAGAGGCAGACTGCAAAGCAGCAAGAAGAGTGAACATAGTAGTTGGCTACCGCATGTTCTTTTCAGGTAATCATGTTTCCGGGGGGTGCAAGGCCTGCTTGGAAAGGTTGCATTTGTATAATGCGCCCTGCATGGCTGTGATATTTGCAACAAGAACAGTTACGGCTGCGTTGTTGGTGGAAAACAGTTCAGGGTAAGGCGCAAGGGAGGAATGAAGGATTTTTTCTGAAAAGAGAGTTTCTGCCGGTCTGGCGAGGTGTTAATCTGACCCCTGCGCAGGTGAGTCAGACTCGGGGGGAATAAGCTGGCCAAGAACTGAAAACATCTTGCTCATGACAACCGGTTTTTCCAGAAATTCGTCCATGCCGGATTCAAAGGCGTTCTGTATTTCATCGGCAAAAACATTGGCGGAAAGCGCCACAATGGGGGTGTCCACATCAAACTCCCGTATTTCGCGGGTAGCCTGATAACCGTCCTTCACAGGCATGCGGATGTCCATCATGATGATGTCGTACTTGCGGCCTCTGGCCTTTTCCACGCCTTCGCTGCCATTGAATGCCTGGTCGCACAACATTCCTTCGCTTTCGAGCATTTCTTTCAGGATTTCACTGTTGATGACGTTGTCTTCGCAGATGAGGATATTTCTTCCCTTAAGTGAAACAGCGGTGCTCTGTGTGCGATTTTTTTTGTGGAAGGCGGCGATATCTGCGGCGGTAGCTTTTTGATGGGGCAAAATCACCGTAAAGGTCGTTCCCTGGCCCGGTGCAGACTTGCAGGTAATGGTGCCTCCCAAAATATCGACCAGCTTTTTCACAATGGCCAGCCCAAGCCCGCTGCCAGAGCTGGATACATGGTCCTCCTGCGTGAACGGGGAGTACATGCTGGCTTGAAATTTTTTGCTGATTCCCGGCCCGTTGTCTGAAATAACGTGGGTTACAACAATACTGTCGGCACTTTCTCCGCAGATGTCATTGCGCCATGTTATGGTGCCGCCGGGTTGCGTGTATTTGACCGCATTGTTCAAGAGGTTGACGATGATCTGTTGAACCTTGCGCGTATCGATCTGCGCATGGCAGTAGGTTGCGGCGCAGTTGAAATGCGTTATGAATGTGATGTTCTTTGCCTCCGCCTGGGGCCTGATGATGGACTCAATGCTTTTTGCGCTCTGTGCGCCAGTGCAAATTGTCGGAATAACAGCTATTTTTCCGTTAGAGAGTTTTTGCAGGTCAAGAATATCTGAAAGGATGGCGAGCAGAAAATTTGAACATGCCTTGATGGTGGAGAAGACCTTGGCGAGGCCAGGATTGTGGTGTTTTTTCAGTTCAAGGTCTGAAAAACCCACAATGGTGGCAAGGGGGGTGCGCATATCGTGGCTCATGCGCAAGAGAAAGTCCGACTTTGCGCGGTTGGCCTGGCGTTCTTTCTTCAGCGCAGTATGCAGCTTGGCATTGAGATCCACTACGTCTTTGCGCAGCATGTATTCACTTGTGACATCTTCAAAACTGCCCACAAGGCCGACAATTTTTCCGTTTTCATAGAGCGGGCTTTTACTGGCGACAATGTGGCGGTTTTTGCCCCTGCAAAAGCACATGCCGGGAACCCGCGTGGTGCTCTCGCCCTGCAAAACTCGCAGTTCATCATTTTTGTACGGGTCAGGGGCGCTATGCCAGCCCATATCTTCATCATTCTTGCCCAGAAGCACCTGCTCGGAATCAAAACCGTAGTATTCCAGAAATGCCTTGTTTACGCCGATAAAACGCCTTTCAGCATCTTTCCAGAAAATTGCAGCCTGGGTGGTGTCCAGAATTTTTTGCAGCAGAATCTGGTTTTGCTGGTTGTGCGCCTGCGTCTCTTTTTCTGTAGAAATATTGACAAATGCCAGCTGCAGAACTTTTTGAGGAATAACCCATGAGGGACTGACCCGAATCCAGCTGACGTGGCCATCGTGCGGGTGCAGTCTGCACTCCAGAGGCTGCACGGTCTTGCCGGATATGAACATTGCCAGCAGATGTTCCACCCTGCACACGTCGGCACTGTGAACATGCATGAGTTCACTGACGTGGAGGCATGTGCTCGCCTCACGCCCTGAGGTGCCTGTCATGGCCAGCGCTACGCTGTTCATGTAGGTGCAGTGAATTTTTGCAGGCCCCTGCGTGGTCTTCATGCGAATGATGCCAATTGGAATATCAGACAGAACATCAATCGGCTGCTGTTCTGCGGCAGAAATCCACAATACGCACGCCTTGTCTTCAACGCGCTGGCAGCGGCAATCAAGGAAGCAATGGCTGTTTTCGCAGAATACTGTCCATTCTTCCGCAAAATCCTGAGAGATCGATTTGTTCAGATGCTCCCTGTTTTCGATAAGTTTTTCTAGTTCTTCAAAATTATTGGCTTTTACGAGTTCGGTAAATCTTGTGTTGGCGGCGCTGATGGAAAACGCATTGCCCTTAATCCGTGTTAAAAGACAGCATGCAATATTTGTCGAACTATTCCACTTCATGAATTGATCTGTCAGACTTTTGTTCATGGAAGTAGTCCCTTGCTTGAGGCTGGCTAGCTTGGAATGTATTTCAACTTAGTTAAATATAAAATTTATCTGGTGTAAATGTGAATTTTTTCTTGTAGAGCAAGATCATTGTATCGCGGTGAATTCATAAATATATGATTGGGAGTGCTGGCAGGCACGCCTGAATGGTAGAGGGGGATTGCGGTGCACCTTCAAAATAGATTTCGGATATCTTGCGAATATGCGGGCGCATGTTTGGCGCATGACATCAATGCCTTCATCCACATTACTGGATGGGAAATACTAGAAGACATATGAAAGACAGCGGATTTTCCATGGTTGGAAAATCCGCTGTCTGGGCATGTCGCAATACAAATCAGCGCATTGGCCTGCGCGCTGGGCCGCTATTTTTTCAGGGCCAGAAAATCGTGCTCGTCAGGGTCGTAATATTTGATTTCGCCAGATTCAATATAGTAGAGCCAGCCGTGAACGTGCAGGTCGCCCGATTTTACTCTGTCGCGCACACACGGATAGGTCATGAGGTTTTCTATCTGAAAAATGAT
Source organism: Pseudomonadota bacterium (assembly GCA_023419375.1). Classification (GTDB taxonomy): domain Bacteria; phylum Desulfobacterota; class Desulfovibrionia; order Desulfovibrionales; family Desulfovibrionaceae; genus Desulfovibrio. Next base: position 121,221 of record JAEZYD010000003.1, read on the forward strand.
GGAGAGCTTCTCTGTCAGGCGCAGCAGCTTGTCCTGCCCAACTTCCTTGCCAAGTGCCAATGTGGCGAGTTCCTTGGCTTTTTTTCCCAACGAAAGCCATCTTTGCGTGTGCACAAAGGCCTCGTCGTGAATGTCCTTGTACAGGGCAGCTATGGCGCCGCAGTAGGTATGGCCGCAGATAATGATTTCTTCAACATTCAGGGCCGTTACTGCATATTCAATGCCTGCGGCCATGGCGTGATAGTCTTCATCCGGTTTGTAAGGGGCTACAAAATTGCCCACATTGCGCAGCACAAAGAGCTGGCCGGGAGGCGTGTTGGTGATAAGCGATGGAATAACCCTGGAATCGGCGCAGCCGATATAGAGCACCTTGGGGTGCTGGCCGCTGGAAACCAGTTCCAGAAGCTCATTTTCATGCTTGCAGAAGTAGTTTTTTTGGAAAAATTCATTTCCCTGAAGCAAGCGTTCAACATTCTTCATCAAATAACCTCAATAAGCCTGATGGGTTGGGGCGTGCAGTTGCGGAATTTTTTTGGGCGAAATTGTGAAATATTGGTATTGCGCCGCTGGCAGCAGGGGGGCTGGCGGATTGCACGCAATCGGGGCATGGCTTTTTTGCTTTACGCTGTTCGGCAGACTGTTGCTGGCCTGGTCAGCGCTGATGTCTGGCAGCGCTGATGTCTGGCAGGGCTGATGTCTGGCAGGGCTGCTACCCGGTCAGCGCTGGCGTTTGAACAAGCTCTTGCCGCAACGCTCCATAGCTTGTGGGTAGGGCATCTTGTGCCAAACGTCAAGAAGAGGCCACAGGGCCCGCAAACAGCATGGCTGATGCGGGCCCTGTGATATCTGCGCCTGTTCGGAATCTACGGTAACTTATCCTTGCGACAGCGCTTTCAACTGCGCTGCAAGGCGTGAAAGTTCGGCAACGGTGCCGTGCAGTTCACGCGTCAGGGTGTTGGTGGTTTCTGCAACATGCTTCACATCTGTAATGGCGCGGTTGATTTCTTCGCTTGTGGCGGATTGCTGTTCCGCTGCCGTGGCGATGGATTGCACGCTATTGCTTGCACTGGCGACAATCTCCACTATCTGGGAAAGCGCTGCGCCGCTCTGGTTGGCCATTTCAGTGGCCCTGCTGACAGTGTCGGCGGTGTCGCGCATTTCCTGCATATTGCCCTTTGCCACAGATTGAATGGTGGTAATGGCCTCTGTGACTTCCTTGGTGGCCTGCATGGTCTTTTCCGCGAGCTTGCGCACTTCGTCCGCCACTACGGCAAAACCACGTCCGGCATCGCCCGCCCGGGCAGCCTCGATAGCCGCGTTAAGGGCCAGCAGATTGGTCTGGTCGGCAATATCCGAGATAACTCCCATGATTCTGCCAATGCCCTCGGTATGGGTTTCGAGGGATTCCATTTCCTTGAGCAGTGCGCCTGTGTGGCTGTTGACCTCTGCAATGGCAGAAACAGCCTCGTCAACAATTTCTGCGCCATGGCGGGCCTTTTGCCGTGCGTCTTCTGTCTGGTCAGCGGCGGAAGAAGCATTTTGCGCCACCTCGCGCACGGTGGAGGTCATTTCTTCCATGGCGGTGGCGGTCTCCTGAGCGCGGCCGTTTTGCGTATCCGCACCGTCCGAAACCTGCTGGAAGCGGTCCTTCATCAGGCACACTGCTTCTGTCAGGCTGTCAGCAGCTGAGCCTATGGAGGCATTCACTTCTTTCATATGCTTCATGGTGGCTTCAATTTCGCGCTCTTTGAGCACCAGACTGGTCACATCGCGGGCAATTTCCACATAGCCGATTTTATTGCCCTGGTTGTCGCGCAGCACGTCGCTGAACGGCTGGATATAATGCGGATTTTCCGCAGTGCCGATATCAAGTATGCGCGCCACCACTGGCTTGCCGCTGCACTTGGACTGCGCAATGGGGCAGTCGTCGCTCTGGCAGACTTCGGTATTGAAGTTGTCGTGGCAGAACTGCCCGCGAAGTTTTGTAATATCCTTCTCGAGCAATGTTTCTGTGGCTTTGTTGGCGATAATAATGCGGTAGTCGTCATCCACGCCAAAGATGGGGTCGGGCACGGAATCCAGCAGGTTTCTGTACCCCTGCACCTCTGTGAGCATGCTTTCAATCTTGTCCAGCAACTGGTTGAACCATGACGCCAGCGCCCCGATTTCGTCCCCGGAGGAATACTTCAGGCGATTGGCCAGCACGGCCCTGTCTTCTGCAATTTCCTGAATGGTCTGGCGGATGTTCTGCACAGGCCGCAGCACTGTTATGCTGAGCACAAAGAACGTCATGACCAGCGGCACCACAAGCAGGGTAAGGAAGGCCGCCGCAAGGATGATCCCCGCGCGGCTCATGATGCCCTGCTGTTCTGACAAATCAGTGCTGAACACGAGCACGCCGATCTGCTTGTCCTTGAAATCTGTAATGGGCATGCCGGAAAGCAGGGTGGAGCCGATAATTCGGGTGGTCGATCCCTTGCGGGTTTCGTCCAGAAAGTTCTTGTCCAGCAATCCCTCGACCTTGCCGTCCCTGGTGCCGTTCACAAGAATGTATGAATCGGCGACAATGGGGTGCTTTTCCTTGTTTTGCAGGCCTGTGGCAACCTTGAGGTGCTCGGCGTTCATGTACAGCAGGGAGGATTCTCCCTCTCCAGAACTCAGGCCGCTCAGCACATGCGTAAAACTCACCAGAACTTCAACAGAACCCAACTGGTTGCCCGCAAGGCTTGTGACAGGCGCAAGGCCCCGGATTTCAAAGCCGCCGCTGCCGATTTCGACACCGCACAGGGCTTTGCCGTTTTTGTTTACCTCAAGCACGGTGGGGCGGAAGGTCGAAAGATCGTCTGAAATATCAACCCACTTGTCGCCCCGCTTGGTCTGTTTGTCGCGCCACAGGCGCGCAAAGCTCCGGGCCGGGGGAAAGTGGTAGTGAATCTGCGGCTTTTCGCCGATAACCGCCTTGAATCCGTCCAGCATGGGAGCGAGGGAAGCGCGCAGCATTTCCCGCCCTCGTTGGGCGGCGGCGCTGTTTTCATCGTTAATGTCGCCTTCCATGGCTGTTCTGTAGGCGGCCTCAACCTCGGGCAGCCTGCTCACCAGCGCTGCCATGCGCATGGCCTGTTCGCTGCACAGTTCAATGGCCTGCTTCATCTGCGAGGAGCGGGCTTCAACCAAAGTCTGTATATTTGTTTCGTTAAGCCTTTCAAATTGCTTTTGAATGACAAAATAACAACAAATGCCGATAGCAAGTGTGATGCCAGCTATGGGGATGCAGACTTTTGCGCGTAATTGCATCAGAGTTCTCCATATGCAATAGTTTAAAATACTATCGCTCGCTTGTGAAAAAACTTTAGGCTTGTGGCAGGTTGCGTAAAAAGACAAAGACTCAAACGCCACTATCCGCTAATAAATAGTATAAGGCGAAGTATATTTCCTCGGAACACAAGCAGAAATGATACCATAACAGTGTGAAAAAAACAAGTTCCCAAATGATATTGTTTAATAATGGGAAATTATTCTCAAAATTGCCATTCCGATAATTTGCGGGATCGCTTTGGGGAAAGCTTGGGGGTGGAAATCTGAAAGCAGAAAACTGATAGTCGAAGACTTCAACCGGGGGCAGCATCCCGCTGAGAAAGCAGATATGGCAGCAGGGGCCAGGTTCTGTCGGCGCCCGCGCTGAGGGCAGAGATATGGCGTTGCCGGAAGATTTTTGCCTTTTGGCAGGCATTACCGTAGTATAGGTGCCTGCGGCAGCCTGTAAACCGCCGCTTTTATGTACAGGATACAAGCCCCTGAGCAGGTTCATGCCGGCAAGGGCGGCATTTTGCATTTTTGACCATGCGTTATAACGCCGGGGAGCCTATGAATTATTTTATAGTAGATACAGAATTGTGCCGCAAGGACGGAATCTGCGCCAAAGTGTGCCCCATTCAGATTATTGATGGCAATGTTGGCGAATACCCCTCCATGTCTTCGCACAAGGTCAGGATATGTATTGGCTGCGGGCAGTGTATGGCCTTTTGCCCAGCCAATGCCTGCTCCGCGCCGGGGCTTTCATCGCAGGACAGCCGCCCCTTGCGGCGTGAACTGATACCATCCGCCGAGCAGGTTGAAGAACTCGTATTTTCGCGCCGTTCGGTGCGGAATTTTAAAAACAAACCTGTTCCGCGCGAGCTGCTGCACAGGATTCTTGACGGCGCGCGCTTTGCCCCTACGGCTAAAAACACGCAGGAGCTGCGCTGGATTGTTCTGGAAACCCGTGAACAGACGGAAAAGCTGGCAGGCCTGGTCATTGACTGGATGCGCGACCTGCCGGAAATTGACCCTGCCACCGCCAAGGATGTGCATGCCGAAAGCCTTGTGCGGGCATGGGACGCCGGGCATGACGTCATCACCCGCACGGCCCCGCATCTTGCCCTGATTGTTGCCCCCAAGGGACACTGGGGGCCTGCGGATGCATCCATTGCCGCCGCCTATCTGGAACTGCTGGCCCACGGCCACAAGGTGGGCTGTTGCTGGGGCGGCTACGTGTGCTTTGCCATGGGGCATCCCTCTGCCCACGCTCTGCGGGCCTTTGCGGGCGTCAAGGACGATGAGCAGGTCTATGCCGCGCAGATGATGGGCTTTCCCCTGCTTGCCCCCCACTTCAGGCCGCCGCGCAAGGCGCTGGATGTCACCTGGCTGTAGGGCTATATCTTTGTAGTAAAAAATAAAGGCGGCGACCCGGATTTCATGCCCGGGCTGCCGCCTTGCTTGTCATTTGATGGCTGTTACTGTTTGCGCCGGCGTACAGTAACGCTTTCGCCGCCGATGCCCCAGTTATCCGTGGAGAGTTCTTCAATCAGAACCACGGTGGTTGCGGGGTTTTTGTTCAGTACCCTTTGCAGCAGTTCCGTAACGCCGCTGATGAGTTCTGCTTTCTGCTCCGCAGTGGGGGCTTCTGCACCGCCTGTTACCTTGATATTTACAAAAGGCATCTGTACCTCCGCGATTATTGCCCTAGAGGGCTTTTTCCATAACAACCTTGATGTCTGCCGGTTTGCCAAAGTAGGGCCAGCTTGTGACCAGCACGTCAATGCCAGTGGCCGCATACTGGGCGGCGTTGCCGCCGTTGACGCCGCCAGCGGCCAGAATGACGATGTCGTCACGCAGGGCGCGCACCGCGCCCACGGTTGCGGCAAGAGTCTCGCAGTCGAATTTTTCGCACTGAACAATATCAATGCCCGCCTCCGCCACCAGCAGGGCATCGTCAAAGGTGTCTACCTCGGCGCTGATCTTGCGTTCGGGCGCTCGCGCGCGCAATTTATCCATCATGGCTGCCACGCTGCGCAACGAGGCCTGTTGCTCGCCGGGCAGAAAGGCCCGGTGCTGGTCAAAAATGAGGATACTGTCCGAGAGGTTCTGCCGATGAATGATGGCCCCGCCGTTCATGGCCGCCTCCAGGCAGATGGCCTTGGCGCCGGGAAAGTTTTTGCGTGTCACGGCAACGCGCACAGCGGGATTTGCCGTATGGGCCTGCTCCACCATGTGCGCCGCGCGCGTGGCGATACCTGTCATGTATTCCATCAGGGTCTGGGCCAGCTTCCAGCCACGGTGCAGGGCGGCGGCGGAGCCTGTGGCCTCCAGACATTGCTGGCCCGCTGCAAGCCTGTCGCCGTTGGCGGCGGTGCGGCTGACAGAAAGGCCGCATTTGCGCAGGAGCAATCCGGCTTCTTCCACGCCGCTGATGGTGCAATCCGCCTTGGGGGCGAAGCGCATGATGCCCGGGGCTGCGGCAATGCCGAGCAGTTCCACGGTAAGGTCAAGGCCGGGGCAGTCGTCTGCCAGCAGGCCCTCAAGCCATGTTTCGGAACAGGGAAAGTGCATGACATGCTCCTTATAAATGCAGAGCGCTACAGGCTAGAGCAATGTCGGTCGAGAATGTTCCGTCAACGGCGCAGAATCGTGCATGTGCGCTGAAGCAGCGGAGTGGTACTGCTCTAGAATGACCGTTTTTGACACCAGTCAATGCCAAGGTACAGCAAAAGACTGATTATCGCCAGTATGGCGCAGAGTAGGGTAGCCCGCTGAAATTCGCCTGTGGACACGGCGTTGAACACTTCCAGCGAGAGGGTATTGGTGCGCCCGGCAATGTTGCCGCCGAGCATGAGGCTGATGCCCACCTCGCCCATGGCCCGCGTGATGCCCAGCAGCAGCCCGGCGGCAAGGCCATGCCGGATGAGCGGCAAGGTCACAAGAAAAAAACATTTGCGGGGGGATGCGCCGCACACCCGCGCCGCCTGTTCAAAGCGCAGCAGCTCAGGATTGTTCAGCGCTGTTTGCACAGGCTTGACCACAAGGGGCAGCCCGGCCAGCCATGCGGCAAGAATGATGCCCCCCTGCGAAAACACCAGGCTGACGCCCAGTGTCTCCCGCAGGGCAATGCCTCCCCAGCCGTTGCGGCCAAAGAGCAGGAGCAGCAAAAAGCCCAGGGCCATGGGCGGAAAAACCAGCGGCAGGGTGATGACAAAGTTGACCATCCGCCGCAGATGCGGATTTTTCGTCATGCCCATCCGGGCAAGAGGAATGGCCGTCAGCGCGTGCAAGATCAGGCAGGCGCTACAGACCCGCAGGGTCAGCAGCACGGAAAAGCTGACTTCAGGAGCGCACAGGGCGCGCCACAGTTCATACAGTTCATGCAGCTGCATGCTACAGACGCAGGCCGTTGCCAGCAAGGATGCGCTGCGCTTCCGGAGTTTTCAGAAACTGCATGAACGAGCGCACTTCGGCCTTGTTCTCCTGCCCGGCCACAACACCCGCCACCAGCAGCATGGGCGTATAGCCCTCGCGCACTTCCATCCAGCCGCCAACACTGTCTCCCTGCTTGCGGGCAATGGCCTCGTTCACAAAGGCAGCGTCAAGATCGCCGGAAACAAGGTAGGAAAAGACCTGGGGCACAGTGGAAAGCATGGAAAGCTTTGCCTTGAGCGGCTCCAGCAGATTGTTGCCCTTCATGAAGGCCACTGCCGATCGGCCGTAAATGGCCGCCTTGGCATCGGGATAGCCGATTTTGGCAAATTCCGGCTTGGCGAGATCCTGCGCCGAAGCAAGGTGCAGCCCTTTGCGCCACGCCAGCACGAGCACGGCTTCGCCAAGCGGTTCATAGGTGGCAAAGGCCAGGCCGGAATCCTGCAAGGTGCCTTTTTCCGAAACAATAATGCTGACGCCGCTCCCGGCTTTGGCCTGCTCGATTATCTGCCCGATGTTGCCGCTGTACATTTCTGTGGGTTTTACGCCCGATTGCTGCGCATAGGCCGCGCACAGCTGCTGCACCATGGGTTTGTATCCAAGCCCGGTGGTGATGGATGGGCCGTCGGCATGGGCCGCCTGCGCAAAAGCAAGGATGCATGCGGTCAGTACCAGCAAAAGGCGAAAACGTTCAGGCAATACCAGAGGCTTCATGTGCGGCTCCTGACAGATAAAAGGTGGGGTAAGGCAACAGGCCCAGACCGTGCGCCTTGCGTAGGGTATCCTCAACCATGCCTTGCGCCGCAAGGCGGCCCTGACGCAACAGCAGCATGCTGCTGCCAAGAGCCAGGGCCTCATCGGGCGAATGGGTGACGTACAGCACGGGCACCTTCCACAGCTGCGGAATGCGCGCAATGTAGGCCATAAGGCCATCCTTGAGGCTCATGTCCAGCGATGAAAGGGGTTCGTCCATGAGAAGAAGGCTCGGGCGGCAGAGCAGGGCCCGCCCAATGGCTACGCGCTGTTTTTCGCCGCCGGAAAGATGTACCGGGCGTCTATGCAGCAGCGGGGCAATATCGAGCAGATCGGCAACGTCGCCAATGCCGGGCGCATCCTTGCTGGCGTTGGCGGCATGGAACCGGAGGCCGAAACGCAGGTTCTCGCGGACAGAAAGGTGCGGGAACAGGCGGGCATCCTGAAAAACATAGCCCAGGCGTCTTGCTTCTGGCGGCAGGTTTATGCCCTGTTCCGCGTTAAAGCAGGTGATGCCGTGGCAGAGTATCTGCCCTGCATCGGGCGTTTCCAGCCCTGCAATGCAATTGATAAGGCTTGTTTTTCCGGAACCTGAAGGGCCAAAAATGACAGCAATGCCGCATTCCGCAAGCGTAAATGCAAGTTGCAGTTCAAAATCGCCGTGTTTTTTATGGATATCTACGTGCAGCATGGCCTGTCCTGAACGCGGGGTTGGGCATGACCAGACGCTTTTTGCGGCCAGTTGCGTCATATCCCGCAATAATTAAGACCATACGGAGAGTGAAGCCATGTATCAATAAATACACGGTTTATATCATAAGCGTGAATGTCTGGGCGTGGCGCGGGGGCAGTCTGCCTATCCGGAGGGATGGAGCGGAGTAGACTTGTGCGTTCACTGTGTGGCACGCAGCTGGAGGACTGCACGGCCAAGGGACTCGCCTCGGGCAAGCATGCGAAGCGAAAAGAACGGGTATGGAAGGGAAAATGGTCTTTGGCCCCAGAGGGGCAGGAGGCCAGCGGGCGTCAGCAGGGCAAAGGGCGCTTACGCGCCCATGCCTGCATTGCGTTCGATCAGTTTGACGGCCCTGGCAATCTGGCGGCCAAGGCTGGATTCTTTGGAGAGTTCACGTTCCACACTGGTGATGCCCTTGATAACCGTGGAATGGCGGCGATTGAATTTTTCGCCGATTTCTTCAAGAGTCAGTTCTGTGTGTTTGCGTGCAAGATAATATACGGTGTTGCGGCCCAGCACGCATTCTTTGCGGCGTGAGCGGGAGCTGAGCTGGCGCTCGTTGAGGCCGTAGCTTTCACAGACCAGGCGCACGATGGTGGGCATGTCCGGCCCGCAGCTGATCTCTGCATACTGGCTGAGCACTTCCATGGCCAGATCAAGGTTCAGCCCGCAATTGAGCAGACGCGCCTTGAAAATGAGGCTGTTCAGGCACGATTCCATCTGGCGCACATCGCCGTCAAGGCGGCAGGCCAGCAACTCGCAAACGGAGTCGGGCAAAAGAACCTGAAAACTCTTGGCCTTGCGTTCAAGAATGTGGCGGCGCATGTCTTCTGTGGGGCGGCCAATATCGGTGAGGATGCCCGAGCAGAAATGCGACACAAGCTGGCTGTCTACGCGTTGCAGTTCGCGCGGTGAAAACGATGAAGTAAAAATGACGCGTCCGCCCTTGGCCTGAAGGCTTTTCACCACGGCCAGGGCCATGTCCTGCATTTTTTCCTTACCCTGGAGAAAATGCACGTCTTCAAGCAACAGCACGTCAAGATCGCGGAAACGGGTCTTGAAATTTTCGATGTCGTGGGTGCGCAGGGCAGCCACAAAGCGCGAGGCAAAATCTTCTGCCGTCAGGTAGCCCACGCGCGCGCCGCTGCGTTCTTCTGCAATGGCGCGGCCAACGGCCTGCGCCAGGTGGGTTTTGCCAAGGCCAGGGGCAGAGTTCATGAACAGGGTGCGCACACAGCCGCTGCTCCGGCTTACATCCTGAGCTGCCGCAACAGCCATGTTATTGGTGGGGCCAACCACAAAGTCCGCAAAAGAATAGCGCCAGTTGGTCGCCAGACGATAGGCCGGGGTGCTGCTGATGGGCAGGGTGCCCTGCAACTGAGGGCGCGCCATTTGCTGGACGGCAGTGTCCTGACGGTTGGCAGCTTCCGTGGCGTTGGCCGCCAAGCCGGAAAAGGTCGCGTTCAGTATGGAAGATGAGTGCGAAAACTGCTCTGCCGTGTCAGCCGGTTTGGCGGGGGCTTCTGTAGTATGGGCCAGGGCAAAAGAAGCGGGCTGTTGCACCGGGCTGACCGCAAAGGCCGAGTTATCTCGGCTGTCGCGGGCTGGCTGGTTCGCCGCGGGCTTGCTGCTGTGGGCGGTATCGCCTGCAGCGGTAATGCGCACGTCAACAGAAGCTGGGTCAAGTCCCAGCACCGGGGCTGCTGCTTCACGCAGGGTGGAGAGCATCTTGCCTTCAAGCCAACTCGCCACAAAAGCATTGGGCGCGGTAAGCAAAAGCCCCCCCGCGTGCACTTGTGCCTGCAAGGGTGCAATCCAGACCTTGAAAACGCCGGAATGCAGCATTTTCTTGAGATTTTCAGAAATTTCCGACCATTGTTCGCGCATGCCGCCTTGTAGCCCAAAATCAGATTTTGGGGCAATTGATGATTCCGAGCTGTTTGAGACATGGGGCCAATTTCTTATCCCCAACTTTGTTTATATCTAATAGGCCTGAATTTTAATATTTTTTAGTTACTCGGCCTGCTGTCCCTATGGTGGGATATCCTTTGAGCGCAAGGCTTTCATGGGGTGTCTTCGTGTTTTAAACATGGCGTCAAAAAGTTTTGCACAAATATGATTTGTTTTTTCTCTGTTTTTCTCATGTATTCTTCATTTTTCAACTAGGCATCAGCAAACTATGCGCACCGTAAGGCAAGGCAGATTGTCAAGGGGGAAAAAGAAATTTTCGGTGGTTTCATGCCGCATAATGGGACCGGAATTTCCACTAAAATTATATAAAAACCGTTGATATTAAAGAAAGTTAAGAAAATATCCAGGCATGCCCGGAGCATGCGGGCCGTTGGTGGATGCGCCAGACTCAGAATGCAAAAAACCCCGGCCTGAGCCGGGGTTTTTTTCCTGAGGGACGGACAGTGCAAGCAGGGCTCGCGCTGGATATGCCGTCCACAGCACGTTGCTGCACCTCTATGGAGGCCGCGGTGCTTATCTGCGACTAGAAGCCGTAGCGCAGGCCGAGCATGAACTCGTTTTCGTAGGGGCGGTTGCCAACGTTGTACTTGTTGCCAGCCGAGGTGACGCTCACATCGTTGTAGCCAAGGCTCACAAAGCGGTAGCCAGCATCAATGGCGAAGTGCTCGTTGATGTTGAAGGCAACACCAGCGCCCAGGTTCCAGGCAAAGTTGGTGGTGCGCTGATCGCCGCTGAACTTGTCGCCGTTGTTGGCGGTAAAGTCATAGCCAGCATAGTTGAAGGCCATGCCAAGACCACCACCCACATAAGGGGTCATGATGCTGTCGTTGTGGAAATCCCAGAACAGGTTTGCAAACAGGGTCGAGGAGTTCCAGGTGCCCTTGACCTGCTTGATCGCCGCGCCGCCATCACTCCAGGTCTTTTCATTGTTGCCGCGCATGGCGAATTCAAGTTCGGCACGCAGGGGCAGCATCTGCTGGGGCCAGAAGTCGTAGCCCAGGGCCATGGCGCCACCAAGGGTGAACTGGCTGTACTGGTCTACGCCAGAGCCAGCCAGGGCGCGGGAGCGTTCAATTTGGCCGGTATTTTGAAAGCTCATCAGGAATTTGGGAGCCAGATACATGCCGTTGCCTTCAGCAGCGGCAATGTTGGGCAGTGCAAGACTCAGCACCAGCGCCAACGCAAGAATAAAGCGTTTCATGACAGTCCTCCTAGGTACTTTCCTCCAAAAAAATGAAGGCAGCTTTAAAGTTGAAACAATCATTAGAAAATGTCAATATTTTTTCTATATTGGCAGCATCAATGACGTGTCGTAACTGTATTGATCTTGCAAAACAGTATGTTGCAACGCGCTGATTCAACTGAAAACCAAATGTATTCTGTACAAAAAAGAAAAACCCGGCTGTTTTTTAACAACCGGGTTCATATGTTATTGCGCCTTAAGTGCTCACCGCCCTCGCAACATCAGCAGGGCGCGCTTGGCCAGTATTGCTTTTTAGAACGTGTAACCCACTGAAAGCATATAGATGTTTGCAGAAACATCCTTGGAGTTGCCGCCCGTAATGCCCACGTCGGGCGATATGCCCTTGGCATCGGTCTTGCCGTAGTCAAGAGAGTTGATCCACAAGTGGGAGTAGGCGAGATCCACAGTCCAGTTATTCCAGTTGAAACCAGTACCCACGCTGAGCGTTTTGCGGCCATTGGTGGGGATCATGAAGTCGGCGTGGCTTTCATTGACCACGGGCGTCTCAAACGAAAAACCTGCGCGCAGGGTCCACCAGTCAAGGGGCTTGTATTCCACGCTGCCGTTGAAGTTCCAGCCGTCGCGCCATTCCTTGTTGTTGATGGAATTGTAGCCGTTATCCATATAGATGTTCAGGGCATTGTAGGTGGACCAGCGGGTCCATACCGTGCCCACTTCAAAACTCAGATTGTCCAGCGGCTTGTAGGTAACGCCCAGAGCGGCCGAGTCTGGCAACTGAAGCACGGTGTTTGCGCCGCAGTTTTTAGCGTCTGGCAGGTGTTTGGTCTTGGTGATGGCGTTGTCGCCCTGATAGGCGAATTCCACATCGCCATTGATGTTCATGGTCACCTGGCTCTTGTAGGACAGGCCAACAGACCACTGGTCGTTGAGGCGCATGTGCAGGCCAAGGTGGGCGCCGTAGCCCCATCCATTGCCTTCAAGCTGCATGTCGTTGTCAAATTTTTTGCCGTTGTTGTAGGTTGGAATCTTGTTGCCCATGTACATGTGGGCGTTCATGGCTTCCACGCCAACGGAAAAGGAGACCGTATCATTGAGCTTGACGGCAAGGGTAGGCACGAAGGAAATGGTCTGTACGCCGATGTCATAGACATTATATTTGCCCGCCCAATCACCAGCATAACTGTTGCCAAGGCCGAAACGCGAAAAAACGCCCAGGCCGACCCAAGCGTTGTCGCTCAGTTGGTGGCTCAGATAGGCATGCGGAGCATTCCAGAGCGCGGGTTTGGTATAGGTATCAGTTTCGCGGCTGCCATAACTGGTGGTAATACCGCCTGAAGGGCTGATGAGGGCAAAGCCGCCCATCATGCGGGTGCCGGGCAGTTGCGTGATGCCAGCGGCATTATACGCAATGGCCGAAACATCGTCAGCGCGGCCCACCATGCCGCCAGCAAGGGAAACACCCCTGGCGCTCCATTCATTCAGGGAGAAACCTTCGCCCCAGGCCACGGGCGCGCAGCAGGCCACCAGAGCCAGCGCCAGACATACAGCACGAAAAACCTTCATCACCCCTCCACTAAGATGCAAAAAAAGCGCACAACAGCCCATCCCGGCATACCTTAGCACGCTGGTACGGTGTGATGTCGCAGAAACGGACGCGGCTGTTGGGCCGCCCTCGACAACAGTAATGGGATGTCACAACATATTTATCGGATCTAGGTCAAGGAAAAGTCGCAAGTGTCTTGAAGCTTTTTGCGACAAGGCAAAGAAATAGAGCGAGCGCAAAGCCTGCCAGTCTTGCCCTTTTATCAAACATGTAAAACGCTTGCGCCCACGCAGCAGGGCCAGTGGGGCTGGGGCGGGGCCAAGAAGCTGCACGCCCAGTTCCGCAGCCTTGCCGCGTAGTGCCTGGGCCAGATCGTTGAGAGCCGGCGGCCCACTCTGTTCATTCAGCGCATAAGATATGCGAATGAGCGCCAGACGCACGAAGGGCGGGTAACGGCGCAGCCGCCGCTTGGCAAGTTCTGCCTGATAAAATCCCTCATAGTCTGCGGTGCGCACGTACTGCCAGCAGTAGTGCTCCACATCACGCGTCTGGATAAGCACCCTGCCGGGTTTGTCGCCCCTGCCCGCGCGCCCGGCAGACTGCACCAGCAACTGAAATGTGCGCTCTGCGGCGCGGTAGTCCGGCAGGTTCAGGCCAAGATCCGCATCCGCGATGACGGCCAGCGTCACCAGGGGGAAGTGATGCCCCTTGGAGAGCATTTGCGTACCCACCAGTATGGGGGCCTCCTGCCGGGAAAAGGCCGCGAGGATTTCTTCCATGCGTCCGGGCCTGCGGGTGCTGTCCCTGTCCAGCCGCAGCACTGGCCCCCCGGCCAGGACGCTCAGGCGCTCGGCCAGGCGTTCCGTACCTTCGCCCATGGGCAAAAAGTTCATGCCGCCGCACTCAGGGCAGGGCGAAGGAAAGGGGCGGCTGTAGCCGCAATAGTGGCAGACGAGTTTTTCCAGCCCCTTGTGGTAGGTAAGCCCAATTTCGCAGTGCGGGCAGCGCAGGGTGCGATTACAGTCAAGGCAGTACATCAGGGGGGCGTAGCCGCGCCTGTTGAGCAGCACCACGGCCTGCTCGCCGCGTTCAATGGTTTCGCGCAGCGCGGCCTCGCTCTGCGGGGCCAGCAGGCCATCCATGCTGGTTGATCCGGGCGCGAGGGAGCTGATGTCCACCAGTTCCACCGGCGGCAGTTCGCGTCCGCCCACGCGGTGCGGCAGGCGCAGGACGGGCAGGTGCCCGTTTTCAGCAGCATAAAAGGTCTTGAGGTCTGGCGTGGCAGAACCAAGCACCAGCAGCCCCTTTGACTGGGCAACACGGAACCACGCCACTTCCTTGGCCTGATAGGCCAGGCTTTCGTCCTGCTTGAAAGAGCCGTCGTGTTCTTCGTCCAGCACAATGCAGTTCAGGTGCGGCACAGGCAGAAACAGAGCCGAACGAGTGCCCACGACAATGCAGGGGACATCGCTTTGCGCCATCTGCCGAAAGGTTGCTTCCCGCCGTGCGGGCGACTGGTAGCCGTGGTAGAAAAATAAGGGAGCGTCGGGCAAGGCGCAGGTGGCATCTCGCCGCAGTTTGTGGGCCAGCGCCACCTCGGGGGCGAGCAGCATGGCGCTTTTGCCCGCTGCAAGGCAGGCCTTGGCAAGCTCAAGGTATACTGCTGTTTTGCCGCTGCCGGTCACGCCAAAGAGCAGGCGGGAGGAAGCTTCGTTCGCCCGCAGGGCCTCCAGCATGCTATCAAGGGCGCGTGCCTGCTCATCGTTGAGGGCAAAGGGGGCAGGCGGGGGCGGCAACAGGCTTTGTTCTGTGGCGTCCAGGGCATCATCATCGTCAATGCCGTTATCTCGCGCGAGGTTGACGTGCCCGGCCTCAAGCAGGGTATGGAGGGCAGGTGTGACTGCCTGCCCGAGGGATTGCACCAGCCGCCTGCGGCTCACGCTGCCGTGCTGGTGCAGATAATCCAGAACCTCAATCTGGCGTTTGGCCGAAGGCCGCACAGGCCAGGGCGGGTCAACGCGCAGCAGGCAGAATTCTTCGCTGGCGGCGTCTGTGCCGGGGGGCAGCATGCGGGCCGTACCGCTGCAAAGGGCCTCGGCGAGCGCCTGACGCTGTTCAGGCTGGGCTTCGCGGATGCGGGCCAGAGTCCAGGCCACTGCCTTGCCCGATTCGATATTGCGCAGCCGCACCCGTGCAAGGCGCAGGCCCTGAGGCAGCACATGCCCCAGAATATGGCCGGGATGCAGGCCCTGACGGCGGGCCAGATCTTCAGCCAGTTCCAGCAGCACCGCGGGGAGCAGGGGGGCGTTTTCCAGCGGCCAGCCAAGGCTTTTGCAGTCAACGCCTTCCGGCAGGTCGGCGGTGGGGCTGACGCGCAAAAGCACTGCGGCGCGCAGGGCGGTGCGTTCGCCCCGGCCCAGCGGCACGGCTACGCGCAATCCAGGCTGCCAGAAATCGGCGGGAAATTCGGGCGGCAGCGTGTAGGTAAGGCTGGCGTAGGGCGGAGTGAGCAGGGCGACTGTGGCGTACATGTGGGGCAGAGTTACGTAATACGGCCCCAATGGCAAGCCTCCTCTGGCGAACCAGAGGAGGCTTGGGGCAATACATATGTGCAGCGGGTTTTAATGGAACTGCACAAAATTCTTGAGCAGCTTGAGCAGATCGTAGCGCAGTTCTTCGTCCTGAAGGGCAAAGTAGATGTTGGCGGTGAGAAATTCCGCCCAGTCGCCAGCGTCAAAACGCATGCCGGACATGCGCACGGCCATCATGCCCCTTTCCTGAGCCATGGCCTGGAGTGCGTCGGTAAGCTGAATTTCGCCGCCGTGACCGGGTTCGACCTTTTCAAGATAGTCAAAAATATCAGGCGTGAGCACATAACGGCCAACGATAGCCATGCGCGAGGGCGCGTCTTCACGGGCGGGTTTTTCCACCATGTTCTTGACGCGGAACACGCCGGGGGTCACTTCGTCGCCATCAATGATGCCGTAGCGGCTGACTTTCTCCCACGGTACTTCCATCACGCCGATGACCGGCATTTTTTCGGCCATGGCCACTTCTATGAGCTGGCCGATGCCGGGAGCGCCGCCAAACATGAGGTCATCGCCCACCATGATGGCAAAGGGATCATCACGCACAAGTTCGCGCGCGCAGAGCACCGCGTGACCAAGGCCAAGCTGGCGCTTTTGCCGCACGGACATGATGTTGACCATCTCGGCCACCTTGCGCACTTCAGCCAGCTTGTCGAGCTTGCCGGCGCGCTCAAGCACGCCCTCAAGCTGGAGGTTGTAGTCGAAGTGGTCTTCAATCACCGTTTTGTCGCGGTTGGTGACGAAAATTACATCTTCGATATTGGCGCGCTGCGCTTCTTCAACCACATACTGGATGACGGGCTTGTTGTAGATGGGCAGCATTTCCTTGGGGATATTCTTTGTTGCAGGCAAGGAACGGGTGCCCCATCCGGCCACGGGAATGACGACTTTACGAATATCCTTCATGCATGCCTCCAAGGGGGGTAGACAAAACAATTTTTATCAGCGGCAAACCGATGTAAGCAATAAACGGATAGCAGCCATACTGCAAGCAGTACCTGCCTGATCCGGAGTGCCGCCGCGATGTGCAACAGTCAAATCAGCGCAGCTCGCGCTCAACCACAACTGCCAGATCTTCGGCGAAAGCTTTGACCTTTTCGGGGTTCTCGCCTTCCACCATGACGCGGCAAAGAGATTCCGTGCCGGAATAACGCAAGAGCACACGCCCGCGCCCGGCCAGTTCCGCTTCGACCTTGGCAACAGCCTCGCCAATGGCGGGGCGTTCCTCAAAGGGCAGGCGTTTTTCCACCCGCACGTTGATCAGCTTCTGCGGGAATGGCTTGAGTCTGCCTGCCAGCTCGGAGAGGGGCTTTTCTTTCTCGCGCATGATGCGCAGGATTTGCAGGGCCGCCAGCAGGCCATCGCCAGTGGTGCTGTACTTGTGGAAAATAAGATGGCCCGACTGCTCGCCGCCCAGCATGGCGCCTTCGCGCCGCATGGCTTCCATAACGTAGCGGTCGCCCACCTTGGTACGCAGCAGCGAACCGCCGTGATCCTTCATAAAAATTTCCAGGGCCATGTTGCTCATGGCGGTTGCCACAAGCAGATTGCCCGGCAGTTCGCCCCTGGCCATCATGGCCTGGGCGCACATGGCCATGAGCTGGTCGCCGTCGATGATGTCGCCGTGTTCGTCCACAACAATGAGGCGGTCGGCGTCGCCGTCCAGCGCAAGGCCCACATCGGCCCGTACTTCGCGCACCTTGGCGGCCACCACTTCGGGATAGAGCGAGCCGCAGTGCTCGTTGATGTTGGTGCCGTCAGGGTTTGTGCCGATGCGGAAAACTTCGGCTCCCAGTTCTTCAAGAGCCAGAGGGGCAACCTTGTAGCTGGCGCCGTTGGCGCAGTCAACCACAATGCGCAGGCCCGAAAGCGTCAGCTGGGGAGGGAAACAGCTCTTGGTGTAAACAATATAGCGGCCCCCGGCGTCTTCAATCTTGGTGGCGCGGCCAACGCCGCGCGCTTCGGGATAGGGCCATTTATAGTCCGAATCCAGCACCATGGCCGATATCTCGTCTTCGGTCAGGTCGGGCAGCTTGTAGCCATCGGCGTCAAAGAACTTGATGCCGTTGTCGTGAAAAGGGTTGTGCGAGGCGGAAATAACCACCCCAAGGTCGGCCCGCATGCTGCGGGTAAGAAAGGATATGGCCGGGGTGGGCAGCGGGCCGGTCATGATCACGTGCATGCCGGCGGCGCACAGGCCGGATGTGAGCGCGGATTCAAACATATAGCCTGAAAGGCGCGTATCCTTGCCGATGACCACCTTGTGCTGGTGGTCGCCGCGCCGAAAGCGCACACCTGCCGCCAGACCAAGTCGCAGGGCCACATCCACGGTCATGGGATAGTTGTTGACCGTGCCGCGCAGTCCGTCTGTGCCGAAAAGACGCTCAGCCATGAAAACTCCTTACCTCTAATTCTTTTGCAGCGCGCGGACGCGTTCAGCATGGGCGCTGTTGCCGGGTTTTGTCGTATGTCCGTGCCAGCCGCAAGGGGCAAGGCGCGGTTGCGTTCCGTTCAGGCCGCCGGATGCGGCAGTTGAAGGGGGGCGCTTATTTCTTTTTTCTTGTTACCGTAACTTCTTCCGTTACCGGGTTCAAGAGAGTCATTCCTTCCGGCAGTTTGAAGTGCAGGGGGGTTTTAACGCTCTCTCCAGGCTGGATCTCCGGCGTGACGAAAGAAACTTCCATCTCGCCAAGGTAACGGCTGTTTTTTGCCAGAGCTTCGGGCACTTCCACAAGCACGGCAATCTCATCTGGATTCACCGTATAGGCCAAGCGGCTTTCCTTGGCAATTTCCACTTTGCAGCGGCGCGAAATGACGGTGCGCCCGCTGGTGATGGTGTACTGCACCTTGACGGAAGGCGGCGTGGCCGTGACCATGCCCGGCGTGTCCAGCGTGATGGTCTGCTGCGTTGTTGTGCCCGCCGCCTTGGGATCAAGCATGATGGTCAGCGGCACGCTGGCAATGGCGGAGATAACAGATTCCGGGCCGCGCAAAACCACCGTGGCCGGGGTCACGCTGACGTTTTCCACAGTCAGGGCGCCGCTGCGCAGGGGGGAATCCACAACCGCCTTAACAGGTACGCTGCGCTCCTGCACGGTGTCGGCCTTGACCACAATGCGCGGGGGCTGCACGTCAATAAGTTCAAAGGCGCGGAAGCGCGCGCCAAGATGCTCCGCCGAGAGCGGGACCACAGTTGTGCCTTTTTTGATGGAAGAAAGATCCACCGCCTGAATGATCTTGCGTTGGGTGACCGAGCGCAGCAGGGTTTCCGGCCCGCGCAGGCGCACGACAGCCTTGTTGATGAGGCCGTCCGTCACCACAAGATTGGCGGGGATGCCAAAGTAATCGAGGTTTACTTCAATCTGCGCTTCCAGCCTGTCGCGAACGCTGACCATGTACCACATGCTCACGGCAATAAAGATCGCCAGCAGCATGGAAAGCAGATGCGGGGGGCGGCGCGAGGGATCAGAGGATTTCATTAAGCACCTGCCTGAGGCGGGTAGCGTCAAGGGCGCGCATCAGCTCATCCTTGAGG
This sequence comes from Pseudomonadota bacterium, assembly GCA_023419375.1. Classification (GTDB taxonomy): domain Bacteria; phylum Desulfobacterota; class Desulfovibrionia; order Desulfovibrionales; family Desulfovibrionaceae; genus Desulfovibrio. The sequence continues at coordinate 140,277 of JAEZYD010000003.1, forward strand.
GCCACGGAAATTTCGCCTCTTTCTTCAGAAACTACAATAACCAGAGCATCACTTTCACGGGCAATGCCCAGTGCCGCGCGGTGTCGTGTGCCAAAGTTCTGCCCCTTGGCTTCGGCCAGCGGCAGAATGCAGGCCGCCGCGGTGATTCTGCCACGGCTGATGACCACGGCGCCATCGTGCAGGGGGGCCTTGGGGTAAAAAATATTCATGAGCAGCTGGCGTGAAAGCTGTGCGTCAATGCGCACGCCTTCGCGCTTTATCATGTCGCCAAGGCGCATGCTGCGCTCAATAACGATCAGTGCGCCCACCCGCAGCCGGGCCATTTCAACACAGGCCGTCACCACTTCTTCCACGCCGATACTCTTTATGCTGGATCGGCGAAAGATAGGCCGTGCGCCCATTTCGCCCAGAGCCTGACGGATGTCGGCCTGAAAAATAACGACTATGAGGATGAACAGGGAGCTGAAGATGTGCTGCAACAGCCAGGTAAGCGTGTACAGGCCGAGAGCGTTTGAAAAGAAATACAGCAGCGTAAGCAGGCCCAGCCCAGTAAGGACTGTCAGCGCCCGCGAACCGCGCAGCATCTGGATAACCTGGTACAGCAGAATGCTGACCACGGCTATATCCATTATATCGCGCCAGTCTATGGCAATATGGTCAAACACGGTGTGTTCCTTGCAGCAAAGTGTATCGGGCAACCGCAGCGCTGTCAGCCCTGGGCTTTGGCGCGTTCCTTTTCCTGGTACATGGCAGTGTCCGCGCAGGAGAGCAGCGCATCCACTGTGAGGGCCGAATCAGGGAATACTGCACTGCCCATGCTGAACGTGAACGGCCCAGGTATGTTCAGCTCGGGCAGGCCCTTTGCAAGATCGGCGCGCATTCGGGCAAAGGCGGCCTTGTCCCTCTCCCGGGACGGGTTGCCGTTGAGCAGCAACACAAATTCATCACCGCCCATACGCCCCAGAATATGCGTCACCGGGGCATGTGCGCGAACAACCTCTGCGAAGAGTTGCAATACTCGGTCGCCCGCCTCATGTCCATAGGTGTCGTTAATGCCTTTAAAATTGTTTAAGTCAACGTAATATAAGGTAAAATTTTTTGAAATTGGTGCGGCTATGCGCCGCTGAAGCTCCTCAAAGAGTCCACGTCTGTTGAGCGCACCCGTGAGGGCGTCCCTGTAGGCGATGGCCTCAAGATAGGTACGGATTTGTGTAAGATCATGATTCCTTTGAACAAGAGTCGCAAGGAAAAGGCTGAGAAGAACGCTCATGCCCACATAGAGCCATGATTCCAGTGATCTGTACCAGGCAACGCCTGACGACATGCGGATCAGCCAGTGAGCGTTGAGAATTGTCACAGGCATGTCTATGCTGCCTGCGTCTTTTTCTGAATCTGCGTTGCCAGCAATAAGCAATGCCTCGCCCTTATGGGGCGATGTGCGCCAAAGGCCAAAATCGATATTCATGCTGCCCAGCATGTAAAGGTCCGAGGCTGTCATCACGTCAGGAAAACGCAGCAATATTGCGGCGATTCCCCAATACTGAGGACGGCCGGAAGCATCAGGAAGGAATACAGAAAGTCGCCCCACCAGAGCAGCATCCCCGTTGGGCAGCAGTACCGGCCCGGCCAGGGTCAGCGGTGCGCCGTGGCGGGCCGTGACAGCTTCGTGGCAGCCCAGATTGCCGTCCAGCATATCCTGCCCAATCAGCAGACTGTTGGCAGGCGTATATGGGTACACCTTGCCTATGGTGCCGCCGGGAGCGAGCACAAAGGCCTGAATGGTCTCTTCATCGCGCAGGGCAGCGGCAACGCGCTCGAATTCCTGAATGTTTCCGTTATTGTCAATAACAAGCGCGTTCAGGGTTTCCGTTTTGAATATCAGGCGCAACAGATCGCTTTGGAGGTTATCGCGCTGCGAGCGGGCAATGCTCTCAAGTTTGACCCGTTCAATCTGCTGTTTGCGGTCAATCAAAACCCAGGTCAAAAGTAAGTTGAAGGCCAACGTGATGAGCAGCATTCCAGTGAATGGGCGCATTGAAAAAGATCGCACCATACCGGCAGACTCGCAATCGTTGACGGTTTGAATCCCTAGTTGGCCTCGAGAGCCAGAGCAACAGTCATGGCCTGACGGGCCGCAACAACATCATGCACCCTGTGCCAGAACACGCCCTTGCCGCGCAGCATTGCCGTGGCCGTGGCAGTTGCCAGACCGCGCTCCTGCGGCGGCAGGCCCAGAAGCCCGCCAAAAACGGATTTCATGGACAGCGCCATGAGCACAGGCCGCCCAAGCGCGAGCCAATCTTCCGGGTGGGCAAGCAAGGCAAGGTTGTGTTCAAGCGTCTTGCCAAAACCGATGCCCGGGTCAAGCACAATACGGTCTTCCGGCAGGCCCGCCCGCACCAGACGCGACATCTCGCGCTCAAAGAATTCCAGCACTTCACGGCGAACGTCAGTATAGCGCGGATCGTGCTGCATGGTCTGCGGGCGGCCCTGACTGTGCATCAGCACATAGCCGGGCTTGTACTGCACAAGCACCTCCAGCAGGGCGGGATCAAAGGCGCAGGCCGAAATATCATTGATGATGGCAGCCCCCATGTCCAGCACGGCGGCAGCCGTGGCGGCATGGTAGGTATCAACAGAGATAACGGCTCCGGGAGCTGCCTGACGCAGCCCTGTCAGAACCGGCAGCAGGCGCGCGGTTTCCTGCTGGGGGGGGAGTTCTGCGGCTCCGGGCCGCGACGATTCCGCGCCAAGGTCAAGAATGTCTGCACCCTGGTTGCGCAGGGTCAGCGCATGGTTGAGGCCTGGTGCCGGGGCATTGTGGCGGCCCCCGTCATAAAAGGAATCCGGGGTCAGATTTACAATGCCCATGACGCCAAAGGGGGAGGGCGTCTTCAACGCCCGCCCCCCAAGAATATGCCAGTCTGCGCCCTTGGAAAGAGCGGCCGGGCAAATGCTATCGGTCATTTTCTTTACTGTTGTTCCTGGTGTTCTCGGCTTCGGACTGCTTGGATTCCGCCTGCTCAGATTGCTGCTCCGGCTTCTGCTCAGCCTTCTGTTCAGGGGCCTGAGCGTCCGTATCCGGTTCAATGACAAATTCAGCGCCGGATTTGGCAGCCTTGCCACCCTTGGCGGCCGTAGTGGGCACGGGTTTGCCGTTGCTGTCGAGCGGGGGCAGCTCCTTGTTGTCCATGAGCAGGTCAAGATCCTCGCCAGTGATGGTTTCGCGATCAAGAAGGGCCTGGGCAATGCGGTGCAGGGCATCCAGATTTTCTTCAAGCAGCTTGCGGCAGCGGCTGTGCGCGTCTTCCACAATGCGCTTCACTTCCGAATCCACAAGCCGTGCCGTGTCTTCGCTGAAGTTCTTGTTCTGAACCCATTCGCGGCCAATAAAGACTTCTTCGCCGGTTTCGCCGATGGCCAGCGTGCCCACGGCTTCGCTCATGCCCCACTCGCAGACCATCTTGCGGGCCATGCGGGTGACGCGTTCGATGTCGTTGGAGGCGCCGGTGGTGATATCGTCAAAAATGATTTCTTCCGCCACGCGGCCACCCAGCAGCACCACCAGATTATTGCGCAGGAAGGAGCGCGAATAACCGTGGCGGTCTTCTTCCGGCAGCTGCATGGTCACGCCCAGGGCGCGGCCACGAGGAATGATCGTAACCTTGTGCACCGGGTCGGAACCGGGCAGCAGGCGGGCAGCCAGGGCGTGGCCGCCTTCGTGGTAGGCGGTGATGCGCTTTTCTTCCTCGGAGAGGATAAGACTGCGGCGTTCGCGGCCCATGAGAACCTTGTCCTTGGCATACTCGAAATCATGCATGTCCAGGCGGTCCTGATTGAGCTTGGCGGCCTGAAGGGCAGCTTCGTTGACCAGATTTTCAAGGTCGGCGCCAGAAAATCCCGGTGTACCGCGAGCCAGCACTTCCAGATCAACATCGCCAGCAAGAGGCGTGCGTTTGGTGTGCACTTCAAGAATGCGTCGGCGGCCACGCAGATCGGGCGTGGGCACCATGACCTGACGGTCAAAGCGGCCAGGACGCAGCAGGGCGGGATCAAGCACATCAGGGCGGTTTGTGGCGGCAATGAGGATAACGCCTTCATTGCTTTCAAAGCCGTCCATTTCCACAAGCAGCTGGTTCAGGGTCTGCTCGCGTTCGTCATGCCCGCCGCCAAGGCCAGCGCCACGCTGACGGCCAACGGCGTCGATTTCGTCAATAAATATCAGACAGGGCGCGTTTTTCTTGCCCTGAACAAAAAGGTCGCGAACGCGCGAAGCGCCCACGCCCACAAACATTTCAACAAAGTCGGAGCCGGAAATGGAGAAGAACGGCACCCCGGCCTCGCCAGCAACGGCGCGGGCCAGAAGGGTTTTACCCGTGCCGGGAGGGCCCACGAGCAGCACGCCCTTGGGGATGCGACCGCCAAGGCGGGTAAACTTTTTGGGGTTGGAGAGAAATTCCACAACTTCCGAAAGTTCGTCCTTGGCTTCGTCAACACCAGCCACGTCAGCAAAGGTAACGCGGGTGCTGTCCTGATTGAGCAGACGCGCGCGCGACCGGCCAAAGCTCATGGCCTTGCCGCCGCCGCTCTGCATCTGGCGCATAAAGAAAATCCACACGCCAACGAGCAGCAGCATGGGGAACCAGGAAACCAGCAGGGTCATGTACCAGGGCTGTTCTTCCGGCGGTTCGGCCTTGATTTCGACCTTTTTTTCAATAAGGCGGTTTACGAGGCCGATGTCCTGCGGAGCATAGGACTGCACGGTTTTGCCGTCAGAGGTGCGCCCGATGAGGGTGTGCCCCTGAATGGTCACGGACATGAGCTGGCCGTTGTCCACCTGACTGAGAAAATCTGAGTAGGGCACCCGCTGGGTGATCCCCTGCGGCTGCTGGAACATATTGAAAAGCATGACCATCGCCAGGACGATTATCGCCCACAGCATCAGGTTGCGACTTATCTGATTCAACACTGCCTCCGTTACGTTTTCCGCGCGCGGTGGCGCACGGCCAGGCCGGATATATGGCCAGCACAGTTAAGAAATTACTACCTGCATGCGTCTGGTGTCAAATGTTTGTGGGCATTTGCAGCTCAGGCAACAGGGTTTCGGCTGCGCTTGTCTTTTTCATAATAATGCGCAAAACACACTTGGCAATGGAGGTTTGACGTTCAGGAGTCAAAACAGCATGCCGGGTGCGTGTTGCGCATGCTCAAACTGTGCTGCGGGCTTTGCTGCTTTTGCTGTGCTGCAAAGGCCAAATAAGTTTGCCCTCTTGCGGGCAAGGGGCTTTTGCCCTATGGTGCGCCCATGCGGAGACGTTTCGTCACCGGTGTGGCGCCCGGTCTTCAAAACCGGTGGCAGGCCTTGCGGTCTGTGGTAGGTTCGACCCCTATACGTCTCCGCCACTCAAGCTCTTTTAGCCAGGCTCATCTGGCTTGCCGTCTTTTGCAGACTGACGCTGTGTCCCCCGGTTTGACCCGGGGGATTTTTTTTGCTCTGCGGTCAGCCCGGTTGCTGCCAGGCCCGCTGCTATTTTTCAGTTTTTTTCTTGTGGCTTGAGCGCAGGTGCAGACGCATGGGGGCATGCGTGATGCCGAATATTTTGCGCAACGCGCGTTCAAGATAGCGGGTATAGCTTTCAGGAACACGTGTAGCATCGCTCACAAAGCACACAAAGGTCGGCGGCGCGGTTTCCGCCTGGGTCAGGTAGAAGAACTTGGCGCGCACACGCTTGACCACTGGCGGCTGGTGCTTTTCGAGCACTTCTTCCATGGCGCGGTTGAGCTTGCCGGTAGAAATGCGCACGCTGCATTCTTCGTGTATCTGGGTTGCCAGGGGCAGGATCTTTTTCAGGCCGGTTCCCTTGAGGGCAGAAACATTCAGAATCGGCACATGCGGGCAAAAGGCCAGCATCTCGGCCACGTTCTTTTTGAGCCTGTCCAGCGAGTCGCGGGGGGCCAGATCGCACTTGTTGATAAGCACCATAAAGGGCGTTTTGCGCGTGTTCAGCATGTCCATGAGGCGCTTGTCCTGCTGGCTCACGCCTTCGGCGGCGTCCAGGGTCAGCAGGGTCACATCGGCCTTGGTGCTCGACTTGATGGCCGAGTTGACGGAGTACTTTTCCAGACTGTCGCTGATCTTGGTGCGGCGGCGTACACCTGCAGTGTCCACAAACACGTAGTCGCGCCCACCGCTTGCAAAGCGCACGTCAACGCTGTCGCGCGTGGTGCCCGCCACATCGGAAACAATCATGCGGTCGCTGCGGGAAATGGCGTTGATGAGCGACGACTTGCCCGCATTGGGCCGGCCAAGCATGGCAAGCTTGAGGGTCGGCGGCGCGGGCGGCTCGGTGGAGGTTTCTTCCGGCAGCAGGGCTACCAGTTCTTCCACCAGAGCTGTGATGTTGTGGCCGTGCTCGGCGGAAACCGCCAGCAGCGGGAAGCCCAGAACATGAAATTCGGCCATGAGCTCATCTTCGCGCTCCACGCCGTCAACCTTGTTGACCACGCAGATGGTGGGCAGGCCCTTGCGGCGCACATGGGCCGCAAGATGCTCGTCCAGAGGCAGCAGGCCATCGCGCGAATCCACCACAAAGGCCACGGCTGCGGCATCAACCAGCGCCGCCTCGGTTTGCGCAAGAATGTCGCGTTCAAAGCCGCGAATGCCTTCGGGGCCTTCAACCACGGCGGCGTGGGCGTCAAGCGTGATGCCGCCCGTGTCCACAATGCCGAAAACGGGGGTGTCCTTGCGGCGCACCACACCGTCCATGCGGTCGCGGGTCACGCCGGGGCGGTCATGGGTGATGGCCCGATTGCTGCGGATAAGCCTGTTGAACAGGGTGGATTTGCCCACATTGGGGCGACCCACCAGAATGACGCGGGGCAATGTATCTGCCATGAGAATACCTTAGTGTACACCTGGGATTTGCCAGGCGAGATTGCAAGCGTGAAGCGGAGTGCGCCGCCATACGGTCATGCGCTCCGATGAAAAGAAAGCGCCCGGAGCATATGCTCTCTGAGGCGTCTGGCGTGTAGTGCCACGCAGGCCGCGCGGCGGCCAGGGCAGCTGGGTTTCAGGGCTGTTTTACTGGCGTAAAAATTTATTTTTAGCACTTTGTTCCGTCAAAGGGAAGACCCCGCATCCGCCCTCATGTTCCGGGGCTGTCATGGCGGCGAGAGGTTCTGGCATCTGCTCAAGGGCATGCGTGCCAGACCACGGCGGCAGGCATGAAAACACGTGTCCGCAGGGCATGGTTACGCGCAGGGCATGCAGCAGCAAATTTTCTGGCTCCGGGGCAGATTTTTCTGTCGTACCCATGCGGGCCGGGGCCGGGAGGGCGTAGGCCCCACGCGGCACATGGCGGCGCGTGGGCGCAGCCTGCCCGTACTTGGTATCGCCAATCACAGGATGTCCAACAGTGGCAAGCTGTACGCGGATCTGATGCGTGCGGCCAGTCAGCAGGCGCACAAGCAGCAGGCTTTGCTCTTGCTCCACCCTCAGGGGGCGCACCATGCACAGAGCCTCGCGGCTGTCGGCCTCGCCGGGCGAGACCGGACGCACCTTCTCATAGCCCTGGGCAGTATCCTTGCGCAGAAAGTGGCGCAGCAGCTGCGTTTCGGTAAAGGGCCAGCGGCCCTGCACCCAGACCACATATTCCTTGGCCAGCGTTCCTTCGCGTATGGCGTCCTGAGCCTTGGCGAGGGCTTCGTACGAGGCAGCTACCAGCAGTACGCCCGATGTTTCCTTGTCCAGCCTGTGCACGGGCGTGGGCTTGAAGGGCGCGCTTGCGAAGTAGGCGGCCAGCCGGGAGCTGAGGCTGTCGTCATGCCCGGTGCCGGGATGCGTTGGCAGCCCTGCGGGTTTGTTAAAGGCCCACAGGTAACCGTCTGTACCGATCATGGGCGGCAAGGGAGGCGAGTCAACCCGCTGCGCGTCGAGATCTGTATCCGTCAGCGGCTGGGGGGCCGCTTCTGATGCGCTTTCTTCCGCCATTTTGAAGGCAAAGGGAGGAAGACGAACAATGTCGCCTGTCTGCACGCGGGCAAAGGGCTTGCATCTGCTGCCGTTGATACGCACCTGTCCGGTGCGCACCCAGCGGTGGAGCAGGGTGGGGGGCAAGTTCAGCCGCCTTTGCAGGAACTGTAACAACTTTTGGCCGCTTTCGGTCTCCTGAACTATCGGCTGTTCCAGAGGCGATTGCCTGCTGATGCCGATGCCAGAGTCCTGGGCCTGCGTAGGGGGAGGGTTATCTTCCGACATGGGGATACTCTGGCGCAAAGCCAGCCTTGCGTCAAGAGCGGCGGGGGCGCGGCCTGCCAGCTGCGCGTTACAGATAGCGGCAGTCGTTCATGGAAACCTTGGCAAAGGTGTGGTTTTCAATCCAGTCCCGAACGCGCTGACGGGTCTCAGCCCTTGTGGTCAGCTTGTTCCGCAGCATGGCCCGGTCTGCCTCCACAATGGCGTTGGCAATGCTGGTCTGCATGTCTTCCGTGCAGGCGGAACCCATTGCCAGTAAGACCGGGGGGCGGTTTTGCTGGCTGTTGTGCCTTTTAAAGCGCTGCATGAGCTCATGCAAAATTTCGGCAACCTTCAGGCTGTCGCATCCGGGCAGCAGCACGGTGTATTCATCCCCGCTCATGCGCGCCACGCAGGCTGCGGAATCCAGCCCGCCGCGCAGCAGCAGGGCCGCCTGACAAAGCACTGTATTGCCTTCTTCGTGCCCGAGATAATCGTTAATCATTTTCAGTCCATTGACATCGGCAACGATAACCCCCACGGGCCGAACGGCGTTTTGCTCCAGTTCGTCCACGGTCATGGTAAAAAAAGTTCGGCTGCGCAAACCGGTGAGGGGGTCGTTGCGCACCATGTCTTCAAGATGGGCTCTGTCGGCCTGGCTTGCGCTGATGTCGGTATGCAGGCCCACCACACGCGTGGCCTTTCCGTTGGCATCGCGCTGCGTCACGTTGCCGCGGCCAAGAATCCAGGCCCAGGTGTTATCTGCCCTGCGCATGCGGTAGGTGCACTCAAAAGTATCGCCGTGGGTGGGCGAGGCAATGATGTCTTTTTGTATGGGCACCACGTGGGCGTAATCTTCCGGGTGAATTTTTTCTTCCCAGCTACGCAGCGTTGCGGGGAAAGTCTCGGCAGTGTAGCCGAGCATTTCGATGTAGCGGGGGCTATAGTAGACGCTATTGGTGTTGGCGTCCCAATCCCACAGTCCATCGCCGGAAGCATTGAGCGCCAGCATCAGGCGGGCTGCATCCTGCGTGGAATGCGGCGTGGCAAGGTGCTGCATGGAAAACCGCGCGGATGGCAAAATCTGCTGCGCCTGACGTTCCACCGCGCTGATGCAGCCAACCACACGCTCTGCCTGCCCTGCGCCGTTACGCGCAAGGGTTATAAGCTGGGTTCGCGCCACAAGAGCATTGAGGGGAAAGCATATTTCCATATGCGCGCCGATGTGGCCCTCGAGAAACGTCTGCAACGATTGCCCGAGTATGTCCCTTTTATCCTCTAGGCATGCACCCAGAAATGCCGCCATGCTGCAAGGAGTATTTGCTTCAATGCCAAGCAGCCGCCTGGCCCCAAGGCTGAAGCGGAGGAGGTCTGAGGCAACGCGCCATTCCAGCACGGCATCAGTTGTGTCCGTCTGGATAAGCGGCAGGGTGGGGCTGGGATGGGGTTCGCGCATGGCAATCCTTGGGAGACCAAGATATGGTGCCAAAAGATAGGAATCTGACGCAGCGTATAATTTGCTGCGCGAGCCTACTACTGTTCAGGAAAGAATGCTACCATCATTTTATATATGCAAATATATATCAGGTGCGGGAATTAAAGCGCGGGCTGCCGGAGGCGAGTCGACGGGTAACGCCAGTGCGGCCTTACAGAATGGGGAGGGGGGAAGCGGCAGACAGAAAAATTATTTTATAGCAGATAACTGCGGGCGTATTGCCTTTGCGCTGTTGAAGATTGCCGCCCGTAAAGCCGTGTGGGCTAATGCTCGTGGGGTTCGTTGCCCAGGGGGTGGGCGTGCATGTGGGCATGTGCAAAGGAGGGGGCGCAGGCGCTCAGCCGATTGTTGGCGATGGTGAGGTACTGTGTGGATGTTTGCGCCAGAAAATCCCAATCATGGGAAATTGTTATGCGCGCCGTGTTCAGGCTGCCCAGAATGTCGATGATGCGCTGTCGGGCATCGTTGTCGAGGCCGTTGGTGGGCTCGTCAAGCAGCAGCGCCTCGGGCTTCATGGCCATCACGGAAGCGAGGGATACGAGTTTTTTCTCGCCGCCGGAAAGCCGGTGGGTAAGGCGGTTTTCAAATCCGGCCAAGCCCAGATCGCGCAGGGTGTCCAGGGCGCAGTCTCTGGCATCGTCGGCTGAAAAGCCGAGATTCAGGGGGCCAAAGGCCACATCCTCCAGCACGGTGGGAAAAAAGAGCTGGTCTTCTGCGTGTTGCAGCACAAAGCCCACCTTGCAGCGCAGATCGTAGAAATCCTTTTCTTCCTTGAGGGGCGCGCCGTGGAACAGCACCTGGCCTGCCTGAGGCCGCGCCAAACCCGTGATGCAGCGAAAAAGCGTTGTCTTGCCGCTTCCATTGGGTCCATAGAGGCCGATGCGCTGGCCGGGATGCAGAGAAAAATCCACATCGCACAGCACGGTGCGCGGCGAGTTGCCCTGCCCGTATGCAAAGCAGATGCCCTCAAGGCTGAAAATGGCTGTAGCGTGATGGTGGTCAGACATTGAGGCCTCCCAGGCATTCAACCGCGATTATCCCCGCCATGCACAGCAGCAGGCCCAGTGCAAAAATACAGTCGCCCCTTTGCGCGCGAAATACCGTCACCGATCTGAAATGGCCGGAAAATCCTCGCAGCACCATGGCTTCGCGCACCCGTAGCGAGCGTTCGTAGCTACGCACCAGCAACAGGCCCAGCAGGGATGCCAGGGTGCGGTAGGTATGCATGTTGGTGCGCGGGCGAAAACCCCGCAACCGTGCCGCAACCAGCAGTGTGTGCCATTCCTGGGCGATAACGTGAACGTATCTGGCTGTGAAAAGAAAGAGGAAAACGAGCTTGGGCGGGCAGTGCAGCCGCTCCAGCGCATGACCGGCTGTGGGGGCGTTCATGGTGGCGACAAGCGCCAGAAAGACGCAGGCAATGGCATTGGACTTGATGCTCACCAACAGCGCAAGGCGCACACCTTCAGCGCTCACTGTGAGCACTCCCCATTGCGCCAGCGGGGTTCCCGGCGTGGTCAGGGGCGTGACGCACCACAGAAAAACAATGAAGATATTGATGGTGCCGAGGCGTTGCAGCAGCGCACGGGCAGGCGGATTGGCCGCCGCCAGCAGAGCCAGCCCCAGAGCAAGCGCCATGCCGCATGCGGTCAGGCTGTGCAGCAGCGATATACATACCGCAAGCCCCCCCGCGAAGGCCATGCGAACGCGGGGGTCAATGCGCTGTATGCGCGATGGGCGAACAAAGGGCTGGTCAAACACTCCCAGCCATTACCCCCGACATCCCTTGAAGTAAAGGGCAATGCCCGCCAGACCCACCAGCCAGCCGATGCCGCCGAAGATTTCAGAAAAGCCGGGGCGGGACACGCGCATTTCGGCAAGTTCCCGGCGGATGGGCCCAAGCTTTGCGTCCAGCGCCGCGTTGACGATGGTTTGCAGCTCCCCGGAGCTGACGCCAGCAGCGCTTGGGGTGGGCGCAGCCGCGCCTTTTGCTCCGGGGGTTGCCGTGGATACCGCGTGTGTTGCCGGAGATGTTTTTTCGGCAGCAGGAGCCGCCGTGTCCTTCGCTTCCGGTGCACTGGCGGGAATGGTGGGCGTCTGAACTACCGCCAGTTCGGCGGCGTCCATCATCCATTCATTCTGATGCCCTTCGCCAGCCTTGACGACAATGCGCAGACCGTGGGCCTTGCCCTCAGCGGGAACAGGAAAACTGTATACGCCCTGATCATCGGTGCGGCCTTCCTGCAGTTTCGCGCCAGTGGCAGCATCGTACACCACCACCTGTCCCTGCTTGACCTTGTTGCCGCCGTTAAAGCCGCATTCCGCAACAACCTGATTCCCTTCTGTCCAGGCAAAAATATTGACCCTGTGAGCCTGAGCCGCATGGGGCAATGCCAGCGTGAAGAGCAAAAACAGCGTGGACAACAGTGCGGGCAGCATGGGTGAGAACGCCTTGCGCGAACAAATGGAAAGCATGGAGACTCCTTATGCCTCAGGCCGCGCTCAGGCGCAGCATTTCAGGGCGTACCCTGGCGATAAAGCCCACGGTCAGCATTGTAATGAGCCCTTCGGCCAGCATGATGGGCAGATGCGCCAAAAACAGCAGCCGCGCAGCCGTGGCAAAGCCTTCATCACTGGAGGCCAGAGCCACCGCCGTCAGCAGGCCCGCGCCCATGACGCCCAGAGCGCCGCCGCAGAAAGCGGCGATCTTTTGCCCTGTGGCCGTGGGCCACGCACGGCACAGGCCGCGAAACACATAGCCCGCCACAACGGCTGAAAATCCCATGGTGAAGGTGTTGACCCCCAGCACCACAAGGCCGCCAAACTGGAACAGAAGCGCCTGTAGCGCCAGTGCCGCCAGAATGGCCGGAAAGGCCGCCCACCCGAGTATCACGCCCAGAAGGCCGTTGAGAATAAGGTGCGCGCTGGTAATGCCGATGGGCACATGGATAAGCGAGCCGACAAAAAAAGTCGCGGCCAGAATGGCCACGGTCATGAGCCGGTCATAGTCGAGCTTTTTCAGGCCCAGGGCCGTTCCGGCGGCGGTAAGGGCGTAGCCCGTGGCAAGCACGGCAGGGGAAAGAACGCCTTCGGCAATATGCATGATCAATCCTTATAATTGGCCTTTGCCCGGCTTCAGCTTGCAAGGCCGCTGGCGCAGAGGCCGAACCGGAAGGGGCAATTTCCGGCCCGGCCTGCCGCAGCCATACTTGGCGCAGTATTACTTGGTCTTGGGTGCGGCAAAATTCACCCACATCACAGCGCCCAGTTCCACTTCCTTGGCTTCACCCTTGTATTCCATTTTTTCGGCGGAGGTGTTCAGGGCCGCAAAACCCCACCATCCCGCCCAGGGAATGCCATAGGTGAAAACGCCGTTTTCATCGGTCTTTACGACCTGGGTGACGTAAAAATCGTTGGGGGCGGTGTGCGCCTTGCCCTTGTTGTAGCATTCCACTTCCACGTCCGCTCCGGCAACGGGCTTGCCGTCAAGCAGAACGCGGCCACGGAATACATTGCCTGTATAGTTGGCAAAGGGGCGGGTGAGGGGCACGATTTCCGTTTTCAGGCCAAGGGGGGTGCCCCAGCCTTCCTCTTCGCCAAAGGCGGCCACCACGGTCTTGGTGTAATGGATGATGAACTTGTCTTCGGCTGGTTCAAAATAAGGGGCGGGCTCAACGGCGAACTGGTACACGCCGGGCTTTTTGATGCCGTAGGTGGTTTGCCATGCCTTGTGGCCCAGCACCGTGGCAGGCTTGAGCGTTGCCTTGATGTCTTCTGTTTTTCCGTCATGGGTGACGGTAGCCGCCGCAGGCGCGGCCATATCCATGCCCTGCATCTCCATGGGGTGCACAAAGGAAATCTCCAACTGCACGTTGGCGTCCTTCTTGTCGGCAACCGTGGGGGTAGAGGGAATGACCATGCCAAAATGGGCCTGGGCCTGGGTTCCCCACATGAGCAGCAGAGCAAGGCTGGCGCAGCAAATTTTCCACATAGAAAGTTCCTGTTGGTTGAGGTGGAGGGGGTTGCCGCTGTGTCATGACGTGGCTGAATGTTTAGTAACAAAAAAAATAAATTTGTAGCAAGATGTTTTTGCCGGGCAGGTAGCCGCATTCTTGCGCTTCATCCGCAAGCTGCGTACTATCTGTTATGGAAAACTGCTGATGCAGACTGTTGGCCTGGCTCATTCAGGGCAGAGTTTTTTTGCAAATGCCCTGAAGATTGTGCGGGTAGACGCAGCAACATAGCGCAGGCGCAGTATGTTTGCGTGTGCGCCACTGGGGCTGCTGCGCAGAATGAAGAGCCTGTGCGCCTTCAGTTGCATTGCTCGAATCTGGTTTCCTGGGCGCGTACAACTTCCCCCCGTGGCGTTCAGAATGCCCGCAGAGTGGCGGGCGCAAGCGCTGCTTGCCGTATTTGTCCATATGGCATTCAGAGTAAAAGGTATTTCAGCATCGGGAGAAAGCATGAAGCGTTGCGTTGCTATTCAGCATGTGGCTTTTGAAAATCTGGGTGTGTTTGTGCAGCCGCTTGAAGAAGCGGGTTTTGCGATCAGCTATGCGCAGGCCGGGGTTGTGCCCCTGGAGCCGGAACTCTGGAAGGATGCCGACCTTGCCGTGGTACTGGGCGGGCCTATTGGCGTGTATCAGGAAGATTTGTATCCCTTCCTTGCCGATGAAAAGGTGCTTGTGGCGAGCCGCCTTGCTGCGGGCCGTCCTCTGCTGGGCATCTGCCTTGGCGCGCAGCTTATGGCCAGCGCCCTTGATGCCGATGTGTACCCCGGAACCGCCAAAGAGATTGGCTGGGGCCAGGTTGAACTCACCCCGGCGGGATTGAGCGGCCCTCTGGCGGAGCTTGCGGGCGCGCCTGTGCTGCACTGGCATGGCGACACCTTTGATCTGCCCCGTGGCAGCGATCTGCTTGCCTCAACGGCTATCACGCCGCACCAGGCCTTCCGGCCCGGGCCGGGGCAGCTCGGTTTGCAGTTTCATGCAGAAATGGACGCGGCCCTGATGGAAACATGGCTTGTGGGCCATTGCTGCGAACTTGGCGTTAACGGTTTTGACCCCCGCGCCATACGCGATGACGCACAGAGGCTCGGCGCCCAGGCGCGGGCCGCAGGGCTGGCCTTCATGCGCCGCTGGTTGATGGAAGAGGTTCGCTAGAGCAGGTTACAAGTGGAATGCGTTACCAGGTCTAAGTCCGTATATTATCCTGAATCACTGGTCGGTACAGGAGCGTTCAGATGGCCAATCCTGTTGTAAACATTACAATCCCCGTTTTTAACAGGTATCACCTTACGCAGAAGACGCTGCTTGCCCTGCGCAAAACTGCGCCTGGCATTTCATTTGCGGTTACGGTGGTGGATAACGGCAGCGAGCAATCCCTGCGAGACCGGCTTGTGGAACTGCACAAAGACGGGATCATCGACAATCTCTTTTTGCTGCCGCGCAATATGGGCATTTCTTGCGCCTGCAATATCGGCTGGCGCGCTGTGGATGCCCCCTATTACATGAAGCTCGACAACGACATGGCCGCCAAAACTCCCCACTGGCTGGAAAATCTTTTCAAACTGTGGTCGCATGGAGATCCTGCTTCTACAATAGGGCCAACGTTCACAGCTCATGACATGGTGAAAAATCCAGGCACAATCACCAGCGAAGACGGCGTACTGGGTATTTGTACTTCCAATTTAATGGGGAGTGCCATTCTCATCCCCAAAAATATTTCGGACGTGCTGGGGTACTGGAGTGAAGATTACGGTCTGTACGGCGCGGATGATGGGGATTATGGTGTCCGGATGAACTGTGCGGGCTTTACGCAATACTACTATGACGCCAATGATTTTTTTGTAAACGGCGGCAAATATGACAATTCAGAATATGAAGATACGGATCTGAATAAAATCAAGGAACATGCCCGTCTTTTCAAGGATGAATCCGGCGGCATGGGATTGTTTGTATTGAATTATTATTTGTGCAACATGTGTATACGCAACTGGAAGGTGCCGCTGCGTTACCGCATCAAGGATATGGATGGCTACAATGTGGTGCTCGAGGAAGATCCCGCCTATGCACCCATTCAACAGGCCCTGAACCGCAGCAAGAAGATACTGGACTACCTGATTGCGGCTGGTCGCGATAACGACATGTATTTAGATGCCGTGGTAAATCGTCTGAAAAGAATCTGGACGGATTGCGGACAGGAATGCGCCCCCTTGTGAATGCATTCCGGGGCGTCAGTAAATAAGATCAGGGGCTGTCAGCAATGCCGACAGCCCCTGATCTTTTATCAAGCCTTAAATTTGAGCGAGAGGATTTGCCTATTTAGGCAGCAAGCTGGCGTATTCCGCGCTTTTTACATACTTTTTGATAAAAGCCAGGCCAAGCTTGCGGTCGCCGGTAATGGTCGTGACCATAAAAATGTCGCCAGACGCCGCTACCCATGACTGGCAAGGGGTCTGCTGCTGGGTGAAGGCAAAGGTGTATTGTCCGTTTTTTTCCACCGGAGGCTTGGGCGCCTTGAACTGGTTGGCGAACATTTCGGCAACGGTTTTGGTGTCCGCGCCGCCGTTGGGCCCGGTCACAAAACCCACTGTGGAATTGCCCGAAGCATTTGAAAAAATAACGGTGGTGGTTCCCTGATTTTCCGTGGGGGCCATAACGGCCTTCCAGTTGTCGGGAAGGTCAACGGAAATATACTTTGTACTCACCTCGTCTGCCAGCACGGGCGTGGCCAGGAGCATGACAAAAAGAAGAACCGCAAATTTTTTGAACATGAAAATTCTCCTGCGTGAGAGCGCACAGTTAACGGCGGGCAGCTTGCCCGGATGGGGCAGACTGTCCCGTTTGCAGAGCATTACAATGGATCAGCCAGTTGTATGCAATGGCCCCTGAAAAGACAATGCCTTTTACTTGAGGCTGCATGCTAAAAAGGCCCCGCCGCGTGTGGCGGCAGGGCCTTTGAAACAGTGCTGCGGTTCCGGGTGCGCTACGCGCGCCGTGCAGCGGGCGGGCTTAGCCCAGAGCCTGGGCAATGTCTTCAATAATGTCGTCCACATGCTCAATGCCAATGGAGAGTCTGACCGTGTTGGGCCTGATGCCCGTTTCGGCCAGCTCTGTGGCGGTGAGCTGCGAATGCGTTGTGGAAGCGGGGTGGATGACCAGCGATTTTGCATCCGCCACATTGGCCAGCAGGGAAAAAACCTGCAACCTGTCGATGAATGCCCTTGCCTCCGCCGCGCCGCCCTTGACCTCAAAGGTAAAGATGGAGCCGCCCCCCTTGGGGAAATAACGCTGATACAGGGCATGGCTGGGGCTGCTGGCGAGGCTCGGGTGGTTGACCCGCTCAACCTTGGGATGCTTGGCCAGATATTCCACCACAGCCAGCGCATTGCTGACGTGGCGCTCCACCCGTAGCGAAAGGGTTTCCAGCCCCTGAAGCAGAATAAAGGCGTTGAAGGGCGAAAGCGTAGCGCCAAGATCGCGCAGCAGGATGGCCCGCGCCCGCACCGCATAGGCCGCCGCGCCCACTGCCTTGGTAAAGCTCAGGCCGTGGTAGCTCGGTTCCGGCTCGCACAGCCGGGGGAACTTGCCCGAGGCCTCCCAGTCAAACTTGCCGCCGTCCACAATCACGCCGCCAAGAGTTGTGCCGTGCCCGCCAATAAATTTGGTTGCCGAATGCACAACAACGTCTGCCCCGTGTTCGATGGGACGCAGCAGCCAGGGAGTGGCAAAGGTATTGTCCACCACCAGGGGGATGCCGTTTTTGTGGGCCAGATCCGCCAGCGCTTCAATATCCACAATATTGCTGTGCGGGTTGCCAAGGGTCTCAATAAAGATGGCCTTGGTGCGCGGTGTGATGGCGCGCTCAAAAGCGCCGGGCTCATCGGGGTCCACAAAGGTGGTGTCGATGCCCCAGGCCTTGAGCGTGTGCGCCAGCAGATTGTAGGTGCCGCCGTAGAGGGTTTTTTCGGCCACGATGTGGTCGCCAGCTTCGGCCAGATTTTGCAGGGCATAGGTAACGGCTGCCGCGCCGCTGGCCGTGGCCAGGGCAGCAGCGCCGCCTTCAAGCGCAGCCACCCGCTGTTCAAAGGCGTCCTGCGTGGGATTGGTCAGGCGGCTGTATATGTTGCCGGCATTGCTGAGGTTAAAGCGAGCCTCAGCGTGCGCACAGTCGTCAAAAACAAAGGATGTTGTCTGATAAATCGGCACGGCTCGCGCACCGGTAGCCGGATCCGGCTGTTCCTGCCCTGCATGAACCTGCAGGGTTTCAAAACGTGGTTTCTTTTTTTCGCTCATTTCAGTCCCCTGATTCTTTTGCAGTTTATATGCTTCTAGTCGACAAATAATTTCTTAGTAAATTGGTAAGAAATGATTGGCCCAGATATTCGGGCTTGTCAAGCAATCGTTGCCGCGAAACCTCGCGCACCCTGCGTGTCAGTCTTGCGCCGTGCGGGCGGGGAGACTAGGATGCTCAACGGCACTGAGCCTGCGTAAACAGGCGGCAAAGTGCATCAAGCAAAACGGAGGCCTCATGAAGGCGGAAATAATATCGGTCGGCACAGAACTTTTGCTGGGGCACACGGTCAATACGGATGCAACCCATGTGGCGCGGGAGCTTTCCGCACTGGGTATGGATCTTTTGCAGGTGCATACCGTGGGCGACAATCCGCAAAGGCTGGAGAAAGCCCTGCGCGAAGCGCTGGAACGCGCGGAGGTGGTCATCACCACCGGCGGTCTTGGCCCCACGGAAGACGATCTGACCAAGGAAACCGTAGCCCTGGTAGCAGAAGCGCCGCTTGAGGAACATGCGGACAGCATGGCGCGCCTGCGGGAATATTTCGGTACGCGCCCCATGTCGGCCAATCAGGCCAAGCAGGCCATGTTGCCGCATGGATCCGTGGCTTTTCCAAATCTGGCGGGTACCGCCCCCGGCTGCGCCACGCCTGCGGGCGAGGGACGCTGGGTGCTCATGCTGCCTGGGCCGCCTTCCGAACTGCTGCCCATGCTGCACGACAGCGCCGTGCCCTTTTTGCGGAGCATGAGCGGGTCGGTCATATCATCGTTCATGGTAAAGACCTTTGGCATAGGCGAAGGCGTGGCGGCCTTGCGCATTGCGGGGCTGACCGGCGGGGCCAACCCCACGGCGGCCACCTATGCGGGCGATGCGGAAATGTTTGTGCGGGTAACGGCCAAGGCGCAGGACGCGGCCGCTGCCGAGGCTCTGGCCGCTCCCATGGTGGCGGAGGTGCGCAAGCTGCTGGGGCATTTTGTGTACGGCGTGAATGTTGCGGGGCTGGAGACGGTGGCGGTGCAGGAGCTGGCGCGCCAGGGCAAAACCCTTGCCACTGCGGAATCCTGCACCGGCGGCCTGCTTGCCAAGCGCATCACTGACCAGCCCGGCGCATCGGATGTTTTTGGTTACGGCATGGTAACCTACGCCAACGAGGCCAAGGAGCGGCTGCTCGGCGTGCCGCACGATATGCTGTGCGCGCACGGGGCTGTCAGCCCGGAGGTGGCGCGGGCCATGGCCCAGGGCGTGCGCGAATACAGCGGCGCTGATTACGGCATTGGCATCACGGGCGTGGCCGGGCCCGGCGGCGGCACGCCGCAAAAGCCTGTGGGCCTTGTGTATATTGCCCTGAGCGATGCGGAGCGCGTCTGGCTGCGCGTCATGCGCCCGCAAGGGCGCTATCTTGGGCGCGAATGGACACGCCGCCTGGCCTCAAGCCATGCGCTGGACATGCTGCGCCGCCGTCTTGCCGACCTGCCGGTGGAAGATCAGTGGAGTCTGGATCCGGCCTAGTTTTTTGCCCGCCGAAACAGTGACCCCCCGGGGATGCGGTCTGAGAGGCCGTTTCCGCCGGGGGCTTTTTTATTGGGAAGGAGGGTTTCGTCAGCGCATCAGGCGGGCTGGTTTTTCCCCGAACAGGTGATGCCGAATTCCACAGGGATTTTCATGTAGAATATCTGCAAATTTTCCTGCTCAATGCGGGCAAAAAGCTGCTCGCTGTGCTCCGGGCTCACGGCCATGGTCACTTCCATGGGCTGCTCGCCCACATCAAAAAAACGCGCGCTGTGGTATTTGCCGTCGCGTCCGTAACCGCCTTGCGCCGCGGCAAAGGTTGCACCCTCAACGCCAAGGGCCTTTGCTTCCTTGAGCAGCCATTCCGCAATGCTCATGTGCCCGTGCGAGCGCCCCTGCTGCGTATAAAATGTCAGTCTGTAGCCGTTCATGGCCTGCTCCTAACGAAAAAGGGATTTGAGAAGCGAAACCGCGCCAAGGCCCATGAAAAAACAGATCAGCGAGCCGCAGACATGCAGGGTTATGGCCCCGGCGGCCATGCCGATGCGTTGTTCCTGCAATAACGTGCCGATCTCCGCCGTGAAGGTGGAAAAAGTGGTGAGGCCGCCCAGAAAGCCGGTGATGATAAAGAGCCGCCATTCGGGGGCCAGGCCGGGCAGCGAGTTGAACACGCCCAGCGAAAGCCCGATGCCGAACCCGCCGATGAAATTGGCTGCCACCGTGCCGAGCGGAATAGCCGGAAAAATGGAATTGAGCAGCATTGAAAGCACCCAGCGAAGGCAGGCCCCGGCCCCGGCCCCCAATGTGATGACAAGAACGTTTTTGACCATGCGTCAATCCGTTATGCGGTGCAAGTACGGCTGGTAACGGCCCATCTTGCCCGCGTTTTCATGCTTGCCGATGGCAGCGGTAATGCCCCGGCGTTGAATAAAAAAAGCAACCGCGCTTTGGCGCGGTCGCAAAATAGTCTACCAACGCCCTGGCCCTGGTAGGAGTTATCAGCAAATGCGGTTCAAGGGGAACTCCATCCCCTGGGTGATTTCTACATCTGCCGGGGCTGCAAGTAAACCCATTTTTGCCGCCAGGGGAGTGCATTCTCCGCCATGTCAGCCCTGTTTTTTATCCCGGCTGCACAGGCGGTAATAAAACAGCAGCACGTACAGGGGGGCCAGATAGGCGGCGGCCATGATCGCCTCTGTTGCGCTGAAAAATTCCATGCACACGATCATCACCAGTACATTGTTGATAACGCCGAATGAAATCTGAAAGGCCATGCCCACCTGCCTGCTCATGCGGCGGGCCAGGGGGATGGCGGCAAGCGTCATGATGAGGCAGAGCAGGGAGGCCGCGCCCAGCGATTTGAGCAGCAGGTCGGGTGATTGCCGCAGCAGATCGCCGTAGTGGCTGAAAATGGCAATGTTGGAAACCACGATGGAGACGGTTATGAGCGGGAACTGCCAGCGCAAAAGCAGGTTGCGCAGCCCGTCAAGGTGAATGCGTGTAATGTGCGCGGCGGCAAAGGGCACAAGAATGGTCACGCAGAGCGACAGGCTCATGTGCCCCAGTTCCAGGTGCGCGGGCATGTTGAGCGGCTCAAGCCCCAGCAGGCGCAGCGCGGCATCGGTAGCGGAAAGCACGGCGGGCAGGCTTGCGGGCAGCAGCAAGGACGTGGCGATGTTGGCCACAAGAATGAGGGCTGTATTGGCCCCCACCATGAGCGAAAAAACAGCGGCCATGACCCCCACTGGCGCAGCGCCAAGCAGAAAGGCCCCAAGGGCAAACTGGGGCATGATCAGGCGGAAGACCGCAAGGCACAGCAGCGGCAGCACCGCAAGCCGCAGGGCCACCAGAAAGCAGAGAGTGCCCTTCATGTGGCGTATTTCGCGCATCAGGGCTTCCATGCCCACAGCCAGAAAGCTCATATAAAGCATGAAAATGAGAATAAGGCGCGGCATTGCGGCAAGCGGTTCTGCCGCCTGGGGCAGAAAAACGCCCGCCGCCATGGAAAGCAGCGAAGAAAGGACCATGATAAGGTCGCGGGAATTCATAAGGCCTCAACTTTTTCGCCACACTGCCCAACATGCCCGCCCTTGGCAAGTCCCAAGGGCGGGCATGTTCCGGCATGTTCAGACTCTCTCGGGCATGGAGCCGCGCGGCGGTTCAGCCTGCTGCAGCAATCAGTTTGCCTGTCGGATCAGCCGGTCAGGCGGCAGGGAAGTGAGCGGACTGAACTTTTTGATGTATGCCGCCAGCACGTCCACATCAACCGGGTCAGGGGCTTCCACGGGGGATCCCTTGGCAAGCATGGCGTAGCCATCGCCCCGGCGTTCAAGGTAATCCACAAGAACCACCCGGTAGCGGGCTGCAGGGTCAAGGGGGCGCGTGGTTCCGTCCGCGTCCAGCAGCTCTGCGCGCACAATGCGTTTGCCGGAGGGCAGGGCGGGATTATACACGTAGCGCAGCCCCGCCGTGTGCAGCACGGGGGAACCAACGCCTTTGCTGTCGGCCACGCCGTGTTCCAGGGCGGCCAGCAGTTGTTCACCTGTGAAATCGCGGATGATGACCTTGTTGCCAAAGGGCAGCACGGCCAGCATGTCGCCAAGGCTCAGCGCGCCCTGCCGCAGGGGGGCGCGTAAGCCGCCGCCGTTGATAATGGCGGCCTGCGCTCCGTAGGCGCGGCCATAGTCCAGCATGGAGTCTGTGGCGATCAGGCCGGAAAGGCATTCGCCCACACGGCACTGATGCAGGCCGTCAGGCGCGTTCAGGTTGTTTTGCCCCACAGTAACGGAGGTGAAGGCTTCCAGCTTTTGGGCATACTGGGCAATCTTGGCTTCCACAGCCGGGTCGGGCGGAATGGAGGCATCCAGCGGCAGGGCCTCGCCCTGCCAGCGCACCGGGACGCCCTGCGCGTCAAAGGTCACGTCGAGCTGGCCCATATACTTGGCAAGCGCCCCGGCAGTGACTACCAGAACCGGTTTGCCAGAGGGCGAATGCTCCACAATGGGGTACGGCCCCTTGGATGATTTGGGGCCAAGGTAGTCGTGGGTGTGCCCGCCCACAATGATATCCACGCCGTCCACCTTGCGGGCCAGTTCCAGATCCTTTTGCAGGCCAAGATGCGTCACGGCTATGATGTGCCGCACCCCCTGCTTTTCCAGCTCCGCCACGGCCTTTTTCAGCGTGGTTTCGCTCTTGTAGAACCACGTTTCGGGGCAGGCCGCGGAAAGCGTGCGCACGCTGGGGTTGGCAAGCCCCACAATGCCCACCTTGACCCCGCGCACCTCCTTGATGATCCATGGGCGGAAGGGCGTTCCGCGCAGTGGGCAGCCGGGGCGGGCATCCAGATTGGCGGCCAGCACCGGGTAGGGCTGCGCCCGCACAAATCCGGCAGTGGCCTCGCAGCCGTCGTCAAATTCGTGGTTGCCCAGCGTCATGGCGTCATAGGGCATCAGGCTGTTGATGTCGGCCAGCATGGGCCACTTGTTGGCGGTAAAAAACAGGGTGCCCTGGAACTGGTCGCCAGCGTCCACGGCCAGCACGTTGTCGTGCTCAGCACGGACTCGCTTCATGGCTGTGGCCAGGCGGGCAAAGCCGCCCGTGCAGCCCTCGGATTTCAGGCAGGCGTTGCCGTGGGCATCCCTGCCCGCAAGGTAGGAGTGCTGGTCGTTGGTGTGCAGCAGGATCAGCTCGAGGCCTGCCTTTTCTTGCGCTTGGCAGGGCAGGGAAACCAGCGAAAAGCCCGTGAACAGGCTGACCCACAAAACCAGAGCCAGTGCGGAAAAACGGAATCGCAACAGGAATGACGCCATGATTTGCCCCCGATGGAGTGTGCAGCGCGCAAGTACGTTGATTTTTTGCGTAAAGGTGGTTTTGCGCGGTTTAGAGCAGTTTGCGAATGAAATGGCTTAACTGCTCTGGCTGATGGCCGCGCATAGCTCCTGCGTGCTGCACACCTGGGCGAACACCTGGCCGAGAGCCGCCATATATGCGGTCTGCACCTGGGCGGCGCTTACCGTTTTGCCGTCGTGCGCAAGATCGCGGGTGGCGCAGGCATCGCGGGCAAGATGACAGGTGAAGCCAAGGTCAAAGGCGGCGCGGGTGGTGGTATCCACGCACATGTGGGTCATCATGCCCGCTATGGCGATATCAGTGATGTTCTGCGCCTGGAGCAGGCCGAGCAGGGTAGTGTCGCGGAAGGAATTGGGAAAGTGCTTTTCCACCACTGCTTCGCCCGCAAGCGGGGCGACGCTGCCATGAATGAGCGCCCCTGTGGTGCCGGGCAGAAAAAACGTGGCCGTAGGCGCAAGCGAAATATGCTGCACATGAAAAACTGGTTTTTCTGCCTTGCGAAAGGCTTTGAGCAGCAGGGCGGCATTATGAGCCGCTGCCTCGCTGCCGCAAAGCTCCATCTTGCCGCCGGGGAAGTAATCGTTCTGAATATCTATGATTATAAGAGCCTGCATGTGAGGTGCCTCATGCGGTTATGCCGCCCGTACAGGTTAGCGCGGAATGCTGATGCATGAATCTGACCGTGTTCAACCGATAGCAGTCCGCGCTCTGCCGGGTCAAGCACAGCAGCCGCGCGCACTTGACGCTGGGCGGCAAATGATGCCAAGTGACGGAAGGCATTTTGCCCCTCGGCGCGGCCCCCCTGCCTGCGCATCCCACCTTACCTTCCGCACACGGCGGACAGCACGACGGAATATCCATGAATATCGGCGCGTATACGTTTTCGCAATTCCACGGGATTGCAGAGGAGTTTCACGGTTGCGCGGCTCCCGGCCTGCTTATCGGCGGCTATATGGTCGAGCTTGCCAAGGGTATGCTGCCCGAAGGAACCCTTTTTGAAGCAGTGGCGGAAACCAGCAAATGCCTGCCGGACGCGGTGCAGCTGCTCAGCCTGTGCAGCACGGGCAACAAGCGTTTGCATGTGCGTGACCTGGGGCTTTACGCGGTTTCGCTGTACGACAAAAAAACGGGCCTGGGCGTGCGCGTGAGCATAGACCCCGCCAAGTTATACGCCTATCCGGAAATCCAGAGCTGGTTCATGAAAGAAAAACCCAAGCATGCACAGGATATTGTGGAGCTTGAACGGCAAATTGAAGAAGCCGGGCACAGCATCTGCAAGGTGCAGCGTGTACAGGTGGACAAGGTTTTTCTGGGGCATGGTCATATGGGCACCATCGGCATTTGCCCCCGCTGCGGCGAGGCCTATCCGCGGGATCATGGCTCGCAGTGCCTTGGCTGCCAGGGGCAGGCCCCCTACACAACGCTTGACCCTGAAAGTTGAGGCAAAAAGTCGTGTCTGATGCTGTAAACAGGGGCAAATCCCCCGATGTTTCGTGCTGTTCCGCCAGTCATCTTTTGGGGCTTGCGGCGCGCAAGGGCGGGGCAGCGCTTTGTCTGCTTGCACTTGCGCTGGCCCTCTGTTTTTCGCCCCTGCTGAGCGCCGGGGCCCCGGCTGCGCAGGCCGCGCCCGCCAAGCCTGCCGCGACTGGCGTTCCTGCCAGAACGAGCGCGGGCAGTGCCGCGCCATCGCTGGACGTCATGATCGGCTCCATGCTCATGCTGGGATTTCGCGGGGCGGATTTGCCCCAAGGCGATGCCTTTCTTGCACAGGTGCGCGCCGGGCATGTGGGGCATATTATCCTGTTTGACCGGGATGTTACCACCGGCGGCGAACGCAATATCATTTCGCCCCAGCAGGTGCAGCGGCTCACAGCCACGCTGCGGGCGGCATCCCCCTGCCCCATGCTCATAGCGGTTGATCAGGAGGGCGGACGGGTGCGGCGGCTCAAGCCGCAACGCGGTTTTGCCGATCTGCCTTCTGCCCAGAGCATGGGCGCGGCCAGCCCGGAGAAAACCCGGGCCATCGCCCGGCAACTGGGCGTGGAACTGGCCTCGCTGGGAATTTCTGTTGATCTGGCCCCGGTGGCGGATGTGAACAGCAACCCCGCCAATCCGGCCATCGGCGCGCTGGAGCGCAGCTTCAGCCCCAATCCGGCGCTTGTGGCCGCGCACGCTCTGGCCTTTGGGCAGGGGCTGGCGCAGAGCGGCATCATTCCCGCGCTCAAGCATTTTCCCGGTCAGGGCGGCGCGCAAAAGGATTCGCACCTGGGCCTGACGGACATCACCCGCAGCTGGAATGCCAAAGCCGACCTTGCGCCCTACGCGCAGGCCTTTGCCCAGGGCTGGCCCGGCATGGTGATGCTTGGGCACCTGTACCACAAGGGGCTTGACCCGCAATATCCTGCCACGCTTTCCCGCGCTGTTGTTGCCGACCTGTTGCGCGGGCGCATGGGCTGGCAGGGCGTGATCATCAGCGACGACATGCAGATGAAGGCCATCACCGACCATTACGGCATGGAGCAGGCAATGCTGCTGGCCGTCAACGCCGGGGTGGACATTCTGCTGTTCGGCAATAACTTGTATTGGGACGAAACCCTGCCGCGCAAAGCCTTTGATGCTTTGCGCGGACTTGTGGAAAGCGGGCGCATTTCGCGCCAGCGGATCATGGAATCATGGCTGCGCATCACCAACCTGTACGCAAGCCGCGCCACTGCCGCCAGGGCCGCCGCCGATGGATCATCGGCGCTCTATCCCTGGACCAGATAAAGCGGCGGAGGTTTTATGGATACTTTGATTCTCCTGCTGGTGTTTGGCGGTATTGCCGCCATATACCTGCTTGCCCTCAAAAAAGGCTGGCTGCCCACAGACCGCCTGAACTGCGGTTGAATACCCTTTGACAAGCAGCGTGCCCTGCTTGATGACGAAGAAAGGCGTTTGCGTAGCAAGGCCAGAAAAGCCGCCCGCAAAAAGTGCAAGTAACTGAATGAAATCAAAGCCCCCGCTCCATCATGGAACGGGGGCTTTGTTATGGGATTCTCAGAAATTGATCGGAAAATCCGTTGTGACGGCAACGGGCCGGAACCAGCCCGCGCCCGGCTATTTCCCGTTCTTGGTATGCGCGGCGCGGAAGCTGTTGCAGATAATGGCGAGGTCTTCGCGCACTGTCTGGGTCTGGCTGCGATAGGCGGGCATGCCTGTGCCGGGATGGCCCTCGGTAATGATTTTCAGGGCCTGCTCGTGGGTCAGGCTGCTGCGCGTAAAATCGGGCGGCGGGGGCTGCATGGCGCGTCCCGAGGGGCTGACGCTGCCGTTGGCCGCATGGCATTTGGCGCAGGTGCCTATCCATACTTCAAGCGAAACAGGGCTGATATCGCGCGGGGGCGGCGGCGTGGCTGCATACATGCCAAAGCGTTTGCCCATGGCGTCCAGCAGGCTCTCCAGCTTTTCGCGGTCGAACATGCGAAAATAGGGCATGCCTGTGCCGGGGATGCCGTCGCGCACCATTTCATACACATAATCCCGGTCGGTACGCATGGTGGTCAGGTCTGTGGCGGGGATACGCAGGCGGGGGGCTTCCGGCCCGTCACCGCGCCCGGTGAGGCCGTGGCACGGCTCGCATGCGCCGTCATAAATGGTGTCGCCATTGTCGTACACGGTGCGCAGCTTGACGGCAAAGGCATCCAGAGCCTTCTGGCTGAAGGGGGCCAGTTCCTGAACGCGCTGTTCGCGCTGGGCCGTAGCTTCCGCCTGCCCGGGGGCCAGCGCCTCGTTCTGCATGAGCTGGCGGGCCAGCAGCATGGAGACGAAGATGAGGGGCAGCAGGGCCAGCAAACGGAGGTCGGAAGTTGACGATTCCGGCCTCAGAATCCAGACCGCCGCGCCAAGGGCCAGTGCTCCAAGGCTTATGAACGACAGCACCGGAACGGACAGTTGCGGCAGTATGGTTGCCAGCAGGGCCAGCCCTATGACCGCCTGAGCCATCAGAGCGCCCAGCAGCCACTTGCGCAGCAGAGGGGCCTTCTGCCTTTCATTTCTGGCGGAGAAAAACAGGTGAAAAGCTGCGCCAAAGGCCACAGCCGCGCCCAGCACGTGCAGGTAGCGCAACACCCAGTGGGGCATCCACTGCGCGTCAAGGCGGAAGCCGCGGGCGGCAAAGTCGGCCCACTCCGCAGGGCGTTCCATGAGGGTCAGCGCCCCGGTAAAGATGGCGGGCACAGTCATGAGGGCCGCAACGCCCACCAGCCCGCAGATGAGGGCCAGCCACGCGCTGGTGGCAAGCTTGTGCGCAAAGCCGTCAAACAGCAGAAATGCCGCGATCAGCAGCGGAATAATCGCCAGCCACACATACGAAAAAAGCCCCGTAACCGTAAAAAAGGCATGCGGATGGCTTATCTGCATGAGCAGCAGCGGGCCAACGCCCAGCACCACGGCCAGACTTTTGAGGCCCATGTGCGAATGGGCCACATGCTCGTTCCAGTGCTGATCGGGCGTGGGTTGCCGCAGCAGATCACGCAGAAAGAACAGCAGGCTCAGCATGGCCGTGCCAAGCATGAGCAGCACAAAGAGCAGATGCAGGCCGAAAGTGATGAAGAGCAGCCCCTGCATCCAGCCTTCGGGCAAGGGTTTGTTGAGAAACAGGTCTGTCCACTGCTGCATGGCTATTTCTCCCTGGCGGCTTGTTGGGCGCGGCGGGAATAGTTGGAGGAAAGCTGGAACAAATATTCCGTGAGCATGGCGCGTTCCTGCTCCGAACCCACAAAGGGCGTCATGTAGGGGGCCAGCCTCTGCGTAATGCCCAGCATGGCGTTGATGCCGTCTGCCGAGCGCCCCGCAAGGCGCTGGTCAATGCCGTTGATGCCGCTTTCCGCGTGGCATACGCCGCAATTGGCCGCAAAAAGCGTTCTGGCGGCCTGAGTTGCCGGGGGCAGATTGCCGCTGGTGTTGACCCAGCGCAGCCGGGGCAACAGGGGGGCGTTCTGGGCGGCCAGAGCCTCGCTTTCCACAAGGGTTATCTGGCTGGCGTGCATATAGCCCGGCATCAGGTATGGGCCGCGGATAAATTCGCGCACCCGCTCAAATTCCATGACAAAGCACAGGCTCATGATCAGGGCCGGGAAGCACAGCAACCGGCATGCCAGCCGTGAGCGCCCCAGCGCCGCCAGGGCCGTCAGCAGGAGCACAAGCGCGGCAACCGCGTTGGCCGTTGGCAGAAAGTCCGGCATTTGCGAAAGGTAGGATGTGGCGACCGAGAACTTCCAGTGCGTGAGGTAGGTTTGCGGCACGCGCATAAAATATACGTAGGTGGCCGCTGCCGTTACAGCCAGAGAGAGCAGCAGGGCCGTTCCGCAGACGCGTAAGGCTCTGCCTCGTTCCTCTGCCGTGCCCTTGAAGCGCCAGGCAATCCAGCTCATGAGCAGCAGTATGCCCAGCGCCATGCCGCCGCCGACACGCAAAAAGCACTGCGGCACAAAGGTGGGGTTGAAATAGGCCTCGGTAAAGCTTCTGGCCCACGGCCAGCCCTGCGGGGTGAGCATGAAGCCCAGAATGCCGGTAATAAGAACCGCAGAGATAAAGGACGCACCCACATAGCCCCAGCCAATGGCGGCCAGTGTGGCGGGTTTGTGCGTTATCAGGCGATCCCACATGTAGTAGTAGCAGAGCAGCAAGATCACTTCGGCGGTGAAGGCGAACCATTCAATAAACCAGGGCCAGAAAAACAGGTGGATGAGCGCGCCGATGCCTTCCGGCGCGAGGCTCCCTGTCAGAACCCATATGCCCACGCCCGTGACCGCGCCCACAGAGGTGGTAACAACCACCAGAGGCCCCAGCAGGCGGCGGGCAATGTCGGCCCAGAATGCGCCCTTGCCCTTCCATGTGAGGGTTTGAAAGATCACCAGCATGGTCATGAGCCCGATGGCCAGCCCGTGGCTGATACAGACGTGCAGCACCGCATTGAGGGCAATGGTCATGCCATCGCCCACCACAGGAATATGCAGGATGGGAAAGTTCATGGCCTACTTCCCCTGCGGCGCTTTGGGCGCGTCAGTTGCCGTTGCGGGCTTTGCGGGCGTGAAGTGGGGGCGAGGCTGGCCGTCTACATAGGCCGCCACGTCAAGGGCCTGTTCCGGCGTGAGATTGGCTGCCTCCGGGGGCATGAACCGGTGCGTGAACACGGCAAAGGTGTTGATGTCGTGCATGGTGGAGCCGTCAGTGTATGCGCCATTGCCCCAGAGCGGCGGGGAACCGTCGCCCGCATCGCCGTGACAGGAGGCGCAATTGTCTGCGTACACGCTGGCCCCGCTGGCGGCATCGGGCTTGTGGCTGCTGTCGAGTTTTGCGGGCAGGGCCCACGGCAGCTTGGCATAGACGGGGATATCTTTTGAAATCCAGTGCAGATAGGCAAGCACAGCCTGCATGGTGCGACTGTCGAGGGCCGGGGGCGCGGCATTAAGGTTGCGCGCAAAGCAATCCTGCACTTTCTGGGCAAGATCGGCGCTGTAGCCGTGGCTGGGCAGAAAGCGCGGATAGGTTGCCGCAACGCCCACAAGCGTGATGCTCGCCTTGCTGGTGCCGCCCTCAAGATGGCAGGTGGCGCAGGCAAGTTCGTTGCTCACATGTTCGGGGGCGTACTGCGCCGTATCGTTGATAATATTGTAGCCGAGCATGACGGCTTCACGGATGTCTTCCGGCGCGTCCTGCGGTTTGGGCGGATTGAACTGCGGTTCGGCTGCCGGGCCTGCCTGTAGTGTTGCCAGCGCCTGCGGCGCAGGGCTTTGCCGCACGGC
Source organism: Pseudomonadota bacterium (assembly GCA_023419375.1). Classification (GTDB taxonomy): domain Bacteria; phylum Desulfobacterota; class Desulfovibrionia; order Desulfovibrionales; family Desulfovibrionaceae; genus Desulfovibrio. The sequence goes on from JAEZYD010000003.1 coordinate 170,443, forward strand.
TGCCCCGTAATGGAAAAAGGCCAGCGTCCACGCGCCAAATATCAGCAGAATACAGGTGAGCGACAGGGCGTAAAGCAGAGTGCGGTTGTTCATGGCGGCTCCGGTTAGAGCATTTTCACGTTGAAATGCTTGCGTGAAGATAGATTGCCTTCGTCATGCAGGCACTTCGCAGCGCGGACTTTTGCAAAAATCCATGCAGAGCAGACAAACATGTTCAATGTTGATCTGCTCCAGCGGTGACCGTGACAGAAACAGGCCAGCTTGAAGCCAAAAACAGGGCAGACCGGCCACAGGCTGAGGCCGCGAATTTTCAAGATATATTGTAATGGGTATCAGAACTTCCCGCTATGTCAACAAGGCGGGACAAGCGTTTTTGTCATATTGGCCTGAAATCTTGGGTCAAGTTGGCAAGGGGCAGTGGACGGGAGGAAGGGAGAGCGTTGACTGGCGGGAATCCCGCCAGGGAATGCTTGTAGAATTCAGGCCGGGAGGGATTGACCGCGCGTTTCCAGCACATCCTTGATGTCTATGCCCATGCGCTGCATGCGCGAAAGCAGGGTTGTGCGCTTGAGGCCCAGCATGGCGGCCACCCCGCGCGAACCCGCCATCACGCCATTACAGGCCAGGATGGCGGCCACTATGCGGTCGCGCTCGCTGAGGGTTTCGCCGGGCTGATGGTGGGCATCCGTATACACGGGCCGGATGGGCTGCGCGGGCGCGGGCGGCGCGCTGGCCTCCTGCTTGCGCTGAGAAATGGCCGCAACTGGGGCGGGAACCTCCAGCGGGCAGATATTCAGGCTGGGGCCGCTGGAAAGAATGACCGCGCGCTCGATGACGTTGGCAAGCTCGCGCACGTTGCCGGGCCAGGGCTGGTCGCAAAGCCAGCGCAGGGCTGCGGAAGGAATATTGGTGATGTTTTTCTTCATCTGCCGCGCCATCTGCTGTGTAAAATGTTTTGCCAGCAGGGGGATGTCTTCGCGGCGTTCGCGCAGCGGCGGGATGGCGATGGGAAAAACGTTGAGGCGGTAGAACAGATCATCCCTGAACGTTCCGTCCAGCACCATTTCCTGCAGGTTGCGGTTGGTGGCGGCAACAAGGCGCACATCCACGGAAATGACCTTGTGCCCGCCAAGGCGTTCAATCTCGCGCGCTTGCAGCACGCGCAGAAGTTTGGGCTGCAACTCCAGCGGGATATCGCCAACTTCGTCCAGCATCAGGGTGCTGCCGTGGGCCAGTTCAAAGCGCCCCTTGCGTTGCGTGCCAGCCCCGGTAAAAGCACCTTTTTCGTGCCCGAAAAGTTCGCTTTCCATAAGCCCCGCTGGCACAGCGGCGCAGTTCATCTTGACCATGCGCTTGGATTTGCGCGGGCTGCGGTTGTGGATGGCCTGGGCAAAAAGCTCCTTGCCGGTGCCGGTTTCGCCCAGCAGCAGCACGGTGCTGTCGCTGGCTGCCACCATGTCCACCTGCTGCAAAACGCGCATGATGGCGTCGCTCTGTCCAATGATGACGCCCATGTCTGACTGGCTTTGTATCTGTTCAGAAAGATAGAGGTTTTCTTGCGCAAGGTCATTCTTTTGCACAGGGATAGTGGTGTAGTCCAGGGCATTGCGCACGGCAATGGCCACGCGCGAGGCGATCTGGGCCAGCAGGCTGACGGATTCATCGGTAAAGACATCGGGGTGGCGGTGGGCAAGCAGCATGGCCCCGAGGCAGTGCTGGCCGAAATGCAGCGGAAACAGCCCCGCAGCCTGATTGCCGTTGCCAAGAATAAATTCAGAGGCCGGGTCTTTGCGCGAAAGCCTGGCCAGATCGCCCTGCCGCGCCAGCAAAGGGGCGTTGATGTCGTGGCAGCGCTTGAGCAGGGTGTTGGACAACGAAAAAGTACCCGCTGGCAGCACGGGATTTTCAGTAGACTGCGGCGGGCGGGCGCAGTGGAAGGAAAACGTGTCGTCCGTTTCGTGCAGCAGCAGGGCAAAATCGCGTATGCCGAAGAATCGCCGTATCTCGCCCGCAACCACGGCCACCATGGCCTTCATTTCAAGAGTACCGATGGCCGTGTTGGTCACGTCCACAAGGATGCTGAAGTGGTCGCGTTCGCGGCGCAGGTGTTCGGTTTCCTGCCGCACATTGTCCATGCAGAGGATGGCTGTGATGGAAGCCGTAACCACCCCGGCCAGTACACGGAAAAAAACAAGCGAATCATCGCTGAACACGCTGCCGTCTGTTTTGACAAAGTCCATGGCGCAGTGGCAGCCGCCCCCCTGCGTGGAAATGGGAACAAAAAGGCAGCCGCTGGCATTGCGGTACTGGTCAAGATCAGCAATATCGGGAAATTCCCGCCGCAGGTGTTCGCCTTCAAAGCAGGCCACCTCGGTCTGGCTCCAGAACTGGCGCAGGCCCTGCTGGGGCGACAGGTCTTGTTCTGAAACGGCAGAGCGGTCAGCGTGCGCGTCAAGCATGTAGAGCCGCGCCTTTTCCTGCATGGGCGCGGCAATAACGATGTGTATGCGCTGAAAGGCCATGAGCGGATCACAGCAGTTTTTCAGCATGCGCAAAAGGCTGGGAATGTCTTTTTGCAGGGGCAGCACCCGGCTGGCTGCGAGCAGGGCTTCCTGCCAGACAATAGCTGTACTTTTTACCATCTCTGAGGCGCTGGCTGTAAAAAACCCGGCTGGCGGCGTGCGTCCGGGGGGGATTCTGGACGGGATATCCACAACATTTCTCCATGCACCATAGGGCAGGATTATAGGGCTGTCTACCGAGCTTGCCTGAGGGGGTCAGGCAAGAATGACGTCTACCTCCATGCCCTTGCGCAGGGGAGCGCTGCCTGCGGGAATATCCACAAAGCAGTTGCAGTCGTCGCACAGGGCTGGCTGCCCCATGCGTTGCGCATCGCGCGCAAAATACACATCCCCGCCTTCAAGGCGCGCCAGCACTATGCGGCGCTCGTCCTTGCGGCAGGAGCCAAAATCGTTGCGGGCCACGGCTTTTTGCCGCAGGGGCGCAAAGCGTGTTGCGCCGCTCATTTTTTTCAGCACCGGAACCGCCAGCAGGCCAAAGGTCGCGGCAGCGGCCACAGGATTGCCCGAAAGGCCCAGCAGCAAGGTTTGCGGCAGGGCGGCGGCCAGCGTCATGGAGCCGGGCTTAATGCGCAGGCTCTGAAAAAGCATGCTGCCGCCCTGTTCCGCCGCAATCTCTGCGGCGATGGCGGGCACAAGGTCTTTGGGGCCCACAGAAGCCCCGCCCGTGGTGATGACAAGATCGCTCTCGGCCAGCATTTCGGCCAGATGCTCCTGCAATGCCTGCCGGTTGTCGCCTCTTGTCATCATGCGCAGTATGCGCGCGCCCATTTTGCGCAGGCGCACGCCCAGCAGGGTGCTGCTGATGTTGTAAATGCCGCCCTGCGGCAGCGGAGCGCCGGGCAGCACAAGCTCGCTCCCCGTTGCCAGCAGGCTGACCCGTGGGCGGCGGAATACGCGCACATGGGTGTAGCCCTGACCAGCCAGAAGACTGAGGGTGCCGCTGTGCAGCACATCGCCGCTCTCGGCCAGGATGCTGCCGCGTTCCATATCCTGCCCGCACATGCGGCAGTTGCGCATGGCCGCAAGGCTGCGCGAAATCACCACGGTCTGGCCATCTGCAAGTGTGTCTTCCTGCCACACCACGCAGTCCGCGCCCTGAGGCAGAACTGCGCCTGTGGTCACACGTGCCGCCTGACCGGGTTCAAGGGGAAGGCCTGGTGCATCACCGGCATAGAGGTGCTGCTTTACCAGCAGTATGGCGGGACGTTCCGCCGTGGCGCTGGCAATGTCGGCGCTACGCAGGGCATATCCATCCACCTGAACCCGGTTGTAGGGCGGCTGAGGCAACTCGGCGCGCATATGGGCAAAACATATGCGGCCATCGGCGTCAAAAAGAGGTACTTCTTCCGACTCTGCAACATTGGGCGTGTGCTGCAAAAGAAGCTCCAGAGCTTCCTCCAGCGGCAGACTTTCCCGCTCCGGCGGGGTAGAAACATGGGGCTGTGCGTCAGCCGCAAAGGTGTGCAGAGCGCGGTTCATCTCAGCATATCCTTTGCGGGCAGGTGTAAATATTGATGTTGTCGCGGCGTACAAATCCCAGCAGGGTGATGCCGTGAGCCTCGGCCATTTCAACGGATGTGAGCGAGGGGGCCCCCGGCGCGATGAGCAGCCGTACCCCGCAGGCCACAACTTTTGAGAGCATGTCGGAGGCGAGCCGCCCGCTGAAAATGAGGATTTTTTCATCCGGGCTCATCCCTTGCAGCAGCATGGCCCCAATGACCTTGTCCAGCGCGTTGTGACGGGCGATATCCTCGCAGAAAAGCAGCAGACCTTCCGGGGTCGCCAGCGCGCAGCTGTGGGCCGCGCCTGTGGCGCGGAAAAGGTCGCAGCGCTCGTTGAAGGTCACTTGCAGTGTATGCACCTGCGCGGCTGCAAGCCGCACCTCGCCTGGGGCGCTCACTGCTGGCGCAGGCGATTCCGCCACCGATGCCTCTATGACGTGGTTTTGCTCATCAATGGAAAGCGCCCGCAGTGCGGAAATTTCATGCAAAAGCCCCAGAGTGCGGAGCCGCCCCACGGCAAGCTCGCGCAGCAGGCTTGGCATGCAGTGCAGCTCGGCCACGCAATTACCGTTGCAGACGAGTTCGTAACGTTCCTCGCGCAGGAGCACGTCCATGACCTCACGGCGGCCTTGAGGCCCGATGCGGGTGATGATGCGTTCAATACTGATGGAAGTATCCGGCGGCTGTTTCATGATTGTGGTTCCCCGCGCGGCTGCACCTTGGGAGTGCCCGCGCGGGGATTGTTGAGGGTTATCGGAGTCAGGCAGGAATCCTGGATGCAGAGCCGTCTGTCAGTTCTTTGCGCAGGCGTTGCCTGAGGTTGGTATACGTCTCAATCAGATACTGTTCGGCCCACTTTTGATCTTCAATTTTTTCAATCCGCACTGCGGCATATTTGTACTCCGGCGTTCTGCTGATGGGGCTCAGCACTTCGCCTATCAGTTCATTGCAGGCGCCGATCCACCACTGATAGGTCATGTACACCGCCCCTTCATTGGTGCGCGGGCTGACCTGAGCGCGGCTGATAACCTTGGAGTGGCGCGATGCAACCCACACCAGCTCCTGATCTGCGATGTGCAGCCTTGCCGCATCCTTGTCGTTCATCTGCACAAAACCGGGTTCGTCGGCCAGCGCCGCCAGGGCCTTGCAGTTGCCTGTCATGGAGCGGCAGGAGTAGTGGCCCACTTCACGCACGCTTGAGAGCACCATGGGGAACTCTTCATTTATCTGATCCACAGGCGGAACCCATTCCACCGTGTAGAGGCGGCCCAGGCCATCGTCTGTTTCAAACTTGATGCTGCCGTCCGGCTGTGCGTAGAGCACCTGTGTGCCGTTGGGGGCGTCCTTGGTGCAGGGCCACTGGATGTAGCCAAGCCCGCCGTTCGCATCGAGCTTTTCATAGGTCGCTTCCGCATACTTGGGCGAAAGCGATATGAGTTCGTCCCAAATTTCCCTGGTGTTGTTGTAGTGCATGGGATAGCCCATGGCTGTGGACATGCGGCTGATGATATCCCAGTCCACCTTTACATCACCCTGCGGTTCCACAGCCTTGTAAAAGCGCTGGAAGCCGCGGTCGGCAGCCGAATACACGCCCTCGTGTTCACCCCACGTGGTGGTGGGGAAGATCACATCCGCCACAGCCGCAGTCTTGGTCATAAAGCAGTCCTGCACGATGAGCAGGTCAAGCTTGCTGAAACCACTGCGCACGGCGGAAAGTTCCGGTTCCGTCTGCAAGGGGTCTTCTCCCATGCAGTAAAAAGCCTTGAGCTGTCCGGCTGTGGCAAGCTTTGCCACTTCGGTCAGATAGTGGCCAACCTTGTCAGAGAGTTTTTCAACAGGCAGGCCCCAGGCTTTTGCAAACTTCTTGCGGGCCTCCTGATCCACAACTTTCTGGTAGCCTACATACACGTTGGGCAGCGCGCCCATGTCGCAAGCGCCCTGAACATTGTTCTGCCCGCGCACCGGCGCAACGCCTGTATTGGGCTTGCCGATGTTGCCGGTAAGCAGCGCCATGGAAGTGAGCGCCCGCACCGTCTCCACACCCTGGAAAAACTGGCATACGCCCATGCCCCAGAAAATCCCCGCTCCCTGCGGCGCGGTCGCATACATGCGGGCCGTCTTGTGGATGGTTTCGGCGTCAATGCCCGTTATTTCCGTTACGGATTCGGGCGTGTATTTATCAACAATGGCCTTCAGTTCCTCAAACCCGGATGTGTATTTGGCAATATAGTCCTTGTCCGTGAGCCCCTCGTTGATGATGACGTTCATCAGCGCGTTGACAAAAGCCACATTGCAGCCGTTCTTTATGGGCACGTAGAGGTCTGCGATGCGCGCGGTTTCAATCTTGCGCGGGTCGCACACAATTATCGTTGCGCCTTTTTCCTTGGCCTTGATAACCCTGCGGGCAATGATCGGGTGTGAATCCGCGGGGTTCCATCCAAAGATGAATATACACTTGGTGTCTTCAACCTCAACAATGGAGTTGCTCATGGCACCATTGCCCACGGACATCTGAAGCCCGGCAACAGAGGGGCCATGACAGACCCGCGCGCAACAATCGACATTGTTGGTGCCCACTGCGGCGCGGGCGAACTTTTGCATCACATAGTTGGTTTCATTGCCCGTTGAGCGGGAGGAACCAGATATCATGATGGAATCAGGGCCAAATTCTTCCTTGATGGCCATGAGGCGCGACGATGCGTAGTCAATGGCCGTATCCCACGAGACAGCCTCAAACGAGCCGCCGCGCTTACGGCGGATCATGGGATTTTTGACCCGTGGGGTCAGTATCTTGGTGTCATTGATAAAGTCCCAGCCATACAGACCCTTGAGACACAAGGCCCCCTGGTTGGTCAGGCCGTTGGCGCCCTCTGCGCCAATCACACGGCCATTTTCAACCAGCAGATTGATTTTGCAGCCTGAAGCACAATAGGGACATACTTCTATAACCTTTTTCATGGTCTTCCTTATGTGTGTCCATCATTGGCAACGGCGGGCATTCCGTTGATCCGGCAGAAATTCTTTTTTCGCGCCTGCTGTATTGGCAGACCGGCATGCTGCGAAAAAATGCGCAATGAAATTTCGCACTTTTCGATTTATTGGCTTGATGGCGCACTCGCATTGCATTGCGGTGCTGCCGAAACAAAGCCATTGATCTGCCGGGTACGCTCTGTTTTTGGGGTTCCCCGCGCCTTGCGCGGGGAACCCTGATGTAAGGCTTATTTATCAGGCTGTGACGGACATTGCTGTACCGTTGGCCTTTTCCTTGCGCAGGCGTTGCTTCAATTCGCTGTACACCTGCACCACATGGCTTTCAGCCCATGCCTGGTCTTCTATTTTTTCAACTCGAACAGGCACATACTTGTATTCCGGCGTCTTGGTGATGGGGCTCAAGACCTCGCCCACCAATTCGTTGCATGCGCCGATCCACCATTGGTAGGTCATGTACACCGCGCCCTTATTGGTGCGCGGGCTGATCTGCGCTCTGGTGATGACCTTGGAGTGGTGCGACTGCACCCACACAAGCTCATGATCGCGGATACCAAGGGCTTCCGCATCCTTGTCGTTCATCTGCACAAAGCCGGGTTCGTCCGCCAGTGCCGCCAGCGCCTTGCAGTTGCCTGTCATGGAGCGGCAGGAGTAGTGGCCCACTTCGCGGACGGTAGAAAGCACCAGCGGGAACTCGGAGCTGGTTTTTTCCACAGGCGGCGCCCATTCCACCGTAAAGAGGTGGCCCAGGCCGTCTGCGGTTTCAAACTTGATGCTGCCGTCGGGCTGCGCGTAAAGCACCTGGGTGCCGTTGGGGGCATCCTTGGTGCAGGGCCACTGGATGTAGCCAAGCCCGCCGTTTGCATCAAGCTTTTCATAAGTCGCTTCCGCATACTTGGGCGAGAGCGAGATCAGCTCGTTCCAGATCTCTCTGGTGTTGTTGTAGTGCATGGGATAGCCCATGGCTGTGGACAGACGGCAGATGATGTCCCAGTCCACCTTTACATCGCCCCGCGGTTCCACAGCCTTGTAGAAGCGCTGGAAGCCGCGGTCGGCAGCCGAATACACGCCTTCGTGTTCGCCCCACGTGGTGGTGGGAAAGATCACGTCGGCCACGGCTGCTGTCTTGGTCATAAAGCAGTCCTGCACGATGAGCAGGTCAAGCTTGCTGAAGCCGCTACGCACGCCGGAAAGGTCGGGTTCTGTCTGCAAGGGGTCTTCACCCATGCAGTAGAATGCCTTCAGCCTGCCAGCAGAAGCGCTCGTGGCGACTTCACTCAGGAAATGCCCCACCTTGGGGGACATCTTTTCAACAGGAACACCCCAGGCCTTGGCGAACTTTTCGCGCATGGCCGGGTCTGTCACGCTCTGGTAGCCCACAAACACGTTGGGCAACGCGCCCATGTCGCAGGCGCCCTGCACGTTGTTCTGCCCGCGCACCGGCGCAACGCCGGTATGTGGTTTGCCTATGTTGCCGGTAATCAGAGCCATGGTGGTCAGTGCCCGAACGGTCTCCACACCCTGATAGAACTGGCAAACGCCCATGCCCCAGTAAATGCCTGCGCCCTCTGGAGCAGTGGCATACATACGGGCGGTCTTGCGGATGGTTTCGGCATCAATGCCCGTGATTTCCGTAACCGCTTCAGGAGGATAGTTGTCCACAATGGCTTTGAGTTCTTCAAAACCCGTTGTGTACCTTTCTATGAACTCCTTGTCCGCAAGCCCCTCGTTAATGATGACGTTCATCAAGGCATTGACGAAGGCCACGTTGGAACCGTTTTTCAGGGGAACATGCAGGTCGGCGATGCGCGCAGTTTCAATCTTGCGCGGATCACAGACAATGATGGTTGCCCCTTTTTCTTTCGCCTTTACCACCCGGCGGGCGATAATGGGGTGCGAATCTGCCGGATTCCACCCAAAGATGAACAAGCATTTAGTATCTTCAATCTCCACAATGGAGTTGCTCATTGCGCCATTGCCGACCGATTGTTGCAGACCTGCAACTGATGGGCCGTGTCAGACCCGCGCGCAGCAGTCGACATTATTGGTGCCGAGAGCCGCGCGGGCGAATTTTTGCATTATGTAGTTGGTTTCGTTGCCGGTGGAGCGGGAAGAACCGGATACCATGATGGAATCGGGGCCGAATTCTTCCTTGATGGCCATAAGACGCGACGCCGTGTAGTCTATGGCCGTATCCCAGGAGACAGCCTCAAACTCACCGCCACGCTTGCGGCGGATCATGGGGTTTTTGACTCTGGGGGTCAGGATCTTGGTGTCGTTGATAAAATCCCAGCCATACAGGCCCTTGAGGCACAAGGCCCCCTGGTTGGTCAGGCCGTTGGCGCCTTCTGCGCCAACCACGCGGCCATTCTCAACCAGCAGGTTGATCTTGCAGCCCGAAGCGCAGTACGGGCAGACTTCTATTACTTTTTTCATGATAACCTCTTGTATTCATTTTAACAGCGGCGAGCACTCCGCTGCTCTGGCAGGCATGTTGCGCCGCATTTCAAACAAGGGGGCAGGTGCAACGGCACCAAGGCCCGCTTACTGAAATGCTGCTGTTCCCGCGGGTTGCACTGTTTCATCCTCCACCACAAACAACACATTGGTGGGGCAGGCCCGCACGCAGGAGGGGCCTTCGGGCACGCTGGCGCACAGATCGCATTTTTGCGCCAGGGCCTTGCGGCTGAATCCCAGCGGTTTGCCGCATACGGTGCGGCGCACCTTGTGGCTTGTGACCCGCATGACCCCGTAAGGACAGGCCATGATGCAGGCCTTGCAGCCTATGCACTTGTGCCGCAGCACGGTGACGCTCTCGCTGTCGGCAACAATGGCCCCGCAGGGGCAGGCCGATGCGCAGGGGGCGTCTTCGCACTGTCGGCAGGCAACCGGAGTGCTGATGTCTTCGTGCTTCAGGATGGCGACTCTGGCTTTGAAGTCAGAGGCGGTCATGTCTTCAATACGCAGTTCACTGTGCGCCAGGGCGCAGGCTATCTCACAGGTGCGGCAGCCTATGCAGCGCCCGGGATTAGCCGCTATGCGTTTTTTCATAGAAAGCCCTTGCTGGTTTATCCGGCACGGCGTGGGGCCGGCCGGTATTCGTTAAATTGCAACAAGGATGCCAGTATGTTGCAAAAATGATCTGGCATTCTGTATTGTTACGATTGCTGTAAAAACCGTGTTCGCGAATGTTCGTCAAAAGTGTCGAACTGTCGAAAGGCAAACATGTGTGAAATTTATAACAAACACTATTACTCCAGACGGTTAGCTGGGCTTATCCAGCTTCGTCATTTTTGACGATGCTTCAGGCCAGCCAGGGGATGTCGCCAAGACCGTCCGCCAGGCCCGCGTGGATATGCTCCACCGCGTGTTGCACTGCATCGGTAATCGGCAGGCAAAAGCCCACTTCCTGCGGCTGGATGCCCAGAAACACAACCTGCTCAATCTCCCGTTCCAGTTCGTCCATAATGAAGGAGAGGGGCATGTTGTGGGTGCTGGCTATGCCCATGGAGCGGATGCGTTCCTTGTCCACAAAGCGCATTTCACCGGGGGCAAGCTCCAACGCGGCAACGTCCACAATGAGCAGACGCCGGGGCTTCATGGCTTTGACCGCGTAGGTGACGTTTTCTGGCATGGAGCCGCCGTCCACCACCGTCCAGCCCGGCACAGGGTTTGCCTCCATGCGTTCGCACAAGAGCGGCCCTGCGCCGTCATCGCCCATAAGGCTGTTGCCCACGGTCAGCACAACATTGCAGGCTTGGGGGGCTTGGGCTGTCATTCCATCCTCCGGGGCAGTTGCACCATGAGATAGAGCGCAGGCTCGCGCTGAATGGCGGCCAGTTGCTCCATGAGTATGGCGCTCCAGCCTTTGTACGGCTCGTCCATGCCGGGCATGGCTTCGGCAAAAGCCTTGCCCAGCATGCCCGCATGGTTCGCATCGATATGGATTTCGCCAAAGGTCAGCAAGCCGCTCATCTTGCGGCGGGCCTCGCCTTCGGGCAGCAGCCCCACCCAGGCTTCATAGGCATCCCTGGGGCATTCCAGCACTTTGACGAGGCAGTCGATAACCCCCACGTGGTGCCCGATGGCAAGGGAGTAGTACATGACCTGCTTTGTGGCGTCAGACGCGGGCAGGTCCTTCTGCGTATCCAGAAACTTTCGCCGCAGCGCGTGGAAGCTGACCATCTCAGTCATGGTAGATCCCCTGATCCTGCCCAACGTTCAGGCTGTCGAAAAACACCTCGCGCAGGCGGAAGAGAATTTCCGTCAGACGGGGGTCTTCGGCATCGCGAATCCATTTTTGCAGGTTGGCTTCAAGGGCGGCGGTGCTTCCGGCCTCAAGGCACTGGAAGAACCTGTCGCTGATTTCCCTGCCTTGACGGTAGCCAGCCAGCCGACGCGCCTCGCGTTCAATCCGCACGCGGATGTCGAGCGGGGCATCGGGCAGCAGGGGCGCTGGCGCGGCTGCGCCGGATTCCTCGTGATTGCGTTCCTTGAGCTTCTGATCCAGCAGGCCAAGGGCCATGGCAAAGCCATAGATGGTAGCCTGCGGGGTTGGCGGGCAGCCGGGAATGTACACGTCTATGGGCACAATCTTGTCGCTGCCGCCCCACACGGAATACATGTCGTGGAAGATGCCGCCGCTGCACCCGCATGCGCCGTAAGAGACGCATATCTTGGGGTCAGGCGCGTTATGGAAGGCGCGCAGGGCGGGCATGCGCATGGCGCGGGTAACAGCGCCCGTGAACAGCAGAATATCCGCATGGCGGGGCGAAGGAACCACCTTGATGCCGAAACGCTCGGCATCAAAAATGGACGTGATGGACGCGAAGATTTCAATTTCGCAGCCGTTGCAGCCGCCGCAGTCGATGCGGTAGACGTAGGCGGAGCGCTGAATGCGCTGCAAAAGCGCCCCCTTGAGCGCGGCTATGGAATCCTCGACGCTGACGGGTTCGGTTTTGTAGTGCGAGATGCCGGGCGCGTAGGCATAGGGAACAATGGACATGGCTATACCTCCTGCCGGGGCTTGAGGCCGAGGGTCTGCTTGCGCTTGCACTGGGGGCAGGTTTCAAACTGCCGCCGCTGGTCGGGGTCTTCTTCCGTAACGCCATCAGCCTGCATGGTCAGGGCCAGCGCGTAGTCCACCTCTTTTTGCGGGGCAAAGGGGGTGCCGCACTGGCGGCAGTGGCACAGGCTGAAGGTGCAGCGTTCATAAAGGTCGTCCTTGCGCATGACGGCAAGTTCAAACTCTTGCGAAAGGCGCAAGGCCCTGGTGGGGCAAACCTCTTCGCAGCGGCCGCAAAAGATGCAGCGTCCGGCGCAGAACTGCCAGGTGCGCACGCCCTTTGCCAGATCGGTTTCGATGGTCAGGGCATTGGGCGGGCAGGCGATGGCGCAGGCCGCACATGAAATGCAGCGTTTGGGATCATATTCCGGCTTGCCACGGAATGTGGGCGTGAATTCGGCAGGCGCGAAGGGATACTTGATCGTTACCTCGCCTGCATCACGGACTATTTTGAGTAATTTCAGCATGACAGCGCCTCCTCAAGCATGTTGCGCATGTGCATGGCCGCCGTGGCGGCGCAATGCCGGGCCGCCCATGTGGCGGGGGCCGTACTGCGCTGCCGCGCGCGGTTCTGGTGAATGTTCGTGGTTTTCATACGCTTTGCCACATGCTTCAGGGCAGGGGTGAATGTTTGCGGTCAATGCCGTACTGCTCAAAGTCTTTATACGGTACGGTTTTGGCCTTCTTTTTGCGCACATCCACGAGGGTGACGCGGTCTGTGCAGGAATAGCAGGGGTCAAGGCTACCGATGATGAGGGCGGCGTCCGAAACCGTATTGCCGCGCAGGGCGTAGCGCAGCACCGGCCAGTTGGCGTAGGTGGCCGCGCGGCAGCGCCAGCGGAAGATCTTCTGGTTGTTGCCGGTCATGCTCCAGTGCACGTCTTCGCCGCGCGGGGCTTCGGTAAAGCCCAGGGCGAACTTGTGGGGCGTGTAGGTGAAGCCTTCGGTCAGCACCGGGCCGCCGGGCATGTTGTCCAGCACGTAGCGGCACTGGGCGATGGAGTCGAACACTTCCTTTACCCGCACAAGCGCGCGGGAAAAGATGTCGCAACCGTCAAAGGAGAAGACGTTGACGGGAATATGGGCGTAGCCTTCAAAGGGATGGTCGGCGCGCACATCGCGGGCAAAGCCGCTGCCGCGGATCATGGGCCCGACGGGGCTGTAGTCGCGGGCCACCTTGCGGTCAAGAATGCCCACGCCCTTGGTGCGCTGTTCAAAGTTGGTGGTGCTCAGGAGCATGTCCACCAGCTCGGCCACTTCCTTTTCAATGGAATTGAGCAGGGCCGTGGTGGTTTTGCGCGCATCAGCCAGAATATCGTTGCGGATGCCGCCGATAAGGTTGAGGCCGTATGTCTTGCGCGAACCGGTGAGCAGCTCGGCAATGGTCATGGATTTTTCACGCACGCGGAAGAACTGCTGAAAGCCGGAGTCAAAGCCCGTAAAGTGGCAGACAAGGCCGAGGTTCAGCAGATGGCTGTGCAGGCGCTCCGCCTCGAGCAGCAGGGTGCGTATCCAGCGGGCGCGCATGGGCACGTTGATGTCCAGGGCGTTTTCCACCGAGTTGGCGTAGGCAATGCTGTGGGCATAGCCGCAGATGCCGCACACGCGCTCGGCCAGAAAGGTGATTTCATGGTAGCCCATGCGTACTTCCGCAGCTTTTTCCATGCCGCGGTGCACATAGAACATGCGGTAGTCGGCATCCACCACGTTTTCGCCGTCAACGAACAGGCGGAAGTGCCCGGGTTCGTCAGAAGTGACGTGCATGGGGCCAACGGGCAGGATGCGGTTTTTCTCGCTGCCCAGTTCGTTGATGAAATCGTAGGTTTCCGTGTCCGTGGTGGGCGCAGGGCGCTGGCGGTAGTCCATGCAGTCCTTGCGCAGGGGGTGCAGGTTGTCCGGCCAGTCGTCGGGCAGCACCAGACGGCGCGCATCGGGCAGACCCACTGGTGTAAGCCCGTACATGTCGCGGATTTCGCGCTCGCCCCACACGGCGGCGGGCACCCTGGCCGTTACGGAAGGGAACTCCTGCCGGTCTGCGTCCACAAAGGCGCGCACAACTATCCAGCATTTTTCGCCTTCTTCCATTGAAAGGGCGTAGTAGATGGCAAAACTGCCGTTGAGCGTGCGTTCGTCGTTGCCAAAAACCACCGGCAGCCAGCCGCCCTGATCGTAGTAAAGGTAGGAAACAACATCGGGCAGAGCCTCCAGCTTGACCGTGATGGTGAGCTGGTTGCTGGTTTGCCGTTCTTCATCAAGAACAGCATAGGGAAAGCGCTGCCGCACGTTTGCCACATACCCTGCGCCGCGATTGCCGCTGGCGGGGTGTTGGGTCTGTTCCGTGGTCGTGCTCACGTTATATCTCCTGACGGGAAGAAGTTTGCTTTGCGTCGTCGGTTGCCGTGGCATCCGCCGTATCGTGGGATGCGGCGCGTACCATGTCGCGCAGGGCGGGCTGCACCTGAGCCGTGGCGGTATTTTTATCCAGCACTATGCTGGTGGCTGCGTTGAGCATGTTCACCACAGGGGCGGGCGTGCAGGTGCCCATAACAAGCAGCAGGCCCAGCAGCACAGCGGCAGGGATGAGGGTCATGCTGCCCTGTTCGCCCTTTGCGATGGATTCCGGCGCCTGACCGGAGAGCGTCACCGCCACCAGATGCACCAGCGCACCCAGAGCGACCATGAGCAGCACGGCCAGCACCGCAACCAGATACATATGACCGGCGGTGATGCCGGAAACGACCACCATGAATTCGCTCAGGAACACGCTGAACGGCGGCAGGCCGCCCAGAGCCAGGGTTCCCGCTGCCAGAAACACGGCGGAAACAGGCATGACCTTGAGCATGCCGCGCACGGTGGCCATGTCGCGCGTGCCGTACTTGAGCAGCACGTTGCCCGACACGCAGAACACCAGACCTTTGGCAAGGCTGTGGCTGATAACGTGGAACAGGGCGGCAAAGATGCCCAGCGGGCCGCCAAAACCAAGGCCCACGGCGATGATGCCCATGTTTTCAACACTGCAATAGGCGTAGCGGCGCTTGATGTCGTTTTGCGAGATCATGCTGAACGCGGCCACAAGTATGGAAAGCAGGCCGAAAACCAGCAGCATGTTCTGCGGCACAGCGCTTGAGATGCTGCGACTGATAAGGATGTAGTAGCGCAGGATAACCAGCATGGCCGCCTTGAGCAGCACGGCGGAAAGCAGGGCGCTGGTGGGGCTTGGGGCTTCGCTGTGGGCATCGGGCAACCATGCGTGCATGGGGAACAGCCCGGCCTTGGTGCCAAAGCCGATCAGCACGAACACAAAGGCCAGGTACATGAGGGTGTGGTCAAGGCCGCCCGCATAGCGCAGGGCTTCGGTCCAGAAGATGGCGTCCGAGGGGTCGAGCCCCTGGGCGGTCATGGCTGCCGAGGCGTTGGAGTACACCAGCACCGTGCCGTAGAGGCCAAAGGCCACGCCCACGGTGCAGATGACAATGTACTTCCAGGCCGCTTCAAGCGAGGAGTTCTGTCCGTATATGCCCACCAGAAAGGCCGAGGCCAGGGTGGTGGCTTCCACGCCAGCCCACATGAGGATCAGGTTGTTGGTGGTAATCACCGAAACCATGGTGAAGATGAAAAGGTGGAAAAAACCGTAATAGTTGCAGAGCGTGGGCACGGAGACTTCGCCGTGGTCCACTTCCTGCTTCATGTATCCGTAGGAATAAAGGCCGGTTATGGTGCCAAGCACGGCCAGCACGGCCAGAAACATGGCTGAAAGGCTGTCGAGGTACAGCCACTTGCCGGCGGCAAAAAGAGCGCCATGCTCATATACACTGCTTACAAGTCCGTAGGCCGTGACCAGAAGGGCCGCGCAGCCTGCCGTATTGATGATGTTGACAGCGGCGCGTATGCCGCGCCCGCAGAAGGCGCAGGCAAAGCACAGCAGCGACGTGATCAATGGCGCGGCGAGCAGCAGGTAAAAAAGCATGGGGTTGCTGTTGGTCATGACATTCATGGCTCACCCCTTCAGCGCGGAAAGATCATGCGCGCGCAGCGTGTTCATGGTGGTGAAGATGCGGCGCACCATGTAAACCATGATGATAACCGCGAAGATGGCGTCTGTGGAAATGCCTATTTCCACAAGATGCGGGGCCTGGTTGGCCAGCAGGGCCAGGGTCATGTGCGCGCCGTTTTCCATCAGGCAATAACCGAATATCTGCTTGATGATGTTGCGCTGCACCACAATGCACATAACGCCGATCATAAAGTGACCAAGCGATACGGCCAGCACAGGCTCAAGCCCGTGCTGGGTGATGATGGGCACCTGAACCGTGCTCACCACAAAGTGGCACAAGAGCAGCAGAACGGCTGACAGTATGACGACCACAGATGTGGGAATGACCATTCCCTGCGCTTCCGGGTCGCTCATCTTGCCAAGGGCCTTGTACATTATCAGCGGCACAAGGATGACCTTGGTCAGAACGGCGGTTCCGGCCCAGGTGTACAGCTCGTGCGCCTGCATCAGGCCGCCCAGCGCTATGAACGAGAGCACCAGCACGGCAGACTGCACAGCGTACAGCAAGGCGGATGTTGTGGCTTTTTTGCAGGTGACCACCATCAGGGATGTGACCACAAGAAGCCCCGCGAGATTGTTGATGATTATGCTTGAACTCAACATGCTTAGCCTCCGTGGTTCAACCAGTAAACGGCCATGATGCTGGAACAGAACGACATGAAAACAAGGATGGCCAGCACCAGCTTCATGGCGGCGGGCACAGGCTGCGCCTGCGCCACAACCTCAGAGGGTTTGCCGGGAACAGTCTTGCCGAACCAGTAGAGGAACCAGGCAAAACTGCCCACGGATTCGATCATGACCAGCACCGTCAGCACCAGCACCAGCCAGTGAGTTGAGCCAAGGGCAAAACCGGTGGTGAAGATGGGGTACTTGCTGAAAAAGCCATTGAGCGGCGGCACGCCGGTGATGGCCAGTGCCGCCACGCAAAAGCCCACGCCCAGCAGAGGCAGGCGTGACAGGATTCCTTGCAACTGGGTGAGGGTACGCGTGCCGCATGTGTAGCTGAGCGCGCCAGCAACAAGGAAAAACAGGCTCTTGGCAAACGCGTGGTTGAAAATGTAGGCGATCGCGCCAAACAGCAGCACCGTATTGCGCAGAACAGGGTCCGTGCACAGGGCGGCCAGAGAAATGGCAAAGAAGATGTACGAAAGCTGGGTGATGGTGGAATAGGCCAGCAGGCGCTTCATGTCTGTCTGCGGCAGGTACATGATGAAGCCGTAGATAAGGGTTATCACGGCCATGACCATGCCCACCTGACCCACAACCGGGGGGATGTCCCCGGCGGCCATGACGGCGCGGGCAAAGATGAACACGCCCACCTTGACCATGGATGCCGCGTGCAGGTAGGCGCTCACCGGGGTGGGCGCTTCCATGGCGTCGGGCAGCCACATGTGCATGGGAAGCTGGGCGGACTTGCCCCAGGCAGCAAAGAGTACGCCGCCCACGACGATGATTTTGGCCGTGTCGCCAAGCCCGGCAATGCCGGAAAGGGCGAAGGAGCCTGTTTCATGGAACAGCCATGCCGCAGCCACATACAGGCCAAGAGCGCCAAGGTGGGTCACCAGCAGGGCCTTCATGGCTGAGCGCAGCGACTTGGGCGTCTGGTAGTAACCGATCAGACCCCACGAGCAGCCGCCGGTAATTTCAAAGAACAGCAACTGGCCAAAGAGGGTTGAAGACAGCGTAAGCCCGGCCATTGCGCCGATAAAGGCCAGCATGATGGCGTAAAAGCGGGTGGTGCCTTCGTGCGGATGCTCGCGGTTGCCCTTGGTCAGGTAGGCTGTGGAATACAGCACCACCAGAAAACCGAGAAAGACCACGGCAAAGCAGATGAGCGTGCTTACCCTGTCGATGAGCAGGCCGAATATTTCCACTGTGTGTCCAGCCCCGCCAAACATGGCGGAGTTGTAGCTCACAAGGTTGAATGTGCAGTTTTCGGGCATACCTGCGTTGAAGTATGCCAGGCCAAGGGCCGCGCTGCCTGCCGAAGCGGCAAGGGCAACCACCAGCGCCAGCGCCCGTGCCGCGCGATACGGCAAACAGGCGGCGAGCAACGCGCCGATGAACGGTATCAGGATTGTTGCCAGTGCAATTTTATCCATGACTTCTTCCTCGACGCCCTAGAGCTTGCTGAAGTAAAAGACGAATGCCAGGGCCGCCACGCCGAAACCGGACCATGTGACGCGCGGGGTCAGCAAAAAGCGCCCGCGTGCAAGGCTGTTTTCGTACAGCGAGGCCAGCACAAAGATGACCAGCAGCTTCAGAACGAATATGACTGTGGCGGTAAGCACGGATACAGCGCTCAGGCTCTCGGGCGTTACATTGCCAAAGGGCAGAAACACGCTGATGAACACGCTGGCCACAACCGCCTGCTTGAACTTCACGCCAAGGCAGACCATGGCCAGGCCGGGGCCGGAATACTCGGTCAGCGGGCCTTCCTGAAGTTCCTGTTCCGCTTCGGGGTAGTCAAAGGGGATCTTGCCCATTTCAATAAACACGGCAAAGGCGCAGGCCACCATGGCCAATGCCGCCGCCGTGGGCATGGATCCGCCCCAGTTCTGGCGGAATATCTCGCTGATGATGCCAAGGTTGGTCGACCCCGCAATAAGGGCCGCCACCAGCAGGGCCAGCATGAGCACAGGCTCCACCAGTACGCCAAGCAGCATTTCGCGGCTTGCGCCCATGCCCGCAAAGGGGCTGCCGGAATCAAGCCCGGAAAGGGCGAAGAAAAAACGGTAGAGAGCGAAAAGATACAGCAGGGTTATCAGATCCGCCGCGCTCGCCATTCGGGAGCCGGTCACGATCAGGGGCAGCGTCATGGCGATGGCCGCTGCGCTGGCAATGAGCACAAAGGGCATGATTCTGAAAATGATGCCCGACTGCGCAGGGGCCACTTCCTGCCGGGTCATGAGTTTGGCCAGGTCACGGTAGTCCTGCAACACGCCAGCTGCCCCCAGGGGGCCAAGGCGCGAGTGCATTCTGGCCCGGATTTTACGCGAAATGCCGGACAGCAGAGGGGCCAGCAAAAGCAGAAGCAAGGTCTGCGCTGCGGCCAGCAGCAAGGATACCGGCCAGGACAAGGATTGCATGGTAAACATGATTCCCCCTAGGCGGCTTTGATGAGAAGCAGCGCGATAAGCGCGATGATGATATACAGGCAGTAGACGCGGAAATCGCCCTGCTGCAGCCGCTGCACACATATGCCGATTTTTTGCACGGCGCGGACGATACGGGCAAGAATGCCGTCGTCCCACATGGGTTCCACGCGCCGGGCAGTACGGATGACCGAATCAAGCGCGCGCGACATGGCCGGGGCCGGATCAAGCGCCTGACGCAGGCGGTAAAGCCCCGCAAACACGTGGCGCAGACCCTGGGTAAAGCTCCCGGCAGAAAGGGCCATGCGTTCTTCGTAGCCATAACCGCAGGCCCAGGGATCGTTTTTGCGACGCATGGGCAGGCGGTCGGCCTTGCCAGCCATAAAGAGCAGCACGGGCAAAAGCATGCCGCCCAGCAGCAGAAGCATCACCAGCGTGGGCGAAAGCCCGGTGGCGGCATCCGCGCCTGGAATGAGCACGCCCTGGCGTACGGCCTCAAGGTGCTGCTGCCCTGTGGTGAGAGAATCAGCCACAGCGCTGATGACAGGGGCCACGCAGGCTGCGCCCACGCCCAGAACCACGCACAGCGCGGCCAGAGCAAGCATGGAAAGCGTCATGGCAGCGGGAACTTCCGTGGCTTCCGCAGCCTTGGCGCTGCGCGCCTGACCGCAAAAGCTGATGCCGTACACCTTTACAAAACACATGGCGGCCAGAGCGCCGGTGATGGCCAGCATCACGATTGCCACAGGGCCGGAAAGGCGGGCAATGGCGGACGAATGCTGGCTGATGCTCACAAGACCCTGATAGGTGTACCATTCACTGACAAAACCATTGAGGGGCGGCAGGGCCGAAATGGCCATGCAGCCAACCAGAAAGGCCAGAGCAGTGCGCGGCATGCGCTTGCCAAGGCCGCCCATCTTTTCCATGTCCTTGGTGTGCACCTTGTAAATGATGGCGCCAGCGCCGAGGAACAGCAGGCCCTTGAACACGGCATGGTTCAGCAGGTGGTAGAGCGCGCCCAAAAAGCCCAGTGCAGCCAGCAACGGGTTTTTGAGTGCCAGACCCATAAGGCCCACGCCCACGCCCATGAGGATGATGCCCACGTTTTCAACCGTGTGATAGGCAAGCAGGCGTTTGATGTCGTGTTCCGCCAGGGCGTACATAACGCCCAGCACGGACGAAACAGCGCCGAAGGTCAGCACCACGACGCCCCACCAGACAGGCATATCCACGCCGCCCAGCAGGTCTGCGCCCACCTTGATGATGCCGAACACGCCGATTTTGACCATCACGCCAGACATCATGGCCGAAGCGTGCGAGGGCGCGGCCGGGTGCGCTCTGGGCAGCCAGCCGTGCAGGGGCAGCATGCCCGCCTTTGCGCCGAAGCCGAAAAATGCCAGCAAGAAGGCGATTGAGGCCATGGCAGGCGAAATCTGCGCCTGGCGGAAGGCCGCGAAATCGAGGCTGTTGTTGGGCGTGTGGCAGTACATGATGAAGAACGAAGCCATGATCAGCACAGACCCGGCGTGCGCGATGAAAAAGTAGAGCAAGCCAGCGCTGACGGCCTCGCTTTCCTGATCGGCAATGACCAGAAAGTAGGAAGACAGCGACATGACTTCAAAAAAGATGATGAAGTAGAAGGCATTGTCCATGACCATCAGCGCCACCATGGAGGCGATGAAGGTGTTCATGAAAAATCCCATGGCTGACGCGCCCTTGCCTTCGTATTCCCGCACATAGGCGATGGAATAGATGGAAGCGGCAACCGCCAGCAGGGATATGACACCCGTCATGAAGGCTCCCAGCATATCCAGCCGCACGGCCAGATGCGCAAAGGGGAAGGGCCCTGCGTAAACATGGGTGAGGGCATCTGCACGTTGCAGCAAAAAGGGCAAAACAGCGTACAGCCCAAGTGCGCCGCCAAGCGCGCCAAAGAGGCCGTTGATGGTGATGGCGGCCCGCTCGTTGCGGCTCAGCAGCAGGGAAAGCACGCCTCCCGCCATGTAGGCCAGCACAGCCCAAAGCAGGATTTCAAGTGGATCACGCATGCTGCACCCCCGACATGGTTATTGCCGCCGGGGCGGCATCATCGCCGTGTTTTTCCTGCTCAAGCGCGGCAACACGTTTGCTGTTTTGCAGCTGTGCCAACGTTTTTTCATCCACAAGCTGCAGGGCCGTGGTGGGGCAGGCCTCCACGCAGGCCGGGCGCGAGCGGAAGTAGCACTGGTCGCACTTTACGGCGACAGTGCGGCGGCCCACATTCCAGGCCAGAAAATGGGGCATGGAATAGTTGCTGCCCGGCGCGTCGGCCAGTTCTTCCTCCGGCACGTAGTGTTCGTACACTTCGGGGTGTCCGGCGGGCCTGTCGGCAGCCGGGGTGATGGCCCCAAACGGGCAGGCCAGGCCGCACAGTTTGCAACCGATGCAGTTGCTTTCGTTGATGTGCACCGAATGCCCAGTGGCCGTGATGGCGTTCACCGGGCAGACTTTGGCGCAGGGCATGTCTTCGCAATGGCGGCAACTCACAGGCGCTGTGCCGTTGCCGTAGCGCATGACCTCAAGCCGGGGCCTGCTGAGCAGCCCCTGCTGCTCATGCGCTAGCGAACATGCCGCCATGCAGGTATAGCAGCCGATGCACTTGACCGGGTCCGCAAAAATGAAATGGTTCATAACCTTCCTCGTTACGCAAGGGATCGTGATAATGGCCCCTGTTCAGCAGAATACGTGCCATTATGCACAAACCAAGTATTCATGCGCTTTTTGGGGAATATATCTGCCCGCTGCCCGTGCGGCGGGGTATTCATAGAGCCGTGTTCGACACTTTTGACGAAGAGCTTCGACAGCTTCGACATTTTAGCCGATGGTCGGGGACTGCTTTTGCGGTGCGGGTTTTGCGGCAGCCTGATGGTCGTCGTGACCGTGCTTCAGGTAGATGAACCAGTGGAACAGGCCCACAAAAACGCCGCCGCCAAGAATGTTGCCAAGCGTCACAGGGATGAGATTCTTGAAGATGAAGTTCTGCCAGTTCAGCACGGAGGCGATATGCGCGGGATCGGCCAGCTTGGCGGCCACTTCAGGGGGCATCATGTTGCTGCACAGAATGCCGATGGGGATCATGAACATGTTCGCCACGCTGTGCTCAAAACCGCAGGCGATGAAGAGGCCCACAGGGAACAGACAGGCAATCATCTTGTCGAACAGCGAGCGTCCGGCGTAGCTCATCCACACGCCCAGGCAGACCATCAGGTTGCACATGGCCCCCAGAAAAACCGCTTCAATAAAGGTGTGGGTGAGTTTGTGCTCTGTGGTGTTGATGTAGAAGAGTGCGATGCTGCCGCCGTTTTCCCACGGATGGCCGCTCAGCAGGATCAACGCCACAAGAAAGATGCTGCCCAAAAAATTGCCTGCGTAAACCACGCCCCAGTTTGAGAACATCTGCCCCCAGCTGATCTTGCCGCTGGCACGGGGAATGAGCGTCATGGTGGTGGAGGTGAACAGATCAGCGCCCAGAACAACAACCAGCATGAGGCCCAGGCTGAACACCAGCCCGCCGACAATTTTGCCCGCGCCTGTTGCGTTGGCTATGGCGCAATACACAAAACCCAGACCGATAAACACCCCTGCCATGATGGCAAGTAGAAAAGCCTTGCGGGCGGGCTTGAGCGCCTTGCCCTCCATGACAGCAGCAGCTTTGTCGCACATTTGATACGGATTCAGCGCTTCGAAGGAGGAAGAGTCAGCCATAGTATTCTCCTTTGCATGGGGAAATTGATGAGCTTGGGAATTTTTACACATATTGCAAAGTAGATGCCAAATAAAATTAAAATATTTCATATTGTTACGATGATATTATTGGCACGCAAATTTTAGCAAATGTGTCGAAGCGCACAATTGAGGGCGAAATCAAGGTGTGGGTGTGATCCTGTATAAGCTTACTAAATAAGTATGAAATTATGTAAAATTAGACTGTTGGATCAGAGGTGCGTTGATTACTTATGAAGCCTGCTCCAAAGCAGCACATGGAAGGTGTGTTGAGAACGTGAATCTTAGCGCAAATTGGACAGGGCTTTGCAAGGATGGATGAAAAAGGCTCTAGCAGCGGATAATACAGGGGCGGGATGATTCGCGGTGGTAAATACTGCTGCTCGGTGAACACCGTGTGGCACATGCATTTTGCGGCAGGAGTTCAGGGCAGGATCAGTGACGTTACGGTAGGTATACAAGAAATCTCCTAAGGCAAGGAACGTGCCGCAGCTAAACAAGGCTGCGGCACGTTCTCACTTTATGGCTTTAGCCAGTTGAGCGCACTTGTGCGCGAAACAGAGAACCACCCGCTATGCGGGTGGAAATAATGTGTTATACACAAAAAACACCCTTCTTGTACGATGAAGTTGTTCAAGCCCATCGTAACATTTAAAGAAGGGTGTTTTTATTATGGGAACCAAGGCCCAAAGTTTAGCTCACACAAAATGGCTGTGCAAGTATCATGTCGTGTTCACGCCTAAGTATCGCCGAAAAATAATATTTTCTCAGTTGCGCGATAGTATAAAGGAGATTTTGCAGAGCCTTTGCAAGTACAAAGGTGTAGAGATTCTGGAAGGTCACTTAATGCCAGACCATATCCACATGCTGGTGAGTATCCCACCAAAAATCAGTGTGTCGAGTTTTATGGGGTATCTGAAAGGGAAGAGTTCATTGATGATCTTCGATAAGCACGCAAACCTTAAATATAAATTTGGCAACAGAAAGTTTTGGGCCGAAGGTTATTATGTCAGTACCGTTGGGATGAACGAGGCAACGATCAAAAAATATATCCAGCAGCAAGAAAAGCATGATATCATGCAAGACAAGCTGAGTACGCGCGAATATCAAGACCCCTTCAAGGGGTAGCCAAAGCGACAATGGCACTGGGCTTGAACGCAGTGAAAGCTAGCGTCTTTAGGCGCAGCCGGTAACAGGCCCTTACAGGGCCAGAGCAAACCACCCGCTATGCGGGTGGTTTTGATTTCCGTGAAAGAGATTCTCAAATTGCGCGACCTCTCACAGAAAGCTACCGCCTGCGGGGGCGCGTATTGTGCTGCTAAAATGGCTGGGGAATTGATCAGAAACCTGTCGGAAAATCTGCCCGCTGAAGGGGCTTACCCTGTCTTTGGTGTAGAGCCCCTTTGTTTCGATTCTAGCGTCAGACCCGTGGTAGCCCAACAAAAAAAGCCCTCGCGGTTTTCACCGTGAGGGCTAAATTCTGTGGAGCCAGCTAAGAGACTTGAACTCT
This sequence comes from Pseudomonadota bacterium, assembly GCA_023419375.1. Lineage (GTDB taxonomy): Bacteria > Desulfobacterota > Desulfovibrionia > Desulfovibrionales > Desulfovibrionaceae > Desulfovibrio. The sequence continues at coordinate 195,001 of JAEZYD010000003.1, forward strand.
TGACCTGCTGATTACGAATAAGTAGGCCTTAATTTCACCACACATCACCACAGTTCGCTGCACCTCATTTTTGTTGGTATTATTGACTTTAATCGTTGTCTGTGGTTCACTACAAATCACGCAGAGGGGTATCAATAGGGTCAAAAATACGCCGTAGGGTAGCAATAGGGTAGCAGAGAAATGAGCGCAAAAAAAGCTGAAAACGTAAGAGTTCCAACTAAATTCATGGGTGTCTATCAGCTCGAAAGTACGCAGAAGAGATTTGATGGCAAGCCTGACCTCTGTTTTTACATCACCTATAAGTCTCCAAACGGTAAAAAAGTCTGGGAGAAAATAGGTTGGCGCAGCGAGAAAATGACTGCATCCATGGCATCGGATATCCGTGCCGACCGTATGCAACAACTCCGCTTGGGCGAGGCCGCTGTCCCTATTCAACAAAGACGCAAAGAATCCGGCATGACCTTTGGGGAGGCCTGGGCGATCTTTGACGAAAAATGGCTCCCGAATTTGAAAGGGGCGGACAATGAACGGATGCTTTACACGAGGTATCTGGAACCCGTTTTGAAGAACAGACCGCTGAAAGAGATCACGTCCCTGGAGATGGAAGGCATCAAAACGTCCCTTTTGGCAAAAGGACTTGCCGCCGCCAGCGTGCGCCTGATCATCGGCAATGTGCGGCGCGTCTATAACAAGCTGACCGAATGGGACTTGTACTCCGGCCCGAAGCCGATGGACAAAGTGAAGATGCCCAAGGTGGACAACGCCCGTGACCGTTTCCTGACCGCCGATGAGGCCCAGACGCTTCTTGGCGCTGTAAAGAAACGTAGTCAGCTTTGGCATGATATCAGTTTGACCTCTTTGCATACAGGAATGCGCCTTTCCGAAGTTCTGGGTCTGCGCCCGCAGGACGTAAATTTGAAAAGCCGCCTGATCCACCCGGACGGGAAAACAGGCAAGCGCTCCATTCCCATGAACGATACACTTTTCGAAACGCTGGATCGGGTTGTGGCGGAGCGGAAGGACTCCCCGCTTCTTTTTCCTGGCCAAAAGGGAACACAGTTGGGATCTGATTCCGCCACCAGCAGTTTTGCGCGGGCAGTGGCGGATGCGAAGCTCAATCCTCCCAATGTTGACCGCAGGCATAAGGTCGTCTTCCACACACTCAGACACACCTATTGCAGCTGGCTGGCCATGGAAGGCGTGCCCCTTTACGTCATCGGGGAAATGGTTGGTCACAGCAGCACGGAAATGACCAAGCGCTATTCCCATTTGTGCCCCGACAAGAAAAGTCAGACCGTGAACGTAATCCAAGGCATCTTCGCCAAAGGCAAGGCTGAGGAAACCGAAAAGCTGTCACTCAAAGCAATAGCCTCTGCACGGGCATAGATCATTCGGCAGTCCGCACGGCTCTGGCGTCGAGGTACTTCTTGATGGCCTGCTGCTTATACAAAATTTTATCGCCATCCTTGATGTATTCAGGCCCGCGTGCGCGTGAACGTTTATTGGCCAGGGTCACAGCCTTCAAGCCATAGATCAGCTCCACTTCTTCGGCGGTCAGGTACTCGCGCCTTTTTAGGCGCTCTATCTGCCCTATGGAATCCACGACTGGAGTAAGCAGCCGCTCAAAGGTCGTTTGCAAATTGTCCGCAATTTCTTCCGGCGTCAGTTTGGGAATATCCATAACCAGTCCTCAATGACGTTTTATAATACCGAGTTTCGCGACATTCTGAGCTTTTCAACTCCAAAGTGCTCAACAATCCAACGCACCAGAGATTCTGTGCGATATACAACGGAATTTCCAACACGAAAGGCATCTTCCGGGCCTTCGCCAGATGAATCAGCATTGGAAAGCGTTTGTGGAGCGACAATGCCGCCCAGGAAACGCACTACCTCTTTGCGGGCAATGACCGGCGGTAAATTCGACAGCAATGTATGCACGAATTTCTTTTCAACTTTTGTGAGTCGCTTGCGTTTCTCCATCGTTTTCTCCCGGTGCTGTAAGAGAAATTTTGTTTTGCAATCTATGCATGAGGAAATTATTACCGGAAATTCCAGTATCAAACAATAGACCTAAAGCATGTTGGATGAAAAAACTTGTCCAGGTATGCGCAGGTATGAAAAAAAGTTTAAGGCATCAACCCCACTTGGCGTTTAATTATGGCGAACTCGCCATAATTAAACGCGGGGCTGCAATTGCCATCATTGGCTTTGAGCATGTCCGAAACGAAATATCAGACAATAACAACATGCTAGGCAGAATAGTTGAGTGGTTCACTTGTAAATCTGAAATGAAAACCGTCTCAATTCGTCATTCAGTGATTGCCGAATTGAGACGGTTTTTGCGTGTGGCAGCGTGAGGCTATAAATAGCAATTCAAATCAGGTAAAAAAATCCCCCAAACATTTCATGTTTCGCCAAAAGTTTGTGCAAGTATGGATTTCTTTACAGGCTATTCCAGGTCTAAATCATCCTGTAAATATGTTTCATAGTCTTGCCCGCCATAGAACAGGCCAATGATAGACACTTGCTCTGCCTGCATATCTACCTCAAAGGCTATGATGGTTCGTTTTTTATAGTTGGTGATACGAAGGCCGGGACGCACATCTTCACGCATGGTGCCGCGAATGGGGAAGGTATGTAGGCCTTCGCAGTAGCTGACAATGGCTTCAGTGTACCGCTCTGCGATATCGGGTGAAGCAGCATCGGCAATGTAGCCATAGAGAGCGGCAAGCTGCTCTTCGGCCTCTGGTGAAAATACTATGCGGTAGCTCATTTTCTTTTGGCGTGCTCGGCGGCAAGACGCGCCCGAATCTGAGAAGTTGTGACAGCGCGGGACGGGTCAGCCTTCAGCGCATCATAGGCCGGGCCTACCTGCTGGTGAAGCCAGCTTTCAACAGCCTTGTCGCGGGCCATGAGCGCACGTAGCCCCTCCCGGATAACTTCGCTTTCTGTGGCATATTCGCCAGTCTGCACTTTGGCTTTTATTGCATTCGCCATTTCATTTGGCAGGGTTATGCTTAACTGCTGTGTTGTTCGCATGTGTACCTCTCACTTCTTTGAATAGGATTTAATCCTACTAGAAAAAATGTCAAGGTACAACCACTGTAACTGACAATTTTCAGAAATGCTCAACAAGCATGCGTAACAAATTTTCATACCTGGAGTAAAAACTGGGCAGCCGCCCGGCTTCCAATTAGGGATTCACTGAGTCCCGAATTCAGGCGGGATGGGTCAAATCAACCCTGCCCTCAGTGATCCTGTCTTCCAGCACCGTCAGGATATAGCCCAAATTTATCCCCAAAACACTCGCCATTCTGTGGGCGTCCGACATGAGCAGGCCTTGCGGCTTGCCGGTGTTGGTGGCTTTGCTGCGCATGGCTGACCAGCGAGAAGCCGCTGCCTTCAAGGTGTCCTCGGGCCATACCAGATGCGCGAATTCACCTTTGCCCAAACCCTTCTCATCAGCCCGCCTGTCCGCATATTCGACAAACGCCCGCTCCAATTTCAACGAATAATCATACCTGTCCATACCTGCACCTTTTTTTCTGTATTACCGGAAATTCTTTCCTTGTCCACAAGTTTCTTTGTGCTACATGCTGAGGGAAACCCGCATAATACGGAGGACAAAACATTATGAACGAAGCCATTAATGGCCTTTTGACGGCTTATGGAAAAGATGAGTTTGTGGCGGAGGCATTGGGTTATTCGGAGAGGCAATACCGGAATATCAAGAGAAAGATAAGAAACGGTGAAGCTCTTCCGGCGCGGACTGTGGAACTGATCACCCTTAAACTGCAGCAAGTAACTGACAAGAACGAATGCTCTGGGGAAAGTCATGCCCGGTGATAAAAAGCGTATCCCCCGCAACATGGCCAGAATTGAGTTCTTGGCCTCCCGCGATGCCATTGAAAGCCTTTTGTCTCAAGGCTTTGACAAGAGGAAGATTCACACGCGGCTGACGGAAAGCGGACAATTCACCATGTCTTATGACGCCTTTTGCAAAGTTCTGACAAAGGCCTCCTCCAACATGCTGAACGTGCAAAGCCTCAATGCTTCGCCTCCTGCGGCTCCTCCCGCACCCGCTCCGGCGGCGAGGCCGCTGAACACAGGCCCCAAAATTATCACCCCAGCGGCAAAGTCCTTTCCCGATCCTAGAAATATGAACCCCGACGACGCCCTGTAGCAAAGGAGACCACATGGCAACAATACATTTCATCCAGCAAGGCAAGGGCGGCGTGGGCAAATCCATGATCGCCGCGATTCTCTACCAGGTGCTCAAGCACTTGGGGAAAACCGTAGTTGCCTTTGATACTGATCCGGTCAACGCCACGTTTTTTGGCTTCAAGGAGTTTGAAGTCACCCGCTTGGATATTCTGAAAAATGGCGACATTGATCCACGTGAATTCGACTCTCTGATCAACACCATCGCCGACTTGCCTCAAGAAACCCATGTCATTGTGGACAACGGCGCGTCCTCCTTCCTGGCGCTCAACAGTTACATTCAAGACAATGATGTGCTTGGCATCTTTTCCGAAGGCGGACACAACGTATTCCTCCATACCGTCATCACCGGCGGACAAGCCATCGGCGATACTGTTCTTGGCCTGCGCTCCCTGGCTCTGGGCTTTCCCAAAACTCCAATAGTTGTATGGCTCAATCCGTACTTCGGCGAAATCTCCATAGACGGCAAGCCGTTTGAAGGATTCAAAGTATACCAAGAATTTCACCAACAGTTTCAGGCGATTCTCGCCATTCCCCAAGGTAACAAAGCTACTATTGGCAAGGACTTGGAGATACTTTTTGCCAAGCGCCAGAGCTTTGAAACAGGCATCAATTCCAGCCAATCCATTGTCATGCGTTCGCGCTTGGGCCGGTACTGGAATGAAGTGGTCGGCCTGATCGAACGGGCCGGAATCACACTGTAGGGGGCTTCCATGTCAGAAATAGAACCCCCTGCCAGCACTCCTGAAACTCCCGAAATTCCGTTGCCGGACGGCATAGGACTGTCTCTGGAACAGGCCCGTGCCCTGGTCGGTAAAGTGCATGGGGAGATGCTGCCGAAGAACGATGCCATTCTTATGGTGGGCACCATCCTCAATGCCTGGCTCTCAGAAATACAGAAACTCCAGACCCGGCACGAGAGCGGCCTGAACAGACTCATGGCGGAAAAAACTGACACCTATGTCTCCGGCGTGCAGACTGCTGTGTCGCAACTTTCCACAAGTCTGTCCTCAGCTTCAGTGGAAGGCATCCGCAAAGTCTTTGACGATCACGCTGCCCGGCTGAATGCTTTCAAAAATAGCACGGCGTGGCTTGCGGCTATCGTGGCCGTTTCGGCTTTGGTCAATGTGGCGGTCTTTGTGCTGAAGGCGGTACGCTGATGCTTATGCGTGCCTGTGACGATCCGCGCCTGCTGGCCAGCCTACGGCACAACTGCGCTGGGCCTATACTCACGGCGTTGGAAGACCCACTGGTGATTGAGATCATGCTCAACCCGGACGGTTCCCTGTGGATCGAACGGTATGGGCAGGAGCATGAACCTATCGGGGAAATACCGCTGGCGCAAAGCCGGTTGATTCTTTCGCTGGTGGCCAGTGGTCTTGATCTGACGGTTAATGAGAAGAACCCCATTGTGGAAGGTGAGTTTCCCCTAGATGGCTCTCGCTTTGAGGGCACTTTTCCGCCCATTGTCGGGCCTGGTCCGTCCTTCTCTTTGCGTAAGAAAGCCAGCCGCGTGTTTACCCTGGCTGAGTATCTGGCTGCCGGTTCCATCACGGCACGGGTGGTTGAGATAATCCATGACGCAGTACTCCGGCGCTGGAATATCGTGGTGGTTGGCGGAACTTCAAGCGGCAAGACTACTTTCGTCAACGCAGTGATCGACGCCATTGCGGAGCTTACGCCCTCGCATCGTTTGCTCATTTTGGAAGATACGGCGGAGCTGCAATCCAAAAGCCCCAACACCGTGTTTTTTCGTACTTCCGTGCTCTCGGACGTGGATATGCGCAAACTGGCCAAGGTCAGCATGAGGTATGCGCCAAAGCGCATTTTGGTGGGAGAAGTGCGGGATTATGCCGCCCTTGAATTACTCAAACTGTGGAACACGGGCCACCCTGGCGGCGTGGGCACGTTCCATGCGGATGGTGCGGAAGAGGCCCTGCCGCGCCTGGAAGAATTAGTGGAGGAAGCCGGGCTTGGGCCTAAGCAAAAATTGATCGGGCGGGCGGTAGATCTGGTGGTGTACATGGAAAAGACTCCGGCCAACCAGCGCCGTATTTCCAACATTATCAAGGTCAACAGGTTCAACCCAAAAACCGAAACCTACGAAACGGAGAATTTGTATGAAGCAAACCAGGATGGACAATTGCCATGACCGCAACACCCAAAGACCCTAAAGACGTGCGTTGCGGCAACTGCAACAAACTGCTGGCCAAAGGACGCATGGAAGCCGGAGAAATAGAGCTTCTGTGCCCGCGTTGTAAAACTCGCATCATTCTGCGGGCCTCGCGCCCCAGCCAAGCGCCGCATGACGGCCTCCATCATGGAGACAGTCATGAGCGTAATAGTTCTTTCCACTCCTGAAAGCAAAAAATCCCGTCTGACCTTTTTTGCCCTTGCTGCCCTCTGCCTTCTGGTCTTTCCTGAATTTGCAGCTGCATCAGGCGGCATCACCGAGTTTTCCTCTCCCCTTGAACAGGTCGTAAACACCATTACCGGGCCTGCCGGTAAATGGATTTCCATCGTGGCTATGGCGCTGTGCGGTGTCATCTTCATAATGAACAAGGATGACATCAGCGGCGGTTTCAAGCTGCTCCTGTCCGTGGTGTTCGGCATCAGCTTCATTGCCTTTGCCGCATCCATCGTCAACAGCGTGTTTTCCTTCTCCGGGGCGATCATATGAGCCGTCCGCTCCCCATTCATCAATCTTTGCACCGCCATGCCCATATCCTCGGCGCGGAAAGGGAGCTGGTTATGACCAGCGCCCTGGTCGCGCTGCTGGTGGGCGTGGGCGGTCTGACGGCTGTTTCCATCGTTTCCGCTGCCGGATTCTGGATTATGGCCGTGTTCGCGCTCCGGCGCATGGCAAAGGCTGACCCGATTATGAGCCGGGTCTGGCTGCGGCATATCAAACAACAGGAGTTCTACCCGGCAAAGGCAAGCCGCTGGCGGCCTGTAGGGGGTTTCAAATGCTGAAACTCAAAGACTACCGCTCCAGGGCCAAAGGGCTGCCGGATTTGCTCCCTTATGCGGCCATGGTCGCGCCGGGCGTCATTCTCAACAAAGACGGCTCGTTTCTGGCTGCCTGGGAAATTCGGGGGCAGGATACCGCCAGTTCCACGCCTGACGAGCTGGCTTTTGTGTCGGCTCAATTCAATAACGCGATCCGGCTGCTCGGTACGGGTTGGATGCTCCATATAGATTCCATCCGTAGCAGTCACCGGGCTTACCCCGCGCAGGAGAAAGGACATTTCCCCGATCCTGTGACGCAGCTCATTGACGATGAACGCCGGGCCTATTTCAGCGGAAACCGTTGTTTCAGTACCAGCACTGTCTTTTCAGTCACCTACAAGCCGAATTTTGAGGCTGCGAAGCTGGCCGGGAAGGTGCAGGCGGGAACAACGATAAGCCCCGTACTGGAAAAAGCCTTGGGGCAGTTTCAAAACACCTTGGAAGAACTGGAAGATGCCTTGTCCTCCGTTCTGTATATGCAACGGCTCACGGAATATGAGGCGTATTCCGATGATGGGGAAGCCTATACGCAATCTGACCTTCTTTCCCATATCCAGCATTGCGTTTCCGGCGATCTGCATCCGTTGCGGGTGCCGGAAAAGGCCATGTATCTGGATCACCTTCTCGCCAGCAATGATTTAGTCGGGGGAGTAATCCCCCGGCTCGGCGGGAAGCATCTTGCGCTGATTTCCATTGACGGGCTGCCACAAGAATCCTTCCCGGCCATGTTTGCGGATTTGGAATCTCTCCCTTTGGAGTATCGGTTTTCTACACGCTTTATCTGCCTCGATCAGTACGATGCCACCAAGGAAATAGACTCCTACCGCAAGGGCTGGCGGCAACAGGTTTACAGGTTCCTTGACCAATTCTTTAACAACCCCAACGCCCGCGCCAACCGTGACGCGCTGCTTATGGCCGAAGACGCGGAAACCGCTCTGACCGAAGTTCAGGGCGGCTATGTGGGCGCTGGCTACCTGACTTCGTGCATCGTTCTGATGCACGAAAATCAGGAGCAGTTGCAGGATTGGGCGCGGGAACTGCGCCGGAATATCCAGACGCTTGGTTTCGGCTGCCGGATTGAAAATATCAACGCCTTGGAAGCCTGGCTCGGTACGCATCCGGGCAACGGATACGCCAATCTGCGGCGGCCTATGGTCAATACGCTGAATTTGGCTGATTTGCTGCCCCTGGCTTCGGTCTGGACGGGTTCACCCGTCTGCCCCTGCCCGTTCTATCCGCCGAACTCCCGGCCCCTGGCCGTGCTGACCACGGATAAATCCACGCCGTTCTGGTTCAATATCCATGTGGGCGATCTCGGTCACACATTGATTTTCGGGCCGACTGGCGCGGGTAAATCCACCTTGCTGGCAACGCTGGCCGCGCAATTCCGCTGCTATGAGAACGCCCGCATTTACGCCTTTGACAAGGGCATGAGCATGTTTCCGCTCTGCCTCGGCTCCGGCGGAACGCATTACAACATTGGCAATTCCGATCAGCTTTCTTTCGCTCCCCTGCAAAGGATCGACTCGGAAGCGGAACGGGCCTGGGCGGAAGAGTGGATAGCTTCCCTCATGGAGTTGCAGCAAATCACGGTCATGCCGTCACACCGCAACGCCATTCACGCGGCCATGCTGGACTTGTCGGCACAGCCGGAAAATCTGCGCTCCCTGACCAGCTTCTATCACATCGTACAGGACAACCAGATTAAAGAGGCGATCCAGCACTACACCGCGCAAGGGGCAATGGGGCGGCTGCTGGATGCGGACACGGATGATTTAACGCTCTCTCCCTTCATGGTCTTTGAAATTGAAGACCTGATGAACCTGGGCGATAAAAACCTGATTCCGGTTCTGACTTACCTTTTCCACCGCATTGAAACGTCACTGGACGGAACGCCGACCATCCTTGTGCTGGATGAAGCGTGGATCATGCTCGGCCACCCGGTATTCAGGGCCAAGATCAGGGAATGGCTGAAAGTCATGCGTAAGGCGAATTGCGCGGTAATCCTTGCCACGCAAAGCCTTTCGGATGCTAAAAACTCCGGCATCCTTGACGTTCTGGCCGAATCCTGCCCGACAAAAATATTCCTGCCCAACATCACGGCCACACAAGAGGCGCAACGCGAACTCTATGTGGGCATGGGCCTGAATGAAACCCAAATCAACATTATCGCCCGCGCCACGCCGAAGCGCGATTACTACGTTGTTTCTCCCCTCGGCAGACGGCAAGTGCAGCTTGCCCTTGGCCCCAAGACGCTGGCCTTTGTCGGTTCCTCTGACAAGGAAAGCATTGCCCGTATTCAGGAGCTTGAAGCGGAATATGGCGTCAACGGCTGGCAATCTGAATGGCTGCGGGAGCGCGGCGCGGCATAACCACAACGCCGGGGGAACTCGTTTCCCCCGGCCTCTCTATGGGAGTTCTTATGAAAAAGTACCTTTTGAGCCTCGCCGTGCTGGTGATGTTCGCCACGCCCGCCCATGCGCTGACGGTTACATGCACGAATTGCAGCACGAACTTGGTGCAACTGCTTGATCGGATTACCAGCATGGAGCAGTTGCAGAACGTCATTGGTCAGTACCACGAAAATATTCAGCAAACCGCACAGCAAATCCGCATGGTGCAGCAAAATATCGAGCAGTACGCCAACATGGTGCAGAACACCATGCAGCTTCCGGCGAACCTGATCAATGAAGTCAAAGGAAGCCTGACCAGACTTTCCATCCTCACCAGCAAACTGAAAACCCAACGTGGTGACATTGTGGCCCTTGGGGAAGTTTTCAATTCTTTATTTCCTGAACTGAACTTCCTCGGCGGCTTGGCTGCTTCCACTCCTGAACAGGTAGAGGCGGCAAACGCCAGATACAGGGAACAGTGGGACAAATGGGCCGAAACGGTTGATCAGGCTTCCCAAGCTACTTTCCAGCTTTCCGGCCAGCAGCTTGAAGAACTGCAAAAGGACGCCGGGCGCTTCGATCAATACCTTGACGAGCTGCTTTCCACACCTGACGGCCAGCAAAAGGCGCTTATGGCCGGGAACCAGCTTTCAGCCCTCCAGGTGCAGGAAGCCCGGCAGCTCCGCGAACTCATGGCCACACAGGTGCAGTCGAACTTGGCCAGCCAGATGAAAGCGGAAAAAGAAAGCCAAATGTCGGAAGAGGCATGGCGAAACACCTTGAAAACTGACCGAATCGGCAAGGCGAAGGCCAAGGCCGATCCCTTTTAGGAGCGGCCATGAAAAAGCATTTTCTGCTTCTGGCCGCGCTCTGCCTCCCGGCGCTGGCGCTCCTGCTTCTGCCGGAACAGGCGTATGCGGCTGATGAAGATTTCGTGTCCCGGCTGGTGCATGAGTTTTATACCAAAACAAGCACCTGGGAACCGACTTTGAAGCGGTACGCGCTAACCGTGTTCCGCTGGCTGGTCATTCTGGAAGTCTGCTTCCTGGGTATCAAAGCCGCGCTCAACCGTGATCAGCTTGGCGACATTCTGAAACAGTTCGTCATGCTCTTGCTCATGGCCGGGTTTTTCATGGCCGTTATCAACTACTATCAGGAATGGGCCTGGAACCTGATCAACGGCCTTGGTGCAATCGGCAGAGAACTCACGCCGGGCGGCTACTCTTCGGAATCTCCATTTTTAACCGGGATGCAGCTCGTCAAACTGGTTCTGGACAAACTCTCCATCTGGTCGCCGGGCAACTCCATTGCTCTGCTTATTGCCGCCCTGGTGATCATCGTCTGCTTTGCGCTGATTTCCGCGCAAGTAGTGTTCATCAAATGCGAAGCCATGATTGCAATGGCGGCGGCGATAATTTTGGTTGCCTTCGGCGGCAGCGCCTTTTTGAAGGATTATGCAGTCAACGCCATTCGCTATGTTCTGGCCGTGGCTTTCAAACTCTTTGTCATGCAACTCGTTCTTGGAGTGGGCATTGCCTTCATTGAAGGCTTTTCCACGTCCACGGCGGAATTGCAGGACATTTTTGTGGTCATTGGTGCGTCCGTGGTGCTTCTCGCTCTGGTCAAATCCCTGCCGGATGTATGCGCGGGCATTATCAACGGTTCCCACGTTTCCAGCGGTGCGGCGCTTACCGCTTCGGCTGCCGCTGTGGGGGGCGCTGCTATAGGTGCAATGGTTGCCAGCAGCAACACCGTCCAGAACGTGAAAGACGCGGCCAAGGTTGCCGGAATGGAAGGCGGTAGCGGCCTCGGCAAAGCGGCGGGCATGGCGAAAGCCATGTGGGGAGCGCGGCAGGACGCAAAGAGCGCAGGGGAAAAAGCCCTTAGTACCCGTACCCGCTCGGAAATGCAGGAACGCTTGGAACGCGCCCGCATGGGCAACGATAAAAAGAACAACAGCGAAAACTCTTAACCTATGGCGGTATTTATGTCTTTTTTCAAATCCAAAGTAAAACCGCCCGTAGCGGAAAAAGGGGGAAGCCCCTACCTGAACGGGCGTGAGGAATGGCTTGAACGCTACGGCTCCTATATCAGCCGGGCGGCGCAATGGCGCATGGCGGCGTTTATCTGTCTGATTATCACGGTGGTTTCCATTTCCGGCAACGTCATACAGGCCAGCCAAGTCAAGACTGTTCCCTACATTATCGAGGTAGATAAACTTGGCAACGTGGGGGCTGTGGCACGGGCGGATCGAGCCAGCGCAACTCCGAAACGGCTGATTCAGGCCGAAATTGCCAAGTGCATCAGTGATTGGCGCACTGTCACGGCAGACGTTGAACTCCAGCAAAAAATGATCGAGCGGCTTTCCTTCTTCATGGCCGGAAGTGCCAAAGGCGTTTTGCGCCAATGGTATGAGGCCAATAATCCCTATGAGATCGCCAAAACCGGAAAGCTGGTGCATGTGGAAATCAAAGGTCTGCCGCTGCCTGTCAGCTCCGATTCCTACCGGGTGGAATGGGTTGAAACCGTCCGTAGTCACGCGGGCGTCATGCTGGATTCGCACACCTATGAAGCCACGGTGACTATTCAGATCAACCCGCCCACGGCGGACGCTGTTCTGCTCCGTAATCCGGGCGGCATTTACATCACGGCGCTGTCGGCCGGAAAGGTCGTTGGAGCGCAAAACACTCCCATTCAAAAAGAACAATGAGGTTCGCCATGAAAAAGATACTGTTTCTGACTCTCGCCCTGGCGCTTTGCGCCAATACCGCTTTTGCAGCCCAGGACGTTCCCCCCGGTTATCCTCCGGCCATTGACGGCATCGGCGGCTCCCAAAATAACGGTGGGGCTACCCCGGAGATCGACTATATCAGCCCCAAGGTCGTGCCGCTCACGCCAAAGGAGAAAAAAGCTCTCAGCCTGTCGAATGATTGGGCGCGGCAAAATATTGATCCGGTTTTGTCCGGTGGCGGCAAGGTCGTTTACGTCCACGGGGCGAGTTTGCCCACGATTGTGGCAACACCCATGCAAGTTTCCGATGTGGAGCTTGAAGCTGGAGAGGTGGTCAATGAAATCGTTGTGGGCGACTCGGCCCGCTGGATGGTGGAATCCGGCTCGGCTGGTTCCGGCCCTGACGCCAGAGTGCATTTGTTTATCAAGCCAGTGGACGCCGGGCTTGAAAGCTCCACGGTTATCACCACAAACCGCCGCGTTTATCATCTGCGCCTTGTTTCCCAACGCAAAGGCTACACGCCCTATGTCGGTTTTCTCTACGCGGATTCGCTGAACCGTCAAAGCGCGGCCCGGCAAGCCAAAGCCGCCAAGGAACAGGAATGGAACTCCACCACCATTGACGGCCAGCAAGCCGATTTATCCAAACTCAATTTCAACTACGAAGTGAAGGGCAAAGCCGCCTGGAAGCCGGAGCGCGTCTATGATGATGGGCGGCAAACCTTTATCCGGCTGCCGGAGAAAACCGCGTCCGGGGAAATGCCCGTGCTGCTCGTCCGCAAGGGGAGCCGTGACGTGCTGGTGAATTACCGGGTGAAAGACGCGGCAATGGTTGTTGACGGGCTGTTTGAGCGGATCGCGCTCATTGTCGGCGTGGACGGCGATCAAGAAAAAGTCGAAGTCATAAGGGGGAAAAAGTAATGCGTACTTTCATTTTTCCGCTGTTGCTCATGGTGTTGCTGGCTTCCGGCTGCGCGGGGCGTGGCCCCGTGGGTTCCTACTGCGGGCCGCTGCCGGAAGATAGCGCCGTTACTGCTATCGCCGCAGATGCCGTGGACTGCATCTCTACTTTGTATCCTCCTGGGCATACCTCCGTTCACCTTGTCCCGGCAAAGGACGTGGGCAATAACTTTGTGCAAGCCTTTGAAAACGGTTTGCGGACAAAGGGTTTTACGCTGATTCCCGATGCGCGGCCTGATGCCCTGGCTATCGCCTACACCCTGGATGCAATGGACGAAAAAAGCGCATGGTATCTGCAACTCCGCATTTCGGACACAGCGGAACAGGGAAAATCCATTGCGCGGGCCTACACCGCCAGCGGCCAGCCGGAAGCCGGGCAAAGCCGCACGGAAATAGAGTTCAAGCGTTCCATGTTGCAAAAGGCTGCGGACAAAACAAAGGAAACAGCGGGAAAAGCCTATGATGCTACCCGCAGTTTCCTCATGGAATAGGGGGAAATCATGTCTGATACCACCCCTAACAGTCTGGAGCCTACAAAAAAGGTCGATGCCGCCCGCATGAGCAAATGGCCGCTCTATGCCGTGCTGCTGGTCGGGCTGTTCCTGCTCGGTATTCTGGTTTACAGCGTGAATTTTGCCCATAATCAGGAAGAGGAACAGACCGGGACGCCGAAAGTCGATATTAAAGAGGAAGAAAAACCGCTGCTCATGGGCGAAGGGCGCGGCCTCGCCCTGGCTCCGCCAGCCGGATCGCCCGCTTTGGTTGTGCCTGATGCTCCCGCGCAGGACGGCGCGAAGCGGGAACCGCTGATCGTGGTGCAATCCGATAAAAGCCAATCAGACAATTACCGTCAGGAATTGGAAAACCTCCGGCGCATGAGGGCGCAAGCCCAACTGACCGCGCTTTCCGCTCCGCTCGGCGTTCAAAAGGCCAGCCAGTCAAGCACGGCTCCGGCTTCGTACCCCGGCTCCGGCTCCGCGCCTGACAGACCTTCCATGTCCATGCCCGATACTTCCGCGCTGCGGGAAAACGGCTATGACCCGGCTGCGGACAAGGATAAAGAGGCGTTCTTTGACCGGGCCGGGAAAGATACAAGCTGGATTCTGCCGCACTCACGCACAGCGGGGCAAAAGTATGAAGTCAAAACGGGCGCGGTGATTCCCGGCATTATGGTGACAGGCATCAATTCCGATCTGCCCGGCAACATCATTGCCCAGGTTTCCCAAAACGTCTTTGACACGGCCACGGGAAACCACTTGTTGCTGCCACAAGGGGCAAAGCTCTTCGGCGTTTATGATTCCCGCGTAATCTACGGGCAGGAACGGGTTTTGGTGGCCTGGAACCGCGTTGTGTTCCCTGACGGCTCGGCTGTCACCCTTGGAGCCATGCCCGGTTCTGACCAAAGCGGCTACGCCGGATATACCGATAAAGTGGACAATCACTATTTCCGTATTTTCGGCTCGGCCATTCTTATGAGCATGATCAGCGGCGGCATGGCCTATACGATGGATACCCTGGATAATAGCGGCGGTGATAGTGACAATCCCACGCTCCAGAATGAAATGGGTTCCGCCCTGGCCGCGCAACTCGGACAGGCCACGCTCCAACTCCTGCAAAAAAACCTGAATATCAAGCCCACGCTCGAAATCCGGCCCGGCTACCAGTTCAACGTCATTGTGACCAAAGATTTAGTTTTTGAACGTCCCTACCGCCCGCAGCGGTAGTTTTCCTTCTGCGGGTCATGCGCCCCGGCTTTGCGCCGCCTGACGGCCTCCACAAGAGAACGTCATGTGCGCAAAAAAAGTTCAATACGGTTTGGGGGAGAAATCCCCGCAAAAAACGCCGCTGCGCTGGCTCTATCTGCCGTTCATGCTGCTGCTCGGTTTTGGCAGTATGGTTCTGGCTACACAGCGCATTGCGGCGTTTTTCGATTATCAGGCCGCGCTCGGCCAGCCGTGGGGAATAGCCTTCGGCCTTCCCTGGTATGCTCCCTGGTCGGCCTTTGTCTGGCAAGAACGGTTCGGGGCAAGCGATACCTACGGTTTTATTGATCAGGCCATTACTCACAGCCAGGCTCTTTTCCTGCTCCCGCAATTTCTCGTTATCGGATTTTGGCTCTGTTTCCAAAAGAAACTGCGTTCCAACGCCAATCTGCACGGCTCGGCGCGGTGGGCGGAAGAGAAAGAAATCCGCACGATGGGCTACTTTGAAGGCAAGGGCGTCTATGTGGGCGGCTGGCTCAAAAAATACGCTGGTTTTTCGTCTATACTCCGCGCTTTTCGGGGAAAGCCGGAAGAGGTGCAACACTACCTCCGGCACAACGGGCCGGAACATATCATGGTCTTTGCGCCTACCCGTTCCGGCAAGGGAGTGGGCCTGATTTTGCCCACTCTCCTGGCCTGGGAAGGTTCCAGCATCGTCCTTGATATTAAAGGCGAAAACTGGGCCTTAACTGCCGGGTGGCGCAAGTCGCAAGATCAGGTTGTTTTGCGTTTCGATCCCTCTGACCCTTCCGGCGCTTCGGCCCGTTTCAATCCCCTGGAAGAACTCCGCATCGACACCATGATGGGCATACCGGACGTTCAGAACATGGCGGCAATGTTGGTCGATCCCAACGGCAAGGGGCTTGAAGACCACTGGAGCAAAGCGGCTTTCGCCATGCTCGGCGGGGCTATCTTGCATTGCTGCGTTATGACTCGCCACGCTCAAAAGCGGACGGCAACCCTCTATGATCTCTCCTGCATGTTGGCGGACGAGAGCCGCACCATTCAAGACCTGTTCAAAGAAATGGTGGAAACCGATCACGCCAAGCTGCTTCAGGAAATGTTCCCCGGTGCTGAAGGTGGCGACAAAGCGCATATCTTTATCGCCAGTTCCGCCAGAGAAATGCTGAACAAGGCGGAGAATGAGGCCAGCGGCGTGGTTTCCACGGCGCTGACCAACCTCGCGCTTTACCGTGATCCGGTGGTGGCCCTGAACACCGCTTCTTGTGACTTCCGCATCCATGACCTGATGAACCATGAAAAGCCCGTGAATCTGTATCTGGTGATTTCCCCGGCTGACATTGACCGGATGCGGCCCTTGCTCCGGCTCATGGTGGATATGATTGTGCGGCGCATCTGCGCCAAGATGGAATTTGCCGACGGCGGAAGTGTGGCAGGATACAAACATCGTCTTCTGCTCCTGCTGGACGAGTTCACCAGCCTGGGCAAGCTCCCGATTATGGAAAAGGCGTTGGCCTATATCGCCGGGTACGGCGGCAAGGTCTACATCATCGTTCAGGACATTACCCAACTCAATGCCGTGTACGGCAAGGATAATGCGCTCATGGCAAACTGCCATGTTCGTATTGCATACGCCCCGAACACCATTGAAACAGCCAAAACCCTTTCAGACATGACCGGGAAAACCACTGTCGTGGAAGAAAAGGTTTCTCTCTCCGGCTCCAGAACCGGGCATATGAAAAATGCCTCGGTCAACGTGACGGAAACGGCCCGCCCGCTGCTCACGCCTGACGAGTGCATGAGGCTCCCTGGGCCGGAGAAGGATTCGCAAGGCAAGGTGATAAAGCCCGGCGATATGCTGATTTTCACAGCCGGGCAATCGCCTATCTACGGTCGGCAAATCCTCTATTTCTTCGATCCGGTTTTCTCGACCCGCGCCAAAATCCCGGTTCCCGGCCTGACGCCCCAATACCAAAGCGGCATAACGGATTCCATTTATGAGCCGCGCCCTGCGGCGTGGTATGCCGCAACGCCGGTTCCCGCCGCCGCTCCCCCTGAACAGAAAGAGGTTTCCAGTGAACAGTATTTCGTTGCGTAGGTTGGCGCGGCGGGCGCTGTTCGGGGTGGTGTGGCTGGCCCTGACTCTCGCCCTGGCCTTTAGCGCGGGCCTTCGCTTCAATCCAACACCGTCTTTGCCAAAAGGCATCTACCGTATTGTTCCCGGCGCTCCGGCCCCAAAAGATTTCGTAAGGGGCGAGCTGGTGAGTTTTTGTCTGGAAGGCGAGTTCGCGGAACTGGCTTTGGAGCGCGGCTATCTGGAACCTGGTTCCTGCCCCTCCGGGCTGCGGCCCCTGCTCAAGCGTCTGGCCGGGTTGCCCGGTGATTCTGTTGATCCATATTCGCACCCGATCTGTGCCGTGGACAGCCACGGGCGCTCCATGACCCCTGCTCTGGTTCCGGGTGGCGTTCCGCCCGGCATGGCCCTGGTGCTGGCTGATCACCCCGGCAGTTTTGACAGCCGTTATTTCGGGTTTGTTCCGCTGGATTCACTCCAGAGGGTGAAGCCCGTTTTTCTCTTTAACCCCAAAGGAAATTGACCATGCAAAACAAGGAATATTTACGCGCTGCGGCAAAGGCTATCGCGCAGCAGATTGAAGGAAATCTCCTGGTAATAGGCGTTTCGCTCGATCCTGATGTGGCGGACTACATGGGCGCATTTGAAGAAGAGGCCATTACGTTGGCCGATGTTGTGGAAGATGGCCTTTTAACCGTTACCAACTCCGGCGAGGTGATGTATGTCGGCAACAACTGATAGCAAAAAGGCCAGCAAGAAGGCTGAAAAGGCGAAACGGCCCCCGTTCCATGAAGAGTTTGCCAACAAAATCATTGAGCGCCTTCAAGAAGGCACGGCCCCGTGGCAAATCCCCTGGACTCCGGGGAAAACGCCTCTGGTTCCCCACAATCCCGCCTCCGGTACTGTTTACCGGGGCATGAACCGGGTGCATCTGGCGCTTTCCGGCTATGACGACCCGCGCTGGATGACTCTGAAACAGGCCAATGACAACGGCTATAGCATTTTACCCGGTAGCAAGGCCACGCCCGTGGTCTATTACCAGTTCACTGACGAAAAAAACAAGCTGGATAATGACGGCAAGCCCGTTCTCGATGCGGACGGCAAGCCGGAAAAAGAAAAAGTGGAACTGGACAAGCCCATTGTCCGTTTCGCCCACGTCTTCAACGCTGAACAGGTTGACGGTATTCCTCCGCTCCAGCTCACGGATAAAGCCTATGAGTGGGAACCAATAGAAAAGGCGGAAAACATCCTTGCGGCCTCCGGTGCGGAAATCAAACACGATCAGAGTAGCCGGGCTTTTTATCGTCGCATGGAAGATGCCATTCATCTGCCACCCAAAGAAAACTTTGACGCGCCTGATAAATACTACGCTACTGCTCTGCATGAATTGGGGCATTGGACTGGTGACGAAAACCGCCTGAACCGTGAGTTTGGCCCATTTGGTTCGGAAAAGTATGCGCGGGAAGAACTCCGCGCCGAAATTGCGTCATGGATGCTCGGACAGGAAATCGGCATCGGCCACGATCCCGGCCAGCACGCAGCCTATGTGCAATCATGGATTCAAGTTCTGAAAGAAGACCCTTACGAGATTGTGCGGGCTTGCCGGGACGCGGAAAAAATCAAGGATTACGTCTTTGACATGGAACGGAAAAAAGAACTCCGGCAAGAAGCCCCGGAAAATGCTGTCCAGCGGAGCAATGTTCGGGAGAGAAAAGAAGAAATTGCAGCTATCCAAGGGCTTCCATTTGTTCCAGCCAAAGAAAAAACATTCCTTGATGTTCCACAGGACAACTTTGAAGAGAAAAAACAAGTTTGGCGTCTTGGTGGACAGTGGGATGATGAAAGCAGGCGGTGGTTTGTAGCGGAAGGCGATAACCTTACGCCATTAGCGGCGTGGTTGCCCGGCAAAGAGCTGGAAAGCGACATTGCTGCTATGGGCCTCCCCGTTGATCCCGCCAAGGAAAAAACCTTCCTCGCCGTTCCGTACAAGGAAAAGGAACAGGCAAAGAAGTTCGGTGCGAAGTGGGACAAAGAAAACAAGCTCTGGTACGCGCCGGAAGGAACCGACCTCACGCCATTGGCAGCATGGATGCCGGAAAAAGCCCCTGTGCCGGAACCGTCCATGCCGCCACAGGAAGAATTTGCCAACGCCCTGGAACAAGCCGGGCTTGATCTGCGCGGCAAAGCTCCGATCATGGATGGACAGATACACCGCGTTCCGCTCATTGGCAGAAACGGCGGCGACCTTGACGGCGCATACTGCGGCTATCTCGATGAACGTCCTGCCGGCTGGATGCAGAATTTCAGTGCCGGCGAAAAAACGACTTGGGTTGCCACAGGCCATACCCTGACCAAAGAGCAGTTGGAAGCCCAACGCGCCGAGATAGCCCGAAAGCGGGAAGAGCGGCAGCGGTTAATTCTGGAACAGCAACACAAAACGGCGCGGGAAGCGCATACGGAATGGATCGCCCACGATTGGGCCTCTGCCGATAACCCCTATTTACAGGCCAAGGATGTTCAGCCTTTCGGGGTGCGCGAAGATTTGGACGGCACTCTACTTGTTCCCGTTATGACGGTGGACAAGGAATTACGCGGTCTGCAAACCATTTCCCCGGAAGGCGAAAAGCGTTTCATGTACGGGATGGAGAAAAACGGCAATTTCCATATGATTGCTGATCCCGACAAAGACCTTTCCAAGGATTTGGCTCAAGGGGAAATCATCCTGGCCGAAGGCTACGCCACGGGCGCAACGCTGCACATGGCAACGGAAAAACCTGTAGCAGTGGCCTTTGACGCTGGCAATCTGGAGCCTGTAGCCAAAAAGCTGCGGGAAAAATTCCCAAACGCCGCCATTACCATCTGCGCCGACAATGACCACAAACACACCCGCAAAACCCCGGATGGTGTTGAACACTGGAACAAGGGGGTGGAACTGGCGCAAAGAGCCGCCCAAGAGGTCGGTGGCAAGGTTGTGGCTCCGATCTTCACCGATGAAGAACGGGCCAAAGGGCTGACGGATTTTAACGATCTGCACCAGTCGCGTGGCCTGGGCGAAGTGAAACGGCAAGTGGGCCTGGTTCTGAAAAAAGACGTTGAGCGGGAGAAATCACGCTCTCAAGGTTTGGAAAGAGGCATGAGCCTTTAAATTCCTACATCTGCGGGCCTCGCGCCCCAGCCCAGCGCCGCCTGACGGCCTTTTAAGACTTTTTGTATGCTCAAAAAACTCACTTATCAAACTGATGAAAAATTTTGGCAATAACAGTCCAGCCGTCATCAAGTTTAATAAGCGTTAAAAATTCGTTGCAGTCCGACCCGATAGCATCATTTTCTAAAACAATTCTGACAACTGCTGTGGTAGGCGTTATATCAAGTACATCAATATGAGAAACAAGTTCAGGGGAGTTTCCGTTGGCCTTGATAAAGTCAATCGTAGGATTACCAGCTCCCCCCATAAGCGCACCATTGACTGTGCCGTATGTCACGGAATCCTTGTGGAAGGTATCAGCCAACATTTCGATGTTACCGGTTCGTACAGCTTCGACATATTTAGCGGCCACGTTAGCCACTTCTTTATAATCGTTAGCCGACGCCATTTTTTGATTCATAACCAACTCTCCATAAAGAATTTTGTAACAAATTTGTATGAGTCACTAGAAAAAGTCAATCTTTACAGTCCAAAGCTGCTTCATCGTCTGCGGGCCATGCGCCCCAACTTCGCGCCGCCTGACGGCCCTTTAAGGAAACGTCATGTGCGCGAAACTGCTTATTCTGGAATCCCCCGGTAAAGTGAAAAAGGTACAGGAAATCCTCGGCCCTGGCTGGAAGGTCGCCGCCTCTGTCGGCCATGTGCGCGATCTGCCCGTCAAGGAAATGGGCGTGGCCGCTCCCGACTTCAAACCGCAGTATATACCCACGGACAGAGGCAAAGATGTTTTATCCCGGCTGGCCGGGATGGTGAAGAACGCGGAAGAAGTTTTCCTGGCCACTGACCCCGATAGAGAGGGGGAAGCTATTGCGTGGCATCTGCAAGACGCCCTGAAACTCAAAAACACCAAGCGCGTCACCTATACGGAAATCACGGAAGCGGCCATTCTCGCCGCGCTCTCCGCTCCGCGTTCCATTGATATGGCTTTGGTGGCGGCACAGGAAGGGCGCCGGGTGCTGGATCGCTTTTGCGGCTACATGGTTTCCGGGCCGCTCTCCAATGCCTCCGGTGAAAAACTCTCCGCTGGCCGGGTACAAAGCCCGGCTGTGCGTCTGGTGGTGGATCGGGAAAAGGAAATCAAAGCCTTTTCCAGCACAACGCACTACGGCGCGGAACTTACCTTTGAAAATGTGGATAACATCACTGACGGCTGGAAAGCGGCGCTTCTGGTAAAGCCCTGGCTGGAAGAGGGGCAGGAATATTTGCTGGAAAAATCTCTGGCGGAAAAGGCGGCTGCGCTGCGGACGCTGGATGTGCTGGATTGCAAGGAATCCGAGAGCCGAACCGCGCCTCCGGCTCCCTTCACCACTTCAACGATGCAGCAAACCGCCAGTTCGTCACTGAAATTTGGCCCCAAGCAAACCATGCAACTGGCGCAACGCCTGTATGAGCAGGGGGCGATCACATATATGAGAACGGACAGCCCCAATCTTTCGCAAGAAGCGATCCAGGCGATCCGGGCGTATTGCGAAACAAAAAGCTGGCCGCTGGTGGAAACGCCCCGCAAATGGAAATCAAAAGAGGGGGCGCAAGAAGCACATGAGGCCATTAGACCGACTCACATTGAAATTGAGGAAGCCGGGGAAACGGCGGACGAAAAAGCCTTGTATCGCCTTATCCGGCTGCGCTCCCTGGCTTGCCAGTTGGAAGATACGGTTTATGCGGTTCGGACGCTCCAGCTCGGCGCGGACGTGGACGGGAAACAAGCACTATTTGAGGCAAAGGGCCGCACACTGCTTTCGCAAGGCTGGAAAGTTCTGGCCGATCAGGAAGATGGCCCGGATGAAGGAGCAGAGGAAGGCGAGAAAGAGCCTTTGAACCCCGTTCCGGCCATGAAGCCCGGCACAAAGGCCACGGCGCTAACGGGAACCGTCACAACGAAAAAGACCAAGCCCGCCGCTAGATTCACGGAAGCCAGTCTTATCCGCGAACTGGAAAAACGCGGCATTGGCCGTCCTTCAACATACGCGGCGATCATCGACACCATTTCCAGCCGGAAATACGTCACCACGGAAAAACGCTTCCTTGTGCCTACACCGCTCGGAGAAAAGATTGTTTCCGGCCTCTGCGGGCATTTCTCCTTCATTGAGTACGACTTCACCCGTACAATGGAGCAATCTCTTGACGATATTGCGGAAGGAAAGGCGGAATACCGTGCCGTCATAGCCTCAGCCTATGACCAGCTTTCCCGTGAAGTGCAGGAATTTGCCAAGGCCACGGGCAAGGTCTGCGAAAAATGCGGCAAGCCTATGGTTCATCGGGTGAAAAAGCCCGGCAAAGACGGCAAGGGCGGCTATGATTTTTGGGGCTGCACTGGCTGGCCGGAGTGTGATGGAAAATCATAGCATATAACACCCGCCCTCCGAGCTATCACAACGATATTCGGAGGGCGGATTGAATGACGTATCAGTAAACGCCGGAAACACGAAAAGCGGTATGCTCGTCAATTACCGAGATTAACAACGACTCATCTACTTCGCCCTCTATTTTGATATAAGCCTCACCCTTTTGAGGGTCGGCCTCGGCAGTAATTCCGGGCAGGGCGTTAAGCACTTCTTCTACATCTGCCTTGCAATATGTGCATGACATACCATCAATTATAAGGGTTTTTTTCATATTTTATCCTTTCATTGTGACAGAGGAATCACGAAGATTCGGCCTGCTTCACTATTTCGTATGGCCAGTGTAAAACCATTCAGCCGCAACGCTACCGGGTCGCGGAGTGGCGCACGCCCCACAACTTCAAATTCCGCTCCAGGTATCAGCCCCATATCCCTGACGCGCTTGGCTGACTCTCCATCCATGCTGATAGACTCAATTCTGGCTCTTTGCCCAACCTGCAATCCACAAATGGTCATGGCCAACTCCTTTGAAGATTGCTCGTTATTGCCTGCCTGGGCGCACGAGTTTCCGCGAACAATTTTCCAGTGCCGGAACCGGAGCGGCTATGCTGTTTTTGTTCTTCCGTTTGAAAAATCGGACGCTCAACACCATGACCACTATCACTGTTGTCCAAATCAGAATTTTATCCATAACTGTTCTCCTTCCGCCTGCCTGACGGATATACTCTTTTACTGTTAGCCTCAGGAATGGAGCATTGAATAAAGGCTAATGGCTATACGCGGTATAGGGTCAACCCCCTTCCCATTTTTTCAGAGAACAAAGTATAAAAAAGGCCCGGATAACCGGGCCACATAGAGTTAATAGCGAAAGACCAGCTATTTACTGAGTGTAATTTCTTGTAAACCTTTTTGCTTCGCGTGCTGTTCACTGCGGCAGCGGAAATCTTCACAAAAAGGGCATCCGCCGCTGTCACTCAGGCTTTCAATGATGCCGCATCCCCCTTGTTTGCCTCCTGAACACTTGTGCTGCAAATGTTCCAGTTGGGCTTTCAACTGCGTCAACGACTCAATCTGCTCTTCCACGTTAGCGATATGCTTTTGAACGAGAGTGCCAACCCAATCACAGTTTGCTTTAGGGTTATCACGGAATGCTAAAAGTTCGCGGATTTCAGAAAGCGTCATATCGTGACGGCGGCAGTGCTTGATGAAGCGCAGGCGCTCGATCTCCTTATCGCCATAGAGCCTGTAATTGGCTCCGGTGCGCTCCGGTTCTTTCAAAAGTCCTTCCTTTTCATAAAACCGTATCGTGACTACCTGGCAACCGGCCATTTTCGCAAGCTCACCGATTTTTACCCTCATGGACGCCTCCATAAATATTCAAACAACACTATAGTAGTTATAGACATTGGTGTAGTCAAATTCTCTTTCAACTGCACACCGGCAAAATGACAAGTTCTCGCAAGAGGGGGGATTCCTTCAATCCCTGCTTTTCCCTTCGGTAAAAACTACTCTCTATACTCACTATAGAGTCAAGAGAATGCGCGAAAAATCCGTCAATCCTCACAGCCTTCACCTACTGTTTGATTTATCGGGAAATTTTTTTGAAGCGCCTCAAGAAAATCGCTTGACCCTATACTCGCTATAGACATTAGCCTGTAATCAAGAGTGGCTTTTCGAGGAAAAATATTTTTTGAAAGTCACTTGACCCTATACCTCCTATAGGCACTAGTTTTAGCGAAAAGACGGAAGAGCAGGCAATAACGCCTTTTAATGTATCAATTATATGCCCGGAGAAAAACCATGAGTAGCGCAGCAGTAGCATGCCCCTGCGGTTCCCTGCATCCGATAGGATTCGTCTGTGAGAAAGCCGCTTCCATTCTTTCCAAAAACAACACCGCTTCGTGTGGTTGTTCGCATGAACATAGCCACGAACCGGCCCACGAGCACAGCCATGAGCATGATGCCTGCGGCGGACATGCTCACCAACCCGCGCATGACCACAGCCATGCTCATAAGCACGCTCATGCCGATGGCGGCTGCTGCGGTCACGATCACGCTGCAACCACACATGACCACGCCGCGTGCGGTGGCCATGACCACTCCCATGATCACAGTGCCTGCGGTGGGCATGACCACGCGCATGATCATAGCCACGACCACGGACATGAGCATGGTGGTTGTTGTGGGCATGACCATGCCGAAGCTGCCCCTGTGGATCTTTCCACCGTTGGTGAAGCGTCCGACACTCGCGCCATTTACCGCATTGTAAATATGGATTGCCCGATGGAAGAGGCGCTTATCCGCAAAAAGCTGGCGGGGGTTTCGGGTATCACGAACCTGGACTTTAATTTGATGCAGCGCGTTTTGACGGTTGATCACGAACTTCCGTCAACGGAACCCATCGTTGCGGCCCTGAAAGCCATCGACATGACGCCGGAACCACTCGGCCTGAACCAAGGTGCATTGGCCGTGTTCTCAGTCAACGGCATGGATTGCCCGGTGGAAGAAAATCTTATCAAGACCAAGCTGAACGGCATGCCCGGCGTGCTCGGCCTTGAGTTCAACCTCATGTCACGCACATTGAAAGTGCGGCACGAACCATCGGCCCTGCCTGCCATTTCTGATGCCCTGATGTCCCTGAATATGGACGCCAAGCTGATGGATATGGAAGCCGGGGAAACCAATGTTATCCCCGAACCGAAAATTCCCTGGATGAAGTTGGCTTTTGCCGGTGCGTTCGCCGCGCTTTCCGAAGCCTTTGAGCTGATGCATGAATGGAACGCCAGTCCTTTTGGCATTGATCTGCACGCCTGGAAAATCAACGGCATTGAAGTCGCCCCGTGGTTGCCGCTGACCTTTGCGGTGCTGGCAATTCTGTTCGGCGGTCTGACTACATATAGAAAGGGCTGGCTGGCCATTTCCAACTTTAACCTGAACATCAACGCGCTGATGTCCGTGGCCGTTACCGGCGCGGTGATTATCGGACAATATCCCGAAGCAGCAATGGTCATGGTGCTGTTCAACCTGTCGGAAGCTATCGAAGCCAAGGCGCTGGACAGGGCCAGAAATGCCATCAAGGATCTGCTGGCTCTCGCGCCGGATAAGGCAACAGTTTTACGACCTGACGGCGCATGGGTGGAAATGGACATCCGCCAAGTGGCCGTTGGCAGCCGCGTGCGTGTGAAGCCCGGTGAAAAGGTCGGTCTTGACGGCGTGATCGTGTCCGGTCAATCGGCCATCAACCAGGCTCCCATTACCGGTGAAAGCATGCCTGTGGAAAAAACCGTTGGGGATACCGTGTATGCTGGCACTATCAACGAATCTGGCTCCTTTGAATTTGAAGTGACGGCAGCGGCAACCAATTCCACACTCGCCCGCATCATTCACGCAGTGGAAGAAGCGCAGGGAGCGCGCGCGCCCATGCAGCGATTTGTGGATCAGTTTTCCAAATACTATACGCCTGCCGTGTTTCTGACAGCCATTCTGGTGGGCGCGATACCGCCGCTTTTCATGGGCGCGGAGATTTACGCATCAATTTATACGGCGCTGGTCATTCTGGTTATCGGTTGCCCCTGCGCCCTGGTTATTTCCACGCCGGTCACCATCGTTTCCGGCATGGCCGCTGCCACCCGCTACGGCATCTTGATCAAGGGCGGCACGTTCCTGGAGCAAGGGCGGCTTCTTAACTGGCTGGCACTCGACAAGACCGGAACCATCACCCACGGCAAGCCGCGCCAGACTGATTTTGTGGCCATCGGCAATATGGATGGCAAAAAAACGACGGCTATCGCCTCCAGCATAGCGGCCCGTTCCGATCACCCTGTATCCAAGGCCATTGCTGAAAACGCGAAAGAAAACAATGTGGAGTTGCTTGACGTTAATGATTTCACGGCCATTCCCGGCCAAGGCGTCAGTGCCGTTATTGACGGGCAGCAGTGGTATCTCGGCAATCACCGCATGGTGGAAGATCTGAAAAAATGCTCGGCCAAGCTGGAAAAGCAAATCTTCGCTCTGGAAAAAATGGGCAAAACCGTGGTCGCGCTGGTGGGTGAAAAGGGTGTGCAGGGCTTGTTCGCCGTAGCCGATACCCTCAAGGATTCCAGTATTGAGGCCATCCGCGAACTCAAAAAGCTCGGCGTGAAGACCATGATGCTGACCGGCGAC
The DNA here is from genome assembly GCA_023419375.1 of Pseudomonadota bacterium. GTDB lineage: Bacteria > Desulfobacterota > Desulfovibrionia > Desulfovibrionales > Desulfovibrionaceae > Desulfovibrio. Next base: position 221,823 of record JAEZYD010000003.1, read on the forward strand.
AACGAGCATACAGCCAAGGCCATTGCCGAACAGGTAGGCGTGGATAGCTTCAAGGGCAATCTCCTGCCGGAAGACAAGCTGCGCGTGGTTGAAGAGCTTGAAGCATCTGGAGGCAAGGTCGGCATGGTCGGTGACGGCATCAACGACGCCCCGGCTCTGGCCAAGGCCAATATCGGCTTCGCTATGGCGGGTGGCGGCACGGACACGGCAATTGAAACGGCAGACGTTGCCCTGATGGATGACGATCTGCGCAAGATTCCGCGCTTCATCGGTCTGTCCAAGTCCACCTACGCCATCCTGGTGCAGAACATCAGCTTCGCCCTCGGCGTGAAGGCTCTCTTCTTCGCTCTGACCTTCATGGGCATGGCAACCATGTGGATGGCGGTCTTCGCGGACGTGGGCGCGGCTCTGGTGGTTGTCGCCAATGGTCTGCGGGCCATGCGGAAATAAGAAATAATTGAAAAGTGGTGGGAGTCGCTCACGGCTCCCACCACAACGAGGCTTAAATGGATTCTTTGAAAGCATCCTCCATTTTCAAAAGCCTGGGGCATCCCATCAGGTTGCAAATTTACAGAAAATTACTGGATGCCGGAGAAGCAGGCATGACAGTAGGAGAACTGCACACAGGCATTGAAGTCTGTGGTTCAACTCTCAGCCAGCATATTACGCGGTTGACCGCCAGCGGCCTGGTCAGCCAGCAACGGGAAGGAAAGGCAATTCGATGTCTGGCCCGCAACAGCACCCTCAAAAATGCTCTCGCCAGTCTGGAGCGTTGAAGTGAAAAAATATGGGGAACGTCTGCATTTTCGTAGCAGCGCCCGGAGTTTCTTTGGGCCGCTGCCCTATCTGGCAGTATCGTTTTTTTCGGCAAGGGCTTCTTTCTGGCGACTATTTATGCAATCGGGGCAACGCTCTCCCTTGTTTAAACTGTCAATTATCCCCCGCCCTGGTTTTGTTCTGGCACAGTCCAGTAGTTGTTCCAACTGTCCTTCCAGGCGGGTAAGCGACTCTATTTGTTCGCGTACATTAGCAATATGGTTTCGTACTATGGATTGGGCTAATTCACATCCGGCTTGTGGATTATCCTTGTAGGCCAAAAGCTGTCGAATATCGGAAAGAGCCATGCCATGCTGACGGCAATGTTTGATAAAACGTAGTTGCTCAAAGTCTTTCTCGTCATAAAGCCTGTAGTTTGCACCAGAGCGAGAGGGCGCATTTAGCAAACCTTCTTTTTCGTAATAGCGTATCGTGACAGTTTGGATGCCTGACGCTTTAGCCAATTCACCGATTTTCATATTTTCACCGTGAAGGAAAAGTTTATTCAAGCCGCCTTGACCTTATAGCGACTATAAGCATTACAATCTTGAAAGGCGAGAAATAGTTTTCTCAATTTTATTAGCACATTTAACCACTTACGGTAGCATTATGAGAAAAACGTCTGTCGGCCTTGCAATTGAAGGCTTGCCTTTCATTTTTTTATCCTCTTTTTCCGCCTTGATATTTTCACTTATCGGCTGCTGGCCGTTGGCGGTTGTTATGCTTGCAGTCACCTGGATTTCCGCGCATTTCTTTCGTGACCCTGAAAGGGTTGTGCCTACAGCAAAGGGCATTGCCGTCAGCCCTGCGGACGGCAAAATCGTCAAAATCCAGGAAACTCCTGATCCGTTTACCGGACAGCCGCGTATATGCGTCAGCGTTTTTATGAATTTATTGAGTGTGCATGTGAACCGGATGCCTGTAGCGGCCAAAATAAATGCCATATCGTATTATCCGGGCAAGTTTTTCAACGCTTCTCTGGATAAAGCCTCACAGTACAATGAACGTTGCGCATACTCCATTGAAAGCGAGGACGGCAATTTTGTGATGGTGCAGATTGCCGGGCTGGTTGCTCAACGCATTGTTCCGCGTGTGGAAGAAGGTGATGAACTCGGACGTGGTGAACGCTTCGGTATGATCAAATTCGGCTCCAGAGTGGATCTGTATCTGCCTGAAAATTACACCCCCGCCGTTTCCATAGGTCAGAAGGTATTTGCCGGGCAAACCGTGATTGCCGCACGGCAAGAAGATAAAAAGTAAAAGGCACAAGTATGGAAGACTGTACGCAAGAACTTGATGGCGGGGCTATTGACCCATCACCCGATGCAATGCTTGACGCCACGGATCGCGCCATCCTTAACCTGATTCAATCCAGCTTCCCCATTGAATCACGTCCTTATCTTGCCATCGGCAACGTGGTGGGCATCACGGAGAATGAGGCTTTCGCACGGGTGCGCAATTTAAAAGAGAGAAAAATCATCCGCCGCTTGGGAGCCAATTTCGTGTCCGGCAAGTTGGGGTTTCGCAGCACGTTGTGCGCGGCAAAAGTGCCGGAAGATAAGCTGGAGTCATTTGTAGCCGAGGTAAACAGTCTTCCTGGTGTCACTCACAACTACTTGCGCAGCCATGCATATAACGTCTGGTTTGCTCTTATCGGGCCGTCCTGGGAAGAGGTCTGCGCCGTGATTGAAAAGATTACACAGAAAACCGGTATTGAAATTTTGAACCTTCCGGCGACCCGGCTGTACAAGGTCAAAGTAGATTTCAAGATGGATTGAGCGAGGCATACCATGCAAAAAGAACTTTTCGACATCACCGGCATGACCTGTTCGGCCTGCTCCAACAGAGTGACCAAAGCCGTGTCTGCGCTGAACGGTATTAATGACGTAAACGTGAATCTCCTGAAAAACACTATGAGCGTCAGCTTTGACGAAAGCGCGATTTCGCCATCAGATATTGCAAATGCCGTAATCAAAGCCGGGTACGGAGCGCAGGCGCACGCAAAAAAAGATGCGAAAAGCGTTGGGCTGCATAATGTGTCGGACAATGGGCCAGACCCCGCCGCCATTGAATTTCAGGAAATGAAGTGGCGCTTGCTCGTTTCCCTGATCTTTACCGTACCTCTGTTTTATATGGTGATGGGGCCGATGGTGGGCCTGCCGCTGCCCGATTTCCTCAAGGGAGCGGAAAACGCGTTGGCAAACGCCTTGACGCAGTTGCTGCTGACCTTGCCGGTCATGTTCGTCAATTTCAAATTTTACCGGATTGGCTTCAAAACGCTTTTTTCCGGTTCGCCGAACATGGATTCTCTTATTGCCATAGGCTCAGGGGCAGCGGCACTTTTCAGCGTATATGCCGTTTACAAGATGGCCTTTGCCATTGGGCAGGCGGATATGGATACAGTGCAGCACTTCGCAATGAATCTGTATTTCGACTCCGCCGCCATGATCCTGACTCTGATTACCTTGGGCAAATTTTTTGAAGCCAGGGCCAAGGGCAAGACTTCCGATGCCATTGCCAAGCTCATGGATCTCGCTCCCAGAACCGCCACAGTTATCCGTGACGGCAAGGAAGCGATCATTGCGCGGGAAGATGTTTTGGCTGGAGATATACTGGTCGTCAAAGCCGGTGAAAGCGTTCCGGTTGACGGTGTTATCACCGAGGGGAGTGGTTTTCTGGACGAGTCGGCTCTGACCGGAGAAAGTCTGCCCCTGGAAAAACACGGCGGTGATGCCGTGACCGGCGCGACTATCAACAAATCCGGGCATTTTCTCATGCGGGCGACCAGGGTTGGCGATGACAGCACCCTGGCTCAGATTATCAAACTTGTGGACGAAGCCACTTCATCCAAAGCTCCTATTGCGCGGCTGGCCGATAAAATCAGCGGCATTTTCGTACCGGTGGTCATTACCATTGCCGTTGTCGCTACAGCGGTCTGGCTGCTGCTTGGCTATGATCTGGAGTTTGCCTTGTCTATCGGCATTGCCGTGCTGGTTATCTCCTGCCCCTGCGCTCTCGGTCTGGCTACCCCCACGGCCATCATGGTCGGCACAGGGCGGGGCGCGGCAAATGGCATTTTGCTCAAGTCTGCCGAGGCCATTGAAACGGCTGGCGTCATTGATACGGTTGTTCTGGACAAGACGGGAACCGTCACCGAGGGAAAGCCCGTAGTAACGGACATCGTTCCCACAGCGCCCGGAACTGAAATGGAACTGCTGACCCTTGCCGCCTCGCTGGAAAAGCTCTCTGAGCATCCGCTCGGCGCGGCCATTGTTCAGGAAGCGGAAAAACGCGGCCTGGAGTTCAACAAAGTGGATGATTTCACGCAAACGCCAGGGCAGGGTATTTCCGGCAGCATTGAGGGAATTCACCACCTTGCCGGTAACGCGAAAATGCTCTCGGTTGAAGGCATTGCCAACAGTTTGGACGAACAGGCGAAAGCATTTGCCGCCGAAGGAAAAACAGCCCTCTTTTTCGCACGGGGCAAGGAACTTGTCGGCCTTATCGCCGTGGCCGATGTGATCAAGCCAACCAGCCCGCAAGCGGTGGCCGAGCTTGAGCGCATGGGCGTCGAAGTCATAATGCTTACGGGTGACAATGCCCAAACCGCCGAAGCCGTGCGCCGTCAGGCTGGCATCAACAAAGTCGTGGCCGAAGTTCTGCCCCAGGACAAGGAACGGGAAATCCGCTCATTGCAGGAACAAGGCAAAAAAGTCGCCATGATCGGTGACGGCATCAATGACGCCCCGGCCCTGGCCCGTGCGGACGTTGGCATTGCCATAGGCGCGGGTACGGATGTGGCTATCGAATCGGCGGACATCGTGCTGATGAAAAGCGATCTTCTTGACGCGGTTTCGGCCATCCAACTCAGCCGGGCTGTGATGCGCACGATCCGTCAAAACCTGTTCTGGGCGTTCTTCTACAATGCCATAGGCATTCCCGTTGCTGCGGGCGTGTTCTACACCGCCTGGGGCTGGACGCTCAGTCCGATCATCGCGGCGGCAGCCATGAGTTTCAGTTCCGTCAGCGTTGTTTCCAACGCGCTCCGACTGCGACTGTTCAGCCCCAAACATAAACCAATAACACAGGAAATCATAAGGAGTTCCACCATGACAAAGACAATCAGTATCGAAGGTATGAGCTGCGGCCACTGCACCGGTTCCGTTGAAAAGGCTCTCCGCGCCGTTTCCGGCGTACAGGATGTAAATGTGGATCTTGCTTCCAAGACCGCCACTGTTGAGATGGACGGCAGCGTATCAGATGAAGCACTGAAAAACATTGCTGTCCGGCTAAGGGTTAAGAAAAAAGTCCAAAATCTCAGTGCGATGTGGTATAAAGAGTTTGCGAAAAACTTTGCCACACAAGGAGATTTTGGACATGAGTCACCATAATACACTTTTCTC